>DASXOE010000020.1:0-69357 GCA_036494575.1 Polyangia bacterium | reverse complement strand
CGGACAAGGGTCGACGCCTCGAGCATGCGGGTATCGTATCCTGCCGCACCCGAGCTCGTAAAGGGCCCGGCGCCCCGCGAGTCTCGGCCGGTCAAGCCTTGCTATGGTGTGGCAGTGACCTTCAGGGCCGGCGTCATCGCGGCGATCACGCTCGGCACCACGGCGCCGGCGCGCGCCGTGACCGTATGGGCCATCGACGACGGCGAGCGGATTGGGCGCACGGCCGTCGGGTTGCCTTTCGCCGCGGGGACCGACAACCCCGTGTGGCGACCGGGCCAGCCCATCCGGCTGTTCGGTTTGCGAGACGAGGTGGTTTCCTTCCAGGTCGTCGTCGGTGCGGACGAGGCGCCTATCGAGGGCGTCACCGTCGAGCTCGGTCCGCTCTCGGGCCCGCGCGGCGCGAGCATCGTCGCGGAGCGCTTCGTCGAGCACTTCTTCGAGATCGAGCGCCCCTCCTCGTGGCGCGGCACCGATCACACGCTCGCCTGGGCGTCGGGCTCGGGGCCCGCGCACGGGCGCTTCACAGGCCTCGTGCCAGACGCGCTCATTCCCGTCGAACGCGCGCCGCCCTGGTCGCCCTGGCCGATGCGGGTCGCCCCCCGCGAAAACGGGCTCGTCTGGATCGACCTGACGGTGCCGCCCGACCAGGCCCCGGGCCTCTATCGAGGGTCCGTCGTCACGCGCGCCGGCGCTCGCGTCCTGGCCACGCTGCCGCTCGAGCTCGAGGTGCGGCCCGCGACGTTGCCGGCACGCCCCGTGGCGACGATGCTCTACTACTGGCGCGGCGATCTCGAGCGCCGCGTGGGCGACGGCGACGCAGCCGAGCGCCAGCTGTGGACGCTGCTCCACAGGCACCGCCTCGCGGCGCTGCACGCCGTCGCGTCGGCGGCCGACGTGCGCGCCCACCTGCCGGCCCTCGACGGCTCGCTCTATACGCCGGCCGCGGGCTACGTGGGTCCAGCCGAGGGCCTGGGCGACGGCATCGTCGTCATCGGAATGTACGGCTCCCTCGGGGCGCCGACGCCCGCGGCGCGCGCGACCGTCGACGAGATCGCCGACGAGCTCGCGGCGCACGGCCTCTTCGAGAAGGCCGACGTCGTGCTCTACGCGGAGGACGAAAACTGCCGCTCGCCGCTCGGCGCCGCCTGGCGCGCGGCAATCGCGGGCGCGCGCGACGCGAACGCGCGCCGCGTGCGCGTGGCCTGGACGTGCAACGAGGATCCCGTCGGGCAGCCCGTCGACGTGCCCATCGTGGGGGCCGACGCCTATGACCCGGCGCGCGCCGCCGCCGCGCGGGCCGCCGGCAAGGAGACGTGGATCTACAACGGCTTCCGTCCGTCGACGGGCGTGATGATGACGGACACCGAGGCCGTGTCCCTGCGGACCTGGGGGTGGATCGCGGACATGGCGGGCGTGACGCGCTGGTTCCTGTGGCAGACGACGGCCTGGTACGACGGCAACCGCGGCGGGCACGGACCGTTCGATCCGTTCGTCACGGCCGAGACCTACCACAACCGCGACGGCGACGCCCTCGTGGGCGACGGCGTGCTGCTCTACCCGGGGCGGCAGGTCGATCTCTTCGGGGAGCACTCGACGGGGATCGTGGGCGTACTGCCGTCGATTCGCCTCAAGAACCTGCGCCGGGGCATCGAGGACGCGGGCTATTTGCAGCTCGCGCGTGGCGCGCATGCCGCGGAGGCGGACGCCGTGGCGCGGGCGTTGCTCCCGCGCGTCCTCGCCGAGGCGGCCCCAGGGTCGCCGCCGGTCTGGAGCGAGCGCGGAGCGCGGTTCTACGAGGCGCGCCGCGCGCTCGCGGGGCTCATCTTGGAGGGCGTCGCGCCAAGACCCGCGCTCGCAAGCGCGCGACCGGCGGGCTCGCGCACGGCGGACAACCCCGTCCGCGGGCCCGCGCGCCTTCGCCGCCGGCGGTATCTCGTGGGCGTCCCCGTCGCGCTCGTGGTGCTCGCGGCCGCTCTCGCGGGGCGCGCCCGCCGACGACGCTCTTGACGCCCGCCGGCCTCTCACCCATCGTTTCGCCACGCACCCGTGGCTGATTCCGTCGAAGGGCGTCCGAGCGCGCGCCGAACCGTGTGGACGCGGCTGCGTCTCGCCGTCCTCGCGCTCGCCGTCGCCTATCCGGTGACGCTCCTGCTCGTCGCGCTCGCCCTGCGCGGCATCGGCGACCGCTGGTGGTTGACGGCGGTGACGCTCTATCTGCCGCGCGCCGGCTTCGGCCTGCCGCTGCCATTCCTCACGCTGGCTTTGACCTTGGTGCGGCCGCGTCGCTGGCTGCTCACCCAGGCGGCGGCGTTGCTCCTGCTGCTCTTCCCCCTCATGGGGTTGAAGGTGTCGGGCCCGCGCGCGCCCAAGCCCGGCTCGGTCCACCTGCGCGTCATGAGCTGCAACATCGATCTCGGCTCGTCGAGCGCCCCCGAGCTCGTGGCGGCGATCCGCTCGGTCGATCCCGACGTCGTCTGTATGCAGGAGGCGCGCAGCGAGGAGGTGCGACCGCTCGCCGAGGCCCTGCCCGGCTACACCGTCCGGCGCGACGGTCAGTTCATCGTCGCGAGCAAGTACGCCATCACCGACGTCTACGCGCCGCCGTGGCTCCCGCACGCCGGCGAGAAGCACGACCCGAACTTCGTTCGTTATCGCATCGCCGCGCCGGGCGGGCCCCTCGATCTCTACAACATCCACCCGGTCTCGCCCCACGGCGCCTTCGATCGACTGATTGCCGGCGGCCTGCTTCACGAGCTCGCGAGCGGAAGGTTCTTCGTCAACCACGAGGCCTTCCACAAGCTCGAACGCAACGCCACCTTACGTAAGCTCCAGGTGAGCGCTGTCGCCGAGCACGCGGCTGCCTCGACTTACCCGGTCCTCATCGCGGGCGACACCAACCTGCCTTCGTCGAGCTGGGAGCTCGGGCGCTACCTCGGCGCCTACCAGGACGGCTTCGCCGAGGTTGGGAGCGGCTTCGGCTACACCTTCCCCGCGCGCAAGAAGGTGACCTGGCTGCGCCTCGATCGGGTGTTCGCCGACGGGCATTTCCGCTTCCTGTCGTTCTCTCGCCTCGAGGTGCACGTCTCGACCCATTACCCGGTGGTCGCGGAGCTCGAGGTGGGCGATAGGGGATAGATGAAGGCAGTTCGACGGGGCGAGCGAACGAAGTAAACTAGGGCGCCCATGAACGCGGATGCTCCCAGCGGTGGTGACGACGAGGTCTTCGTCTTCCCGACGTCGTATTCGCAGCAGAGGCTCTGGTTCTTGGACCAACTCCAGCCGGGGAGCGGCGCGTACAACGTTCCCACGGCGGCGCGCCTGAAAGGTCCGATCGACGCGGCCGTGCTCGAGCGCGCCCTCAATGAGGTCGTCGCGCGCCACGAGTCGCTGCGCACGACCTTCGCCTCCGAGGCCGGCGTGCCCGTCCAGGTCGTCGCGCCCGCGCTCTCGATCCCGCTGCCCGTCGAGGATCTGTCGCCGCTGTCGGCCCCGGCGCGCCAGGCGGAGCTCGGGCGCATCCTCGCCGAGGCGGCGTCGGCGCCGTTCGATCTCAAGGTGGGTCCGCTCGTGCGGGCCCGGCTCGTGCGCCTCGGCGCGGACGACCACGTGTTCCTCGTCAACGCGAGCCACATCGTCGTCGACGGCATCGCGATCTCGATCATCTTCAACGAGCTGTCGGCTCTCTACGCGGCCTTCGCGGCCGGCCGGCCTTCGCCGCTGCCCAATGTCGCGATCCAGTACGCCGACTATGCGCTGTGGCAAAAGGAATTGCTGCAGGGCCCGGAGCTCGAGCGCCTCGTGAGCTATTGGCGCGAGCGGCTGAGCGGCGAGCTGCCATCGGCCGAGCTGCCGTCCGATCGGCCGCGGCCGGCGACGCCGAGCGGACGCGGCCACCGGCTGCGCGCGCACCTCGCGACGCGCGAGGGCGCCGCGGCGCTCGCGGCGCTGTGCCGCCAGGAGAAGACCACCTCGTTCTCCGGGTTGCTCGCGGCGTTCGCGCTGCTCCTCCAGCGCTACACCGGACAGGACGACGTTCTCGTCGGGTCGCCCTTCGGCAACCGCGGACGCACCGAGATCGAGGAGTCGGTCGGTTTTTACGCCGCGACGGTCGTGCTGCGCGTGAGCCTGGCGGGCGATCCCACGTTTCGCGAGCTGCTCGGGCGCGCGCGCGAGGTCATCGCGGGCGCGGCGGCCCACGAAGACGTGCCGTTCGAGAAGATCGTCGAGGTGCTGCGCCCCGCGCGCGACGCCAGCCACAACCCGTTCTTCCAGATCATGATCGGCTACCTCGTGGCGCCGGACACGGCGCTCACGCTGCCTGGCGTGACGGTGACGTCCGTCGACGCGCCCCACGGCGACTCGATGTTCGACCTCCTCGCGCAGCTCGAGGAGGCCCGCGACGGTCTCGTGGGCTACTTCACGTACAGCTCCGACCTCTACGACGGGGAGACGATCTCGCGCTTCATCGCCAACTTCGCCCACGTCATCGCGGCCGGGGTCGCGCATCCCGACGAGCGGCTCTCGCGGCTCCCCGTGATCACGGACGCGGAGCGCCGGCGGGTGCTCACGGAGTGGAACGAGACGGCGACGGCCACGACGCCGAGCTGCATTCACGCCGAATTCGAGCGGCAGGCCGCGCGCACGCCGGGGCAAGTCGCCGTGCGCACGGGAGAAGACGCGCTGACCTACGACGAGCTCGAGCGTCGCGCCAATCGCCTCGCGCGGCACTTGCGCGAGCTCGGCGTCGGGCCGGACGGGCTCGTCGGGGTGTGCCTGCCGCGCGGCCCGGACATCGTCGTCGCCGTCCTCGCGGTCCTCAAGGCGGGCGGCGCGTACCTCCCGCTCGATCCCGCCTACCCCAAGGCGCGGCTCGCGCAGATGATCGGCGACTCGCGCGTCGGCGTCGTCGTGACGGTCTCCTCGATCGGGGCCGAGCTGCCGCTCGGCGCGGCGCGCGCCCTCTGCCTCGACGCCGAGGCGAGCGCCATCGCGCGCCACCGCGACGATGGCCGGTTGGACGACGACGGCGACGCGAAGGCGAGCGCGCGGCCCGACAATCTCGCCTACGTCATCTACACGTCCGGCTCGACGGGCACTCCCAAGGGCGTGATGCTCGAGCACCGCCAGGCCTCGAACCTGTTCGCCGGCATGGACGCCGCGCTCGGCGCGAAGCCAGATCACGCGAAGCCAGATCACGCGAAGCCAGATCACAAGAAGCCCGGCGTCTGGCTCGCTGTGACGAGCCTCTCGTTCGACATCTCGGTGCTCGAGCTCTTGTGGACGGTCACGCGCGGCTTCACCGTGATCGTGCAGGCGGAGGAGGACGACAAGGCCCGCGCCTTCGCGGCCGCCGTGTCGGCCCACGGCGTGACGCATTTTCAGTGCACGCCGTCGATGGCGGGCCTGCTCGTCGCCGACGCCACCGCCCGCGCGGCGCTCGGCGGGCTCGAGGTCATGATTCTGGGCGGCGAGGCGCTGCCGCCCGCGCTCGCGCGCGACCTGCTGGCAGCGTTCGGGGGCGACCTCTTCAACGGGTACGGCCCGACGGAGACGACGATCTATTCGACGACGTTCCGGGTCGATCGAGACGCGCTGTCGCGCGGCGTCTCGCAACCCATCCCGATCGGCCGGCCCCTCGCCAACACGTCGCTCTACATTCTCGACGCCCACCGCGAGCCGGTGCCCATCGGGGTCCCGGGGGAGCTGTACATCGGGGGCGCGGGCGTCGCGCGCGGATACCTGGGGCGTCCGGAGCTCACGGCCGAGCGGTTCGTGGAGAACCCGTTCGGAGCGGGCCGGCTCTACCGCACGGGCGATCTCTGCCGCTATCTCGGCGACGGCCGCGTCGAGTTCCTCGGGCGCCTCGATCACCAGGTCAAGATCCGCGGCCACCGCGTCGAGCTCGGCGAGGTCGAGCTCGTCTTGCGCGAGGTGTCGGGCGCTCGGGAGGCGGTCGTCGTCGCGCGGCCCGGTGAATCAGGCCAGGCGGGCGACCAGCGCCTCGTCGCGTACCTCGCGGGCGCCGTGCCCGCGGCCGCCGACCTGCGCCGGATGTTGCGCGAGCGGCTCCCGGAGCCGATGGTCCCGAGCGCCTTCGTCACGCTCGAGCGGCTGCCGCTGACGCCGAACGGCAAGGTCGATCGCAAGGCGCTGCCGGCGCCGCAGGCCGCCGCCGTCCAAGGCGGCGCCGGAGCCGGCGCGGTCGACGGCGTCGTCGACAGCTTCGTGGCCCCGCGCACGCCGACCGAGCAGGCCATCGCCGAGATCTGGCAGCAGGTGCTGGGGGTGCCGCGCGTGTCGATCTACGACAACTTCTTCGATTTGGGCGGGCACTCGCTGCTGTCGACGCAGGTCGTGCACCACATCGAGCAGCGGTTGAAAAAGCGCCTCAGCGTCGCCGAGCTCATTCTCCAGAACCTCGCCCAGGTCGCCGCCAAGTGCGATCAGGCGCGCGGCCTCGATGCGCCCAAGGCGCGCGGGGTCTTCGGAGCGCTCAAGCGCATGATCTCGAAGGAGTGAGGTCGTGCCGGCTTTCTACTTCGGCGAACCAGCGCGCTCGCTGTTCGGGGTCTGGCACGAGCCGCCGCGGGCCGCGGCCACGTCGCGCGCGCTCGTCGTGTGCGCGCCGCTGTGGCAAGAGGCCATCCGCGCGCACCGGGTGTTGCGCCAGCTGGCCGTGCGTCTCGCCAAGGACGGCTTCTCCGTGCTGAGGTTCGACTACTCGGGGGCGGGCGACTCGGCCGGCGCCACCGAGCACGGCGACGTCGACGTGTGGCTCGGTGACGTCGCCGCGGCCGTCGAGGAGGCCAAGCGCGGCAAGGGCGTCGCGCACGTCACGCTGCTCGGGCTTCGTTTCGGCGCGACGCTCGCCGCGCTCGCGGCCGCGCGGCGCGAGGACGTCGGCCGCCTCGTGCTCTGGGAACCGGTCGCAGAGGGGGCGAAGTACCTCGAGGCGGGCTTCGCGGCTCAACGCGCCTGGCGGGACTCCTACGCCACCTGGCGCCGCCTTCCGCCCGCGCAGGTCTCCGACGGCGGCGACGAGATCCTGGGGTTCCGCGTGACCGAGGCGATGCGGCGCTCGATCGCCGCCGTCGACCTCGCCCACCTGCCGCGCACGGCGCCGCGGGCCCTCATCATCGAGCGCGCCGCGCTCGAAGGAGCGGACCGCCTGGACGCCAGGCTCGCGGCGCGGGGCGCGCGCGTCGATCACGAGGTGCTCGCCGAGGCCGAGGTGTGGAAGCAACACCGCGTCGAGGGCACGGCGGGCGCGCGCCAGACGCAGGACCTCATCGCCGCGTGGCTGTCGAGGAGCGAGTCGTGAAGGAGCGTCCCGTCACCTTCGGCGCCGCCAAGTCGCTGTCGGGCATTCTCACCGAGCCAGCGGGCGGCGCCGCGGGGCGGCCCGCCGTCCTTCTGCTCAACGCGGGGCTGCTTCACCGCGTCGGTCCCAACCGTTTCTACGTGACGCTCGCGCGCCAGCTGGCGGCGGCCGGCCTGCCCGTGTTGCGCTTCGATTACTCGGGGCTTGGCGAGAGCGAGCCGCGCCGCGACGAGCTGAGCCTCGAGCAGAGCATGCTCGCCGAGGGGATCGAGGCCATGGACTTTCTCGCGGCGTCTGGGATCGCCGACCGGTTCGTTCCCATGGGCCTGTGCGCGGGCGCGGAGAACGCGCAGCGTCTCGCGCACGAGGACGCGCGCGTCGTGGGCGCCGTGCTCATCGACGGCGCCGCCTATCGCACGAACGGCTACTACGTCCGCCAGTACGGACGCCACCTGCTGAGCGCGCGCAGCTGGCGCCGCGTCGCCGCGAGCCCGCTCTCCTGGTGGAAGGCCCGTGCCGGCGCGCAGGCTGGCGGGGCGCCTGCGGGCGACAACCCCGGAGGCGTGGGCTTCGTGCGCGAGTTCCCGCCGCGGGAAATCTGCCTCGCGGAGCTGAAAGCAATCTTGGCGCGCGACGCCGAGCTCTTCTTCGTGTTCACGGGAGGCGGTATGACGGAGTTCTACAATTACGCGGGACAGTTCGGCGACACCTTCCCGGCGCTGCGCGGTCATCCGCGCGTTCGAGTCGAGTTCATGAACATCGCGGATCACACCCTCACGCTGCGGAGCCAGCAAGACGCGCTTTTCGCGTCCATCGACGCCTGGGCGCGCGCGACGCTGGTCGCTGGCGGGGCGCGCGTCGCGCGGGCGGCGCCATGAGCGGCGCTTCTCCCGGGGGCGCCCCGGCTTCCGCGCCCTCGATGGCGGGACGGATCTGCCTCGTCACGGGCGCCACGAGCGGCATCGGGCGCGAGACGGCGCTCGGCCTCGCCGAGCGTGGCGCCACGGTGATCGTGGCCGGGCGCGATGCGGCGCGCGGCCGCGACGCCGTCTCGGAGATCGGGCGGCGCACGGGGCGCCGCGACGTCGAGCTCCTCGTGGCCGACCTGTCGTCGCAGGCGGAGGTGCGCCGGCTCGCCGCCGAGGTCCGCGCCCGCCACGACCACCTGCACGTGCTCGTCAACAACGCGGCCGTGATCACGCCGAAGCGCTCGACGACCGTCGACGGACTCGAGACTCAGCTCGCCGTCAATCACCTCGCCCCGTTCTTGCTGACGAACCTCTTGCTCGACGCCTTGAAGGCGAGCGCGCCTGCGCGGATCGTCAACGTCGCCTCGCAGGTCGAGGGCATGGCCGTCCTCGACTTCGACGATCTCGGGAGGGAGAAAAGGCCCTACGAGCGCCTCGACGCCTACTATCAATCGAAGCACGCCAACATGCTGTTCACGTTCGAGCTCGCGCGGCGTCTCGCGGGCACTGGCGTGACGGCGAACTGCCTGCACCCGGGCGTCATCGGCACGAACCTGCTCGTGGCCTTCGAGGGCCGGCCCGCCCCGCTGCGCTTCCTGACGCGCCGGGGGAGGCCCGGGCCGAAGGAGGGCGCCGCGACGAGCCTGTTCGTCGCGGCCTCGCCGACGCTCGAGGGCGTGAGCGGCCGCTACTTCCGCGATTCAGCCGAGGCGCGCTCGTCGCCGCGCTCGCTCGACGCCGCTGTCGCGGCGCGGCTGTGGGATGTCAGCGAGAAGCTGACGGGCCTCGGGCCAGGCGCGCCCTGACGGCATCCCCGCGGCGCTCGCGCGGCGGGCATCAGGAGCGCTCGCGCGGCGGGCGACGGCGCAACAAGGCATCGCGGCGCTGCTGGCCGCGGTCTTGCCCGCGATCGGCCGCCTCCGAGCGCCCGTCGGCCTTGGCGCCGTCGCCCGTCCCCGCGGCGGCCAGGTGGGCCGCGAGCGTGGCGATGCTGGGGAAGCGGAACATCTCGACGAGCGAGAGATCGCGCCCGAGCGCCGTCTTGAGGCGGCCGTTGGCCTGCACCATGAGGAGCGAGTTCGCGCCCAGATCGAAAAGATTGTCCTGCGTGCTCACCTGGCCGAGCCCGAGCAGCGCCTGCCAGACCTCCGTGATGATGCGCTCGAGCTCGCTCGCGGGCGCGACGTAGGCGGCGGCAGCCTCGTGACGATCGCGATCGGGCGCGGGGAGCGCCTTGCGGTTGACCTTCCCATTGGCCGTGAGCGGCAGCGCGTCGAGTACGACGAACGCGCTCGGAATCATGTAGGGGGGCAAGGTCTGCTTGAGCCGCGCGCGCAGGTCCGACACGAGCTCGCCGCCGCCGCTCGCGCGCCGCTCGGGGCCGCGCGCGTAGCTCTCCCAGGGCCTGGCCAGGGCGCGGGGCGCGCCGTCGGCGGGCGCCACCGGAGCCAGCGGGCCGGCGTCGCGCCGCCGGAAGCGCGCGTCGAAGGCCCGCGGTCCGCTGGCCGACCAGGTGATGGCGACGTCGTAGTCCGGCGCCAGCGTCCACAGCGCCTCGGGCTCTACGCCGGCGGCTCCGCCCCCGTCGAGGCGCGCGCGCAGGTCGGCGACGGTGGCGGGACGGGGCTTCTGCGCGAGCCGCGCCAGCGCGTCGAGCTCGCGCGCGACGCGCGCGTTCGGCACGTCGCGCACCTCGAGGTTGGCCGGGGCCTGGGCCAGGAGCCGCTCGAGCTCGGCGAAGGTCTGCGCGGACACGGGCGCCGCGACGTCGGAGGCGCGAGAGGCGGCCGCCGCCGCGGCCTCGTCGCGCACGGCGACGGCGCCGCGCTTGCGCAGCACGACGTCGTAGCGGAAGCGGCTCATCTCGTTGGCGTGGAGCCCGCGCTTGAGCTGGACGTCGACGGCGGCGAGGTCGGGTAGCTCGGAGCGGAGCGCGTGGAAGAGCTCCGGATCGATCACGAGCTCGCCGTCGTGGCGGCGCCGCCGTTCGATGCGCGTCGCGAGCTCGCCCACGTCGAGCGCGTCGGGCGCCTGCGCGAGCTCGACGGACGTCGCGAACGCCTCGAAGAGCGGCAGGCTGCGCACGTCGCCCACGAACACGGCGCCTCCCGGGGCGAGTGCGTCCAGCGCCAGCCGCAGCACGTTCATGAGGTAGCGAACGTCGGGGAAGTACTGCGCGACGGAGTTCAGCACGACGACGTCGAAGCCCGCCGGCTGGATGGCGGCGAGCTCGTGTGCCGCCGCCTGGCGCAGCTCGACCTGGGGCAGGGGGCGCCGCTCCAAGCGCGCGCGCAGGCGCGTCAGCACGGCGGGCGAGAAGTCGAGCCCCACGTAGCGCGCGCACGAGGGCGCGACGCGCGACAAGATCATGCCCGTGCCGCACCCGATCTCGAGCACGTGCCGCGGCGACAGCGCCATGATGCGCGCCACCGTGTGCTCGAGCCACTCCCGCATCTCGGCGACCGGGATGAGCTCGCCCGTGTAGCTGCTGCGCCAGCCGACGATGTCGTCTTCGAGCTTGGCTTCGAGGTCGGCCCGGCCGTCTCCGTCGGCCGTGAGCGCTTGCGCGCCGCCGCCGGCGTAGGTCTCGTTCCAAATGGCTTGCCAGCCCGTGACGGCGTCGTTCCCGCCTGCGGCCTCGGGCGAGCTCGCGGTGTCGCGCGGGACGACGTAGGCGACGAGGCGCTTGTCGCCTGGCGTGTCCTCGCGCGCGACGACGACGCTGTTCTTGACCGCCGGATGGCGCCCGAGCGCCGCCTCGATCTCGCCGAGCTCGATGCGGTACCCGCTGAGCTTCACCTGGTGGTCTAGCCGGCCCAGGAACTCGATCTCCCCGTCGGCGCGCCAGCGCGCGAGATCCCCGGTTTTGTAGAGGCGCGCGTCCGCGTCACGCGCGTACGCGTCGGGGACGAAGCGCTCGCGCGTCAGGTCCTCACGGCCGAGGTAGCCGCGCACGACGCCCGCGCCGCCGATGTGGAGCTCGCCCGCGACGCCGATGGGCGCGGGCCGGCCGTCACGATCGAGGATGAGGACGCGCGTGTTGGCGATGGGGCGGCCGATCGTGAGCGGCGCGCCCGCGCGCACGCGCGCCGTCGTCGACCAAACCGTCGTCTCCGTCGGGCCGTACATGTTGTGCAGCTCGGCGTCGGGCGCGAGCACGGTCAGGAGCTCGGCCGCGAGCGCCTCCGGCAAGGCCTCGCCGCCCAGCAGGACCTTGCGCAGCGAGGGCAGGGCGGCGCGCGTCTCGGGCTCGCTCAGCAGCATGCGCGCCATCGAGGGCGTGCACTGCAGGTGCGTGACCCGATGCCGGCGCAGCTCGGCGGCGATGCCGTGCTCGGGGGCCGGCGCGTCGATCGCCCCGGCGCTCTCCTTGTTGCACCGCGCGCGCAGATCGTCGAGGTGCACGAGGCTCGCGAGGACGTCGTCGTCGGCCACGCCGAAGTCGATGAGGCAGGCGATCTCGTCGACGCCCGCCTCGCGCAGGCGGTCGACCATGGCGAGGCAGCTTTGCGGCGTGCCGAAGAGGCCGCTCGTCGTGAAGTAGCGCTCGAAGGCGTGCGCCATCATGACCTGCGTCTCCTCGGGCGTGAGGACGACCTCGCCCGGCGCGGCGGGGGCCGCGGGCGCGCCCGCCCGATCCTTCCCGGGCTGCGCGAAGGCGGGGAACTCCCACTTGGCCTTCTTGATGAGGTCGGTGGAGGTCTCGAGGTAGGCCATGAAGGGGTCGCGCACCTTGGCGCGCACCTCGTCGCGATCGACGCCCACGAACGTGTGCAGCATGAGGCTGACCTGCCCGGGGCCGGCGTGGCCGTGCGCTCGGCGCGCCTCGCGATAGACGGCGATCTTCGCGGTGAGATCCGCCACGCTCTGGCCCAGCATGTTGGTGAGGACGTTGGCGCCGAGCTCGCCCGCGAACCTGAACGTGTCGGGGCTGCCGGCGGCCGTGACCCACAGCGGCGGCTCGGCCTGCACGGCGCGCGGCAGGACGCGCACCTGGATCTCGGCGCCCGTGCCGCTGCGCGCCGGGACGGATTCGCCGCGCCACAGGCGCCGCACGGTCTCGATGCCGCGGATCATGACGTTCTTGCGGTCGGCATAGCTCTCGGGCATGAGCGCGAAGTCGTTGGCGTGCCAGCCCGACGCGAACGACAGGCCCACGCGTCCGCCCGACAGGTTGTCGACGACCGACCACTCCTCGGCGACGCGGATGGGGTTGTGCAGCGGCAGCACGACCGAGCCCGCGCGGATCTGCACGTTGCGTGTCAGCACGGCGAGCGCGGCGCCCGTGACCGACGGGTTGGGATAGATGCCGCCGAATTCGTGGAAGTGTCGCTCGGGCGTCCACACGGCCGAGAAGCCGTGCGCGTCGGCGAACTTCGTGCCCTCTAGCAGCAGCCGGTAGCGCTGCCCGACCGCGGCGCCAGCGGCGCTCGCGAAGTAAAAGAGGCTGAAGTCCATGCGCCCGCGCCCGTCACCCGGCTCGGAGCGCGCGCTCCCTTCGGCGGCGGCGCGGCGATCGCCGTCGCCATGCACGACGACCTCGAAGCCGCGCGCGAGCGTCCACAGGAGCTCGAGCACCGAGATGTCGAAGGAGATGCTCGTGACGGCGAGCCACACGCCGCGGTCCGCGCCGATGCGCGCGTCCATGCCCGCGAAGAAGTTGATGACGTTGCGGTGCTCGATCATCACGCCCTTCGGCCTGCCCGTTGAGCCCGACGTGAAGATCACGTACGCGAGGTTGTGCGGCGCGACGGCGCGGTGGAGCGTCGGGGCTCCGGCCGCGGGCGCGGACGCTTCTGCGAGCTCGACCGTCACGATCTCGGCGTCCGCGCGCGGCGGCAGGGCCGAGCGCAGCGCGGTCCTCGTCACGATGACGCGCGCCTGCGAGTCCTCGAGCATCATGGCGAGCCGCTCCGTCGGGTACTCGGGATCGAGCGGCACGTAGGCGCCGCCGGCCTTGAGGATGCCGAGGAGACCGACCACCATCTCGAGCGAGCGGTCGACGAACAAGCCCACGAGCGTGTCGGGTCCCACGCCGCGCGCCTGCAAGGTCCGCGCGAGGGCGTCGGCGCGCTGGTCGAGCTCGCGGTACGTCAGGCGGGCGTCGCGGTAGACGACGGCCACGGCGTCGGGTGTCGCCGCTGCTTGCGCCTCGATGAGCTCGTGCACGCACCGGTCGCGCGGTACGTCGACCCGGGTGTCGTTCCAGCGCTCGACGACGAGCGCGCGCTCTTCGGGCGCGACCGTCGGCAGGTCGCCGATGCGCGCCTCGGGGTTCGCCGCGAGCGCCGCGAGCACGGCGCGGAGGCGCTCGGTCAAGCGCGTCGCTGCTTCGTCGTCGAGGCGCGCGCGATCGTACGAGAGCTTGAGCAAGAGCTCGTCCTCCGCGTAACCGAACAGCGTGATGGGGAAGTTCGTCTGCTCGATCCAGCGGAAGGTCCGGCGCGCCCAGGCACCCCCCTGCGCCTGCATGACGGCCTCCATGAGCCGCTCGTTGAAGACGATGATGCTCTCGAACAGGCTCTGGTCGCCCGGCACGTCGCTCGCGGCCAGCACGTCGGCGAGCGGCGTGTGCTCGAAGGCGCGCACCTCGCGGTGCCGCTCGCGGACGACGCGCAGCCAGTCGCCGGCCGAGGCGGCCGCGTCGACGGCCAGGCGGAGCGGCAGCGTGTTGATGAAGACGCCCGCCATACCCTCGGCGCCCGGCACCGAAGAGCGCCGGCACGCGCGCGTCGCGCCGAAGACCACGTCGTCCTCGCCCGTCGACGCCGCGATGACGAGCGCCCACGCCCCCTGGACGAACGTGTTGAGCGTGAGGCCGGCGGCCTCGCCGAACGCCCTCAGGCGGGCGGTCTCGCCGTGCGACAGCCGGAACGCGCGTTCGCCGTGGCCGCGCGGCGCCGCCCCGTCGGAGCCCGCCGCCGTCAGCACGTTGGGCGCCGCGAAGCCCTCGAGCCGCGCGTGCCAAAAGGCGCGCGCCGCCTCCGCCTTGGCGCGGAGCTCGCCCTCGAGCCACTCGATGTGGGCGCGGTAGGGCAGGGGCGCGGGCGCGCTCGGCTTCTCGCCGCGCCGGAGCGCCTCGTAGACGTCGAAGGCCTCGTTGACTATGGCGACGAACGAGCCGCCGTCGAGGACGCCGTGGAAGAACGTCCAAACGAGTTGGGCGTCGTCGGCGCCGCGTCGGAACAGCGCGAACCGCAGCAGGGGCGCGCGCGCGAGGTCGAAGCCCCGGCGGCGATCGTCGACGAGGAAGGCCTCGAGCCGCTCGTCCTGCTCGGCGCTCGGCACGCCGCGCCAGTCGTGAAGGGCGAAGGGCACCTCGACGGCGGCCGCCACCCGCTGCTCGGGCGCGCCGGGGCCGCCCCAGGAGAAGGACGTGCGCAGCACGGCATGGCGTTCGACGACCAGACGCCACGCCTGCTCGAGCGCGGCGGCGTCCACCTCCTCGGGCAGGCCCGCGATCATCTGCTCGATGTCGACGCCGCTCGCCGGCGCGCTCAGCCGATTGAACAGCATCCCGGCCTGCACCGGCGAGAGGGGATATCTTTCGTCGCGATCTGACGTCATGTCATTCGTCTCGTTCGTCTCACTCGTCTTGCGATTCGTCGGGCGGGGAGGGGCGAGGCCCACCGTCGCCGACGGCCGATCTCTTGGCCCGGTAGGCGTCGCGCGAAACGGCGCGCATGGGCGGCGGCGCAGCGCTCTTGCCGGCGGCCTTCACGCGCGCCACCTCGGCGGCCATCTCGGCGATCGTGAGCTTCGACAGCAGGGCGCCGAGCGGGATGTCGACGCCCGCGAGCTTGCGCAGCCGCGTGATCGTCTGCGTGAGCAGCAGCGAATGACCGCCGAGCTCGAAGAAGTTGTCGTGCACCCCGACCTGCTCGACGCCCAGCATGGAGCGCCACAGGCCGGCGACGCGCTCCTCTTCCTCGCCGCGCGGCGCCTCGAAGGTCGTGCTGACCGACGGGCGCGCCGCCGGCGCCACGGCGCTCGCTGAAGCGTCGGTGGCGGCCGTCGCCGTGGGGTGGTTGGCGCGCGCCGTGGCGGCGAGCCACTCGTTCAGATCGAGCGAGCTCGCGATGACCTCCGGGCCGAGCCGCGCGGACACGATGCGCTCGAGCGCCTCGAGGCCCTCGGCCGGCAGCATGCCCTCCCGAAACGCGGCCTCGCGCAGCTCGGTGGCCAACGCCTCGGCGCCGCCGGCGGGCGCCGCGCGCTCCGCCGCCCCGCCCGCCGCGGCGCCTGCGAGCGCGCCCCGGTCGGAGACGCGCTTCATGACGAAGCCCGCTATCTCGACGAGCACGCGGCCGCCCTCGTCGAAGAGCACGACATCGAAGGCGGGGAGGTCCTTGGCGCTGTCCTTGCGGTAGCGCACGTGGCTCGTGAGCCGCCGCGACAGCGGCGCGTGCAGGCGGACGCGCCCGTAAGAGAACGGCACGTGGAAATCGCGCTCGGCGTCGAAGCCGGGGATGAGCGCCTGCGCGGCGCCAGTCGCCATGTCGAGCAGCGCGGGGTGCAGGAGGTGCGTCGTGAGATCGCCCGCGAAGGAGGCCGGGAGCTCGAGGTCGACGAGCGCCTCGCCGCCGCCCGCTCCGATGGCCACGATGTTGCCCCAGCGCGGGCCGAAGCTCATGAAGCGCTGGGGCAGGAAGCCGCCCGCGCCCACGGGGCGCGCCTCGGCGCAGCGGGCGCGCAGAGCCGCGACATCCACGGGCGCCGGCGCTGCCACCGTGACGCGCGCGGCGTGCCCCGCAACATGGCGAACCTCCCCGCTCGCGCCGTCCGCCGCGACGCTGTCGATGGCGAGCTCTCCGTCGGCGCCCACGGCGACGCGCAGGTGGCGGCGCTGCCCGCCCGCGAGCGCGAAGGGCGCCAGGAAGACGACGTCATCGAGCTCGAGGGCCCCAGCGCCGGGCAGGGCGCGCGTCGCCGCCTCGCGGGCGAGCTCGAGGAAGCCCGTGCCGGGGATGAGAGCGTCGCCCCCCTTGACGACGTGCTCGGAGAGCAGCCACCAGTCGTCGACCCCGAGCGCGCGCTCGAACGCGCCGTCGGCCCGGCGCGTGCCCAGCCAGTCGCCGCTCGCGGCCGGCGCGGTGCCCGCGCGCGTCTGGCCGCGCGCGGCCATCGTCGCGGCCATGCCGACGTCGCGCCAGGCGCCCCAGTCGATGGCCAGGCTCGTCTCGGGCGTTCGGCCCGCGCGCTCGAGCGCGAGCGCGTCGAGGAAGGCGTTCGCCGCCGTGTAGTCGACCTGGCCCTGCAATCCGAGGACGGCGCTCACCGACGAGAACAGCAGGAAGAGCTCCGGCGGCACTTCACTCTCGCGCGCGAGCTCGTCGAGCACGAGCGCGCCCTTGACCTTGGGCGCCATCACGCGCGCCGCCGACTCGACGGTCTTGAGCAGGATGAGCTCGTCCTCGAGCACGCCGGCGGCGTGAATGATGCCCGTCACGGGGCCGAAGCGCGCGCGCGCCGCGCTCATCGCGGCGCGCATCTGCCCGAGATCGGTGACGTCCGCCTGCACGACGAGCAAGTCGGCGCCGAGATCCGTCAGCGCGCGCTCGCGCTCGGGACGCGCCGACCGGCCCACGAGCACGAGCTTCGCGCGCGCCGTGCGGGCCAGGTGCTCCGCGAGCGTGGCGCCGATGCCGCCCAGCCCGCCCGTGACGAGGTAAACGCCCCCTTCGCGAAACCCGCGCGCCCCCTCGGCGCGCTCCGGCAGCGGCGCGCGTTCGAAGGACTGCACGAGGCGCTCCGCGCCCCGGTACGCGATCACCTTCTCCGCGCGCGCCGGATCCTCCGCGCGCGGCGCGCCGAGCTCGGCGAGCACCTGCTCGACGACGCGCCGCCGCTGCCAGGGCGCCTCCACGGGCCACGACACGTCGACGCTGCGGCTCGCGATCGCGGGCAGCTCGGCGCCGATGACGCGCGCCGGTCCGAGCAGCAGCGCCTTCAAGGGATCGCGCTCGGTCTCGGCGCCGATGCGATGAAGCCCGCTCGACACGATCGTCAAGCGCGCCGGCCGATCTTCGAGGGCGAGGGCCTGGGCGAGGCAGAGCAGGCTCGCAAAGCCGAGCTCGAAGGCGCGCTCGTAGCCACTGAGCGCGTCGCCGGTCGCGCGGCGCGGCCCCGCGACCGACCAGAGGTGAACCACCTCGTCGGGCAGCTTCCCGTCGCCGCGCAGCGCGGCGAGGAGCTGCTCGTAGTCGGCGCGTCGGCCCGGCGCCACCGTGAAGCCACCGTCGGGCGTGCGCGCGAATCCCGCGCCGGCGCGCACCGTCACAGAGCCCGGCATCCGCGCCGCGAGCGCCGCGCCCAACCCGGGCTCGTCCGCGCGGGCATCGTCCGCGCTCTCCTCCCTCTCTTCGACGAAGAGCAGCGTGGTCGCGCCCTGGGGAGCAGCCGCCGGCGGCGACGCCGTGCGCGTCCACGACGGCAGCCAGAACCAGTCGGCGAGGTCCGGGACCTTCTTGAGCGCGCCCGGCGCGGTCGCGCGGGCGGCCGTCGCCTGCCCGCGCTCGATCCAGTAGCGCTGCCGCTCGAACGGGTACGTGGGCAGCGGCACGCGCCGCGGCCGCGCCGCCGTCCCGTGCCCCCTCTCCCAGTCGAGCTCGGCGCCCGCGAGCCAGAGCTGGCCGAGCGTCCCCAGCAGGAACGCGACGCCCGAGCCGGTCTCCTTCGGATGAATCATCGTTGGCAGGGCGCCCGCCGGCTTGGCGGGCTGCATCGTCGCCAGGCTCGTCAGCGTCCGGCCCGGCCCGACCTCGAGCAGCAAGCACGATTTCTTCTGTCCGATGAGCGTCGCGAGGCCGTCCGCGAACCTCACCGTGTGGCGCAGGTGGCGCACCCAGTACTGCGGATCGGAGGCCTCGCGCGCCGTGATCCACGTGCCGCTCAGGTTCGACAGGTAGGGCAGCGTGGGCGCGCTGAAGGCGATCGTCCGGCAGAAGCGCTCGAACTCGGGGAGGATCGGGTCGAGCATGGTCGAGTGCGCCGGCATGATGATGTGCAGGCGGCGGGCGTCGATCTCGCGCGCGGCGAGCGTCGCCTCGAGCGCGGCGATGGCGTCGACGGGCCCCGACGCCACGCACAGCTCGGGGGTGTTCACGGCCGCGATCGAAAGCCCGAGCTCGGGCAAGAGCGGAGCGAGCTCCCCGGCCGGCAGAGGGACGACGAGCATGCCGCCAGGCGGGAGGGTCTCGATGAGGAGCCCGCGCTTGGCGACGAGGCGCATGCCGTCGCGGCTCGAGAACACGCCGGCCACGCAGGCGGCGACGTACTCGCCCAAGCTGTGGCCGATCATGGCCGCGGGCGCGATCCCCCACGACCGCAGCAGCTTCACGAGGGCGTACTCGGTGGCGAAGAGCGCCGGCAGCGCGAGCGACGGCGACTCGAGGCGCGCGTCCGCGGCTTCGCGCGCGCCGGGTTCACGGGCCGGGTAGAGCAGGGGACGCAGATCGATCCCGAGCTCGGGCCGCACGTGCTCGAGGCACTCGTCGACCGCCGCGCGAAAGAGCGGCTCGGTCTCGTACAGCTCCTGACCCATGCCCGCGTGCTGCGCGCCCGCGCCCGGGAACGAGAAGACCACCTCGACGGCTTCTTGCTTGCGCGTCGTCGCCTGCGTGAGCAGCCGGCGCGGATCCGCCCCCTCGAGGACGGCGATGGCGTCGGCGCCGTCGCGGCACACGGCGACGCGGCGGTGCTCGAAGGCGCGCCGTCCGACCTGCAGCGTGAACGCGGCGTCGGCGAGCGGCAGCGCCGGCGTCGCCCGGAGGTGCGCGGCGAGCCGCTTGGTCGCGGCCTCGAGCGCCGCCGGCGACCGCGCCGAGAGCGGCAGCACTTGCCATGCGCGCGCCGGCGCGCCAGGCGGCGCGGCGGGCGCCTCCTCGAGGACGACGTGCGCGTTCGTGCCGCCGGCGCCCAGCGCCGTGATGCCCGCGCGGCGTGGTCCCACTCCGCGCGGCCAGTCGCGCAGGCGATCCGAGACGTAGAAGGGGCTCGCCGCGAAGTCGATGTTGGGGTTCGGGATCTCGTAGCCGGCGCTGGGCGGGATCTGGCCGTGTCCGAGCGCGAGGACGGTCTTGATGATCCCGCCGACGCCGGCCGCCTCGCCGAGGTGCCCGATGTTCGACTTGAGCGAGCCGAGGCCGCAGAAGCCGCGCCGATCCGTGTGCGCGCGAAAGGCCTGCGTCAGGGCGCTCACCTCGATCGGATCGCCGATGAGCGTTCCCGTGCCGTGCGCCTCGACGTACGAGATCGTGCCGGCGTCGACGCCAGAGACCGAGAGCGCCTCGGCGATGGCGCGCGCTTGACCCTCGACGCTGGGCGCCAGGTAGCCGACCTTCTGCGAGCCGTCGTTGTTGATGGCCGAGCCGCGCACGAGCGCGAGGACGTTGTCGCGGTCGCGCCGCGCGTCGGCGAGCCGCTTGAGAACGACGGCCCCGGCCCCGCTCCCGAAAAGCGTGCCCTTCGAGCGCGCGTCGAACGGCCGGCAGTGCCCGTCGGCCGAGAGGATCTCGCCCTCCTTGTAGATGTAGCCGCGCTGGGGCAGCGAGATCGTCGAGCCGCCCGCGAGCGCTAGGTCGCACTCGCGCCCGAGCAGGCTCTGCACGGCCAGGTGCAGCGTCACGAGCGTCGAGGAGCAGGCGGTCTGGACGTTCATGCTGGGGCCGCGCAGGTCGAGCTCATAGGAGACGCGCGTCGCGAGGAAGTTCATGTCGTTCGCCGTGTGACGCAGCAGCCACTCGCCCACCGACTCCATGAGGTCCGGGTTCGTGACGAGGTGGTGCATGAGATAGGCGTTGAGGCCGCAGGCGGCCCACACGCCCACGACGCCCGGCGCGCGGCCCGGGTCGTACCCGGCGTTCTCGAAGGCCTCCCACGCGATCTCGAGGAAGAGCCGGTGCTGCGGATCGCTGATGGCCGCCTCCTTGGGCGAAAAGCCGAAGAAGCCGGCGTCGAACTTGTCGATGTCGTCGAGCACGGGACAGACGCGCACGTACCCGGGATCACGCAGCGCGGCCGGCGATTCGCCGGCCGCGAGGAGCTCCTCGTCGGTGAAGTGCCGCATCGATTCGGCGCCGGCGGCGAGGTTGCGCCAGAACCGCTCGAGATCGGGCGCGCCCGGGAAGCGCCCCGCCATGCCGATGATGGCGACCAGCGCATCGTCGCCGTCGTCGTCGGGCCCATCGGCCCGTCCGTCGGTCGCACCCTGCTGGACCCTATGTTGATCGACGCTCATCACGTGATCCCCCGGCGCCCTTCCGAGCGCCCGCGCTCAGTCTCTCCCGCTGATGTGCGTTTGGCCAGGGCGCCGTGCAAGGTATTCCGACCGCCGCCGGCAAATCTCACGAGTCGATCCCAGGAAAATCCGAGGGCGGCGGCCAGTGGCGCACCCTCAGGGTTTCTCCGGGCACGCGGCGGGCGGCCAACGCCAGCGCGTGAACGGCGGTGGGCTGCAGGCGCGCGAAGTGCCAGCGCTCGGGCTCATCCCCCAGCTCGGGATCGAAGCGGACGCAGATGGCGGGGCCCTCGAGGTCGAAGGCGAACCGCTCGAGCGGCAGCGCGAGCCCCAGCCCCCTGGCCTTGATGTACGCCTCTTTCAACGTCCACAGCGCAAAGAAGCGGGCCCGCCGGGCCTCCGGCGGCAGCGCCTCCAGGCCGGCCACCTCCGCGGGCGCGAAGTGATGCCGGGCGAGGCCGAGGTCGAACGTCGCTGGCCAGAGGTGCTCGACGTCGACGCCCACGTCCCGGTCGAGCGCCACGGCGCAGGCCACCAGCCCGTCGGTGTGGGAGAGGTTGAATCGCAACGGCGGTCCCCCGTCTTCCGGCGGCAGCTCCGGACGCCCGTGGGCGTTCGTGCGAAATCGCCAGCGCGCGGGCGGCGTGCCCGGCGCGTACCGGGACAGGGTCGTGCGCACGAGCGCGTGGGCGAACAGATACCGCCGCCGGTCACCGGCGAAATGAAAGCGGCCCATCCGCGCGCGCTCGTCGGCCGAGAGCAGCGCGGCGCAGAGCTCGGCGCGCGCGTCGCTGGCGGCCTCGGGCGCCTCCAGGAGCCACACATGGACGTCCGCGCTGCCGAGCGCAGTCACGGACGATTCGCCGCTTCGCATTGCTTTGTCCCCCTCCCGGGCTCGCTGTGGCGATGATCCGTGCATATGATATCTTCCGACCGCCGTGCAGAGGCTCCTAACCGTCCGGTTTCCCTAGATTCCAATGGCTGACGACGGCTTGCGGGACTTTTTCGAGCTGCTGATCAAAGAGGGGAAGCGAAGGCTCCTTCCTCTCACGATCCTATTCACCGTCGTCGCCCTGCTCAGCCTGGCGATCGGGCTCTTGACGCCCAAGCGCTGGGACGCCGCCACGTTGATCATCGTCGAGGTCGACAACGTCATCAAGCCGCTCATGGAGGGCCGCGCCGTCTCGTCACCGGTCACGGCGCAGACGGCGCTCGTCGGCCAAGTGGTCCTCGGCCACAAGGTCCTGCGCAAGCTGGCGGTCGAGGCGGGCATCATGCCCACGCGCATCAGCCCGCAGGACCAGGAGCAGCTGCTCAACCATTTCCGGTCTCGCATCAAGATCGACAACAAGAGCGACGAGATCATCCGCATCGCGTACAGCGACACGGATCCCAAGCGGGCCGCGCGCATCACGAACCTCATCGGCAAGACCTTCATCGACGAGAGCAACACCCTCAAGGCGGCCGAGAGCCGAGAGGCGTTCGAGTTCATCGACAAGCGCGTCAAGGAGTACGGTCAGAAGCTCACCGAGGCGCATCAGAAGTTGCTCGACTACTATCGCGGCGTATCGACCCGCCCCGCGCCTGGCGCGCGCGTCGCCGGCGCGGCGGGGGCGGCTGCGGCCGCGGCCGAGACGCCGGCCGCGGTCCCGGCCGCTGGGCGCTTGACGCCGGACCAGTTGGCCTCGCTGCGCATCGAGGCCGCCACGCTGGAGGCCCAGCTCGGGCGCAAGTCGCAGGCGGCCATCGCCCAGGACAACCGGAACGAGGAACAGGCCCGCGCCCGCGTCACCCAGGCGCAAGCGGACCTCGACAAGCTCGTTGGCACGTTCACCGACGAGCACCCGGACGTGCGGCGCGCGCGGCGGGAGCTCGCGAGCGCGAAGGACGACCTGCGCCGCTCGGAGCAGGCGCGCGCGGACCTCGACAAGGCGCGCGCCGCCGCCGCCGCGCTCGACGACGAGGTGGCGCAGGCCGCCCGGGCGCGGCTCGAGCAGGTTCAGCAGAAGATCGCCGCCGCGACGGGCAGGCGCCCGCGGGCCTTCGTGGCGGCCCGCGCGGCCGTCGACGAGACGGACAAGGATCCCGAGATGAAGGGCGTCGGGCAAGACACCACGCAGTCGGCGCTCTTTCGGATCTACGACTCGACGCGTGAGGTCTACGAGGATCTCCTCAAGCGCCGCGAGAACGCGCGCGTCTCGATGGATCTCGACGCCGAGCACCGCGGGCTCACGATGCGGATCCAGGAAGAGGCGGAGGTGCCCGCGACGGCGAGCAGCTTGCGCCTGGTGCACCTGTCGCTCATCGGTCTTTTGCTCGCGCTCGCGATCCCGCTCGGCTTGCTCTTCGCGATCGTGCGCTTCGATCGGCGCGTGCGCAGTCCGCAGCAGATCGAGCGCCTCGCGAACGTGCCCTTGCTCGTGAGCATTCCGTACGAGGGAAGCCGCCACCGGTCGCTCACGCGCCGGCGTGACGTCCAGGTCGTGCTGCTCGTCTGCGGCGTGTTCCTCGTCTATGGCGCGACCTTCGTCATCAAGATGATGTCGTCATGAGCGGAGGACGGCGCGACGGTGGCGGGGCCGACCGCGCGAAGGTGGACCCGGCGCGCGCCGAGACCGCCGCGAAGGACGTGGATGCCGAGGACCGGCCTGAAAGAGACAGCTCGCCCCAGGCCCAGGTCGTCGCGCTCGCCCCGGCCGGTCGCCTCACGCGCCAGGACGGCCGGGGCTCGGCCGCGGTCCCGCGCGCGCCCCGCGGCCTCGCGACGCCCGATCAGGTCGACTCCTTTCGCGAGCTGCGCACGCGCTTGCTGACGATGGCCGAGGGCGTGGGGTTGACCCACTTCGCGACCCTCGTCGTGCCCGTGAGCTCCGGCTCGGGCGCGAGCTTCGTGGCGCGAAACCTGGCCGTCGCGTTCACGCTCCAGGAGCAGCGGGTGGCGATCCTCGTCGACTGCAACCCGCGGCACCCCACCCAGGACGCGGCGCTGGGCACGCGCATCGACGAGGGCGGCTTGTTCGACTACATCGAGCAGCCGCGCGCGCCCATTCAGCGCCTGATTCGCTCGACCACGATCCCGGGGCTGCACCTCATCCCGGCGGGCCGCCCGGCCGTGATGCCGCGCGAGTACTTTTCTTCTCAGCCGATGAAGATGGTCATGGCGGCGCTGCGCCAGGCCCCGTGCTTTCCCTTCCTCGACGGTCCGCCCATCAAAGGCTCGCCGGATGCGCGCATCCTGTCGGGCCTCGTCGACTTCGTCATTCTCGTCGCGGGTTACGGTCGCGACACGCCCGAGGCCATCTCCCAGGCGGCCAACCTGTTCGAGCCCACGAAGTTCGCCGGCGTGGTCTTCAACGAGCGCAATTGAGGCCCGGATGTCGACGTCCGCCACCCAGCCTCGCGGCGCCACGATCGCGCTCATGTATCACGCGCTCGGCGAGGCGGCGGGCGCGGGCGCCGATCCGCATTACACGGTAGGGCGCGAGGCGTTCGCGGCGCAGCTCGCGCTTTGCGCGCGCGAGGGGGGCGCGGTCGTGAGCGCGCGCGACTGGCTGGCCGGGAGCCGCGGCGTCATCGTGACCTTCGACGACGGAGACGAGAGCAACCACCGCGTGGGATTCCCCTTGCTCGCGGGCGCGGCGGCCACGGCCGACTTCTTCGTCAACCCCGCGCAGGTGGGCACGCCCGGCTTTGCGACGTGGGCGGAGCTGCGCGAGATGTCCGACGGTGGCATGTCCATCCAATCGCACGGTCTCGATCACCGCGTCTTCCTCACCGAGCTCGCGCCCGCGCGCCTGCGCGAGGATCTCCGGCGCGCGCGCCTCGAGATCGAGGAGCACGTGGGCCGGCCCGTGACCCTGCTCGCGCCCGCGGGCGGACGCGAGCCGGCCGCCTTGGCCGACGTCGCGCGGGAGGTCGGCTACACGCACGTGCTCAACTCCAAGCCCGGCCGCGTGCGCCCCGGCGACGGGCCCACGCTCGGCAGGCTGGCCGTGACCGCGAAGCTCGGCGACGCGACGCTCGAGTCGTGGCTGCGCGGCGGTCGCGCGCTCTACGCGGCGCAGGTGCGGTACGCGGCCCTCGATCTCGCGAAGCGCGCGCTCGGCGACGACACCTACCGCTCGGTGCGTCGCCGGTTGCTCGGGGCTTGACGGCGGTGCCACGGGCCCAAGGGTTTGACGTACATGCACCTCGAAGGCACTCTTTCAGCACCTCGCGAATCGCCCGCACCGCCGATGAGCTCGCCCGACCCCTCTCAGCAGCCTAGCGTCCTCGGCAATTTCGTCTTTGCGTGGGGCCCGGGGACTCACGCCTGGGTGAGCGGCCTCGGCAAGGACGGGTTCACGACGCTCTCGGAGGCGTCCGAGCCGGCGCAGGTGGCGGCGCGCGGCGCCGTCCAGCGCGGCGCGGACGCGGCGGGCGCGCGCTGGATCGCCCTCGCCGATCTCGTCGCGGGAGACGTCGCGGGAGGCGCTCGCGCCCTCGGGCCGGGCGCGCCGCCCCAGAACGACTGGCGCGGCCGCTTCGCGCAGGTGGTCTGGCATCCCGGCGAGCGCCAGATCTGCGCCGTCACCGATCACTTCTCGACGCTGTCGCTCTACACGCTCGTCCGAGGCGACGTCGTGCTGGTGGCGAACGACCTGCGGCTGCTGGCGGCTTCGCCGTGGTGCGAGCGCGCGATCGACCTTCCCTCCGTCTATCACTACCTCAACTTCGCGCAGATCCCGGCGCCCGGCACCATCTTCCGCGACATCCGGCGTCTCGAGCCCGCCACGCGCTGGAGCTGGCGGCCCGGCACGCCGCCCAAGCTCGATCGTTACTACGTGCCCGAGTACCCCGAAGACCGGCGCGACGCCGACGACGTGCTCGCGCGCGCCCTCACAGAGCGCATCGTCGCGACGGTGCACGACTACCGTCCCCGCGCCGAGCAGGGCTGGGGGTGCTTCCTCTCGGGCGGCACGGACAGCTCGAGCATCGTGTCGATCCTCGCGCGCCAACCGGGCAAGGGACGCGTGCGCAGCTTCTCGATCGGCTTCGCCGAGGAGAGCTACGACGAGCTCGGCTTCGCGCGCACGGCGGCCGAGGCCTGCGGCGCCGACCCCACCTTCGAGACCGTCTCGGACGAGCGCGCCCAGGCGCTCGTGGCGCGCGTCATCGAGGCCTACGACCAACCGTTTGGCAACGCTTCGGCGATCCCGACGCTCGCTTGCGTCGAGCTGGCCGGTACCAAGGCCGCGCACCTCATGCTCGCGGGCGACGGCGGCGACGAGATCTTCGGCGGCAACGAGCGCTATGCCAAGGATCAGGTCATGGAGACCTGGTACGGCATGCCCGAGCCGCTCAAGGCGTTGGGGCGCCGGGTCGGCGGCTTGGCCGGCCGCGCCGACCATCACCTCCTCAACCGCGTCGAGAACTTCTTCGACCGCGCGTCGCTGCCCAACCCCGACCGCTTTTACACCGACGACTCCTTCGCGTCGGACCACTATCACGAGATGCTCACGCCGGACTTCCGGCGCGCCGTGGGCCGCGACGCCTCTCTCGAGCTCATGCGGGACGTCTACGGGCTGGGCGCGAGCGGCGGCCCCCTGCATCGGATCATGCGCCTCGATCTCATGATGGCGATCGCGCAGAACGATCTGCGCAAGGTCGACGGAGCGGCGCGGTCCGTCGGCGTGAGCGTGCGCTTCCCCTACCTCGATCCCGCGCTCGTCGACCACACGAGCCACCTGCCCGAGCGTCAGATCGTGCGTGGGCTGAAGAAGCGCTACCTGTTCAAGCGCGCGATGAAGGGCATTCTCCCCGAGGCGATCCTGCGCAAGAAGAAGCAGGGCTTCGGCCTTCCCGTGGCCGTCTGGCTGCGCACGGACGGGGCCTTCAAGAGCATGGTGCGGCAGACGCTCTTCGACGCGCGCGCGCGCGCGCGCGGCTGGTGGGAGCCGACCTTCGTCGAGGGATTGCTGGCCCAGCACGAGCGCGGCACCTGGGACTACGCCGACTCCCTCTATCGCCTCTTCGTGCTCGAGCTGTGGCTTCGGAGGTACGTGGATGGCGCCTGAAGGCGGGGCGTCGGCCAAGGCGGCGCCTGCTTCGACGGTACCTGTTTCGACACGGCCTTCGGGCGACGCGCGGCCCGTTCGCGTCCTCATGGTGCTCGAGAGCGACTTCACGAAGCGGGGCGGGGGCGGGGCCGAGTCTCAGGTGCGCACGCTCTGCCGCGAGCTGATCCGCCGCGGACAGCAGGTGGCCGTCATGACGCCCCTCTTCTCCTTCGGCCCTCAGGTCACGGCGGAGCGCTGCTCCGGCATCCCCGTGGGCCGCCTGTCTTACCCGCGCTGGCCCCTCCTCGGCGGGGCTCTCATGTGCCTGCGGCTGGCCGCATTTCTTCTCGGGCGCGGGCGGCGTTACGATGCGTGGCACGTGCACATCGCCCATCACATGGGGGCCGTGGCGTGTCTCATCGGCGCGCTCGTGGGCAAGCCGGTGATCGTCAAGATCTCCGGCTGGTGGGAGCTCGAGAAGGGGGTCATGGCGCCCGATCGGGGACCGCTCGACGCCCTCGCGCATCGCTTCTTGAGGCGCGGCTCCGCGTTCCAGGCCATCAGCACCCGCATCGCCGCCGAGCTCGAGCGGCAGGGCTTCCCCGCCGAGCGCATCGTCGTCCTCCCGAACGCCGTGGACACCTCGCGGTTCGCCGCGCGCCGCGCGCCGCGGGCGGCAGGCACACCCTTCACGGCGGTCTTCGTCGGGCGGCTCGTACCCGAGAAGGGGCTGTCGACGTTGTTCGAGGCGTGGGCGAGCGCGTTCGCCGGCCGCTCCGACGTGCGCCTGTGGCTCGTGGGCGGCGGTCCGCTCGAGGAGGCGCTACGGGCGCAGGCGCGCGCCCTGGGCATCTCGGCCGAGATGGAGTTCCTCGGCCACCAGGATCGCGTCGAGGAGATCCTCGCCCAGGCGGACGTCGGCGTCCTGCCCTCGACGATCGAGGGGCTCTCGAACACGCTGCTCGAGTTCATGGCCTCGGGGCTGCCCGCGCTCGCGAGCCAAGTGAGCGGCAGTGAGGACTTCGTCGTCACGGGCCGCAACGGGTGGCTCTTCCCCGTGGGCGACGCCGCGGCGCTCGCGGCCCACTTGCGCACGGCGGCGGCCTTGTCGGCGGTCGAGCTCCAAGAGATGGGGCGGCAAGCGCGCGCGGACGTCGAGAAGGCTTCGGCGCTCGAGACCGTCGTGGGCCGCTTGCTGCGGCTCTACGGGGGCACGGCGCCCCGCGACTTCGCGAGAGCAGCCTAGGCCATGTGCGGGATCGTCGGCATCGTCGCCGCGCCCGGCGGAGCTGCTCCCGAGGAGGCGGTCGGCCACGCCATGAACGCCGCGATCACCCACCGCGGCCCCGACGACGAAGGCCTCTATTGCGATGGCCAGGCCATGATCGGCATGCGCCGGCTCTCGATCATCGACCTTTCGGGCGGCCGCCAGCCCGTGCACAACGAGGACGGCACGATCCAGGCCGTGTTCAACGGCGAGATCTACAACTTCCGCGAGCTGCGCGCCGAGCTCGAGGCCCGTGGGCACCGGTTCTACACCCAGTCCGACACCGAGGTGATCCTCCACGGGTACGAGGAGTGGGGCGAGGACTGCTTCGCGCGCCTCGACGGCATGTTCGGGATCGCGCTGTGGGACACGCGCACGCGCACGCTCGTGCTCGCGCGGGATCGGTTCGGCGAGAAGCCCCTGTTTTATTCACACTCATCCGACTCGTCGCCCGAGGGCGGACGTTTGATCTTCGCGAGCGAGCTCAAGTCGTTGCTGCGCGTCCCGGGGGTTCGCCTCGATCCCGCGCCCGAGGCCGTGCGGGCCTACGTTTGCTTCGGATACGTGCCGTCGCCCGGGAGCATCTTCGAGGGCGTGCACAAGCTCCCGCCGGGCCATACGCTGCGCTTCGTCGACGGCCAGGTGAGCCTTCGCCGGTACTACCAGCTCGAGCTCGAGCCCAAGCACCAGCTCAGCGAGGCGGACGCCGAGCGCGAGCTGGCGCGCCTGCTCGACCAGGCCGTCGCGAGCCGGCTCGTCGCGGACGTCCCCTTCGGCGCGTTCTTGAGCGGCGGGCTCGACTCGAGCGTCGTCGTCGCGCTCATGTCGCGCCACCTCAGCCAGCCCGTGCGCACGTTCTCGATCGGCTTCCGCGAGGCGGAATACAACGAGCTGTCCGACGCGCGCCGCGTCTCGCAGCACCTCGGGACGGAGCACCGCGAGCTCGTCGTCGAGCCCGATGCGGTCGAGCTCTTGCAGCACCTCGTCTGGTACCTCGACGAGCCCTTCGCCGATTCCTCGGCCGTCCCGACCTACCTCGTCGCGAAGCTGGCGCGCGAGCACGTCAAGATGGTGCTCACCGGCGACGCCGGCGACGAGACGTTCGCGGGGTACGATCGGTACCTGCGCTACCTCGACCTCCAGCGGCTGGGCGCGCTCAAGCCCGCCGCGGCGGCGACGGCGGCCGCGGCCGGCCGCCTCGTGCCCGCCGAGCGCGGCTACCGCCTTCGCGCCATCGCCGAGCGCCTGCGCCAGCCCTTCCCCGACAGTTACCTGAGCGGCGTCGCTCTCACGCGCGCCAGCGTCGCCGACGAGCTCCTCGGGGATGCCGTGCGGTCCTCGGCGGCCGATCACTACGGCGGGCTCGCGGCGGTCGCGCGCGGCGCGAAGGGCCTCGAGGCCCTCGACCAGTGCGTCGCGATCGACTTCGCGAGCTACCTGCCCGACGACGTCCTCGTGAAGGTCGATCGCATGGCCATGGCGAGCTCGCTCGAGGGCCGCGCCCCCTTCCTCGATCATCGCGTCGTCGAGTTCGGCGTGCGGCTGCCGCGCGACCTCAGGGTGCGCGGACATCGCGGCAAGTACCTGCTGCGCAAGGTGGCGGCGCGCTGGCTCCCCGCCGACGTGCTCGACAAGCCGAAGCAGGGGTTCGGCATCCCGCTCGCGAAGTGGTTCCGGGGGCCGCTCGCCGGGTTGGCGGCCGACGTGCTCGGCAGCCGGGCCTTCCGCGAGCGCGGCCTCATTCGCCCGGCGGCCGCCCAGCGCTACCTCAAGGACCACCTCGATGGCCAGGCCGACCACGGCGAGCTACTGTGGCTCGTCTTGTCACTCGAGCTTTGGGCGCGGCGCTATCTGGACGCCGCGCGTGCGTAGGGAACCAAAATGCTGAAGGCGCTCCTGTTCTTCACGGTGTTCTACGTCGTCAACGAGCTTCACCTCCCGGTGCAAACCGGCATTCCGGCCGTCGCGCCCGCCAACATCCTGTTCGTGCTGGTTGTGCTCGCGATGCGCGGGAAATCCGAGACGCTCGACGCGGCGTCCGTCCGTGGAATGCTGCGCGAGCCGCTGATTTACTTTTACGCGGCGCTGACCTTTTCGTTCTTGCTCAGCGAGCTCCGCTCGACCGATCGCTTCATGGAGGATCTCACGTTCTTCAAGAACGGCCTCTTCTACCCGCTGTTCTACTTCCTCTATCTGCGGTGCCGGCAGGACGAGAAGACGACGCGCCAGCTCATAATCTGGATCATGGTGATCGCGGCCGTCGCGGGGCTCGAGGGCCTGCGCGAGGGGCTCGACTACGGCTTCGGAAAGTACAACCCTTTCCGCCGCGCCTCCGGGCCCTTCGGGTCCGACTGGAAGAACGCCAATCGCGCCGGCGTCTTCTACGCGATGTTCATGCCGATGTTCCTCGCGCTGGCGCTGTTCCTGCGCGGCCGGGGCAGTCTCAAGTGGCGCGTGGCCGCCGTGGGCGGCTGCGTCCTGCTCGCGGGCGGCACGCTGGCGACCTACTCGCGCCAGTCGTACTTCCTCGTCCTGCTGTCCTTCGCGTTGCTGCTGCTGCGCAAGAACATCATCATCGCCGCGATCGTGGGCATCTCGCTCGTGTCGCTCGCGGGATACCTCCCCGACAGCGTGTTCCAGCGCGTCGAGGAGACCCAACAGCAAGACAACAAGGCCCACGGAGAGGTCGACACGAGCACGGCCAGCCGCTGGGAGATCTGGGCGGGCGCCATGGGAATGCTGCGCGAGCATCCCATCGGAGTCGGCTTCCACAAGTTCTCGTTCGAGATCGGAAACTACGCGCCCGCGTACAAAGGCTTCGACGCCCACAACTTCTACGTGCTGACGCTCGCCGAGAGCGGGCCCCAGGGGCTGTTCACGTTCCTGCTCTTGATCTACACGCTGTTCCGCCTCACGAGCTACCTCCGGCACAACGCCCCGCCCGGCGACCACGAGACGCGCGCGCTCACGCTCGGTTTCACGATCGCCACGTTGTGCATGGCCATGGGGGGAATCTACGGAACGCCGACGCTCGAAGGGTCCGTCATGACGCCTTACTGGGCCCTGTGCGGTCTCCTCGAGCGCTACGTTCACCTCAAGACGCAAAACAGCGGCCGAGCGACGGACGGCGAGCCCGTCACGTACGAGCCGCCGATGGCGGAGCGATTTCCGCTCGCGGCGCACATCCTGCCCGGCCGCAAGGCCCGACGCGTCTAAGCTAGGAGGCCAGCCCGGCGGCCAGCCAGACGAAGCTCGGGATGTCGTCGTCGATTTCGGGGATGCGCTTCACCGCGAACCAGTCGCTGTCGGCTCCCGCGATTCCCTCGCAGCTCGAGAACGCGATCTCGAAGCCGTGAGCTTGCAGGACCTCGCGCGTCTCCTGCGTGAAGTCGGCGGTGTTGCCGTTCGGGTAGGCGAAGGTGGTCGGAGTCTTGCCCGTCTCGGCGGCGATGCGATCGCGGCACAGCCCGATCTCCCGCGCGGCTCCGGCGCGGTCCACCTGCGCGAGGATGCAGTGGGTGTGCGTGTGACCGCCGTAGGTCGTCAGGTCCATCGTTCGCCGCACCTCGTCCCAGGTGACCATCTGACGCTCGCGCGGCGGGGAGCCGCCCAGAATCCCCAGGAGCTCCTCGACGCGCTCGACGCGGAGGGCGTCGGGGATCGTCTTGAGGAACGCGCGCGCCGCCCCGCTCAGGACCTTGCGCGCGCGGGCGTCCGTGAGCTCGAACGGCGTCCCGCCCTCGAGCCACGGGAGCGTCACGCTCGTGCGCGCCGTCGTGAAGGCGGCCCACTGCACGCGGTCGGTCCAGAGCACGCCCGGCTCGTCGACGAGGCCGGTCACGAGGAAGACCCCCGCGGGGATGCCATACTGCTTGAGCACCGGATAGGCGAGGTCGTGGTAGCTGCGGTAGCCGTCGTCGAAGGTCACGAGCACCGCGGGCCGCCCGCTGCGCGGCGCGCGCGCCCGCGCCTTGAGGGCGTCGGGCCCGATCGGATCGCAGTTGTCGCGGATCCAGCGCATCTGTTCGTTGAACCGGGCCACCGACACGCCCGAGAGGCTCGGCCCGTCGCCCACGATGCGATGATAGGTCAGGACAATCACCCCGCGCTGACGCACGATCGGGCCGACGGTGCGCCAGCCCACGGGGGACGCCAAGACGCTCTTGATGCCGTGTTTGAGCGTCTTGGTCTTGACGTTCACGGAGTTCTTTCGGGATGGACCAACCGCCTCAACAGCGCGATGGGTCTTTGCATCATGGTCCGGGCGTCGGCATCGATGAGGACCATGACCAGGACGTAGATGGGCGCCCCCACGAGGATGCGGACAGCCACAGTCAAGAGCCGGTGGCTAGGCAGGACGTGCCGCAGGACCAGGTACATGATGCCGGCGGCGATGCCCGCCCGCAAGAAAGTGAGCCACGGCAGCGGCACGGGCAGGAGCCGCCGGCCCGCGATGCGGAGCGCCAGCGCCGTCCCCGAGTAGCTCACGAGCGTCGCGATCGCGGCGCCGATGATGCCGATGCGCGGGACGAGGATGAGGTTGAGGCCGATGTTGAAGGCGGCGCCGCACACGACGATCGCCATGATGACGCGCGTCTTGCGGTGGATGAAGAGGCCCGCCCCGAGCATCGAGTTCGTGCCGTCGACGACCATGCCGGCGATGACCCAGGGCAGGATCGGCGCGGCGCTGGCATACTTCACCGACGCGAGCGCCACGAGGAGCTCGGGGCCCACCGCGGCGAAGCCGGCGATCACGGGCGCGGCCAGCAGCGCGTACGTCCGCAGCGAGCGCGTGATGAACGCGGACGTTTCGTCGACGCCTTTTTCGTCCCACATCTTCATGTAGATCGGCATGATCGCCTGGCCGACCGACGTGATGAGCACGGCCTGGACGTACTGGCAGAGGTTGTACGCCGCTCCGTAGAGCCCGAGCGGCGTCTCGCCGATCGTCCCGGCGATGACGTAACGATCGCCGACGGCGAGGACGATCCCCGACAGCTCGTACCCGATCATCATGGGGATGCCGAACGCCAGCAGCTCCCGGTAGAGCGGGCGCGAGAACGCGGCGACCGAGGGCGGCGGTCGGCGGCCGTTTCGAAAGAGGAAGGCTGCCAGGATCCCCACGGCGCACGTCTCGGAGACGACGGAGGCGCTGTAGAAGGCAGTGAGCGTGCCCGAGAGCACGAAGACGGCGAACAGGATGAGCCCGAGCCCCAGGTACTTCTTCGCGACCTGGTACTTCATGAGCACGGTCGTCTGCAGCTCCGCGCGTAGGAAGTTGACGAGCGCGCTCTCGAGGACCTGCACCACGATCAGTAACGACGCGATCGTGAAAAGTTTCCGCAGCCTCGGATCGCCGAGCCAGCGCACGGGGACGACGCGTGCCCCGACGATGACCACGAGCATCACGAGGAGGGCCGAGCCGAGCATGCCGATCTCGGTCGTCGAGTAGAGCTCCTTCAACGTGTAGAGGCCCTTGCCGGCGCGGATCTCACTCTCGTAGCGGAGGATCGAGTGCTGGACGCCGACCTTGCCCAGCGCGACGGACACCGTGAGCGTCGCCGCCACGAGGTTCATGACGCCGTAGTCGGCGACCGAGAACACGCGCGTCAGCAGCGGGAACGTCACGAGCCCAGCTATCACGGAAAAGAGGCTCGCCACCGAGTAGTGGGAAGCCTGGACGACCAGGGTCTTGAGAGCCGAAGGCGCCGCCATCGTCAGCCCGCCTAGGCGGTCCGGCTCGTGCCGATGTGCGACGCGTACGTGAACTCTGAAGTGAACATCCCCGTCGCTGCCTGGTCCAATCTTGGAATCAAACTAGCACGCTCCTCGCGCCGTGTGGGCCGCGCTTCTTGGCTTGAATGAAGGCGAACTGTTAGTATCCGTCGCGCTCATGACAGCGGTCGACACCGAGCTCAACGGCGCCGCGCTCGTGCCAACCCCCTCGGGGTCGCTGGTGTTGCCGGACCTCCAGACGGCGGGTGCTTCGCCCGTGCGCCTGTCGCTCGTCATTCCGACGTACAACGAGAGCAAGAACATCGGCGAGCTGGTGGCGCGGCTCACGCAGGTCCTCGACGGTCCGCTCCCAGGCGCCTACGAGCTCATCATCGTCGACGACGACAGCAAGGACCGCACCTGGGAGGCCGCTCTCGGGCTCGTGGCGCAGTACCCGAGCCTGCGCGTCATCCGCCGGGTCGGCGAGCGCGGGCTGTCCACCGCCGTTATCAGGGGTTGGCAGGTCGCGCGCGGCGACATCCTGGCGGTCATCGACGCCGACCTGCAACATCCGCCCGAGGTCGTGGCCGGGCTCTACGAAGAGATCGGCCGAGGCGCCGATCTGGCCGTCGCCAGCCGCAACGTCGACGGGGGCGGGGTCTCGAACTGGGCCCTGCATCGCCGCGCGCTCTCGCGCGGCGCCCAGCTCCTGGGGCTCATGATCCTGCCGCGCGTCGTGGGGAACGTCTCGGATCCGATGAGCGGGTACTTCATGTTCCGCCGCGCCTCGATCGCGGGCGTCGAGCTGAACCCGGTCGGCTACAAGATCCTCATCGAGGTCCTGGGACGCGGCCGCATGAACCGCGTCGCCGAGGTCGGCTACGTCTTCCGCGAGCGCGCCCACGGCGAGAGCAAGGTAACGGCGCGCGTCTACGTCGAGTACCTCCGCCACCTCCTGCGGCTGCGGCTCGACACGCTCCCCATCGCGCGCTTCGCGCGCTTCGCCATCGTGGGCGGCAGCGGCGTCGTCGTCGACATGGCGGTGCTCTATCTGCTGAGCGATCCGTCGACGCTGGGATGGGGCCTCACGCGCAGCAAGCTCGTCGCGGCGACGGCCGCCATCGTGAACAACTTCCTGTGGAACGACCTCTGGACGTTCCGCGATCTCGCCGCGCGCCAGCCCGGCCTGCGCCATCGCCTGCGGCGCCTCATGAAGTTCGCGGCCGTTTGCGGGCTCGGCGTCGTGCTCAACGTGGCGCTGCTCAACGTCATGTTCAACTTCCTGCACATGAACCGCTACGCCGCCAACCTCGCGTCGATCGCGATCGTCACCGGCTGGAACTTCTGGATCAACCTGAAGCTGAGCTGGCGCGACACGAGCCCCCGCTAGATTAGGGTCGCGGTCGAGAGGCCGACAGCTCGATGAAGAGGTGCGGAAACGCCAGGACGCTCGTCCAGCTGCGGATGTCCCTGCGGTCCTTTTGCTTGGCCTCGCCGTAAGTGAACAGGGTATCCGCCCACTTCGCGAAGAACGGATCGTGCGACAGCTCGCCCGCGTAAGCGATCGAGCCCAGCCAGAGGAACAGGTAGTTGTCGTCGTCCGCCCACATCGGACAGTCGGGTCGTCCATCGTAGCAGTAGCGAAAGTCCCAGCCCCCGTCGGGGCGGCGCCGGATCGCATCCGTCAGTAGGTGGCGCATCTCGCCGACGATCACGGCGGCGACGTCGGCGCGGTGCGTGCGCCGGTGATACTCGGCGAGCCCCTCCACGATCTGGCCATTCCAGACCGGCTGCTTCCCCGGCAGGCGTCCGTGATCCTTGTAGTACCCGAGGAGCAGACGGACGATCTCGTCGGCGGTCGCCTGATAGGCGTGTTCGTGGTCACCGGGGAACCACTCGGCGCCCGCGAGCGCGCCGCGCAGCATCCACCCCGTGGGGCGGCCGCCTTCGAGCACGTAGTTGGGACGCGTCGACGCGTAATAGACGAGGCGATCGATGTTTTGTTTCGCCAGATCCTTGGCCCACTGCTCGCCCGTGAGCGCGTGGTACAGCAGCAACGATCGCCAGGCGAAGCACTGGTCGACGATCGGCTCGGCGTCGATGTGCGAGCGGGCCCGCACCATCTCGCCCTTCCGATAGACGAGGCCGTTCATCTTGTCCTTGAAAGGGCTGAACTTCACCAGATCCAGGTCCATGAGGTGCCGCACGCTGGCCTGGCCCCAGCGCCACAGCCTGGGCTCGCCCGTGCGCAGCCAGGCGAGCAGCAGGGCGCTCGGCAGATCGTACTGCAGATTGCCCCACTCCTCGATGGGCACGCCCTTCGCGTCGGTGTAGCTCGTGCCGATCTGATAGTCGCCCCAGTTGCGCCAGCCGAAGCCGTCCGTGCGCTCCTGCTCCTCCCAGTAATCCGGGACGAACTTCTTGATGAGCGCGTCGAAGCGATCCCCCACGGGACCGTGCGCGAGCGAGGCGTCGACGGGGTGCACCTTGGCGGGCAGCACGCGCGGCGGCGGCGCGTAGAGGACCGCCGAGGCCTTCGCCGCCGGACCGTCGAGGGCGATGAGCGACTCGATCGTGACGCCCATTCCGCCCGTGTACTCTTCCTCGCGTTCGATCGCCTGCCACCCGAGCGCGCTCGTCGTGCGCCACAGCGAGATCGGGTGGTGCTGCCAGAAATCCTTCACGAGCAGCGTCACCGGCCCCGCGGCGAGCGCGCCCGCGTCGCGGACGCCGAGCGGGATCTGGAAGGCCGCCCCCGACAGCGGCGAGATCTCGAGCGGCCCCGCGAGGGCGATCTCCTCGCCCCCGCCCGTGGCCTCGAGACGCACGATCGAGCTCTTTCCGAGCGTCCACGTCCCGAGATCGATGCGGCTGTTCCGTTGATCGCCCGCGGCCGCGTGCGCCTTGCCGGAGGCGTCGACGACCTCGTAGGTGACCGCCTTGGCGGCGTGATAGCCGCTGCCGCCCGTATACGGCGTCAAGAGCGCCGCGATGCGGGCCCGGCCCTCGAACGCCGGGTGCCACACGATCTGGTTCGCGGCGTCCTTGGCCGAGTGCGCGACCTCGAGGCGCTCCGTCGTCGTGGGGGGCTCCGGCACCGACCACTGGTAGGCCGCGCCCGTGGCGCTCACGACGTCGACCCACGGATCGCCCTGCGAAGAGGCGCTGTAGCTGTTGTGCTGCGTGATGCTCGTCGGGGAGGCGCTGGCGGCGCCGAGCTCGAGCCGCAGCTTCGAGATCAGGCGGTGCATCCAGTGCGCGTCGAACGGCTCCTCCGCGGGTGACTTGTCGTGACGATCCGTGAGCGTCAGCACGAGGCGAGCGAACGGCTGCTCGGCGTAAAATTGATAGCGCGCGACGTACCAGAGGTGGCTCGCGGCGTCGGCCCAACCGCGCAGCTCGACCCAGTCGGCGCCGCGCGTGACCTCGGTGGGTGGCCCGAACGTCAGATCCTTGCCGAGCGCGCGCACGCCGGCGCGGCCCGGGCCGATGCGCGGCTTGCCGTCGACGGACGCCGCGTGAATCACGTCGAACGCTTTCGTCGACAGCGTCCATGAGGCCCGACCCGCGGCGATCTCGATCGTGCCGGCGCCGTCCCGGATCGCGATCGCGGACGCGGGCTTCGCAGCCGCGGGCACCGTCACCGTCACCCCGAGCACCGCGAACGCCACGAGACCGCGCGAGTTCATCGGCGAAAACTTAGCCGCGGGCCCGCGGCCCCGCAAGCGGCGTCGGTTCGGTCGACGATGCGACGCCCGCTCCTCGCATCGCGGCCTTCGGGCGCGACCTCTACGGGCCCGTCGAGGCGCGCTCGAAGACGAGGCTCGCGTCGTTGCGCGCGGCGAGCCGCAGATGGCGGTCGGGACGTCCCTCGATCAACGCCGAGAGGAAGGGGGACTCGGTCTCCACGCCCGTCGCCGGGTCATAGAGGATGAGGTACCGGATCGCGAAGCGCTCCATCGTCCGCTCGATTTCGCCTTCGCTCCAGATCTCGTCGCTGTAGTCGTTTCCGACCAAGCTCACGACGGGCCGGCGCAGGAGGTGGCCCGTCGCCTGTCCGTCGGCGGCCATCAGCGGCTCCTGCGGCCCGACGTGCGCGTCGATCCACGCGCGCATCGGGGTGCCATCCGACATCGGACGGGCAAGGCGAGACGCGAGCTCCAGGTGGCCGGAGCGCGACGGCGGCGTGTCGAGCAGCGCGCACAGCGCGTAGGCGGCGCAGCCGACGAGCGCGACCACGCGCGCCCCGGGCGCGTCCTTCACTGGCGCCACGATGGTCCCAAGGAGGAGCAGCAAGAGCGGCAAGATGGGCAGAAACATCCGCGCGCTGTAGGAGATCACCGAGCGACTCCCCACGTAGAACATGGAGGCCGAATAAAGACCTCCCACGGTGGCGACGATGAACGCGCGTGCCGCGGCTTCACCTCTCGGCCAGCGCCGCCAGCGGACGAGCGCGAATCCCAGCGCCAGCAGGAAGAGGCCCTGGCACGCCCTTGCCGGCAGCGACGTCCCTTCGCCGAGGAGAAGGTGTGAGAACGCGATCACCGTGTTCTTGACCATCGCAATCAGGGCGTGGTGGACGACTTTGGTGTTGCCGCCCTGCCAGCTCCCCGTGAGCCGGATGTTGCGCGCGAACACCGCCGCCACCAGCACCACCGCGGGCGCGAGCGTGAGGACCAATATTTCGAGCGCGCGCCGCGTGCGACGCACGAGCCAGAGCACGCCGAGCGCCGTGCCGAGACCGGCGATCGCGAGGAGGCCCGCGTAACGTACCCAGTAGGAGAGGCCGATGGCGACGCCGGCGACGGCAGAAAAGAGAAGCGTCTGGTGCCGCGCATCGGACCGATCTTCTGCCCGCTCCGCCAGCAACGCCGACGTCACCGCCGTGACGAGCAGCAGCGTGAAGAGCGCATCGCTGGCGACCGCTCCCGCGTACAGCAGCGTGTAGGCGTTGCAGGCAAACAGCAGCATCACGGCCCTCGAGACCACCGGATTGAGCGCCAACGCGTTGCACGCGCCCGCGAGCACACCCATCGTGAGCGCGAGCGCGAGGGTCGAGATCGCGAGCGCGGCCGTTTCGGGCGCCATCCCCAACTTGCAAAACGCGGCGACGGCGACGGGGAAGCCCGGCCCGAAGGTCGTGAGCGGCGCGGGAACCGTCCCATGGGCACGCTCGACGTCGAAGTGCACGAGGCTCGTGACGATGCCCCGCCCGGCCGCGATGTTCTCGGCGACGCTCAGGTACTGATAGGCGTCATTGGCGAGGCGCTGATGGACGAAGAGCCCCCACACGAAGAACAGCGAGAGCGCCCCGAGCGTCCACAGCGCCGTCTCTCGACCACCGATTCGCCTCGAGCCACCCTTCGCCACGGGACCTCCGGCAAGCACGGACGCATTCCAACATCGCGAAGCGACCTACGCAAGGTCGTGGTTCGGATTCAGAATCCGCTCCGTCAACCCCTCGCCGCCTCGACCGGGATGGGTTACGGTTTCCGCCGATGAAGAGCGGCAGGCCGGTCATGCACGATCGTTGCTGCGAGGGTGTGCGCCGCGCGCCGCGCTCGGCGATGAATCGAGGGGCCGCGCCGGGCGGGAGAACGGGCGGCGCGGCGACCCTTCTGGCCGTCGTCGTGGGAGCCGTGACCGTCGGCGGAGCCGGCGTGGCGCGCGGGGACGTCGTCCTCGAGGGTTTGCCGACGGTGAGCGTGGGTTACACCGACAACGCCGCCCTGGTCCCTCCCGCCGTTCCCGGCATGCAGCCCCCCAGGAGCGACGAGTTCGGTATCGTCGCCGGGATCGCGCGCGCGCGGCTGCGCAAGGCGCACGCGGACCATTCGCTCGGCTATCGCCTGGCTGAAACGTTCTACTTCCACAGCCGGGGGCCGTCGTCCTTGGCGCAGGAGCTCGCCTGGCTGTCAGATCTGAATCTGTCGCCGCCGACGCAGCTCCGGCTCGGCGCGAGCGTGGCTTACGGGCGCGCGTCGAACCCGACGGGCCTCGACATCGGCGGTGCCAGCAGCCAGGTCGCGCAGTCCGCAATCAGCAGCAGCATCATCTCGCTGAGCGCCACGGAGGAGCTCGTCCATATCATCGGGAGGCGCTCGCGCATCCTGCAAAACCTGCGCTTCGCCGGCGTGCACTACCTGAACGCGCCGGGCGCCTTCGACGGCACCTTCGTCGTCGGCGCGTTCGGGCGCGGCGAGCACGAGGTCGGGCAGAACCTCTTCAGCTTGGAGCTCGACGTCTCGGACAACATCGTCCCCGGCAATCCTGGCGTCTCCGATCAGGTCCTGATCCTGCAGAGCCTCGCCGGCTGGCGCCGCGATCTGGGGCTGGCCTGGTGGGTCGAGCTCAAGGCAGGCGCCCTCGGCGTCCTGGACTTCCACGGGACCGAAATCGCCGAACCGGCGGCGGTGGCCTCGCTGAACTACCGGCAGATTTACTGGTTCGCGACGCTGAGCGGGTCACAGACGGCGACGGCGAACCTCCTCATCGGCGCCGCCACGATCAGCGACCAGGCGACGCTGCGCCTGGCCCTGCCCCTGGCGCGCAGCGAGCGCTATCTCCTCGCGGGCTATGGCGGCTACACGTACGCGCGTCTCGTCGACGACATGGGCACGCGCCGCGGCTACGTGCTCCGCTTGGCGGGCGCCTCGTTCACGGCGCGCAGCGAGCGGCTCCCGCTCTGGGTCAGCCTCGACTACACGTACAGTCACCAGTTCGGCAACCAGTACCTTCCCCCGGACAACATCCCGGACCTCGAGCGCCAGACCGTGCTGCTCACCGTCGGCGGCGCCTTCACGCACGGCGCGGCTGCGCCGGCGCTGTTCCACGGCGTCCTGCCGGGCGTGGTTCCAATCGGCGAGAGCAGGCCCGAGGACGCCGGCAGATCGCCCGAGGATCTGTCCGCGCCGCAGGGGACGCTGGACTCTGGGACGGGAGCCTCGGGTTCGCCGGCTGCCGGAGGCTCAGGGCCCGGAGGCCCAGGCTCAGGGAACGTAAAGAACGTCCCCCGGTAGCAGAACGACGTTCTGCTCGGGGTGAATGCCAGCCAGCATCGCCGGATAGTTCACGGGAATGCGCCGCGTGCCGCGTTGATCGGTGCGGATGACAACGGCCTCCTCGGGCTCGCTGAAGCGGTTGGGCCCGCCCGAGAGAGCCATGGCCTCCGAGATCGTGATGTAGTGGCTCGCGTTGAACGTCCCAGGGTGCTCGACGTTCCCGCTCACGGTGATGCGGTAGCTATTGATGGCCGTGACGGCCACGGTGACGACGGCAGAGTCGTCCTTGATGTACGTCGCGAGCCGCTGGGTCAGCTCGGCCCGGATCTCGGCCGGGGTGCGGCCTGCCGCGTGCAGATCGCCCACGAGCGGAACCGTGATGGTGCCGTCGGGCCGCACGACCGCCTCGCCCGAAAGATCGGGGTTGCGCCACACGGTGATGCGCAGGACGTCCGAGGGTCCGATGACGAACTCCTGCTGCCGCGGATCAGGCTCGGCGGCGTAGTTGTAGGGGCGGTAGGGGTGCGGGCAGCCCGAGACCAGGGGCCAGGCCAGCGCCAGCAGCCAAATCGTCCGACGGTTCACGGCCATGAGATATCACAGCCTCGCCGCCCGTGCCCGCACTTCGGAGACGTCGGGAGCCCCCCTTACCAGGTCACGCGCTGGCGCCCGCTGACGTACTTGACGAGGCCCACGACGGCCGCGAGGTTCAGCACGACGAACGTGCGCGCGACGCCCGCGAGGCGCCCGGCGCGCCGCCCGGCGGCCGCCGCGCCGTAGAACGCGGCCTGCGCGACGACGAGCGCGGCCGGCAGGCCTCGGAAGCCACCGCCCGTGACGGCGGCCGTCGACGTCGCCGCGAGGACGAGCATGAGCCACGGCGCGACCAGGCGCAGGACCTTGTGCGAGACGAGCTCGAACCAGAACGGATTCGCGAAGGGCGAGAGCAGCGCGGGGACGAGCGCGAAGAGCTGATAGTTCCCGGCGAGCGTGCGGACCTTGCGCCGAAACTCCTGCTCGTCCTCGAAGGCCGTGTCGTAGGCCTCGGCGTCGGCCACGAGCGTGACGCGCTCGCCGCGCAGGCCGAGGCGCGCTGGGATCCAGACGTCGTCGAGGATCAAGTCTTCGGGCAGCGGGTCGAGCTCTGCGCGCCTCATCATGGCGATCGCGCCCGTCATGCCGACGACGCCGCGGAAGCGCGACTCCTGCCGGCGAATCCAATGCTCGTACTTCCAGTACACGCCGCTCGGCGCGCCGCCCGCGAGCACGAGGTTGCCCGTGGCACAGCCCACCCGCGGGTCCTCGAGGGCGCGCGCCAGGGCGCGCACGCTCCCGCGCGACAGCGGCTGTCGCAGGTCGTTGAGCAGGAGCAATTCCCCGCCGGCCAGCGCGCGCAGGGCGTTCAGCGCCGCCGGCTTTCCGCGGCGCTCCGCCGACGCCACGACGCGGATCCGGCCCGCCGCGCGCGCCTCGGCGGCCAGCGCACGCGCCGTCGCCTCCGTCTCGTCGGTGCAGCCGTCGCAGTAGACGAGCACGTCGAGGAGCGCGGGCGGGTAGTCTTGCTCGAGCAAGCTGGTCAGCTTGGCGCGGAGGAGCGTCGCGCCGTTGAAGACCGGCAAGAGCACGCTCACGGTGACGTCGCGCTGGGACGCGCCGTCCTCAGCTCGCGCCGTCCGCGCCGCTGACCCGCCGGGCCGAAGCCGCGCCAGCAGGCCGATGACGATGGGATACCCGAAATAGGTGTAGGCCAGCAGCGCGAGCGTCCACAGCGCGCAGAGGGTCATGGTTGGAAGCGCCGCACGGCCGAGGCCGCCGCCTCAGGTTCCCTTCGCGCCCAGCATGACGAGCGGCGTCTGGAGGATGATCCGCATCTCCATGGCAAAGAACGCCTTGAAGTCCTCGGTGGCGGCGCTGTACGCGAGGTCGTAGAGCAGCTTCATGCGCATGTGATCGGCGAGCGCGTCCTCCGCGCCTTCGACCTTGAACGGGTTCGTGAGGTCGGCCTCGAACTTCGCGAGCACGCTGTGGGGCAGGGGCTTCCCGGAGTACCCGAGCGAGATCTGGGCCAGACCCGTGATGCCCGGCTTGAGGTCGCGCATGCGCTCCTCGAAGTAGGGGATGGCCATGGCGAGCTGCTCGGCGAGCTCCGGTCGCTCGGGGCGCGGGCCGACGAGGCTCATCTGTCCGAGCAGCACGTTGATGAACTGCGGAATCTCGTCGAGCCGCGTCTTGCGCAGAAACCGGCCCACCCGCGTGATGCGCGGGTCGTCGTCGGTCGCGAGCACGATGCCCGTGAGCTTCTCCGCGTCGGGCCTCATCGAGCGGAACTTCAGCATCATGAAGACGCGGAACTGGGGCCGAGGCACGCCTTCGGTGGCGGCTGGGTCTGGCTCCCGCAGTTGACCCGCGCGCTTCTGCCGGATAAAAACCGGCCCTGGGGACTCGATATAGATGGCCGCGGCGATGAGGGGATACAGGGGCAGCGTGAGGGCGAGGCCCAAGGACGATCCGACGATGTCTGTCAACCTCTTCGCAATGCGGACGGACCGATCCACGGGCGTACCCTACAACGAATTGACGAATCCGAACCACCTGAGCGGTGGTGATGGTATGAGTTAGTGGGGCGCCTTGATACGGATCCTCATGACCGGAACCTTGGATCACCGCGACGTCACGCTTCGTGCGGTTTCAGCCGCATGCAAGCTCGTCACGCGCCGGCCACAAGGCCCGACGTGGAACGAGTTCCGCATGCAGGTCGTGTCCGCCGTCGGTGAGGCCTTCAACAACATCGTGCTGCACGGTTACGAGGGCCGCGGCGACGGCGAGATCGAGATCGAGATCCGCGCCACGCTCGATCGCATCACGATCGCCATGAGGGACTACGGCTCCAGCTTCGATCCCACCACCGTCCCGCCGCCCGATTTCGACAGCCTGCCGGAATCGGGGTGGGGACTTTTCATCATTAAAGCGTTCATGGATATCAGCTACACGCCCGGCCGCCCCAACGTGCTTACCCTATCGAAGACTCTCCCCTCCGAACCCGCGGACGAGGCGCCCAAAGCCGAAGGGACACCTCGATGACGTTCACGATCTCCACCGCTGAAGACGGTTCCGAGCGCTTGGCCATCGAAGGCGAGCTCGACGCCGTGAGCGTCTCCGACCTTCGCACCGACCTCGAGAAGCTGCTGGCGCGCCAGCCTGCGCGCGTCGACGTCGATCTCTCGCGCCTGCGCATGGTGGACAGCTCCGGCGTCGGCGCGCTCGTTTCTCTTTACAAACGCGCGCGCGCCCAGGGCGGCAGCGTCGTGCTCACGGGCCTGCGCGATCAGCCGCTCGCAATCTTTCGGCTGCTTCGTCTGGACCGAGTCATGGTGGGCGCCGAGATCGCCGCGCCCGCGCCGGCCGGCAGCACCTCGACGTCCAAACACTGAGATCGGCGCTCAAGCCGCGCCCGGCTCCGTTCGATGCACTTCGGTGTGCCTCGATGCATCTGAGGGGACCGAAGATGGCGGTGCGCGCAACGCGTCACACACAAACGTTAGCCGCTGTCAGGGCTTACGGTCTGCAGGACCTGTGTTGCGTAACACGGGTTTCTAGTCGCTACTAGGTGTAGCGCCACGAGTCGCCAATGTAGTACCTTGTAGCACGAAGGTGGGGCAGTGCCGGTAACGAAGACACGGGAATTCGTCTCGGACGCAGCCGCGTTGATCGACGCGGCCATGCTCGGTGGGGACGCGTCGCCCCTCCCCGTTCAGCAGGCGCTCGGCGCCATCGGCGAGCCGGAGAACCTCCTCGAGCTCGGGCAGCGGCTCGTCACGACGATCTCGATGCTGTGGTCGGACGTCGCCGCCTCCGACCTGTTCCTGCCTTCCGGCCCCGCGAGCGAGCTGCGCGCGGTCTGCGATCCGGTCGCGGGCCACGCGCTCATGAGCGCCGTCGCCGGCGTCCAGGAGGGCAGCCAAGCGGTGCGGGTCATTCCCGCGACGCCGCATCTCGCAGCGGGGGACGCCGGGCTCGGGTTCGGTCCGGCCTTGTGCGTCCCCGTCGACGGCGCCGAGACCTGGTCCGGCTTCATCATCGTGCAGCGACGCACGTCGGCGCCGGAGTTCGCGCCGCGCGATCTCGAGGGCTTGACGACGCTCGCGCGCGGCGTGGCCGCCATCCTCACGCGCGTGCAGGCGCGGGGCGGCCAGTCGACGGCCCTGTGGTTTCAGCGCGACATGGCTTCTGCGCGCGAGATGCAGAGGATGTTCTTGCCGCGCCCGCTCGAGAGCAACTCGGCGGGCGTCCGCGTCCTCGCCGAGTATCTGCCGGCCTTCGCCGTGGGCGGCGACTTCTACGACTTCATCGACCTCGGCGACGGGCGCCTGCTGGCGGCCATCGGAGACGTCTCGGGCAAGGGCGTGACGGCCGCTCTCATGATGTCGCGCATCAGCTCGGAGCTCCGTCGTCTGGCGGCCGAGACGACCGGGCCCGGCGAGATCTTGGCCCGCCTCAACGGCTCGCTGCCGGGTCGCATGCAGGACGACCGGTTCGTGACCGTCGTCTGCGTGCTGCTCGACCTGCCCAAGGGCCGCTGGGTCGTGGCGAACGCGGGGCACGTCGTCCCGCTGCTGCGGAGGCGCTCGGGCTCCGTCATCGGGCTCGCCTATGCCTCTGGCCCGCCCATCGGGATGATGCCTTCCGCTGACTTCGACGAGGAGGTGTTCCCGGCCGAGCCCGGCGACATCCTGCTCCTCGCCACCGACGGCGTCTTCGAGCTTTTCGCGGGCCACCGCCGGCCCTGCTCGACCATGGGACAATGCCGGCTCGCGGACGTCGTGCAGAACTCGTCGCACGATCTCGCGGAGATTCACCGGCGCATCCTGACCGCCGTCGAACACTCGGCGCACGGCCGCGACGACGTCGCGCTGCTCGGCCTCGAGCTGCCCGGCTAGGCTCGGCGAGATCTTCGTCTAACGCTTGTTGGCGCGCTCGGCGTACCAGGCCACGGAGCGGCGCAGACCGTCGATGAAGGACACGGCGCCTTTGTAGCCGAGGCGGGTGCGCGCCTCCGTGATGTCGGCCAGCGAGTGCTTGACGTCGCCCACGCGGCCGGGCGCGTAGGTCACGGCAACCTTCTTGCCGACGATCGAGCCCAGCACGTCGACGACCTGATTCAAGGTCGTGGCCTCGCCGCACGCGACGTTGAACACGCGCCCCGAGGCCTTGTCAGCGGGCGCGGCGCCGGCCTGCAGGTTCGCCTCGACGGTGTTGTCGATGAAGCAGAAGTCGCGCGACTGCGTGCCGTCGCCGTAGATCGTGACGCCGGCGCCGGCGAGCGCCGCCGTCACGAAGCGCGGGATGACGGCCGCGTATTCGGAGGCGGGATCCTGGCGCGGCCCGAAGACGTTGAAGTAGCGCAGGCTGACCGTCTCGAGACCGTAGGCGCTCGCATAGACCTGACAGTAGTGCTCGCCCGCGAGCTTCGCGACGGCGTAGGGAGACAGCGGGGCGGGCCGCATCGTCTCGATCTTGGGCAGCGTGGGCGTGTCGCCGTAGGCGGACGACGACGCGGCGTACACGACGCGGCGGACGCCGGCCTTCTTGGCGTGGTGCAGCACCTTGAGCGTGGCGGTCGCGTTCGCTTCGTTGCTGCCGAGGGGATCGACGAGCGAGCGCGGCACCGATGGAATGGCGGCCTCGTGGAAGACGAGCTCGACGCCCGGAAGCGCGCGCTCGAGCGCCGCGTCGTCCCGCACGTCGCCCTCCTGGAGGTCGACGTCCGAGGCGACCTCGGCGAGGTTCTCGCGCTTGCCCGAGAAGAAGTTGTCGAGCACACGCACCTTGTCGCCGCGCGCCAGGAGGGCGCGCACGATCGACGACCCGATGAAACCGGCTCCACCCGTGACGAGGCACGTAGACGACATGGATCGTCAGCGTAACTCCGGGGCGGCGGGTTGTGAAGGTCCGGGCGTGCGAATCGCGGGCTCAGCTCAACTCGCCAACGGGCCTCCACCCAGGTGCTCGAGGACGTCATCGGCGATGGCGAGGCAGGCGGTCAGGCCTGGCGACTCGATGCCGTAGAGATTGACGAGCCCGGCGACGCCGTGAGCTTCGGGGCCCTGAATGACGAAGTCTGCCGGGGAGGCGCCCGCGGGCGCGAGCTTGGGGCGAATGCCCGTGGTGCCCGGGCGCAGCGCGCCGTCGGGCAGCGCCGGCCAGTAGCGACGGATGGCTGCGTAGAACGCGGGCGCCCGGCCCTCGTCGAAGGTGTAGTCGACGGCGCTCGTCCAGGAGACGTCGGGGCCGAAGCGGGCTTGACCGGCCAGGTCGAGCGTCAGGTGGACGCCGAGGTGCTCTCGCGTCGCGAGCGGATAGACGAGCCGCCGGAAAGGCGACGGGCCGGCGAGGGCGAAGTAATGACCCTTGGCGTAGAAGAGAGGTGGGATCGTCGCGGGCGCGAGTCCCTCGAGCCGCCGCGCGACCGCCTGCGCGGACAAGCCCGCGGCGTTGACGACGGTCGAGCAGCGCACGGTCGCGGGCGCCTCGCCGCCCACGCGCAGGTGCAGGCCGTCGGGTGCGAGCGTGCCGCCGAGGACGGGCGCGCGGAAGGCGAAGGCGGCTCCGGCGTCGCGCGCGTCGCCCTCGAGCGCGCGCATGAGCCCGTGGGCGTCGACGATGCCCGTCGAGGGCGAGAGCAGCGCGCCCGTGCAGCGGAGGTCGGGCTCGAGCGCGCGCGCCTCCGCCACGTCGAGCGTGCGCAGATCCGAGACGCCGTTGGCGGCGCCGCGACGCGCGTAGTCGTCGAGCGTCGCGAGCTCGGCGGCGCTCGTCGCGACGATGAGCTTGCCCACAGGGCGCTGGGCGACGCCGCGCGCGGCCGAGTACGCCGTGAGGGCGCGGCGGCCCTCGACGCAGAGACGGGCCTTGAGCGAGCCCGGCGGGTAATAGGTCCCGGCGTGGATCACCTCCGAGTTGCGCGCGCTCGTCCCGGTGCCCGCGGCCTCGGCGGCCTCGAGCACGACGACGTCTCGCCCCGCGCGCGCGAGCGCGCGCGCCACGGCGAGCCCGATGACGCCGGCGCCGATTACGACGGCGTCGAGGTCCCGCTCCGGCTCGGACACGCGCCCAGCTTACCTCGCTTCCGATCCCCTCTTGCCGCGAAGCAGGGATAGCCCGCTTTTGATCCCCTCGCCCCGCGAAGCGGGAGAGAGGGTAGGGTGGGGGGCCCGCGTAGACTAGACTGCGCGCGTGGCGATTCTTCTTTCCGCGCAGGGGCTCGGGCATGCGTTCGGCGCTCGGGCGCTCTTCGACGACGTCAGCTTCACGCTGGCCGACGGAAATCGCGTGGGGCTGATCGGGCCCAACGGCGCCGGCAAGTCGACGTTGCTGCGCATCCTCGCGGGCGAGCTCGGCCCCGATCGCGGGAGCGTCGCCAGGCGGGGCGGGCTGCGCGTGGCATCTCTGCCGCAGATGCCCACCTTCGCGCCGGGCGCCACGGTGCGAGCGGCCATCGCTTCCGGTTTGCCGGAGGCGGCCAGGGCGGCCGGCTCTTGGGAGGACGAGGCGCGCGTCGAGGAGCTCATCGCGAAGCTGGGGCTCGCGGGCCCCGAGGCCGGCGCCGACCAGGCGGTCGCGAAGCTCTCGGGCGGCTGGAGCAAGCGGGTCGCGCTCGCGCGCGCTCTCGTGGGCGACCCCGAGCTCGTGCTGCTCGACGAGCCCACCAACCACCTGGACATCGAGAGCATCCTCTGGCTCGAGCGGTTCCTGGCCGGCGCGCGCTTCGCGACCGTCACGGTGACCCACGACCGATTGTTCCTGCAACGCGCCGCCAACCGGATCCTCGAGCTCGACCGCCGCAACGCGGGCGGGCTGCTCGACGTCGCCGGTGACTACGCGACGTACGTCGATCGCAAGGCCGAGGCCATGTCGGCCCAAGAGCGTCGCGAGGACGTCCTGCGCAACACCTTGCGGCGCGAGACCGAGTGGCTGCGCCGCGGCCCGAAGGCGCGCTCGACGAAGCAGGAGGCGCGCATCCAGCGTGCGGGCGCGCTCGCGGACGAGGTCGGCGAGCTCGCGACACGCAACCGCGCGCGCGCCGTGGCGCTGGACTTCCAGGGCAGCGGCCGCAAGACCAAGCGGCTCATCGAGGCGCGCGGCGTTTCGGTTCGCTACGGCGCGCGCGCCGTCTTCGAGGGCGTCGACGTCCTCGTGGGCCCGGGCACGCGTCTCGGCCTGCTCGGCCCGAACGGCTGCGGCAAGTCGACGCTGCTGCGCGTGCTCACGGGCGCGCAGGCGCCGACGGCCGGCGAAGTCGCGCGCGCCGACGCCCTCGAGATCGCTTTCTTCGAGCAGGATCGGGCCGCCCTCGACCCGGCGCGCTCCGTAGCCGACACCGTCTGTCCCGACGGCGACTTCGTGCAGTTCCGCGGCGCGCGCGTTCACCGCCACGGCTACCTCGAGCGCTTCCTCTTCCGTTCGGAGCAGATGGCGCAGCCCGTGGGACGCCTCTCGGGCGGCGAGCAGAGCCGGCTGCTCGTCGCGCAGCTCATGCTGCGGCCCGCGAGCGTGCTGGTGCTCGACGAGCCGACGAACGACCTCGATCTGCACACGCTGGGGGTGCTCGAGGAGGCCCTCACGAGCTTCGAGGGCGCCGTACTCATCGTGACGCACGATCGGTACTTCCTCGATCAGGTCGCGACTCAGATCCTCGCGTTTCACGTCAAGCCGGGGGAGGAGGGGCGCGTGTCGGCATTCGCTGGTTTGTCGCAGTGGGAGGAGTGGCACGCCGCGCAGGGTCCCGCGACGCGCGCGTCGCGTGCCGCCGCGCTCGCGGCGGCGGCGGCCGAGGCGGCGCCCGCGCCCGCGCCGCGCAAGAAGCTCAGCTTCAACCTGCAGCGCGAGTGGGACGGCATCGAGGCGCGCATCGCCGACGCCGAGGGGAAGCTCTCGGCGCTCGAGGCCGAGGCCACGAGCCCCGCGGTCGTGAGTGACGCCGCGCGGCTCGTGGCGATCGCGGAGCAGTCGGCCACGGCGCGCGCCGAGGTGGATCGCCTCTACGCGCGCTGGGCCGAGCTCGAGACGTTGCTCTCGGCCTGATTTCCGCGGTAGGACCCTCGCCTTCCCGTGATTCGCCTCGATCAAGTCAGCAAGCAGCACGGCCCGCAGATCCTCTTCGTCGAGGCCTCGGCCGCCATCCACCGTGGCGAGAAGGTGGGTCTCGTCGGCCCGAACGGCGCCGGCAAGTCGACGATCTTCCGCATGATCATGCGCGAAGAGACGCCAGACGAGGGCCAGGTCTCGATCGACCGGAACGTCACGATCGGCTACTTCAGCCAGGACGTGGGCGACATGGCGGGCCGCCCCGTCGTGGCCGAGGTCATGGCGGGCGCGGGCCCCGTCGCCGCGGCCGCCGCTGAGCTCGCGCACCTCGAGCAGGCGCTCGGCGAGCCTTCGCGCGCGCATGAGCTCGACAAGCTGCTCGAGCGCTTCGGCGAGGCGCAGGCGCGCTTCGACGAGCTCGGCGGCTACGCGCTCGAGGCGCGCGCGAGAGAGATCCTCGCGGGCCTGGGTTTCTCGCAAGACAGCCAGGACGGCGACGTCGCTCTCCTCTCGGGCGGCTGGAAGATGCGCGTCGCCCTCGCGCGCATCTTGCTCATGCGGCCCGACGCCATGCTCCTCGACGAGCCGTCCAACCACCTCGACCTCGAGTCGCTCATCTGGCTGGAGAACTTCCTCAAGGCCTACGAGGGCGCGCTGTTCATGACCTCGCACGATCGAGAGCTCATGAACCGCATCGTGGGGCGCATCATCGAGATCGACGGCGGCGTCCTCACGAGCTTCTCGGGCAACCATGACTTCTACGAGTGCCAGCGCGCCCTCAACGAGGTGCAGGCCGAGGCCGCCTACGACCGCCAGCAGGCGATGCTCGCCAAGGAGATGCGCTTCATCGAGCGCTTCAAGGCCCAAGCCGCCAAGGCGTCGCAAGTGCAGTCGCGCGTCAAGAAGCTCGACAAGATAGAAAAGGTCGAGCCGCCCAAGCGGCGCAAGACGCTGGAGTTCGAGTTCCCGCCGTGCGCGCGCTCCGGCGAGGACGTCGTGAAGATCGAGCGCCTCGGCAAGCGCTTCGGCGACAAGGTCATCTACGACGGCCTCGATCTCTCGATCCGTCGCAAGGACCGTTGGGCCGTCATGGGCGTCAACGGCGCGGGAAAGTCGACGCTCCTCAAGCTCGTCTCGGGCGAGGCCGCGCCCGACGCCGGCGCCGTCACCGTGGGCGCGAGCGTCAAGCTCGGCTACTTCGCGCAGCACGCCATGGAGATCCTCGAGGCCGACAAGTCAGTCTATGAAGTCCTCGAGGAGGCCTTCCCCCTCGCGAACCCGGGCTCGCTGCGCACGCTCGCCGGTTGCTTCGGTTTCTCGGGCGACGACATCGACAAGGTCTGTCGCGTGCTCTCGGGCGGCGAGAAGGCGCGCCTCGTGCTCGCGCGCATCCTCTACGAGCGGCCCAACTTCCTCGTGCTCGACGAGCCCACCAACCACCTCGATCTGGCCACGAAGGACATGATCGTCCGTTCGCTGCGCGACTACGAAGGGACGATGCTTTTCGTGTCGCACGACCGTCAGTTCCTCGCCCAGCTCTCGAACCGCGTCCTCGAGCTCGGTCCCGAGGGGCCCACGCCCTATGGCGGCGGCTACCTCGAGTACGTGGCGCGTAGCGGCCACGAGGCGCCCGGACTACACTAATGCGCGTCTCATCGGATCCTGTTCCGATCCGCCCCTAAACGACATATATTCCGGCACGAGGTCGCAGCGTGAGCCCGGCGTGGTCCATCCGCCGGCCCAGGGCGCTCGGCGCTCCCACAGAGCTTCTCGAGGAGTCAGACATGAAAGCTCGAAACGAGGGCCACGTCCCCGCTCCGACTCTCTCCCCGTGGGCGCTGCTCTTTGGCGTCGCGAGCGCGCTCGTCGCGGTGGCTTGCACGGGCGTCATCGGCGATCAGGGCAGGTCCCCGAGTGCGGGGCCGACGGGCGGCGCCGCCGCCGGTGGCGGGCCGGCCGGGGTCCCGCGCGTGAATGGCGACGTGGGCCGCGTCTCGATCCATCGCCTCAACAACCTCGAGTACGACAACACCATGCGCGACCTCCTGGGCGTCGACGGCATGGCGCAGAAGACCTTCCAGCCCGACGAGGAGGGTGAGTTCGACAACGACGCGGACGCCTTCACGATGAACGACGCGCGCTACGAGCAGTACTTCAACTCGGCGAACGCCATCGGCGAGACGGTGTTCATGGACACGGCCGCGGCGGGCCTGCGTCAAACTTACGTCTACGGCCTCGTGTCGCCGCCTTGCGCGCCGTCGGCGACGGACACCGCATGCTCGCAGAAGATCATCGCGGCCTTCGCGCAAAAGGCCTGGCGCCGGCCGCCGACGTCGGCCGAGGTCTCGGGGCTCGTCAAGCTCGCCACGGACGCGCTCGCGCTCGGCGAAACGGCCGACGACTCGATCAAGCAGGTCGTCTCGACGCTGCTGGCGTCGCCCCAGTTCCTGTATCGCATCGAGTACGACGCCAACCCGGCTTCGCTCACGGCGCACACGCTCGACCCGTATGAGCTCGCGACCCGCCTCGCGTACCTCAGCTGGAGCACGATGCCCGACAAGACGCTCTTCGATCTGGCGGCGGCGGGGCAGCTCAACACCGACGCGAGCCTCACGGCGCAGATCGACCGCATGTTGGCCGATCCGAAGGGTGCCAACTTCACGAACAGCTTCGCCGGTCAGTGGCTGGGCGTGCGCGACATGCAGGCGCACCAGGTCGAGCCTTCGGCGTTCCCGATGTTCGACGAGAGCCTGCGCGCCGCCCTCGTCCAAGAGGAGCTCCTGTACTTCAACGAGTTCCTCACGGGCCCGCTGCCGATGACGACGTTCTTCACGACGAAGGAGAATTTCGTGAACGCGCGCCTCGCGCAGCACTACGGCTTCCCGGCTGTGGGCGCAACGGCCGGCTTCCAGAAGGTCATGAACGGCTCGCCGACCCGCGTCGGGTTCCTGGGCCTCGGGAGCTTCCTGACCTTCACCTCCTTCTCGTATCGCACGGCGCCCACGCTGCGCGGGAAGTGGGTGCTCCTCAACCTGCTCTGTCAGACGATCCCGAACCCGCCCGCGACGGTGCCCAAGCTCGACGCCACGGCCCAGCCCACGGACGCGACCGCGCAGCAGGAGGACGTCCGCATGCGGCTGACACAGCACCGCGCGGCGGCGGAGTGCTCCTCGTGTCACGCGCTCCTCGATCCCATCGGCCTCGGCCTCGAGAACTTCGACGCCGTGGGCGCCTACCGCACGAGTTACGCGTCCACGAGCGCCACGCCCATCGACGCGTCGGGCATGCTGCCCACCGGCGAGGCCTTCTCGTCGCTCGGCCAGCTGGCGGCGATCCTCTCGACGGGGCCGCGCGCCCAGCAGCTCACGGACTGCGCCAGCAGGAAGATGATGACCTACGCGCTGTCGCGCTCGCTCACGGCCGCTGACGACCCCTACCTGACCCAGATCCGCACGAGCTGGGGCGGGCAGGGATGGGGGCTGAAGGCGCTGCTGAAGAACATCGTCGTCAGCGATCCCTTCCGCTTCCGCCGCGGCGAAACGCCCTGATCAGGCGGCCACGCGCGGGTTGCCGCGGCCCGGCTGCACGGCCGCCACGAACTTCAAGTGCGCATTGTCGGTGAGGGCCTGGCGCAGCGCCCAGTCGCTGTCGAACAGAATGAGGGGGCGGTTCTCGACGTCGAGCACGCACGTCGTGTGGCCCGAGCGTTCGAACTTGTTGGGCTCGAAGGGCTCGCCCTCGACCCAGCGCGCGTAACGGTAGGGCAGGGGAGACAGCGCCACGGTGACGCCGTACTCCGTGAGCAGCCGGTGCTGGATGATCTCGAACTGCAGCACGCCCACGGCGCCCAGGATCGGATCGCGCTGCAGGCGGTGCCGGTCGAAGAAGAGCTGCACGGCGCCTTCTTCGGAGAGCTGGTCGAGCCCCGTCTTGAGCTGCTTGCGCTTGAGCGGATCCTTGAGGACGGCTTGCACGAAGTGCTCGGGCGAGAAGCGCGGCACGCCCTCGAACTCGAAGCGAGCGCCGGTGACGAGCGTGTCGCCGATGCGCAGCGTGCCGCCGTCCCATACGCCGAGGATGTCGCCCGCGAAGCCCTCCTCGACGGTCGTGCGCTCCTGGCCCAGGAAGGTCACCGTGCGCGCCATCGTGAGCGGCTTGCCCGTGCGCACGTGCTCGACCTCCATGCCCCGCGCGAAGCGCCCCGAGCACACGCGCACGAAGGCGATGCGGTCGCGGTGGCGCGGATCCATGTTCGCCTGGATCTTGAAAACGAAGGCCGAGAACGAATCGGCGTCCGGCTCGATTGTGCCGGTGGACGTGGGCCGCGCGCGCGGCGGCGGCGCGAGCTCGACGAACTTGTCGAGGAACGGCTCGATGCCGAAGTTGGTCATGGCGCTGCCGAAGAAGACCGGCGACAGCTGCCCCGCGAGAAACCGGTCGTGGTCGAAGCCGTGCCCCGCGCCCTCGAGCAGCGCCAGCTCCTCGTGGAACTCGGCGTAGCCGCGCTCGCCGAGCGCCGCGCGGAGCTCGGGATCGTCTGGGGCGGCCGTCGACATGGGCGCGCGCGTCGACCCGGCCTCGGCGCGCTCGAAGCGCAGCACGGCCGCGCGCTCGCGATCGTAGACGCCCACGAAGGTCGAGCCCGAGCCCACGGGCCAGTTCATGGGCGTGCACGGGATGCCCAGGATGCGCTCGATCTCGTCGAGCAGCTCGAGGGGCGGCCGGCCGGCGCGGTCGAGCTTGTTGACGAAGGTCACGATGGGAATGCCGCGCATCCGACAGACCGCGAACAGCTTGATGGTCTGCGGCTCGACGCCCTTGACGCTGTCGATGAGCATGACGGCCGTGTCGGCCGCCGCGAGCGTGCGGTAGGTGTCCTCGCTGAAGTCGTTGTGGCCAGGCGTGTCGAGGAGGTTCATGTGCCGGCCGGCGTACTCGAACTGCAGCACGCTGCTCGTCACCGAGATGCCGCGCTGCCGCTCGATCTCCATCCAGTCGCTCGTGACGGCGCGCGCGCCCTTCTTGCCCTTGACCTGGCCCGCGAGGTGAAGCGCGCCTCCGTAGAGCAGCAGCTTCTCCGTGAGCGTCGTCTTGCCGGCGTCGGGGTGCGAGATGATCGCGAAGGTACGCCGCTTGGCGACGTTCGTCTTGATGGTTGCCTTGTCTTGGGGCGACGCCATTGCCGATCCGTCCGATGATGCGTCAGGCGAGGATGATGCGCGAGCCCTGCATGGCGCGCCGCAGCTCCTGGAGCGCTCCATCCGAGGCGGCCTCGGCCTCAGGCGCGCGCCGGATGCACAGCACGCGCTCGCCCGCGGGCGCCTCGGCGACGGCTCCCAGGACGCGCGAGAGCTCGTCGAGCAGCTCGAGGGCGATCGGCAGCAGCGCCGATTCGCCGCTCGGCGCGGCCTCGCCCGCCTGCGCCTCGCCGAGGGCCTTCTGCGTGAACCTTTCGACCGAGGCGCGCAGCGCAGCCCGATCGAACCCGGCCGTGAGGGCTGCGAGCGGGGCCGCGGGCGCGACGAGCGTGCGAATCGTCGGCAGGCCCGCGAAGCACGGATCGATGACCCCCAGCGCCTCGGGTGGGAAGACGCCCAGCAGGCCGTCCTCGTCCTCGGAGGGCGTGCGGAACGGGACCGTGTCGACATAGATCACGAGGGGATCGGCGCCTTCGCGCAGCGCCGCTCGTTCGTCCTCGTCGAGCGGCGGGAACGTCTCGGCGGGCCCGATGTGCAAGAGCGGCAAGAGCACGTGCTGCCAAAGCTCGGCGGGCGCGAAGCGCGTCGTCTCGGTGGCGCCCTCGAGCAGCGCAAGCAGCTCGACCAGCGGCGAGGCCACGCGCGCGCGCGACGAGAGCGAACCGTCGGCGGGGAGCTGGCGCAACGAGCCCGCGATCTGATCGCGGATCGACGCCCGCACGTTGGCGGGCACGGCGGGCGGGAGGCGGCCGAGGGCCTCCTCGACCTCACGCGCGGCCTCGGGCGGCGTGCGCGCGAGCGCGGCGCGCACCTTGCCGAGGTCGAGGCACGCGAGCTGGACGAAGCCAGGGTCGAACATGCGCCGGTAGTCTTCCGGGCCGAGCCGCGGGGCGCCGAGGTCGAGCGCCGCCGCGGCGCGCGCCCTCTCGATGGTCGCGCGCAGATCCGTCGCGACGTCGTCGAGCAGCGTCAGCCGCGAGCGCGCGAGCGCCTGCAGGACGACCTCGAGCGGAGACAGCATCACCGAGGCCTCGGCGAACCCCACGGCGGCGCCGTCGGGCGTCGCGCGGTTCGGGAACCAGAAGCCTCCGAGGTCGCGACAGATGCGCTCGCCGAAGGCCGCCGCCACGAGGAAGGCGAGGGCGGCGTGCTCTTGCCGCTCGGGCGAGAACGGGCCTCCCAGCAACTTGGCGACGCCAGGCTCGATCTCGCTCCACGGCGCCGTGAGCGGGTCGAGGTCGCGGCTCTCCACCTCGCGCAGCGCCCGGCGGAGCTGCTCGATGCCCGGATGGGGACCGGCCGGAGGGTCTGGTTGGGTCTCGGGATCTGTGGTTTCGGTCATGTGGTTGTGTGGCGCGGTAGGTTACGGAAGGCGAGCCCTCCGCGCCATTCGTAAAGCGGTCACCCGGCTAAGCCGCCGATTTTCTACAGATCCGCGGCGAGGCTCCGATGGGAGTGGGAGCCGACCCGTGACGTTCGCGCTCCTGCCCATGGCCCTCCTCGCCGCCGAGCTCGTCGGCGGCCCCGCAATCGACGGCGACCAGCCGGCAGCTCAGAGCGATCAAGGCGCCGCGGCGCGCCCGCCGCTGCCGGCGTCGGCGCCGGCCTTCGTCGACGGACAGCGCCAGCGGCACACGGCGGGACCGCTCAAGCGCGGCATCCACGAGCTGCGCGATCCGGCGGGTTGGCCCGCGGAGCCGCCAGCCGTCACGGGGCCCGTCGATGCGGCGCGCTTCGAGGCGGCCGTCGTCGCGCTCTGCGGCGAGGTCGCGCCCAGCGCGGGGCTGCCCGAGGTCGCCCGCCTCGTGCGCTCAGCCTCTGCCGAGACGCACGTCGACGCGTTCCTGCTCGCGGCGCTGGTCTACCGCGAGAGCCGCTGCCGCCCGGGCCTCGTGACGCCGACGGGGGTCGGTCTGCTCCAGATCCAACCCCGGATGTTCGCGCGCGACGCGCACCTGCCGTTCGCGCGCGAGGCGCTCGACGAGGACCGCCTGCTCGAGCCGGCCGCCAATCTGCGCGCCGGCGCGCAGCTGCTCGAGATGTGGGCCGCCGAGCACGGCGCCATGGACGCGGCCTCGGGCAGCACACCTCACCGCACGGCCGTCGCGCACTTCGTGTGGGGCGATCGCGTCTGGAGCGCGACCGCCGAGGACCGCACGCTCGTGGCGCGCCGGCGCCTCCTCGATCTCTACGCGGGCGCGCCGCTCGTCGTGCGGCCCTCGTCGCTCGGGCTCGACATCGTGTCGCCGCTCGAGGGCGGCACGCGCCTCGGCACGAGCGGGCCGGGCGCCGACCGCGACGGTGGTGAGCGCGCGCACCGCGGGCTCGACATCGACGCCACCGTTGGCGAGCCGGTGCGCGCCGTCGCCGACGGCGTCGTGCAGTTCGCGGGCCTGGACCTGCCGGGGCAGATTCCGGCGCGGCCGCTCCTGCCGCGGCAATTGCGCCGCTTCCGCGCTCGCACGATGGGTCCGGGCGGCTTCTTCGTGCGCATCATGCACGCGGACGGCATTCGCAGCGGCTACTTCCACCTCACGGGCTTCCGCGTCGTCGCCGGTCAGACCGTCAAGGCCGGCGACGTCATCGGCACGGTCGGCCGCACTGGGATCAAGGTCTCGGGAAGTCACCTGCACTTCGAGGTGCACCGCGACGGCGAGCTCGAGGATCCTGTGCGCTTCCTCGCGGCCTTCGTGCTGCCGCCCGACCGGACCATCACGCACGAGCTCGCGATGGCCGAGCGGCACCAGCGCCTCGCGCGCGCGCGCCGCGTCCGCCGCCACGCCCGCCTCGAGGTCCACCGCCACCTCGGCTAGCGAGAGGTTGGGGCTGGTCGACGCGGCTTCGCCGCGGCGACCAGCGGAGGCGGGGGGGTACGCAGAGGCGGTCGGCCGCCGGGCGGTCCCCCCCGATCAATAAAGGCCGAGGCCACCGTTCACTTCGATGGTCTCACCTGTGAGGAACGACGACGCGTCGCTCGCGAGGAAGAGCGCGGCGGCGGCCACGTCCCAGGGCGTTCCCTCGCGACGCAAGGGCGTGCGCTCGACGGTGGCCTTGCGGGCCTCGGCGGGCGTGAAGGTGTCGTGGAAGCGCGTCGCGATGAGACCGGGCGCGAGGCCGTTGACGCGGATGCCGAGGGGGCCGACCTCCTTGGCGAGCGCGCGGGTGTAGGTCAGGATGGCTCCCTTCGCCGCGGCGTAGTGGCTCGCGCCGAAGCCGCCGCCGTCGTGAGCGGCGAGCGAGCTCACGAGGATGAGGTTGCCCTTCCGATGTGGCTCCATGTGGCGGAGGGCGGCGCGGCAGCACAGGAAGGTGCTCGTGACGTTGAGCGCGAGGGCCTCGTTCCAGACCTCGAGCGACGTCTCGACGGCGCGGCTGCGCTTGACCAGCCCGCCCGCGTTCGCGACGAGGACGTCGAGATCCCCGAAGGTGGACAGAGTCTTCTTGACGACGCTCTCGCAGTCCCCCTCGCGGCGAAGATCGGCCTCGAGCGCGAGCGCCTTGCCGCCCGCCGCCTGGATGCGCCGGGTGGTCTCCGCGGGATCGCTCGTCGCGTAGGTGATCGCCACGTCGGCGCCCTCGGAAGCGCAAGCCAGCGCGATGGCCTGGCCAATGCCCGAGGCGCCGCCCGTCACGAGAACCGACTTGCCGGAAAGTTTCATCTCTCGCCGCTGGTGAGGCGCGCGAGGCCGAATGTTACATCAATCGCCCCCGCCGACGTCGACGATCGCGAGTCCCATGCCACGGGGGCTCCGCGGCCGCGCCGCAGGCGGGATCGTCGTTTCGAATCCTCGCACCCTTGGGTGAACAGTCTGTCCGGCCGACTTGCACAATCTGTCCGATGAGGGCGCCGCGCTCCGCCAGAAACTCCGGCGTTTCCATTCGGCCCGCCTCTTGCTGAAGCGTTCCCCAGGGGGGAACAATGGCGACTCACGCATTCGAGAGCGGTGGTTTCGACTCCTTCAATCAGGTTCGCACGAGCGAGGCGCAGGAGGCCCTCGCGCCGGTGGACGAATTCGTCGCGTCCCGGGGGTGGTCGTGCTCAGCAGCGCGCCGGGTCGGAAGGCCGCTCAGCCCGCGCGAGCGACAGATCCTCTCGATGATCATCGACGGCAAGACGCGAAAGGAGGTCGCGTTCGATCTCGAAATCGCGGACTCCACCGTTCGGGTCATCTATTCGCGCGCGATGAAGAAGCTCGGAGGCCATTGGCGGCCGGCGGGCCGTCGGGCCGGCGTTCGGTCCTCGCTCGGCGCGTCGACGGCCTGACCTGCGTTCCCAAGAATCCACGAAGTCGTTACACGACCCCGACTTGGGCCCGGTCATAGTCGGAGGCATGATGCTCCATGTGATGTCGACGGGGCACGGGCGGGCAGCGCCGTCCCCCGTCGGGCTATGCGGGGCCAAGGTGGCTGGCCTCTATTTCAGCAAGCTGCCCGACGACAGCAAGCGGGGGTCGCACCTTTGTCCGGCTTGCAAGACATTGGCTGTGGCCAAAGGCGGGCGCACCGACCTCGCGCCGCCAGCGCGGGCGACCGACCGCCGGTTCTGAGTCGACGTCCCAGGCGCTACGCGGGCAGCGGCGTGGGCGCAGGAGCGGCGACGCTGGGCGCCGCCATCGGAACCGGTTTGGCGACGGCTGCCGAGACGGTCTTCGATCTGGTCTTCGGGGGCGAGCGCTTCGCCATCCTCTTCGGACCAGACTTCGTTCGCTTGGCCTTTGTCTTGACGGCGACCGCCTTCGCCGCGCTCGCCTTGGCCAGCTTCCGCTTGGACGCTTTTTTCCGCTTCGCCGGCTTCGCCTTCGCGACCGGCAGACCCATCTTCTTGGCCTTCCGGGCCTCGCGGTACTTCCGGATCTTACTCTTCGCGACGTTCTTGTGAGTCGCGCAGACCATGCCGAAGATCGGCGCCGCGGGGTTCTTGCAGCCCGGGACCGGGCAAAGTTGGAGCGGCGGCTTCTTTCGCGGTTTGCGGCGCTTGGTGCTCGCTTTTGCGCCCACGTCCTTGGTGGAAACCGAGGATGCGCTCAGCGCCTTGGGTGGGCGGCCTCTCCGCTTCGGCGCGTCGAGACCAAACGCGTCCAGAACAGCTGCCTTGGCGCGTTCCATGGCCTGGCCCTCGAGGAGCGCGCGCAGGCGTTGAGTGAAGTCTTCGACCGCTTCCTTGATGGACATCGACGGGATAGTACGCCAATCGACGCGCGTCCGTTCCTACGAATTTCCGACGACGAACGGTGACGAGCAAGCGGTGGCGTCGTCCGCAGACGAGTGGACAGAAGCGCGCGCTGCTCGAGCGATCGTGCCGAGCGCATTACCTGTTCTACGAGCGTTTCCAGCGGGTCCCGTTCGGTCACCCGCGCGTCGAATTCGCGCGCGTCCGAAGAGGTCTTCGCGGCACCGACGTTAGCCGCTAGGGCGAGCTCAAGTGTTTCCGAATCGGCTCGGAAACATCCCCGAAATGCGAGGCGCGAGTGCCGCCTAATATATTAATAATATTCGCGAATTATGGGCAGGTCCCAGGAGGACGCATTGCGTTTAAAATTTCATCAATTATTACGCGAATTTGTGAAAAACCCTATGTAGGACAAGCAGTTAACTGGTGCCCGCCGCGACACAGCAAGCTACCCTAGCCCGATGCGAAAACTGTCCACGGTCTTCCTCTTCTCTGTAATCGCGGTCGGCGCCTGCGCCAAGGGGCAGATCTCCGAACCTGGCGGCGTCAGCAGCTCGCCGCTCCCGACGGGCGGCGGCATGTCCTCCCAAGGCCCCAACATGGTCGACCGTTCGGTCCCGATGACCGGCACGGGTGGCGCTGGCGCCACATCATCATCCTCGCCGCTCACTGCGGGCACGACTGGCTCCCTCACTGCGGGCGCGACCGGCTCCCTCACTGCGGGCACGACCGGCGCCATCACTGCGGGCATGGCCGGCGCCAGCAGCACTCCACCGTCCGCGATGGGCGGAAGCCCCGGCATGACCGTCGTCACTTCGCCTCCAGCGGTGGGCACGAGCACGTTCCCGCCGGGCGGCGTCACCTTCCCCTGGCCGGTGTTCGACGGAACCATTCCAGACGTCGCCCAGGCCGTGGCGCCCGCGAAGACCTGGTACGCCGACGCCGTCCATGGCGACGACAGCAACGACGGCACCACCTTCGCGACGGCGAAGAAGACGCTCTCCGCGACCTTCCTCAAGACGGCCGTCCAGGCCGGCGACACCATCTTGCTCGGCGGCGGCATCTACCGCGAGTACGTGTCCTGGGCGAACGGACCCTCGGGCAAGGCCGGCGCGCCGATCACGATCGGCTCCTATGGGCGCGGCACCGGGGCGCCGATTCTCGACGGCGGCATGAAGCCCAACACCTGGACGCGCTACACGGCCCAGGGCCAGACGACGGTTTGGCAGACGCCCACGGCCGGGCTCGCGCAGATCATGCCGAACCAGCCCGTGCTCGGCATCTACGTGAACGGACCCAAGGGCGAGTCTGCCCTCAAGGAGGTCTTCCACACGGCGAATCAGGGCAACACGGATGGCGGCCAGCTCTACACGTCGTACGGGCCGCTGCCGCCCGTCGAGACCCAGGCCAACATCAAGGACGGCAGCAACAAGTGGTACTACGACGACGCGGCCGGCATGGTGTACGCGGACTTCGGAGGAACGCTCGGCGCGGGCGATCCGAACACCTTCGACATCTCGATGCTGTTCAACAGCGCCAACGGCCCGGCGGGGCACCGGCTGCTGATCTACCTCGCGCAGGGCCACGACCACTTCAAGTTCGTCGGCCTGACCATCCGCGCCAGCTCGTGGTCGGGGGTTTATAGCGAGTCGAACGGCCAGACGTTCGATCACTGCGACTTCAAGTTCAACGGCGGCACGGCGGCCCTCTTCAGCCAGGCCGGTAACGCTCCGGGAGACGGCAACGTGGTCACCAACTCGCGGGTGTGGATGAACGTTCTCCAGAACTGGCCGCGCTTCAACAACTCCAACACGACGGGCGGCTGGCCGGCTGCCATCCAGTGGTCGACGCAGAGCAACGCGCTCGCGGAAGGGAACGTCATTTACATGAACGGCGGCGAGGGCCTCATCGTGGGCGACTCGTACATCCAGGGGGCGCCGAGCATGAACGATGAGGTGCGCCACAACGTCATCTTCGACAACTTCTCGGTCAACTTGTATCTCAACAACGTCCAGAACGTCCGGCTCGAACAGAACTTCGTGTTCCAGCACCCGCGCGACGAGAGCCAGACCTTCGACGGTTTGTTCGAGGCGTCGAAGGGGTACTCCGAGGATTGGGGCAAGCGCATCACCCCCAACAACCTCAACCTGGGTGACGAGCCGGGCTCTTCGTACGATCACCAGGCGCACCTCGGCAACATCACGGTCGTGAACAACATCTTCATGGGGGGCAAGTTCGGCTTCGTCGACTACGACGACGGGACCACCGGGCCGAGCCGCCACGGCCTCAAGAGCTGCGCGATCGCCAACAACACCTGGGTGCTCGGCGCCGAGGCCGTCCCGGGGCAGCACTCCTTCATCTGGCAGCACGAGATCGATCCCACCGAGGGCGGCGACCCGAGCACGAACAGCATCCTCCAGAACAACATCTTCGCGACGGCGACGCAGGTGGATTGGTTCGTGCGCGCGGCCGACGCCGACGGCCGCGGCATCGACAACGACTACAACGTCTATTCGGGACCGGCGACCTGGGTCAACTCACCAGACACCGCCATGAGCTTCGCCGTCTGGAAGATCGCTCACCCGAACTGGGACGCGCACAGCGTTCAGGGCAACGCCCTCCTGCAAGACACGAGCGACCTCACCCAGACCATCGCGCAGAAGCTCGTGTACGACTGGTCGAAGGTCATGCCCATGGCTGGGTCACCGGCGCTTGGCGGCGGCAAGGTGGGCATCGGCGCCGTGACGACCGACTTCACAGGCGCGGCGCGCGCGGCCGGTTCGCACGACGTCGGCGCCATCGCGCCGCACTAGCGGCGCGCGCGCGACCGCAAGCGCTTCGCCCGCTCGGCCTTCATGAATTCCCGCGCGGCGCGCCTGCGCCTCGCGGCGCAGAAAATGCGCTCGCGAGGGCGGAGCCGCGCCCGAGCGGTTTGACGCGCGCCGGGTGGCGATCCACCCTGGTGGCGACGCGCAAGGCGCGGAGCTCCGAACGAGAAGCCGCGAGCTAGCCGCCTACGCCAAGCGCGACCCGAAATGAGGGCCCTGCCATGAATCAGCTCATCGTCTGCGCCACCGATTTCTCTCCTCAATCTGACAGCGCGCTCGCCTGGGCGACGGCCGTCGCCCGCCGCGACGGGAGCCCCGTCGACCTCATCCACGTCGCGCCGGCAGTCCGAGAGGACACGCGCATGCTCGTCTTCGACACGGCGCAGTTCGACGCCGAAGGGCTCCGCGTCGCCACGGAGCGGCTGCGCGAAGCGGCACGCGCGGCGGCGCAAGAGCTCGACGTCTCGATTCGTCCCCAGCTGCTCCGGGGTGAGCCTCACGAAAGCATCCTCGGACACGCGCGGCGAGAGGAAGCGCGCATGATCGTCCTCGGGACGGGCGAGTCGGGAGCGGTCGAACGCTGGATGTTGGGCAGCGTCGCCGCGCGGACGATGCGCTCAGCCGATCGCCCCGTCGTGCTCGTGCCGCGCCGGCCCGATCCCGCCGTCTGGTTGGCGGGCCGCGCGGGAGAGGCGCGGCGGGCGCCGCGGGTGCTCGCGGCGCTCGGAGACCACGACGGTTCGGACGATCGTTCGGGCGATGGTTCGATTCTGGGCTTCGTGGCCGGCCTCCGTCGCGAGGTCCCGTGCGACGTCACGTTCCTGCACCTCTACTGGCCTATCGAGGAATACGCGCGCTTGGGGCTGCAGGGCGCGCGCGATCTCTTCGAGGTGGACCCCGACGTCGTCAAGAACCTCGAGCCGGCGCTCCGCGTGAGGATCGACGGCTTGCCGGGGGAGGGCGCCGTGAAGCTCGACATCCGCGCCGCCTGGGGTGATCCGGCCGCCAATCTGCTCGTGGCCGTCGAGGACTCGGAAGCCGACCTGCTCGTCGTCGGGGCGCACGAGCGTCACGGAGTGACGCGTTTTCTGACGGGCTCGATCGCGCAGCGCCTCGCCCGCCATTCGCGCTACGTGCCCATCGCGATCGTCCCCGCAGCCCCCGCGACGCTCGCACGCCCCGCCGGGATCCCCACGCTGCGCACGATCCTAGCGGTCACCGACCTCTCGACTCTCGGAAACGCCGCCGTGGCCCACGCCTACACGCTCGTGCGCGGCACGGGCGGCACCGTCGAGCTCTGCCACGTCCACGAGCATGCCCTCCCGAGCCCGTCCTACGCCTACGACGCCGCCGGCCCCGGGCTCACCGACGTCGAGAGGGCCCGCATGCTCAAGGAGCTGCGCGATCTCGTCCCGGCCGAGGCGAAATCCCTCGGCATCGCCACGCACGTGTCGATCGTCGACGGCGGCAAGGCGGCCGAGGCGATCGTCCAGGCGGCCGAGCGCCTCGACGCCGACGCGATCGCGATGGCCTCCCACGGCCGCGGCGGACTGGCCCGGACGGTGCTCGGTTCCGTGACGGGAGAGGTCGTGCACCGCGCGCACCGCCCCGTCTACGTCGTGCGCAGCGGTCGTCAGATCGTGTAGACAGATGTCCGCATGTTTTCCCGCGTGCTGTCCTTCACGTTCTCGACCGTGACGACGTTGTTGCTGGCCGCTCTTAGTGCGGCTTCGGCTCCTGGCCAATGACGGCGACGGTGTCGGGCAGCTCGTTCGCGTCGGAGCTCGGTTCGGCGGGGCAGGCGGTCGCGAGCGCGCCGCCGATGCTCGCGATGCCCTCGACGAGCCCGCCGGTGAGCTCGCCTCGTTTCGCTCGGGCGGTCATCCCCTCGACCACCTCGCGCCAGAACGCGACGCCAACGCGCTCGTCGAGGCCGACGTCCGCGACGATGACGATCTGGCGACGCCGTGGCGCCACGAAGACCAGCACTCCGTTGCGACGCCGCGTGCGTGCCATGCGGAGTCGCGCGAAGGCGTGCCGGGCCGCGCGGCGCACATCGCCCCAAAAATAGAAGCGCGCCACGGCCACGCGAATTTCGCCCGACGTGCGCTGCTCGGCGACTCGGATCGCCGCCTCCACGGCCGCGACCTCGATGCCATGAACCTTGTGGCTCACCACGAGCCGGACGCTCCCCCGCCTCCCGAGGTGCCGCCGCCACCCGAGAAGCCGCCGCCCGAAAAGCCGCCGCCCGAAAAGCCGCCGCCCCCCCAGCCACCGCCGCGTCGGTTCGAGCCGATGTTGATGAGCAGCCACGCGGCGAGGGCGGGGTGCGTGACGACGCCGCCAAGCACAAGCACGAGCACGATGCCTCCCAGCACCCAAAGCCAGAGCGGCACGGGCACCGGCGGCGGGCCTGGTTGCTCGGCGGCGCCGCCGCCGATGGCGGCGAGGAGGCCCTCCACGCCGGCGGTGACGGCGCCCTCCTTGTCTCCCGCGCGCAGCCGCGGGACGATGGCGTCGTTGATGATGCGGCCGGCGAGCGCGTCGGGCACGCGCGCCTCGAGCCCGTAGCCCACCTCGATGCGCACCCGTCGATCGTCAGCGAAGACGAAGAGAGCGGCGCCGTCGTCGAGGCCGCTGCGTCCCACGCGCCATTTCTGAAAGGCGCGCGCGGCCCAGTCCTCGATGGGGACGCCGCCCGTCGTGTGATCGACGTAGACGATGACCTGGTGTCCGCTCGCCCGTTCGTAACGGGCCAGGCGATCCGAGACGCGCGCGGCGGCGTCAGCCGAGAGGAAGCTCGCGCGGTCCGTGAGGAACGACGTCGGGGGCGCCGGGATCGGCGTCTCGGCCAGGGCGTGCGGCGTCGGCGCCAGAGCCAGGACGACGATGGCCGCGACCGCTGAGGCGGGAACGCGCATGTTGATCCCGACGCCGTCGCTCAGAAGTGAACCTGCGGCGCGGTCTCGGCGCCGCCCTGCGCCTTGAAGTAGGTCTTCTCGGCGAAGCGCTTACCGGACAGGCCGGCGACGATGGTCGTTGGGAACGTGTCGCGCGCGGCGTTGAACGCCTGCGCGGCCTCGTTGTACCGCATGCGCTCGACGGCGATGCGGTTCTCGGCCCCCTCCAGCTGGACCTGGAGATCGCGGAAGTTGGCCGTGGCCTTGAGCTCCGGATAGCGCTCGACGACGACGAGAAGCCGGGACAGCGCCGAGGAGAGCTGATCCTGCGCCTGCTGGAACTTGGCGACGGCGGCCGGATCGGAGGGCGCGGCGCCGCCCGCCGCAGCGGCGCCGACGCGGGCGCGCGCCTCGGTCACGGCCGTGAGCGTGTCCTTTTCGAACTTGGCCGCGCCCTTCACGGTCTCGACCAGGTTGGGCACGAGGTCGGCGCGGCGCTGGTAGACGTTCTCCACCTGGGCCCACTGCGCCTGAACCGCCTGATCGAGCTTGACGAGCCGGTTGTACACGCTGGCGCTGAAGCCGGCGACGACGACCGCCAACCCGACGATCATGAGCAAGCTGCTTTTACCCGAACGAAACATGGTGACCTCCGACGGAAGAGCGAGCGGGCAGTCGGCCAAATGGCCGCTGGGGAGAGGAGCGCATCATGTCACCACATCCTGCTCGAGCCCGGACGATGTGGCGGACTCCTTCATTTGCGCGCTCACGCGACGGGCGTGAACTGCGCGAGGTTCTCGATTCCGAGGCTCTTTTCGATGGCGTCGATCTGCGTGACAGCGTGCTCGAACCCGTCTTCGCCGAAGACCTGGTGCTCGCGGCGCTCGAAGTCCTCGCCGAGGGCGTCGTACTCCGACCGGCTCACGAGGTCGTGCAGCGTGGGGAAGAGGACGGTGTCCTCGCGCGAGGCGTGCGGCTCATACATGCGGATGAACGAGAGGAGCAGCGCGCGGAGCTGGCGTCGCTGCGCCGGATCCTTGGCCGACGCGGGCAGCGCGAGGCTCTGCACCCGCTCCGTCACCTTTCGACCGGCCTGGTGCTGCGCCCGCAGGACGCTGACGAGCTCGACGAGCTTGTGGGCGCGCTCGAAGCGCGGGAAGACCATCTCTTCCTCTTGCCGCTCGTGGTAGTCCTCGACGAACGTTCGGATCAGCTGGGCGCTCTTCTGCAGGGTGCCGAGGTCGAAGTCCGCGCCAGACTCGAGGCGACGGCCGATCTCCCCATAGACGAGGAGCGTCCGGCGCAGCACGCCGTGCTCGCGCATCAGGTCCTCTCCCGGGCCGACGTCCTCTTCGCCCCCTTGCGCCTCGCCTTTTTTCTTGGCGCCGGCCTTCGCGCGCGACGCCGCGTGCGCGCCGGCGCCCATCAGCGTCAGACCGACCGCCGACGCCGCGCCGAGGAGGGCCCGGCGCCGCCCACGCGCGTCGCTCGTGAGGAGATCGTCGAGACGAACCTTGGGTTGCATGGCGGCATTGTGGGTCCGCGGGCGCTGGGTTGCCAGAGGGCACCACCACTGGATCGGGCGACTCTATTGAGGTTGCGGGTCTGCTGCCGCGGCGTCACCATCGGACGAAGGTCTTCGACGAATGAGCGAACCGGTGGAGAAGAGCGATCGGGCGGCGGGCGCGGAGGAGAAGCGCGAGCACGCCGAGCACGACCGTACGGTGGCCGAGGAGCTCCGGCATACGGCGGAGCGACTGCGCGTCGACGCGGAAGACGCCCGCAAGCTCGGCGAGAACCTGCGCCGGCTCCACGAGACCGCGCGCGAGCATTCCGAGCACATTCGCGCGTACCGAGAGCGGGCGCGCATCGACGCGGAGGACGCGCGCCGTTCGGCCGAGGAGGCGCGCGAGGCCGCCGTCGCGGCGCGCCGCTCGGCCGAAGATGCGCGCGCCGCCCTCGACGAGAAGCCCCGCCGTCACGAGCCTTGAGTCATCTCATCCGGAGCGGCTCGGGGCGGGCTCTCATCGGTGGGTTGAGGTGCTCAAGCGGAAGGTCGTCGACGACGGGGAACATCGCGAACATGCGGCGCTGAATGTGCTCGAGCGTCAGCGTCACTGCGGCGCCCACGCGCTCGGACTCCTCGGTCGTATCGAGGCTGAGCAACGTCTCACCGACGATGTTCAGAGTCAGGAGCATCATCTCGTGAGCGACGTCGATCGGCGCGCCGCCGGGCTCGCGCGCCGTCCAGCGCTGCAGCATGCGCTCCGTGGCGCGCGTCATCTGATCCGCGAAGCGCCGGATCTTGTCCTTGTGAAACCCCGGCTGGGCGATGCGCCGCTGGCGGCGCCAAAAATCACCCTCGCTCGTGAGGAGACCTTGTCCGAGGACGAGGCGCAGCTTCTGGAACCCGCGCGTTTGCTTGCCGTAGTTGCGGTTGTTGTCTTGCAGCACGTGCTGCACGCCGCCCGGATCCGTCACGAGGTGCACGATGACGGGCCCGACGCGAAAGCGCACCACGTCGCCGTGCTCCCGCGCGAGGCCGATGAGAAACTCGAACGAGTCGCGCCGCAGCTCGGGCAGCTGACCGATCAGCAAGTGGCCGCTCGGACCGGGGGCGGTTCGTCGGGCGTCCATGGCGGCTGTCGCGGTCATCGCGAGGGCTCCCCTTTACGGACAGCCGGTGCGCGTGTAGGTGGTCATCGAGGTGTCGGCGCCCGTCGTGAGCGAGAGGAGCAGCTGCTCGGAGGTCGCCGTGTACGTCAGCGCCGGCGGAATCGGCGACGGCGAGGTCGAGGAACAATCGACGGTGAAGGTGACCTGGTTGCCCGCGGCCGCCGCGTGGGTGCTGGCGGCGAACGAGAGCGTCACGGCGCCGCCGTTCGGGTCCAGGACCTCGCCGGTCCACAGCATCTGGGTCGCGCCGCCCGTCACGACGATCGTGATGCGGCGGCCGGCGGGCGCGACGGTCCCCCAGCCCTCGGCTGCCGTCGAGACGTAGACGCCGTCGGCGATGGGTCCACCCGTGGGCGTGGGCGGCGCGCCCGTGCGCGCGGTGAACGGCACGGCATGGGCCGTGTTCACCACAAGGTTGCACGCGGGCGCCGCGGCGGTGAGGTCGGGCCCGCGTGGGCAGGTCGTGCCGGTCTCGTCACCGGCATCCGCGCCGGCGGCTCCGGCCGCTGCGTCCCCGCTGGTCTTGCCGGAACCACCCGCGCAGCCGAGCGGGATCAGCGCCACGGAAGTGGAAATAATGATGAGGAGGCACGACGGCGTTCCCGGAACCATGCGTAACCGTACAGCGCCGGGCGGGGCGTGCAAACGTCCTTGCCCGCGCGCGCGTCCGAGCCCGCGGCGGCCGAGGGCTCCCGACGCGATCGGGACGCGCGCGTCATATCGGTGGCGGCAAAGTCAGGGGCGTGCGCGCCCGGGTGCGTTGGTCCGGCACGACAGGGCCATCCCCATCATGGCGCGGCCCTTGCTGCTCGGCAGGCGCTCCCTGCGACAAAATGCCGCATGGTTTCGTAGGCCCCGTGACAGGCGCGCGGCCCCGTGACAGGGACCTCGCGATCGCGGCACGCTCACCACTTCGATTCCGCTCGCCTTTGGCGTATGTTCCGCGTGGCCTC
>DASXOE010000019.1:0-5864 GCA_036494575.1 Polyangia bacterium | reverse complement strand
CGAGAGGTCGAAGGCCAGGAACAACGCCAGCAGCGCCCCGGCGCGCGCGCGGCTCCAGCCCCACTCCCGGCGCGCGTGCACGGCGAAGAGGATCGACGTGATCGCCATCGTACCCGTGACCGCGATGCCGTAGGCCGCCGCGAGACGGGTCGACTCCTTGAAGCCGATGACGAGCAGCACGCAGGCCGCCATGAGCAGCCAGTTCACCTCGGGGATGTAGATCTGCCCCTCGGTGCGCGCCGACGTGTGCACGACGGTGACGCGCGGCAAGTACCCGAGCTGGACCGCCTGCCGCGTGAGCGAGAAGACGCCCGAGATGAGCGCCTGCGACGCGACGACGGTGGCCGCGGTCGCGAGCGCCACCATGGGGATGAGCAACGGCGTCGGCACGAGCGCGTAGAAAGGATTCGCGGCTGCCCAGGGGCGCGCGAGGAGCAGCGCGCCCTGCCCGAAGTAGTTGATGAGCAGCGCCGGAAAGACGCAAACGATCCAGGCGCGGCGGATGGCTGGCGTGCCGAAGTGCCCCATGTCGGCGTAGAGCGCCTCGCCGCCCGTCACGCACAGGACGACCGAACCGAGGACGAGGAAACCGTGCCCGCCGTGCGCCGAGAAGAAGCGCACCGCGTGGATGGGATTGACGGCGCCCAGGATCGCCGGCGCGTGGAGCACCCACGGCAGCCCCATTGCCGCGATCGCGAGGAACCAGGCCAGCGTCACGGGCGCGAAGACGGAAGCGATGCGGGCCGTGCCGCCTTTTTGCGCCCAAAACAACGCCACGAGGATGACGCACGTCAGAGGCACGACGATCGAGTTGAAGGTCGACGTCGCGACCTCGAGGCCCTCGACGGCCGAGAGCACGGAGATCGCGGGCGTGATGACGCCGTCGCCATAGAGGAGCGCGGCGCCGAAGAGCCCGAGCAGGACGAGCCGGGGCGTCCAACGGGCGTTGGCCTTGCCCTTGCGCCGCGCGACGAGCGCCATGAGGGCGAGCACGCCGCCCTCGCCCTCGTTGTCGGCGCGCATGACGAAGTAGAGGTATTTGATCGTGACGACGAACGTCAGCGACCAGAAGATCAGCGAGAGCAGCCCGAGGACGTTCGGCGCCGTGGGGGGGACGCCATGGGGCATGGCGACGCACTCCTTGACGGCGTAGAGGGGCGAGGTGCCGATGTCGCCGTAGACGATCCCGAGGGCGCCGAAGGCGAGCTTCGCGAGCGACGCGGGCGCGTGCGTCGGCGGCTGCGGCGCCGCGGCCGCCTCGGGCCCGACCGGGCCCAGCGAGGGCGACGCCCCGCCCGCCGTGCCGGCGTCTTTCCCGAGCGGCTCCACTAACGGGAGGCTCCCGAGCTTCGAACGAAAGGTGCGGGCGTGAACATCGGTGCTGCGGCGGAGAGAAACGTCGCCAGCTTAGGGGTCTCATGTTGCCGTCATGTTTCCAGTCATGTGCGAGTTCCGTTAACTCACCGGCGGGCGGCCGCACCGTCGGGCGCTTGACGCGACGGCGCGCACCGCTCCACGATGCGACGCATGACACTCAGAAGCCGGACCTTCCTGGGGCTGTTGTCGTTCGGGATCGCGGCCACGGGCTGCGGCGGCGGTCTCAAATATCGCGTCGACGACGGCGCCCTCGACGCCGTCCCCGCCGGGGAACGGCAAGCGGTCTTCGCCGCTCAAAACGACCTCGAGGTCGCCAAGAGCGAGGAGCGCACGGCGCAGAGCCAGCTCGACTCGTGGACACGCGACCGCGACATCGCGAAGGCGGAGAAGGAACAAGCCAACCTCGACATCGAGAAGGCCGCCGCCGAGCAAGAAGGCGCGATCGCGGCGCGCGACGAGAACCGGGCCAGCGCCGCGCGCCACCAAAAGGACGCCGCCGATCTCGGCGTCAAGGTGGCGGACGCCAAGCTCTCCTGGCTAGACGACAAGAAGGACTGGCTCAAAGCCGCGCGCAAGGCGGCCGAGGCCCATGTCGCCGCCGCCCAGGCCAAGGTCGAGTACGAGAAGGCCAAGGTCGCCCAGCAAAAGGGCATCAAGCCCGACGGCGACTTCTCGGTCGGCAACTACGAAGATCAGTGGAAGGACCGCAACAGCGACTGGGAGTCCGCCAAGAAGACGGCCTCGTCCGAAGAAAAGGACGCCAAGGACTCCGAGAAGAAGTGGCAGGACCTTCAGGCGCAGCACCAGAAAATGAACGGCTAGGGGGTCGCGATCGAAGGTCGCGAGGTGGAGAGGAAGGGCGTGGAGGCCTCGACGTGAGCCCGTTGCGTTATACGCAAACGGGCTCCGAGCCTGGGGGGCGCTTGCCCCTGGTGCTCGCGGGGCGGGTGATCTACTCTGAGGAGACCGGTGGTGAACCGGTAAGTATGGGGAATTCTTGAGCACGAGCGCAACAGGCGGTCGCGACGCCTTGCTCGCCAACGCGCCCGCCCAGCACGAGGCGGAGGTCGTGGCCGCCGAGGACTCATCTTCGGAGCCGACGGGCGCGCCCGAACGCTCGCGCATCCTCGTCGTCGACGACGAGAAAGTCATCCGCGAGATCCTCGCCGACTTCCTCGACATGGAGGGGTACGTCGTCCACACGGTCGAGGACGGCGCCGAGGCGCTCAAAGAGCTGCACCGCCGCAGCTACAACCTCGTGATCTCGGATCTCAAGATGCCCAACATGGGCGGCCTCGAGCTCATCCAGAAGATCACCGAGGAGAGCCTGCCCGTGCTGACCGTCATCATGACGGGCTTCGGCACCGTCGAGACGGCCATCGAGGCCATGAAGCGCGGCGCCTACGACTACATCCTCAAGCCGTTCAAGGTCGAGGAGGTCATGCACATCGTGCAGCGCGGCCTCGATCGCCAGCGCCTGCAGCACGAGAACATCCGCCTCAAGGACGCGCTCTCGATCTACAAGATCAGCGAGGCCATCGCGACCTCGCTGTCGGTGGACACCGTGCTCGACCTCGTGCTCGAGGCGACGATCGACACCGTCGACGCCGACGTCGTGAGCCTGCTGCTGGAGGATCCCAAGCAGGAGGGGCGCTTCTCCGAGCGCATGCGCAAGGTCTCCCAGCGGGCCGAGCCGGCCATCGAGGCGCCGGCGCTCAACCTCGAGGAGGTGCTGCCCCTCTTCCAGGAGGACCGGCCGTTGCTCGTGCACGGCAGCCGCTCCTACCGGTTCCTCGCGTCGCCGCCCGATCTCGAGCGCCGCCTCGTGAGCTTTTGCAGCATCCCGCTCAAGCTCAAGGGCCGCATCATCGGCATGCTGAACGCCTACAGCTACACGCGCGGCAACAAGTTCTCCGAGGGACAGCGCAAGATGCTCTACGTGCTCGCGAGCCGCGCCGCGTTCTCGATCGAGAACGCCCGCCTCTACGAGAACCTCGTCGACGCCAACAAGGACCTCGTCAACGCCAACGTCTCGCTCGAGGAGAACTTCAAGCAGACGATCATCGGGTTCGCGCACGCGCTCGAGGAGTCGGACCGCTACACGCGCGGCCACTCGGAGCGCGTCGCGACGTACGCGCGCCTCATCGCCATCGGCCTGCGGATGAGCCAGAACGAGATCGACACCGTCGTCAAGGTCGGGCTCATGCACGACGTCGGCAAGATCGGCATCCGCAACGACAAGCTCAACAAGCCCGGCAAGCTCACTCCCGAGGAGCTCGCCATGTTCCGGTCGCACCCCGCCAAGGGCCGCCGCATCCTCGAGCCGATCCCCTTCATGCGCGACATCGTTCCCGGCTGCTACTGCCACCACGAGGCCTGGGACGGCTCCGGCTACCCGCAGGGCCTCATGGCGGACAGCATCCCGCTCATCGGGCGCATCGTCGCCATCGCCGACGCCTACGACGCCATGACGTCCGACCGCGCCTACCGCAAGGCACTGCCGCACGAGATCGCCTGCGGCGAGATCGAGCGCTGCGTGGGCGCGCAGTTCGACCCCGAGATCGTCCCGCTCTTCCTCGCGCAGATCGAGGAGTACCGCAAGGTCGAGGCCGTCGCGGGCCGGATCATTCCGCGGTAGCGCCTTCTTTGACCCCGCGACCGGGCCAACGACAGCCTGGCGCCAAAAATCGACGCATGCCTGTCGATCGACGGTCTGCCCGTTCGACTCATTGGCACACATCGCAAACAGCGATCACCAACGAGGAGATTCCGATGACGACCAAAACGACGAAGCGAGGATTTGTGGCTCTGCTCTTGGGGGCCTCGGCCCTGCTGGGTCATGGCGCGCCGGCGCGTGCGAAGGGTCCCGCCGGGATGTTCGTGCAACTGCCGGCCACGGACCTGAAGTTCGAGGAGTTCTATCCGGGCGGGCCCCTCGAGGCATTCATCATCGGCTCCAAGGAGGCGAAGCACGGACCGACGGCGTTCTTCATCAAGTTCAAAGGCGGCTTCGATTCGGGATGGCACGTCCACGAGTCCGAATACACGGGCGTCGTGCTCACGGGCACGATGCTCGAGACCAGCAAGGGCAGTGAGCCGGCCAAACAGCTCGGCCCCGGGTCGTACTACCGGCAGCCGACCGTCGTTCACCGCACGCAGTGCCTGGGCACGGCCGAGTGCCTCCTCTACATCTTCGAGGACGGCCGGTTCAGCTTCACACCCACGACGGAGGACGGCAAGCCGCTGCCGCCCGCCGCGGCGAAGCCCGCCAAGTAGCCTCGGTTGCTGGTCAGGGGGCGGCGTTGAGCAGCACGCTCACGCCCGTGGCGCTTGATTGACTACCGGAGAACACTACCCAAACTGCCATCGATCAGCACGTCCAAATGGGCGGGGCGATCACGTGCGTGCGCTTGCCCCTGGCGCGGGGAGCCCCTCTTGACCGATAATGGCGGCGCGTCCATGCGTGCCCTGCTGCGTTCTGGCTCCCTCCTCGCCTTCGTGGTCGCCTTCGGCGCCGTCACGCCTGCGCGGGCGGACGACGCGGCCGCGGCCTCGGCCGCCGCGCGCGAGCACTATCAGAAGGGGACGTCGTTCTACGATCTCGGGCGCTACGCCGACGCCATCAAGGAGTTCGAGGCGGCCTACGAGATCAAGAACGATCCGGCGCTTCTCTACAACCTGGCGCAATCGAACCGCCTCGCTGGGAACTCGGAGCAGGCGCTGCACTTCTATCGGACCTATCTTCGCTACGTCCCGAAGGCGACGAACCGCACGGAGATCGAGGAGCGCATCAAGCAGCTCGACCAGCTCGTCGCGCAAAAGAGCGCCGTGCAGACGGCGCCACCGGCGCAGGTCGCCCCCCCGGAGAACGTCGCCCCTCCCCTCCAGACGGCGCCGCCGCCACCCCCGCCTGCCGTGCCGCCGTCCGAGCCCGCGCCACCTTTGGGCGCGCCACCCGTGGGCGCACCGTCCGCGGTTGCGCCGCCGTTCTCGACGGCCCCGCCAGCGACCTTCCCGCTCCCGCCCCAAGCGGCGCCGGATGACCACCACCGCATGATCTTGGCCGGTGAGCTCACGGCGGCGGCTGGCGGCCTTCTCTTCATCGTGGGCGCAGCCTACGGCGCCGCCGCCGTGGGCGCCGCCAATGAAGTGAACAACGAGGCCAAGAACGGACAGCCCTTCGATCCCTCCATCGAAAAACGCGGCAAGTCCGACCAGACGGCGGAGGCCGTCCTCTTGTCGCTCGGTGCGCTCACGGGCGTGGCGGGTGGCGTGCTCTATTTCTACGGCCGCCACCTGGCGAGCCAGGAGGCGCACGCCTCGCTCATGCCCGTGGCCTCCGCGAGGGGGGCCGGCTTATCGCTCCAGGTGACGTTCTGATGCGCGCGTCGCGGACCCCGGGACAGCTGCTCGTCATGCTGATGGCCGTCGCGACGCTCCGCTGCGCCTACGCGCCCGATCCGGCGTCGGGAACGCTGAAGTGCTCC
>DASXOE010000018.1:0-108364 GCA_036494575.1 Polyangia bacterium | reverse complement strand
GACGGCGCCTGTTCCTAGAGAGCGCGCTTCCGGGCCGCGTTGTCCGCGGCGGGACGGTCGCCTAACATGGGGCGGCGGCCCGCCGCGGGCGCGCGCACGACATGACGACGGCTCCCGATGCTCATCTCGCCGCCAAGAGCTCTCTGCCGCGCTGGCTGCTGCTCGGTGCGCTCGTCGCCGCCCTGATCGCGCTCTGGCACGTCACTCCGCTGAGGGTGTTGCTGGACCGCGAGCGCGTCGCGGACTTGGGCCGCGCGATCGCGGCGCGGCGCGACGCGCCCTTGCTCGTGCTCGTCGTCTACCTCGTCGCGGGCCTCGCGCTCTGCCCCATCACGCCGTTGCTCGCCGCGACGGCGCTCGTGTTCGATCCTTGGCGCGCCCTCGGCCTGGGCCTCGGCGGCGCTCTTTCGTCGGCGGCGCTCGGCTATGGCATCGGCCGCCTCGTCGGACGGCGCCGCCCGCGCTGGATCGAGAGCGCCCGCATCGCGCCCCTGCGCGCGCGCCTGCGACGCCGGGGCGTGCTCGCGATGGCCGCCGTGCGCCTCGTTCCCGCCGGCAACTTCACGCTCGCGAACGTCACGGCGGGCGCGCTCGGCATCCCCCTGCCCGACTACCTGGTCGGCAACGCGCTCGGCCTCCTGCCAGTCTTGCTCGCGCTCACGGTCCTCTCGCGCGACCTGCGTCACCTCTGGTGGCTGCCTTGACGACCGGCGCGCGCGCTGCGGCGCCGCGCGCGCACCTCCCCGCGCTCGGGCTCGTGGCTCTCACACTTCTCGCGCCTCGCCCGGCGCGCGGCGAGGATCGCGACCCGTGGTTCGGGCGAGACAAAGCGCTGCATTTCGGCGCGAGCGCCATCCTCGCCTCGGGAGGTTACGCCGCGACCGCCTTCTTCTCCGAAGACCGTCGCGTGCGCCTCGCCGTCGGCGGCGGCTTCGCCTTCTCCCTCGGCGTCGCCAAGGAGCTGTGGGATCTCTCGGGGCACGGCGACGCCTCCTGGCGCGATCTCACCTGGGACGCCGTGGGCACGGTCACGGGCCTCGCGGTGGCCACGGCCATTGATTGGACAATCGCACGACTGACGGTGCCGACCGCCTCGCGCGCGCCGTGACCCGCACTTGAACTTGGTCTTGCGGAAGCTTAAGGTCATCGGCCTATGAGGCTTTGGACTAGACGATGGGCTCGCGCTCTCACCCTGGTCGCGCTCCTGGTGGCGTCCACGGCGTGCCGCGTGGCGAGCGCCGGCGAAGAAGACGATCTGCAGCGCCAGATCGAAACGCAACGCGCGGGCGTCGCGGACATCGAGCGTCTCGACGAGCTCCACACGGCCGGGGACGAGCTCACTCTCCTCAAGGCCTGGCTCGACGAGGCCTGGGCGCTGCGCGCGAAGCACGAATACGACGACGTTCGCGGGGTCCTCGATCGCGCGCTCGCGCAGGCCGAGTTGATCCGCCAGAAGATCGCCGCGTCGAAGCTGCGCGCGCAGGCGGACAAGCGCGAGGGCGATCTGCAACAGACCCGGCGCAAGATCGATCAATCGCGCAAGGCCTTGGCCGACACGACGATCAAGAAGAAAGCCCTCGAGGCGGGCTCCAAATGAGCGGCGCGCGACTTCCAGGGCTGCGCGCGGGCGCGCTCGTCGCGGCGGCCGTGCTCGGGTGCGCCACGCCACCGCGCCCGCGCGAGCTCGACGCGTACGAGGCCGTCAAGAAGGGCGCCAACCTGCAGGAAGCCGCCAAGCGCGCGCCCGATCTCGTGACGAGCTCGGACAAGCTCGGTCAAAAGGCCGCCGAGGAGTGGGAGTCGAACGACCTCGAGGAGTCGCGACGCGACGCCATCATGGCGCAGATAAAGCTCAAGACGGCGCTCGCGCTCGCCGAGCAGGATCGGCTCAAGGCCAAGATCGAGAAGCTGTCGAGCGATCAGGGGGCCGCTGACGAGGAATATGCCAGCGTCTCGAAGGATCTCGCGAGCGAGACCGAGAAGCTGACGCTCCTGCAAAAGTATCTCGAGGCGCGCAAGACGGCCGATGCCGACAAGCAGCGCCTCTCGCAACAGATGAGCTCGGACCAGCAGAAGGCCGAGGCGGAGCAACAGCGCCTCTCGCAGCAGCTCGCGACCGAGCAGAAGATCGCAGCCGCGCAGCTCGCGCTGCACACGGCCGAGACCGTCGATGCGAACAAGTATGCGAGCGCGGAGTATCGCGCCGCCACCGACATGCTCGACAAGGCGCAGGGCGAGCTCAAGCAGAGCGCCTTCGCGGCGGCGCAAGCCAGCGCCGACGTCGCCAAGAAGAACGCCGACCAGGCCGCGGAGCTGTCGAAGCCGCGGTACGAGCAGGCCGAACAGGCCAGCCAGAACAAGATGCGCGACGACGCGCTGTCGCGCGATGCCTCGGGCGTGCCAGGCGTTTCGGTCCGCATCGATCGACGCGGCGACCTGCAGCGCCTCGTGCTCGCCGTACCCGACCTCTTCTCGAAGAAGCAGACCACGGTCGCGTCGGGGCATGAAGCGGTCCTCGACGGGATCGCGGCGCTCGTCAACAAGTACCCGACCTATCCCGTCCAGGTCATCGGTCACACCGACAGCCGGGGCAAGTCGGGCGAGCTCGTCGCGATCTCCGCGGCGCGCGCGCAGGCGGTCTACGGAGCCCTCGTCTCGCGCGGAGTCGAGGCGCGTCGCCTCATGCCGAGCGGCGTGGGCGGCGACGAGCCCCTCGATGACAACCACAGCGCCGCCGGCCGCGCCAAGAACAACCGCATCGAGATCGTGTTCCTGTATCATTGAGCCCTTGCTCCTCGATGAGCTTCCCGACGCCGGCTCGGCGCCCGCTCTGACGCGGCGTGTGCCGCAGCCCCTTTTGTCGCGAGCCCCGTGGGGATAACGTGCGCCGCGGTCGTCATCGAGGGGGAGGAATGTCTGGTTTGCCGGATCGCTCCAAGAGCTTGCGCCACGCCGTCGCGGCCATCGTCGTGCTCGCGGCCGGCGGCGCATCGCTCGTCGCGTGCACCGAGAGCCATGCGCCGGCGCGCGAGGCGGGAACGGACGGGGTCGCGGACGTGGCGTGCAGCGGGATGGGCGGGATGCAGAAGGCGAGCGGCCAGGCCTGCGGCTGTGGCGGCGACTGCGTCAGTGGGTTCTGCGTCGACGGCGTGTGTTGCAACACGTCCTGCGCGGAGACGTGCAAGGCGTGCGACACGGCCGCGGCGCCCGGGACCTGCTCGTTCGTGCCGAACGGCTCGCCGCCGCGCGACGGGAGCGTGTGTCCCAAGGTCGACGTCGCCACCTGCGGCCTCGACGGCACCTGCAACGGCGCGGGGGCGTGCCGCAAGTACGCGCCCGGCTCGGTCTGCAAGGGCGGCGCGTGCGACGGCGCGTCCGTGGGCGGCGTCTACGTTTGTGACTCGATAGGACGCTGCAAGCCCGGCCCGGCGACGGTGTGCGCGCCCTTCGGTTGCGATTCTTCGCTGAGCAAGTGCTTCGCCTCGTGCAAGGCGGACGCTGACTGCGCGAACAACGTCAAATGCGTCGCCGGGAGCTGCGGCCCCAAGCCCCGGGCCGCGGTCTGCGCGAAGAACGCGGACTGCGCCTCGGGCTTCTGCGCCGACGGCGTCTGCTGCAACGTCGCCTGTCAGGGCGCCTGCGTGGCCTGCAACCAGGTCGGACGCGAAGGGACGTGCTGGCCCATCGACCTCGGCGTCGTCGACCCGCGCGGCCAGTGCAAGGACCAAGGGGCCGCGTCGTGCGGCCGCACGGGCACGTGCGATGGCTTCGGCGGCTGTGCGCTCTATCGCGCCGAGACCATCTGCATTGCCCCCGCGTGCGCGGGCGATCGTCTCGAGACGGCCGGCACCTGCAACGGCATCGGGGTGTGCCGCGCCCCCGGCGTGCAGGCGTGCGCGCCGTTCCGCTGCACGAACGGCGCTTGCAAGACGAAGTGTGCCTCCGACGCCGACTGCCAGGCCGGGCACGCCTGCGTCGCGGGGAGCTGCGGCCCCAAGCTGAACGGCCAGACCTGCGGCGTGGGCGGCGAATGCGCGAGCACCTTCTGCGTCGACGGCGTCTGCTGCGCCGACGCGTGTCAGGGCGCCTGCCGGTCCTGCGGACTGCCGTCGGCGATGGGTCGCTGCACGCCCGTCCCCGCGGGCGCGGCCGACCCGCGCGCCACCTGCGCCGACCACGGCGCGGCCACCTGCGGCACCGACGGCGTCTGTGACGGGGCCGGGAGCTGCCGCAAATACATGGCGGGCACGCCCTGCGCCGGGGAGCACTGCGACTCCAACGTCTTCACGCCGGCGTCCGCGTGCAACACCACGGGACAGTGCGTGGCGCCGCCGGCCCTGGCTTGCGCCCCCTTTGCATGCAACGGCACGCGCTGCTTCTCGGCGTGTACGAGCAACGCCGCCTGCGTCCCGCCCAACGTGTGCGACGCGCAGAGCTCTTGCGGCAAGAAGACGAACGGCTCCTCGTGCTCGGCCGCGGTCGAGTGCGGCTCGGGCTTCTGCGCGCAGGGTGTTTGCTGCGCGACCGCCTGCGCCGGCGCGTGCAAGTCCTGCGCGCTCGCCGGCGCGATGGGCACCTGCGCCGACGTGCCGGCGGGCGCGCCCGATCCATCGAACACCTGCATCGCGACGGCCGCGTCGACGTGCGGAACGGACGGCATGTGTGAGGCGGGGGTCTGTCAGAAGTACCCGCACGGCACGCCCTGCGGCGCCGCGAGCTGCCCCGCGGGCACGGCGACGTTCACCCCGGCCTCGACCTGTGACGGCGCCGGCGCCTGCGTGACACCGGGGGCGAGCTCGTGCGCCCCCTTCCAGTGCGGCGCTTCCGCCTGCCGAGCGGCCTGCGCCGCCAACGCCGACTGCGCGGCCCCCGCGGTGTGCACGAATGGCACCTGCGGCCTCAAGGCTCCGGGCGCGACTTGCGCCGACGGCAACGAGTGCGGCAGCGGTTTCTGCTCGCAGGGCGTGTGCTGCCGCACGGCCTGCACGGGGACCTGTCTTTCGTGCGCGCTCGCCGCGACGGCCGGCACGTGCGCTCCCGTCGCGAGCGGCGGCACCGACCCGACGAGCTCGTGCATGAACGCCGGCGCGGCGACCTGCGGGATGACGGGGTTCTGTGACGGCAGGGGCGCCTGCGAGGTCTTCGCGGCCGGCACGTCGTGCGCCGCGCCGAGCTGCCCCGTGAGCGCCACCACCCAGACGCTCGGGCGCGCGTGCGACGGCGCCGGCACCTGCAAGCCCGCGGCGATGCAATCGTGCGCGCCCTACAGCTGTAACGGCACGGCCTGCAACACGACCTGCGTGGCCGACACGGACTGCGCGCCGCCCGCCATCTGCGACCTACAGAAGAACCAGTGCGGAGACAAGCACCGGCTGGGCGAGGTCTGCGCGAGCGACGCCGACTGCCTCACGGGGAACTCGTGCGTCGACGGCGTCTGCTGCGCGACGGCCAGCTGCAGCACCTGCCAGGCCTGTAACGTCGCGGGGCGCGAGGGAACCTGCAGCGCCGTGCCTGCAGACGCGGGGGAGCCCCACGGCCGCTGCGCTGCCAGCCCGCCCTGCGGCTTCATCGGCACCTGCGACGGCGCGGGCGCCTGCCGGAACGCACCCGCCTCGACGTCGTGTGGAACCGCGTCGTGCACGGACGCGACGATCACTCCTGTGGGCTTCTGCAACGGCGCCGGCACGTGCAAGCAGATGTCCACGAGTTGCGGCGTCTACAAGTGCGGCGCGGGCGCGACGTGCCTCACCTCCTGCGCCAGCGACGGCGACTGCATCATGGGCTTCTCCTGCGCCGACGGCGCGTGCACGAACCTCACGCCGAACGGCGGCAGCTGCACCGACGGCTCCCAGTGCGTGACCGGCCATTGCGTCGAGCAGGTCTGCTGTGGCACCGCGAGCTGCTCGGCCTGCTCGTCCTGCGCCGTCGCGGGGAAGGCCGGCAGCTGCCAGCCGGTCCCCAAGGGGGGAAACGATCCGCTCGCGAGCTGCATCACCATGGCCGCCTCGACCTGCGGGACGGACGGCGTCTGCGATGGCGCCGGCTCGTGTGCCCTTCATCCCGCGGGCACGACTTGCATGCCGGCCTCCTGCGACACCGCGACCTCGATGCTCATGACGCCATCGGCCTGCGACGGCGCCGGCATGTGCGTCGCCGGGGCGAAGTCGAGCTGCGCGCCCTACGCCTGCGCAGGCACCGCGTGCAAGACCGCCCCCTGCGCGAGCGACAACGACTGCGCCGCCGGCGCCATGTGCGACGGAACCAGCACCTGTCAGTGACCAGATTCTTCCGGTAAATCACGGCGTTATCATCGCCCGGACGGCTTTTCTTCAGCCCGGGAGGCGTGGTAGGGTGCGGTTTCCTCAAGCTCGTTGGCTTTAGGTTCTCCGACGTACGGGAAGAGGATCCCCCCATGCCCACGGTTCGTGAGTACGAGGCCGCGCTCCGACGCAACCCGGCGGACACCGAGGCGTTCGTGGCGCTACGCAAGGCGTTTCGCCAGGCGGAGGCCCACGACAAGCTCGTCACCCTCTACGAGACGCGGGCGCAGGCCATCGAGGACGGGCCCAAGGCAGGGGAGCTCTTTTACCTCGCGGCCGAGCTGCGCATCGACCAGCTCGGCGACGCCGTCGGCGCCGAGGCCGACCTCGCCAACGCCGTCGATCGTGACCCGGGGCACATCCGCGCGGCCACGCGGCTCAAGGACATCTATCGCGAGCAAGGCCGCATGGCCGACTACATGACGATGCTCGAGATGGAGGCGGCCGCCGTGGCGCGCACGCGCGACCCGGGACGCATCGCCGAGCTGCAGTCGGAGATGGGCCAGCTGTTCGTCAACCACTTCGGCAAGCTCGAGCGCGTCGTGCGCAGCCCCCAGCGCGCGGGCAAGCTCGGCGCCGAGGACGTCAAGTCCATAGAGTCGGCGCGGAAGATCTATCGCGCGCTCGGCGACTACCGGAGCGTCGTCCGCCTCTACGAGCTCGAGCTCGAGGGCACGGCCGACGCCAAACGGCGCGCCGACCTCCTGCTCGGCCTCGGCCGCGTGCTGGGCGAGAAGCTCGAGGAGCTCGACGCGGCGGCGCAGCGGCTCACCGAGGTGGTGCGGCTCCGGCCCCGCGACGAGAAGGCCCTCGAGCTCCTCGCGGGCGTCTACGCCAACCCCAACTGGATCGGCGCCGACGGCCTCGAGCGGGCGGCGGCGATCTACTTCCAGATCGCGCGGCGGCGGCAGGAGGCGGGCGACGCCGACAACGCCGTCGCGGCTCTGCGCCGCGCCCTCACGGCCGTGCCCGGGCACCCCGAGTCGGGCGAGCTGCTCGAGCGCGTCTACTACGATGCGCAGCGCTTCTCCGATCTCGACCGGTACTATCGAGAGCGCGTGCAGGCCGCCACGAGCGAGACCGAGCGCGTCGACTTTCTCTACAAGCGCGCGCAGCTCTCCGAGAGCGAGCTCGCCGACCTGGCCGAGGCCCAGCGCGTCTACGGCGAGATCGCGGCGCTCGAGCCGCCGGGGGGGCCCGCCTCGGAGAAGCTGTCGGAGCTGTACGCGGGCGGCCACGAGTACGCGAAGCTCGCCGAGCTGCGCGAGCGGCAGCTCGGCGTCATCGAGGAGCCCGGCGCCCGAACGCGCATCATGCTCGAGCTCGCCGCGCTCTACCGCGATCGCCTCGGAGACCGCGACCAGGCAGCCGTCTATCTCCACGCCGTGCTGCAGCTCGAGCCGGAGAATCCCGTGGCCCTCGCCGCCTACGCCGAGCACTTCCGCGAGAAGGGCGACTGGGTCGCGCTCGCCGATCTCCTCGAGTTCTCGTTCGACCGCGCGCGCGTCGCGGGCGCCTCCGCCGAGGACCTCGTGGGGCGCCTCGAAGAGATCGCCGTCGTCGCCGAGAAGAACCTGGGCGACATCGATCGCGCGCTCGGCGCGTGGCAGCGCATCGAAGAGCTCCAGCCCCAACACACGCGCGCGCGCGAAGCGCAGCGGCGGATGCTGCTCAAGGCCAAGGACTGGGACCGCATGGCGGCGCTGCTCGAGCGCGAGGCCGGCCAGCAGAGCGACGCCCCGCAGCGCAACGAGATCCTGCGCCGGATCGCGCAGATTCACCGCGAGAAGCTCGGGAACGCCAAACGCGCCATCGAGATCTACCGCGAGATCCTGCGCAGCGAGCCGCAGGACGCAGTGTCGACGCGCGCCCTCGTCGACCTCTACGAGCACGAGGGCGACTTCGCCGGCCTCGCGGGCGCGCTGCGCGAGCAGATCGAGACGGCGCCCTCGCTGCAGGAGCGCGTGACGCTGCTGCGCAAGGTGCTGGCGCTCTACGACGAGCGGCTCGCGGATCTGGCGCAGGGCCATTGGGCCGCCACCGAGATCCTGGAGGCCGTGCCGGGCGACCGCGACACGCTCACGCGTCTCGAGAGCATCCTCGAACGCGCGGGCGACCCGCGCAAGCTCGCCATCGTCCTCGACCAGCACGTCAAGCATGCCGCGAGCTCCGACGAGAAGGTGCAGCTCGTCGCGCGCATCGCCGAGATCCACCAAGGTCCGCTCCAAGATCCCGTGGGCGCGGCCGCGCGCTGGGAGGAGGTCGTTCGCCTCGATCCCGACGACGCCCGCGCGCTCGCCGCTCTCGAGGCCCTCTACGTGACCCTGGGCCAGCCCGCCGAGCTCGCGCGCGTCCTCGACCTGCAGGTTGAGCGCGTCGTGGCCGACCCCGCGGCCCAGGCCGATTACATACGCGCCCTCGCCCGCCTCAACGAGCAGACGCTGCACGACATCGCGCGGGCGCGGCGAAATTGGGAGCAGCTGTGCGAAATCCTGCCCGGCGACGCCGAGGCGCTCGAGGCGCTCTCGCGCATCTACACGGGCGAGGGCGACTGGGCCACCCTCGTGCGCATCCTCGAGCGCCAGGTGCCGCTCGCGAAGGAGCCGGCGCGCGCCGTCGAGCTCGCGCTGCTCCGCGCCCAGATCTTCGACGAGCGGCTGCGCAACCTCGACGAGGCCGCGCGCGGTCTCGAGCAAGTCGTCGCGGAGCTCGATCCGAGATCGTGGGTCGCGCACGAGCGTCTGCGCGCGCTCTACGAGCGCAACCAGGACTGGGCGCGCGTCGTCAAGGTCGCGGAGCGGCAGCTCTTCCTCACGGAGGATCCCGCGCAGCGGACGCCGCGCGCCCTCGAGGTGGGCGTGCTGTGGCGCGACCGCCTCGGCGACGAGAAGAAGGCCGTCACGGCCTTCGAGCGCGTGCTCGAGATCGACGCCGACAACCTCGAGGCGCTCCAGGCGCTCGCGGCCCTTTACGCCACGATGGGGAACCACCAGCGTCTCGCCTTCACCGACGAGAAGCTCCTCGACCAGATCCCGGAGCCGGCCGCGCGGCGTCAGCTCATGCTCGAGATCGCGAAGCTCTACGAAGACCAGCTCGCCGATCCAAGCCTGGCGTTCGAGTGGGTGCGGCGCGCCTACAACGAGAGCCCCGACGCCGAGGCCCTCCAGCTCGTCGACGCGACGGCCGAGCGTCACGGTCTCTTCGAGGAGCTCATCCAGATCTACGAGGGCGCCCGTGCCCGCGCCACGGAGCCCACCGACCAGCTCGCGGCGTCCCTGAAGATCGCCTTCGTCTGCGAGGAGAAGCTGGCCGACCCGGCGCGTGCCTTCGCGACCTTGCGCGAGGCGCTGCCCGCCGATCCGACGGGCCGCGAGCTCCTTCCCGGCATCGAGCGGCTCGCCGAGCGGACGGGCGACTGGGCCGGTCTCCTCGACGTGTACACGCGCGTCGCGCGCGGTCGCGGCGAGCTCGCCGAGCGCGTCGAGATCCTCCGGCTGCGTGCTGTCGTCCGCGAGACGCGCATGAACGACGCCTCGGGTGCCCTCGACGAATTCTTGCGCAGCTTCGCGCTCGCGCCCGAGATCGCGGCGACGCGCGACGAGATCCTGCGCCTGGCGCGCGCGACGAACCGCTGGGAGGAGGCTCTCAAGGTGCAGGGCCAGCTCTTCGCCCTCGCCGAGGACCTGCCCGAGAAGCTGTCCATCGCGCGCAACGCGGCCTACCTCGTCGAGCACGAGGTCAAGGACCTCGTGCGGGCTTTCCGCGCGTACCTGAACGCCTTCCGCCTCGCGCCCGACGATGACGAGATCACGGGCCACCTGTGGCGCCTGGCCGCTCTCATCGGCCGCTACGACGGCGCGCCCGAGACCCGCAACGAGCCAGTCGCCGTGGCGGCCGTCGTGACCGAGGACGCCGACATCCTCGAATCGCGTCTCACGACCGACGCGGGCGTCGCCGCGTCGTCTCCGGCGGGGGCCCGCGAAGACGTCGACGACGTCGATGCCGCCGAGCCCGGCGCGAGCTCCTCCGCCGACGACCTCGAGGCGGCGCTGCTCACGACGGCAGACATCGACGTCAAGGTCGACGACGCGACTGGCGAGGCAGCCGATGTCGAGCTGTCCGAGGAGGATCTCGACGAAGCCCTCGAGGGCGAAGACGACGACATCGTCGCGGCGGCCCCGCCCCCGCCGCCGCCACCTTCGCCGGCGCGGAGGGGAGATCAGTCACGGTTCGCGACGCCCTGGGAGGAGCTGGCCGCAGCCTATGACGCCCTCCCCGCCGAGGACACCGACGAGCGCCGCGTTTACCTGCTCAAGATCGTCGCGCTCTGGGAGAAAGGCGCAAAGGACGTCGAGCGCGCGCTCGACGCGATCGAGCGCGCCTTTCGCCTGGACGCGACGGACGAGACCGTGCGCGCCGAGCTCGACCGCATGGGCGCGGTCTACGAAGTGTGGGATCGCGTCGCCGCGATCTACCTCGGCGCCATCGACGAGTTCGGCGCCGTCGAGCGCGCCGTCGCGCTTCACCACGACGTCGCGCGCATCCGCGAGCGCCTCGGGCAGGTCGACAAGGCCGAGGAGATCTATCGCGCGATCCTGAGCCTCAAGTCGGACGACACCGTCGCGCTGGGGCGCGTCGAGGAGCTCTCGCGCGCGGAGATGCGATACGAGGATCTCGCGGACGTCCTCGACAAGCGCACGAGCGCCGGCACGGAGGCCCTGCCCGCGGGTCCCGAGCGGCGCGCCAAGATGCGCGAGCTCGCCACGCTGTACGAGGACCGACTCGAGAAACCCTACGAGGCCGTCGACACGCTCGAGCGCTACGTCGCCGAGGCCGCCGAGGCCGCCGCCGGCGCCCCTGACGTCGCCGCGACGCCCGACGCCTACGAGGCGCTCGAGCGACTGTACTCGCGCGTGGGCCTCTGGGCCAAGGTCGTCGAGAGCCTGCAGCGGCACGCCGACGTCGTGCCCGACGCCGAGGCCGCGCGCGCGCTGCGCCTGCGCGTCGCCTTCGTGTACGAGAAGGAGCTCGGGCAGCCCGATCGCGCGATCGAGGCCTACCAGGCCCTGCTCGCGCAAACGCCCGACGACGGCGAAGCCCTCGCGGCCCTCGATCGCCTGCACGAGACGCACGGTCACTTCGACGATCTACAGGAGACGCTGGGCCGACGCGTCGCCCTCGCGAGCGGCGTCGAGCGCGTCGAGCTCGTGCGGAGACGCGCCCGCATCCTCGAGGACAGGCTCGCGAACCCGGAGGCGGCGGCCGCCGCCGTGCGTGAGCTCGGCGACGACGCCATTCGCGACGACGAGCTCATGGTGGTCCTGCTGCGCAACCTGCGGCGCGCGGGACTGGCGCACGAGGCGGCGCGCGTCCTCTCGCGGCGCATCGAGATCGAGCGCGCCATGGGCAGCTCGCCCGAGATCCTCAAGCGCGTTGCGGGGCTCAGCCTCGAGCTGTCGCTGCTCAGGCTCGACGATCTGAACGACCCCGAGGCGGCGCGCAAGGAGGTCGAGTCGGCCCTCAAGGCCTCGCCCGAAAACCCGGCGGCGCTCGCCGCGCTCGCGCGGCTCTACCTCAAGGAGAACGACTTCCAGCACTACGCCGAGACCCGCGTGCGCCAGGCGCGCGCGCTGCGCGGCACGCCCGGCGGCGACGCCGTCGAGGCGCTGCTCGACGCGGGGCGCGTGTACCGCGAGCAGCTCTCGCTGCCCGAGCACGCGCGCACCTGCTTCGAGGAGGCCCTCGTCGAGGACCCGACGCACGGCGAGGCTCTGCGCGGACTGGCCGCCTTGCTCGCATCGCAGGGCCACTGGGACGAGGCGCGGGGCATCCTCGAGCGCCAGCTCGACAATGCGAGCGAGCCGGAGATTCGCGCGGCCGTGCTCACCGATCTCGGCCGCGCCGCGTGGGAAGGATTCGGCGACGCCGCCGCGGCCCAGCAGCGGCTCGACGAGGCGCTCGCCCTCGCGCCCGAGCATCTGCCCGCCGTGCTCGCCATCGCCGACATCTACTACAAAGAAGGCCAGTGGGAGCTGGCCGAAAAACGCCTCACGGAGGCGGTGCGCAAGCTGCGAACGCAGCCGCAGCAGGCCGCGCGCCTCTACCAGCGCCTCGCCGAGGTGCACGAAAAGCTGGGCAAGCTCGACGAGGCGTATCGCCAGCTCGTCGAGGCCGACCGCATGAACGGCGGCCAGCTGCTCACGAAGCTGTCGCTCGGCGAAAACCGCTTCCGCGCGGGCAAGTGGCGGGAGGCCGCGCTGCACCTCGGTCCGCTCGCCGATCACCCCGACGCCGCCATGTTCCCCGAGGAGGTCGCCGACGCCGTGGCGCACGCCGCGCAGGCTGAGACGAAGCTGCGGCGGCCCGAGAAGGCCATGGCGCTGTACGAGGCGGCGCTCACGCTGCGCCCCTCCCACCGCGCCTCGCTGCGTGCGCTCGCCGACCTGGCGCTCGAGCGCGGTGAGCCGCAAAAGGCCGCCACGTATCTGCGCCGCATGGCCGAGACGACGACCGACCTCGCGGAGCGCGCCCGCCTTTGGGAGCAGCTCGGCGATCTCGCCCTCGAGTCCGACGACGACGCCCAGGCCCTCAATGCCTACGAGGAGGCCCTCAAGGCCGAGGGGCCGCCGCGCGAGGAGCACGTCGGCCTGCTCGAAAAGGCGCTCGAGCTGCAGCGCAAGCGCGGGGACGGCGAGGCCGCGGCGCGCACCTCGGCGCTGCTCATCGACCTCGTCAAGGATCCCAAGGAGCGCGCCGCGCGCCGCCGGGACGCCGCCGTCCTCATGGCTGAGCGCGGAAACCCGAAGGAGGCGGCCGCCCTCCTCGACCAAGCGTTGGCCGAGGATCCGTACGATGAGGACGCCCTCGTCGCCCTCTGCGGCCTCGCAGACAAGGCCATCGACAAGAAGGCGCTCAAGGCCCGCCTCGCGCGCACGCTCCCCGAGCTCCCCGAGCTCCCCGACGACGCCGGCACGCGCGCCGCCCGAGCGCGCCGCGCGCGCCTGTGGGAGCGCCAGGGCGAGCTTCAACGCAAGCGCGATCCCGCCGTCGCGACGAGGTCGTTCGAAGCGGCGGTCGCCCTCGACCCCGAGCGCCTCCCCGCCCGCGAGGCGCTCGTCGCCCTCTACGGCGACAAGCCCGAGCACGCCGACGCCGCCGCCGAGATCCACCGCCGGCTGCTCATGGCGGACGTCACGCGCTCGGACTCGCTGCGCGCGCTCGCCGCCGGATACGCGCGCCGCGGCTTCGTCGATCGCTCGCGCTGCTGCTACGAGGTGCTGGCGCTCCTCGGCGAGACGACGCGCGAGGAGAACGCCTACCTCGACACGCATCCCTCGCCCACGCTCAAGCCCGAGGATCCCTACGCCGCGCCCATCGACGATCAGGACCGCAAGCTCCACCTCGCGATGCCCGACGCGATCGCGATGGCGGAGATCTTTTCGTCCCTGTGGGACGGCGCGCCCGGCCTCATCGGCCAGCACGTCGAGGACTTCGGCGTGTCGGCCCAGGACAAGGTCTCGCCCATGTCCGACCTCGACCTCGGCAAAATTTATGGCCAGGTCGCCAAGGCGCTCGCCAACAAAAAGACGGCGCTCTACCTCAAGGCGGGCGGCGCCGCAGCGCCGGGCGCCCACGACATCACGCTCGTCGTGCAATCGCCGCCGGCGCTCGTCGTGGGCGGCCACCTGGCCGAGGAGGCGCCAACGGCCGAGGTCCGCTTCGAGCTCGCGCGCGGCCTCGAGCTGTCGCGCCCCGAGTACATCCTCGCGGCGGGCGTGCGTCCGAAACAGTTCACCCAGCTCTTCAGCAACGTCCTCAAGGCCTTCCACCCGCGCCACGCGCGCCGCCGCGCCTCGGACGCGGGCGCCGATCCGGCGACCGATCTCAAGAAGAACGTCCCCTACAAAGTGTCGAAGCGCCTCGTCGAGCTCTTCCAGGAGCTCGGCACGACGTCGTGGAGCTCCGTGCGCTGGCGGGCCGTCGTGCAGCACACGGGCAACCGGGCCGGGCTCCTCCTCTGCGGCGATCTCAAGACCGCGGCGCGGCTCGTGCTCGAAGAGGGCGCCGCGCTCGCCGACCGGCCGGCCGACGACCTGCGCGCGCTCGCGAAGTCCCACGAGGCCTTTCGCGAGCTCTTGCGCTTCGCGATCAGCGAGGACTATTTCGTGCTGCGCGAGAAGGTCGGCACGGCGATCGCGCGCGCCGCGGCGGCCTGAGCCCCGCGCGTCGAGCCCCCGCGGGTCAACGACGCGCGGACGTCACAGGAACCGCGCGAGGGGCCACGACCAGCGGCGCCAGGCGGCCGATGCGCGCGGCCTTCTCGGCGCGCGCCACGGGCAGCGGCGTCATGTCGGCGACGATCGCGCTCGCGAGGGGTGCCGGGTTCAGATCCGACAGTGACCGCCAGGGCATCTGGAGATGCTCGACCCGCGCGAGGAGCGCGTTCACGTCGTTCTGGTACTCGACGTCGCTCCGGATGTCGCGGCTGTCCGCGAGAGTCCGCCGGACCTCACCCGCCGCCAAAATCTCCGTCTCGAGCTCTCTCATGTCGTTTCCTCTCCCTCCGCCCCGATACCCCGGAACCTTTAAGGGTCTGAATTTAACGAACCGCGCCAAAAATAACTACCCCAGCGAGATGACCACCTTGAATGTCAGTCTTCGAGCCGCGACACCGCATCGACCGAGCCCCCTTCGGCCTTGAGTTGACCCCCTGCCGGAAGGCTCACCTATATATGGGCCGGTCGTGTCATTGGAGGTCACGATCGAGCAAAGTATTCAAAATTGGCGCGCCTCACCTCTGTTTACGGGGATGGCCGCGGGTGATCGGCGTAAACGATGTAGGTCTTGACGGTACATCGTCAACTCTATACCTTCCGCCGCCATGGCGAAAATGTGGTGGGTTGGGCACAGTGGCGGGCCAAGGTGGATGGTGAAGGGCTTGATCGCCATCACACTTGGCGCTTTGGCGGTCGGGTCGCTCGAATGCGCCTCCGGAAACTCCGGCGGCGCGAGCGGAGCCGGGGGCGGAAGCTCCGGAGCCCCGGGCGCCGGCGGCGGGAGCACGGGCGGCGTCCCGTCAGGAGCCGCGGGTACGGCGACCGTCGGTGCCGCGGGGACGGCAGGCGATGGCACGGCAGGTGAGACGGCCGGCGCCTCCGGTGCGTCGAGCGGAACGAGCGGTGCGGCCGGCAGCGCCGACGGCGGAGCCGCGGACACGCGCGCCGACGGAACCGCCGGAGCGGGTGGAACCGCAGGTGCGGCGGGGACCTCCGGCGCGGCGGGCGCTTCGTCGGGGGCTGGAGGCAGCGTCAACGCTTTCGACGGCCCCGTCCTCTATACGGCGATGAACACCGGCACGATGTACGCGTACAAGGAGGGGACGTGGGCGCAGATCGGGATGTGGACCGGTGTCCCGATCACCGATGCCGCACGCGGCATCGATGCCGACGCGAAGACGGGCATCCTCTATATGACCCACGGCGGCGCCGGACCAGCCTCGAACGGACCCAAGAAAAACGGCAGCCTGCTCGCCTGGAGCTTGCTCCAGAACAAGGTCGTGTTCGACGTCCAGTTCACGCACGGGGTCGATCAGCCCTCGGTGGGGGATGGCGTCGTCTACGTTCCCTCCGGCGAGTACACGAACGACAGGAACTGGTACTACGTGAGCGCCGTCGATGGCAAGACGATCGGCTCCGAGCCGGGGGGCATGGGGCCGCACGACACGATCTTCCGGAACGGCCACCGTTATTACGGGGGCACCCAGGACACGTACCTTTACGTCTTCGGGCTTCCCATCACGAAGGTCGGTCCGTCGCCGTCGGCGACGGCGGGCGTGCGCCCCTACACGCTCAACGCCGCCGAGACGAGGGCCTATATAACCTGGAGCGCCTTCCGCGGCTTCTCGGTCGCCGATTTGACCACGGGCACGCTCCTCAAGACCGTGAAGTTCGGCGCCGACTCGTGCCTGGCGGCCCCGAGCCACGGCATGTCGCTGTCGCCGGACGGCAAAGAGGTCTGGGTGCTCGACACCTGCATGAACCAGGTGCGCGTTTACGACAGCTCGGACGATCCTCAGATCAAGGCCACCATCACCTTCGATCACGCGATCCATCCTGGCACGGAGAACCCTTGCGTGTGGGACTGCGACAAGGATGGCTGGATCACGCACTCCCGCAACGGCAAGTACGTCTACATAGGGGACGGCGGCGACGTCATCGACACGGCAACGCGCAGGTCGACCACGTACATCCCCAACCTCGCGAACACGCGACACGGCTTCATCGAGGTCGATTGGTCGAACGGGACCATCATCGGCACGCCCAGCCACGTCGGCATGGGGTGGTGAGCTCAGCGTGACGCCGAGCTTCTGATCGCGTCGAGCCAGGAGGCGAGGTCGGCGGGCCAAGCGCTCGCGAACGACAACGGCGCGCCCGTACGCGGGTGCGCGAAGGCGAGCACCGTGGCGTGCAGCGCCATGCGCGGCGGGCGCGCAGCCCCGGCGGCGATCGGCGCGCCCCCGTAGCGCGGATCGCCCAGGACGGGGTGCCCCTCGGCCTGGACGTGCAGGCGAATCTGGTGCGTGCGGCCCGTCTCGAGCCGGCAGCGCACGAACGTCGCGGCGGCGCCCAGACGCTCCTCGATGGCGACGTGCGTGACGGCGCGCTTGCCGCCCACGGGACGATCGACGGTGCGCAGCGCGTCCGGGAAGGCGCCCGCGACGACGGCCAGGTATTCACGGCCGAGATCGTGCGCGCGAAACCGCTCCGAGAGCGCGCTGTTGGCGTCGTCGGTCTTGGCGAAGACGAGCAGACCGCTCGTCTCGAGGTCGATGCGGTGGACGACGTGCACGAGCGCGCCGCCCGGGCGCCGCGCGAGCAAGCTCGCGAGGTTGTTGCGATCGCTCTCTGGCGTGGGCGCCGTCAGCAGGCCCGAGGGCTTGTCGACGACCACGACATCCTCGTCCTCGAAGACGATCACGAACGGCGGCAGGCGGGCCTCGTCCTGCGCGCGCGCGTCGCGCCCGGTCTTCTGCGTCGCGCGCCCGAGCGCGCCTCCGAGGTTGGCGACGACCGTCTCGCCGGCCCGCACGACCCTCCCCGCGACCTTCACGCGCCGCCCATCGACGAACACTCCGCCGATGTCGAGCAGCAGGCGCGCGCGGCGCCGCGAAAGGTCAGGCACGCGCGCGGCGAGCGCCTGGTCGAGGCGCAGCCCGGCCTCGGCCTCGCCGACGACGAACTTGACGCGGTTGGCGTCGCTGGGCATGGAAGGCCGCGAACCTAGCACGACGCTGACGAGCCACGTCGCCGAGGGGCCAGCCCTGCTCAACCTGTGCAGTCCCACACGGGTTGTGCGTCACGCACCGTCGGAGCCGGGGCTCCCGCCCTCGTACCATCGAAGAAATCGCCGCCCCAATCTTGGAATGCTTCGTGCATACTACCGCGCCGAGCCTGACCTATGAGCACCATGAACTTCCTCGACTTTGCTTCCTTCGCAACACCGACCCGCGAGCTGCCCGCCGTCGCGGACGGGCGCGCCATCGATTTCCCGCTCGGCTCCGAGCTGCGCGTCGCCTCGAAACAGTCGGCACGCTTCGGCGATGGCGGCGACTTCTTCGAGGTGTTCGAGCACGCCTCGCGCACCGTCTCGACGGTCGTCGCCGACGTGTGCGGCAACGGCGCCGCGGCCGCGAAGGTGGCGGCGCGCATCCGGCCTTTCCTGCACCACAGCCTCGCGCGCGGCGAGTCGCCCGGCCGCGTGCTCGCCGCGCTGAACGAGGCGCTCGTGGACGAAGGGTTCGACGAAGGGCTCGACGAAGGGTTCGACGAAGGGTTCGACGATCGCTTCGTGACGGCCGTCGCCGTGCGTGTCGACGTCCAGACCGGGCTCGTCGAGATCGCCTGCGCGGGACACCTCGGGCCGTTCGTGCGCCGCTCCTCGGGGCGTGTCCACGCCATCGAACGCGCCACGGGCGTGCCGCTCGGCCTCGTGCCCGGCGAGCGCTACGAGGAGATCAAGGTACGGCTCGAGCCCGAGGACGCCCTCGTGCTCGTCACGGACGGCATCACCGACCCGCTCTCGAGCGCCGACGATCCGCTCGGCGAGGCGGCGTTCGCGCTTCTCCTCGAGCACGCGCCGCGTGTGACGCTGGATCTCTGCGAGATGTTGTTGCTCGACGGCGCGCCCTCGCGAGACGACGCGACCGTGCTCGTGCTGCAACTGCCCGCGAGGGCCGCGACGCCCATCGCGGCGTGAGGCCGCCCCGAACGGGTCCGGCCAACGGCCCGAATGACGCGCGGCGACCTGGGCCCGTTCTTGACTTCGGGGCGTTCGTCCCGCACCCTGTCCTCACTTCGGAACGTTTTGTCCTGCTTCCGCGACCCTTCGCGGATTGCCTCAGGGACCGGTGGGCGGCGCTGCTGTCTCGATTGGTTTCACGGACAGCCACCGAAACAACCCAAACCGACAACCCACCGCCCCCGCGCGCCGCGCGAGGGCGGAGCTGCAAAGGACATTCGTTCGCATCATGACTTCGTTTCAATCCCTAGGACTCATCGACTCGCTTCAGCGCGCCGTGGCCGGCGCTGGCTACGAGACGCCCACCCCCATTCAATCCGAGGCGATCCCGCACCTCCTCGCGGGCCGCGACGTGCTCGGCTGCGCGCAGACCGGCACGGGCAAGACGGCCGCGTTCGCGCTGCCGATCCTCGATCGCCTCGCGCGCACGCCGCGCCACCCGGGCGCGCGCGGCCCCCGCGCGCTCATTCTCACGCCGACGCGCGAGCTCGCGCTGCAGATCAACGAAGGCTTCGCCACCTACGGGCGCCACGTCGCGCCCAAGTGCGCGGTCATCTTCGGCGGCGTCGGTCAGGCCCCGCAGGTCGAGGCCCTGCGGCGCAACACGGACATCATCGTCGCGACGCCCGGGCGCCTCATAGATCTGATGGAGCAAGGACACGCGCGCCTCGAAGCCGTCGAGACGCTCGTGCTCGACGAGGCCGACCGCATGCTCGACATGGGCTTCATCGAGCCCATCCGGCGCATCGTCAAGGCGTTGCCGCGCCAGCGCCAGAACCTCATGTTCTCGGCGACGATGCCCCAGGAGATCATGGGCCTCGCGAACAAGATCCTCGTCGATCCCGTCAGGGTCGCCGTGACGCCCGTGTCGTCGACGGCTGAGAACGTGCGGCAGTGGGTGCTGTTCGTCGAGCGCGGCAACAAGCGCGCCCTCCTCAAGGAGGTGCTGCGCGACGCCACGATGACCCGTGTCCTCGTCTTCACGCGCACGAAGCACGGCGCCAACCGCGTCGCCGAGGAGCTCGACCGGAAGGGCGTCTCGTCGGCCGCCATCCACGGCAACAAGTCGCAGAACGCGCGCCAGCGCGCGCTCGATGCCTTCAAGGCCGGGCGCATCCGCGTGCTCGTCGCCACCGACATCGCGGCGCGCGGCATCGACGTCGACGGCGTCACGCACGTCATCAACTTCGAGATCCCCGACGAGCCCGAGAGCTACGTGCACCGCATCGGTCGTACGGCGCGCGCGGGAGCCTCGGGCGTCGCGCTGTCGTTCTGCGACGCCGACGAGCGCGGGTCGTTCCGGGACATCGAGCGCCTCATCCGCGCCCAGGTGCCCGTCGTGGCCGACCACCCCTTCGCGGGCAAGGCGGCGCCCGCCGACGAGCCCCGCGAGCGCGTCGCCTTCGGCCGCCCGGGCCGCCCCGCGCACGATCGCTCTCGCCACGGGCGCGGGGGCGGACGCTCGCGTGGCTTCGCCCGCCCCTCTGCCTGACGCCGCCTTTCCCCACCAGCCGCCAACATCTTCCTTGCTCCCGGGCGGCTTGTGGTTTAGCCCTAGGGTTCTCCGGCCCCCGGCCGGAGACCGCCGACCCTCACAAGGAGTGCCAGTGGCCCGCATCACCGTAGAAGACTGCCTCGAGAAGGTGACCAACCGCTTCGCGCTCATCGTGCTGGCGGCCGAGCGCGCGCGCCAGCTGGCGCACGGCGCCTCCCCCCGCGTCCTGAGCCACAACAAGGCCGCCGTCACGGCCTTGCGCGAGATCGCCCACGGGAACGTCCGGTTCAACGAGAACGTGAAGGACGTCGTCACGAGCTTCATCGCTGACCGCAAGGTCGAGACGGCCGAAGCGCGCAGCGGCGCCGACGCGCGCCGCGCGAAGAACCGCACGCGCGCGGGCTGAGCGGCCGCCGGGCCGAGGAACTCGCGCCATGCCCGCGCTCCCCCGCGTCTCGGGCTCGCTGCTCGTCGCGCTCTCGCTGGCGGCCTGCGGCCGCACGGGGGCCGTGCGCCCGTCGAGTCTTCCCAAGACGGCCACGCCCGTCGAGCTCACGCCGTCGATGAACAGCGCCCCCTGGGCCACGCCCGCTCCGGCCGACGTCTCGCGGCCTCCAGCCGACGCGGAACGCGAGGCGAATGGCGTCGTGCGCAAGATCCTCGCGCGCGGCAAGGGCACCGTCCACCCCGCGCTGACGACGTACGTCGACCTGCGCTACGCGGGCTGGGAGCGCAACGGCAACCAGTTCGAGGGCACGCCGACCGACGCCGAGCCGGGGCGCTACGAGGTCAGGGAGCTCGTCCCCGGCATCGCAAAGGAGCTCATGCTCATGGTCGCGGGCGACCGGCGCCGCCTCTGGGTGCCCTCCGCGCTGGCCTATGGCGAACGCGTGAGCTACACGAACGCGCCCAAGGGCGACGTGACCTACGACCTCGAGCTCGTGCACGCCACGCCGGCCCCGCCCGTCCCCCCCGATCTCCAGGTCGCGCCCAAGGGCGCCAAGACCACGAAGTCCGGGCTCGTCTACCTCGTGCTCGAGAAGGGCACCGGCAAGGCCCACCCCACGGAGCACGGCCACGCCAAGGTCGTCTACGCGGCTTGGACGCCGAACGGGCGCATGTTCGAGTGCTCACTCGCGACGGCGGACGTCGTACCGGTGGCGCTGCGGCGCCTGCCCGCCGGTTGGCGCGAGGCGATGTTGCACATGGTCGAGGGAGATAAGTGGCGGCTGTGGCTGCCCGGCAACCTCGCCTTCGGCGAGGCCCGGCCCGGCGAGGAAGCCGTGCCCTTCGGTCCCCCGCTGGGGCCGGTCGTGTTCGACGTCGAGCTCGTCGCGATCCTCCCCTAGCCGCGCGTTTGCCGAACGCCTGCAAAAGCGCCTACTGTGCGGCGCATGAAGAGACTCGTCGGTCCGTGGTGCCGCATCCTCGGGCTGGCCGCGCTCGCCGCGGCGAGCTGCGGCGGCAAGTACGTCCGCGCCGTCGGCCCCGAAAAGGTCGAGGCGACGCCCGAGCGGCTCATCCGGGGCGGGTACCTCGTCAACCAGGTGTGCGCCTGTGGCGCGTGCCACACGACGCGCGAAAACGGCAGCATCGCGAGCGAGCCCGAACGCACCGACGGCTTCCTGGGCGGCGGCAACACCTTCGTCGCGGGCGGCATGTCCGAGGGCATCTGGATCCCGAACATCACGCCCGACATCGAGACGGGCGTGGGCGCGTGGAGCGACGATGAGCTCATGCGCGCCATCCGCGACGGCATCTCGCGCGACGGCCATTTCCTGCTGCCGTTCATGCCGTTCGGCGCGTACCAGTTCATGTCCGACGAGGACGTGCGTTCGGTCGTGGCGTACCTGCGTAGCGTGCCGCCGTTCAAGCAGCCGAAGCCGCGGGCGCCGAACCGACTCGGCCTGATGGCGCGCGTCCTCTTCACGAAGATCGGCGTGCAGCTGCACCCGCCGGCGCACGACGTGCCCCCGCCCGACAAGAAGGACGCCGTGCAGGCCGGCGCGTACGTCGCGACGATCGGAGCCTGTTCGGAGTGCCACTCGCTCACGAAGAAGGGGCCGCGCAAGCGCGACGATCCTCAGTACCTCGCGGGCAGCGACGGCCCCATGGAAGATCCTTCGTTCGGCAAGGTCTGGGCCCGCAACCTCACGCCCGACGTCGAGACCGGCCTCGGCAAGTACCACGCCGACCAGATCAAGCAAGCGCTCCGCAACGGCAAGCGCCTCGATGGCAAGCCCATGGCGCCGCCCATGTCCATCATGGTGCCGCACTACTCGGGCATCGCCGAGGAGGACATGAACGGGCTCGTCGCCTACCTCAAGGCCATTCCGCCCGCCCGGCACCAGGTCCCCGACCGAGAGCTGGTGCCGAGCGCGAAGGCCCGGTTTGGTGATTGAATGGTGCGAGGACGGGGACTTGAACCCCGATGGCTGTTAACCGCCAGCACCTCAAGCTGGTGCGTCTACCAGTTCCGCCATCCTCGCAGAAAGCCGGGTTGATATAGACGGACCCGCGGCGCGTGTCAATCGTCGTACCCGCGGCCCTGAGAGGGTCCCGCACCCCCGGCGCTCGCTTCGGCCGGCGAAGCCGGCCTGAGCTCGATTCGCTGTTAGCTGAGTCGGTGGATGCCGTCGACGACGTGCCAGGTCGCGACGACCGTCATTTCGACCAGCTTCTCGGTGCGGCGGCTGTCGGGCACGACCATGTGCTCGGCGGTGCAGAGGGCCTGGAGCTGGCGCAAGAAGCGCAAGATCACGCGCCGATCCGAGTTGCCGATCCAGCGGTTGATGCGATCGGTGAGGACGTTCTGATGCTGCTGGATGAAACGCGCGGCTGACTGCGCGTTCGTCGTGCGCGCGCCGTGGCGGGCGCTCGGCGCACGCGAGCGCGGCGGCCGCCGCGGGAAGATTTCGAGGAGATCGCGACGGTACTCGAGCAGGTCCTCGTCGACGACGTCGCGGATGTCGAAGTATTCGGCGACGGTTTCCTTGATGTCCGTGTAAGGCACGCGCATGCCCAGGCGGACGTTCGCGGGGTTGCCCTTGCACGAGCGCTCGATGGCCACGACGCGATCGACGTACTCGAGCTTGGCAAAGGCCACCTGCCAGTCGCGGTAGCGCCGCCGCCAGTGCTGCGTCGGATCGAGCCAGACGGCGAAGGTCTCGGCCCAGTCCTCGTCGGGGTGCTTCTGCGCGTAGTGGTACATGCCCGCGCGGTGGAGGTACCGCACGTAGTCGCGGCTCCACGGGTTCGGGTTGTAGACATCGCGGTACGGCCGGCGGAAGTCGCCGAAGGTCTGCGTCCAGTCGCGCCGGCGCCACAGCTCGAAGGCGTAGTTGAGCGCGTGGCCCGCCTCGTGGCGAAGATACATGAGGACCTCCTCGCGTGTGTACTCGAAGAGGTGGTCGTTGACCAGCCGCCACAGCGTCGGGTTCGCGAGGTACCACGGGACGTTGACGCTGACGGCGCGGTCGGCCGTCCAAAAGTCCTCGTCACCGAGGTAGTACTGGGGAACGAAGGTCACGCCTTTCGCGCGCAGCTCGCTGATGACCTGCTCGACACATTCGGCCAGCGTGCCCTCGGGGCGTAGCGACAGGTCGCAGATGCGCGTCGCGAGGAGCTTCTGCAGGCCCACCTCGCGGACGACGGTCGTCGGCAGCAACGCGCCGCTGCGCGTAGCATTCCGTCTCCCGCGAAGGGCTGCCACGGCCATCGGACGGAACGTTTACCATGGCCCAGAACGCCGGGCGCGCGAAAACCAGAACCAAAAATAATCTAATAATTACAGCAATATATCACGATGATGCGGTGTGCACAAAAAGGCTGCCGAAATCGAGAAACCGCTGGCGTAGACTCGCGAGATCGCGTGAGGTCCCTCGGCTCCAGCTGGTCGCGCCCCGTCCTCGTCATGGTGCTGTACCTCGCGCTCGGCGCGGCCGCGCTCACCTGGGGCGGGCTGCGCGGCCAGCCGAACGTCTGGCAGCTCCCCGGACGCGCCGAGCCGCTCGTCTTCGCGGGCATCGCCACCGGGATCCTGCTCGGGCTCGGCATCGTCTTCGTGTCCCGTCTGGCGCTCTACCGCTTCGATTGGGCGCGCGCCTTGCACCGCGAGTTCCGCGGTCTCCTCAATCCGCTGTCCGACGTCGAGATCGTCGTGCTGGCCGTGGCATCGTCGGTGGGCGAGGAGATGTTCTTCCGGGGCGCGCTGCTCCCAGTCATCGGCCTCCTCGGGTCGAGCGCGGTGTTTGCGCTGCTTCACATCGGCCCCAAGGCGCGGCACCTGCCCTGGACGATCTCCTCGTTCGTCGCCGGCCTGCTCTTCGGCCTGCTGTTCACCTGGACGGGCGACCTCACGGGCGCCGTGCTCGCGCACTTCCTCGTGAACTTCCTGAACCTGCGCCACGTCGCGCAATACGAATTGCGCTGACCGCTCAGCGCCGGACGAGCGCGACGACGCGGTAGGAGACGCCGCGCTTCGCGAGGGCCGCGATGAGGACGTCGCCGTCGCGCAGCGACGACACGGCGAACAGGAGGCCCGAGCCGTCGTCGAGGCCGGGCGGAAGCTTGCCGAGCGCAGCGCGCACGCCGGCGCCCGTGAGAACCTGCATGCCGCGCAAACCCTTGTGTCCGACCTCGGTCGCCAGATCCTTGAGCATGGGAAGCAGCTCGCCACGGGTCTTCACCGTGCTGCCGCCCGTCGTGCGAAACGGGATCTCGGCCAGGCCCGCCATGGCCGAGGCGTCGCCGGCGGCGAGCGCCGCGAAGAACCTCCCGGCGGTGGCGCGCGCCTCCGGCTCGCGCGTCTCGGCGACGGGAGGGGACGCGGCGGCGCGCGCGGGCGGCGCCGCGGCCTCTTCCTCAGAGGCTCCCCCCGAGTGGTTCTCGGCGCGCGCGATCTCCTCGTCGAGGGCGTGCAGCTTGGCGCGATGGTTCGGGTCGTCGCCGACGTCGCGTCGAAGGTGCCGCGGTCCTTCGCGAACGGGCGCGCCCGCTTGGAGCGGGTTCGCGGCGCTCTCGGCGCCTCCGACGGTGGCCTTGTCGGCGTCCGAAGGCGGGTTGTTCAAGATGAAGTAGTCGACGCCAGAGGTCGCGCACTGCCGTCCGTCTCGATAAAAGCGCCAGTGGATGTAGATCTTGCCGTTGGCCGACCGGATGTCGCGCGGCGGGTCCGGATAGGGTCCGGCCGAGAAGGCCGTGTCGATGGCGGCGGTGTCGTACGGCAGATAGCCGGAGGCGCGCACGATCGTGACCTTGTCGACGGTACCGTCGGCGTTGAGCACCATCTCGAGCGTCGTCAGGAGGTTCGGGTTGTTGAGCGGGCTCGACGAGCCGAGCTCGTCCCAGTCCTCGAGGGCGCCGAACCCCCACAAAAGGTGGATGCTCCGGTGCATGCGCGCCACGAAGGCCGCGAACGGCGCGGCGCGCGTGTTGAGCGCCGTCTGATTGCCCGGCCGGACCTCGGGGATGAAGTTTTCGAGCGACGACTGGACGCGCGCCTGGCGCTCGCGGAACTTGCCTGCGTGCGTGGACTTCAGCTTCTTGGCGAGACGGCGGTCCGCCTCGGCGTCGGCGCCGAAGAGGTACTCGTAGTCGCTGCCCGTGATGGCGAGCTTGACGCGCTTGCCGTTGGCCTTGTCGGCGCGGCTCGGCGCGCCGCGCGTCGTGGGCCGGCGCTCGCGCAGGTCGCCGTCGGCCGCGTGCGGCAGCGAAGGATCGGCGGTCTCGGGCGTGATCTCGTGCGTGCGCGGCGCCGGGTCGCGCAGCGTGAGCAGCGACTTTTCGCGCTGATCGTCCGCCGACGCGAGCTCCGGCTTCTCGTGCGGCGTCACCGACGGCGCCGCCTTGCCGAAGGCCGACTTCTCGTCGGCGAGCTGGCGAATCTGCTCTTTCTGGCCGCCCACCTTGTCGTCCTGCACGTCGGACGGGGACGACGAGGGCACGTCCTCTCCCTTGCTGTTCTTCTCGAGGTTCGTCTGCTTGGCGCGCGTCTCCTCGGCGACGCGGTTGTTCTTCTCGGCGAGGAACTTGGCGTCCGGCGGCGGCGGAACGTCCTTGTCGTTCTCGACGTCGACCATCTTCATGTTGTCGTGCCGCTCGGGCGGCGGCGGCCGCGACGGCGCCGGCATGGGCGGCATCGGCGGCACGACGATCTCGGGCTCGGGCTTCGGCTTCGGAGCGTCCTCCTTCGCGAGCGCCGTCTTCTCGGGCTTCTTCTTGGGCGGCTTCTTCGCGTCCGGCTTCAGCTTCTCCAGGACGTTCTGGTCCTGATTGGGCGGCTCGAGGGGCGGCAGTCCCGCAGGCAGCTGCTCCTCGGGGACGCTCTCGAACCCGACGTCGACCTCCTCGGCCCGCTGTGCCTCCTCGCGGGCGGCCCACACGAACGCGAGCACGCCGATCGGCACCAACGCGGCGGCGTGGAAGAGCAGTGAGAACAGCGCTCCGCGGCCGAGGTGACCGCGCCCGCGGTTCGTCGGGGCTGGGGCGGGAGGCATCGGGAAACCCCGAAGCCTAGCATGCATGATCGGGGGCGGCCCCTACCTCTGAACATCTGAACGTCAGGTCATCTACCGTCAGGTCATCCTTCGGTAGACGCCCACGACGACCCCGATGAGGTTGACGCTCTTGAAGTCCTTCTTCCGCACGATGATGGGCTGCATGGCGGCGTTGGCCGGCTGAAAGCGAATGCTGTCCCCCTCGGGGTAATAGCGCTTCACCGTGGCCTCGTCGCCGGATGGTCCACTGATCATGGCGACGACGATGTCACCCCGGCTCGCCTGCAGCTGCTTCTTCACGAAGATGTAGTCGCCGTCGAAGATGCCGTCCTCGATCATCGACTCGCCCTTGACCCGCAAGGCGAAGACCTCGCGCGTCTGCCCGATGAAGAACTTGTCGACGTGCACCGTGTCCTGCACGTTCTCGACGGCGAGCAACGGCAGGCCCGCGGCGACCCGCCCCACGATGGGGATCTCGACGACGTCGGCCAGGCGCGGGTCGCGTCCGGCGCCGAGCGCGCGCGCCGCCGAGGCGGACGCCGACGACGGCCCGCTCGTGGGCCTCAGCGCCCGGGACTTCAAGTCCTCGCGCTGCAGATGGCCCTTCTTCTCGAGCGCGCGCAGGTGATCGTTCACGCCGTTCGTCGAGCGGATGCCGAAGTGCTCGCCGATCTCGCGCAGCGTGGGCGGGTAGCCGCGCTCCTCGATCGACTGCGTGATGAAGTCCAGGATCGCTTGCTGGCGATCCGTCAAGACACCGCGCGTGTCGTCACGAACGAGGGTGAGCGTGCCCATGGATTGAACCTCCCAAAACTCCCGAAATGGACGAAGACGGCGCCACTGAACATACGTATGGTACGGAACAGATGTGCCGTGTCAAACAAAATGGGCGGAGCACCAACCGTGAAGGGGGCCGAGGTGCGAGTGGCAGCGAGGCGCTCCCCGTCAGATCAACTCTGCCCAGTCGGCCTTCGAGCAGATGGCGTCGAGCGAGGCGGCCTCGACGCTGCCGGGCTCCGGCGCGAAGCCGTACTCCCAGCGCGTCTCGGGCGGCAGCGACATGAGGATCGACTCGACGCGGCCGTCGGTCTTCAATCCGAAGACCGTGCCGCGATCGTAGAGGAGGTTGAACTCGACGTACCGGCCCCGGCGCAGGACCTGCCAGCGGCGCTCGCGCTCGCCCCACGGCTCCGTGCGCCGGCGCTCGACGATGGGCAGGTAGGCCGGCAAGATCGCGTCGCCCGCGGCGCGCGTGAAGGCGAACATGGCCTCGGGGTCGGCCTCGCGGGCCGAGATCGGCTCGGCCGCGGGCTGCCCCGCTGTCGCCTCGGCGCCCGCGCCGAGGTAGTCGAAGAAGATGCCGCCCACGCCTCGCGGCTCGTTGCGGTGGGGCAGGAAGAAGTAGTCGTCGCACCAGCGCTTGAAGCGGCGGTAGAAGCTCGGGTCGTGCGCGTCGCAGGCGGCGCGCAGCGTGCGGTGAAAATGCGCGGCGTCGCCGGGCACGACGTAGTACGGCGTGAGGTCGGTGCCGCCGCCGAACCACCCGCCCGAGCCGCGCTGGATGTGGCGCATGTTGGCGTGCATGGTCGGCACATGGGGGCTCTTCGGGTGCAGCACGAGCGAGACGCCGGTGGCGCGGAAGCGCGCGCCCTCGCCGGGCAACACGCGCTCCATCTCGGGGCGCAGCTCGCCGTGGACGTCGGAGAAATTTACGCCCGCCTTCTCGAAGAGCGCCCCGTCGGCGAGCACGCGCGTCCGACCGCCGCCACCGCCCGAGCGCGTCCAGGCGTCCTCGCGGAACCGCGCGGCGCCGTCCACGCCTTCGAGCGCCGCCGTGATGCGGTCCTGCAGCTCGCGGAAATACGTGGCGACGCGCTCGTCGCCCGCGGCCGTCATGGCGCCCCCACGGCGTTCGGCTTCAGAGCCTTGATGCGGCGGGCGACATCGCGGAACTGACCGCCGCGCTTGGCGACCTTCTCGAAGAAGTAGAGCGCCTCGCTGGCGTCGCCTAGGCGTTCGAAGGCGCCGCCGAGGAGATAGTAGAGCTGCGCGCACTCCCCGTCCTTGACGGGTCCGCTGTTGAGCGCCTCCTTGTAGCGCACGACGGCGTCGGGGAGCGCGCCCTGCGCCTCGAGGCACTCCCCGATCATCGTGAGGGCGAAGACCTTGCGCGCCGGATCGGCCAGGAGCTGCTTGAACTCGGCGATGGCGGCGTCGTGGAGGCCCATCTCTTTGTACGCGATGCCGAGGTCGCCGTGCGTCGACAGATCTGCCTCGCCTCCTGCGGCCATGACGGCCACGGGTCTTGCACGCAGCGGGCCGTCATCGCGGCGCGCCGCCGCGTCGTCGCGCGGAAGAGCGCCCGGGCTGTCGTCGAGGCCCGTCGGATCGCTCTCGCCGTGGCCCTCGAGCTCGCGCATCTTGGCGATGAGGAGCGGATGGTTTGGAAAGCGGGTCGCGAGCTCGGTGAGCGTCTCGCGCGCCTCGTCGAAGAGCGACTGGGTTGCGAAGAAGTCGGCCTGTTCGAGCTCGGCGAGGAGCTCGTCGGTGGCCGCGGGCGCGGCCCGGGAGGCGCGCGCCGTGGGCGCCTCGTCGCGCAAGGGGCGCGGCGCGGCGTCGAGGGTGTCGGCGGCGACGGGCGGCGGCGTCGCGAAGTCAGCGAGCGGATCGACGACGGACGACGGGAGCGGCGCGCGGCCGAGCTGCCTCAGGACGGCGTCGAGCTGGGAGCGCGCCTCGGCATGATCTGGCCGCAGCTCGACGAGGCGCCGCAGGTGATCGGCGGCGCGCTCGAGGAGGCCGTACTTCACGAAGACCTCGGCCTCACTGAGGACGCGCGCCGGATCCTGGGCCGGGCGCGCCGTGGCGGCTGAGCCCGATGCTGTTTCGGCGCTGGATGAAGCGCTGGAGGTAGAAGCAGGCGCGCCCGCGACGTGAATTCCCCATTGCCGCGCGAGCGCGAGCGCCTCCTTGTCGGTGACGTCGATCGCGAGGGCAGCGCGTAGCGCGCCGTCGCGGGCGCCGGAACGACCCACGCCGTCGTGCAGCTCGGCGAGCTCCTTCCAGATCGACAGCGCCTTCGGCGGGTCGAGCTGCTCGAGCGCGAGCGCGACGAGCTCGATGTTCCGGGGGTCGCGCGGCGCGGCCTTGGCGGCCGCCTGCAGCTTGGCGAGGGCGAGGCGCGGGTTCCGGCGCGTTATGTAGACGGCCGCGAGCTCGCGCGCGAGCGGAAAGTTGTCGGGCTCGTGGAAGATGATGCGCTCGGCGACGCGCACGTACTCGTCGGCGCGCCCTTGCGCCTTGAGGACCTCGGCCGCGCTCTTGAACTCCCGAATGGCATCATCCGTGGCGTGCGCCTGCGACGCGGACTCGGCGAGCTGAATGCGCTCGACGACGCGCTCGGGCGCGAGCTCGACGATCCGGCGCAGCGCCGGCAGCGCCTCCGCGGCGCGTCCTGTCTTCTGAAAGGCCGCGACCGCCAGGCCGTACTGCTGGACCGCCTCGCCCGGCTGCCCGAGCCGCTCGAGCAGCGCGCCCAACCTCAGGTGGCCGTGCGCGAACCCCGGCGAGAGCTTGAGGGCGTTCTTGTAGACGGTCACGGCCTTCGGCAGCGCGCCCTGCTCGACGTAGAGCTCGCCCGTGCGCAGGTAGATGTCGCACGCTTGCACGTTCTCACCGCGGCGCGCGTAGATCTCCGCCATGCGAAGCAAGGTGCGAGTGTCACCCGGCTCGTCTTGCACGACGCGCGCGAACTCCGCGAGCGCTCGGTCCGGCTGCTCGCGCTCCAGATACCTCTGGGCGGCGGCGAGCGCCTTCTCTTTGTTCGTCGCCACGGGCGAGGCCAGTTTTACCGCGTTCTCGCGAGGTGTAAAGCCGCTCACGCCGCGCGCGACGCGATATCGAGAAACCGCGCTGAGGTCACGACGCGCCTCGGCGCCGCGACGTCACATGCGTTCGGTCAGGTGCGTGTCCATCTTGCCCGCGACGAAGTCGGCGTTCGCGAGTAGGCGGCGATGGAAGTCGAGGTTCGTCTTGCAGCCCTCGACGACGAACTCGGCGAGCGCGCGCCGCAGCCGCGCGAGGCAAGCGGGCCGGTTCTCCGCGCGCACGATGAGCTTGGCCAGCAGCGAGTCGTAGTGGCTCGGCACGACGTAGCCGCTGTAGATGTGCGTGTCGATGCGGACGCCGAGGCCGCCGGGTAGGTTGAGCGCCGTGATGCGGCCGGGCGACGGCGCGAAGGTCACGGGATCCTCGGCGTTGATGCGCAGCTCGATGGCGTGGCCGCGCGGCCGGATGTCGGCGGGCAGCTTGAGCGGCTCGCCCGCGGCCAGCCTCATCTGCTCGCGCACGAGATCGACGCTGAAGACCTCCTCGGTCACGGTGTGCTCGACCTGGATGCGCGTGTTCATCTCCATGAAGTAGAAGCTCTTGTCCTCGTCGAGCAGGAACTCGAGCGTGCCCACGGTCTTGTACCCGATGGCCTGCGTCGCCTTGCGCGCGATGCCCAGCAGCTTGGCGCGGCGCGCGTCGTCGAGCGCGACGGAGGGCGCCTCCTCGACGAGCTTCTGGTGGCGGCGCTGGATCGAGCACTCGCGCTCGCCGAGCGAGATCGCGCGCGTGCCGTCGCCCAGCACCTGCACCTCGACGTGGCGTGGCTTCCCGATGTAGCGCTCGAGGTAGACGTCGGGGTTGCCGAAGCCGGCCTGCGCCTCCGAGCGCGCCGCCGCGAGCTGCGCGCTCAAGCGATCGCGGCTCTCGACGATCTTCATGCCGCGGCCACCGCCGCCCGCCGAGGCCTTGATGATGATCGGGAAGCCGATGCGCTCCACGGCCTGCTCGGCCTCGAGATCCGTCTCGATGACGCCCGTGCCGGGAAGGATCGGCACGCCGGCCTCCGCCATGGCCTTGCGCGCCGAGACCTTGTCGCCCATGAGGCGCATGACCTCAGGCTGCGGGCCGATCCACGTGAGGCCGCACTGCTCGACGATCTCGGCGAAGGCGGCGTTCTCGGCGAGGAAGCCGTAGCCCGGGTGCACGGCGTCGGCGCGCGTGACCTCGGCGGCGCTGATGATCGCCGGCACGTTGAGGTAGCTCAGCCGCGCCGACGCGGGGCCGATGCAGACCTTCTCGTCGGCGAAGCGGACGTGCAGCGCGTCGGCGTCGACCGATGAGTGCACGGCCACCGACTTGATGCCGAGCTCGCGGCAGGCGCGGATCACGCGGAGGGCGATCTCGCCGCGATTCGCTATCAATACCTTTTTATACATTTTTGAGGACTCAACCCTGGGAGGGTTCCCAAACCCTCCGGTGCTCGCTACGCGCGGCGAAGCCGCGCTGCGCTCGGGGGCGCTTCATGCGGCTAGGCGAGGCGGATCAGCTTCTGGCCGTACTCGACGTGCTCGCCGTTCTTGACGAGGAGCTCGGCGACCTTGCCGTCGGCCTCGGACTCGATCTCGTTCATGAGCTTCATGGCCTCGACGATGCAGACGACCTGGCCCTTGCGCACGTTGGTGCCGACCTCCGCGAACGCGGCCGCGTCGGGCGAGGGCGCCCGGTAGAAGGTGCCGACGAACGGGGAGGTGATGAAGGTGCCCGCGTCGGTCGCGCCCTCGACGGGCGGCGAAGGCGCGAGCGCGATGGGCGGCGCCCCGACGGAAGCGGCCGCGACCGCGCCGCCGCCTAGGTCGCGGCGCACGCGCACGTGACCCGACGGATCGGCCTCGACCTCGCTGAGCCCGAACTCGCCGATGATGCGGGCGAGCTCGCGCACGGTCTCGAGATCGATGGCCGAGTCGACGCTCTTGGTCTTGGGCGAGCCGGCGTTGCCGATCGAGGCGAGCGCCGGAACGCCCTTGCCGCTCTTGTGGCTGCTGCTCTTGTGGCTGCTGCTCTTGCGGTTCTTTCCGTTCATTTGGCGCCGTTCATTCGCGGGTCGTCCTCTGCTAAAGGTCTTGCCGCAACCGCGGCGCGGCGAGCTTGACGAGGTAGCGCGCCTTGCCCACGAGGGCGGCCGGCAACATCGCGCAGGCCAGGAAGTATTCGGGGGTGATCACGCTGATGACGAGCGTCACCGTGTCGGTGCGAATCGTGACCTCGGCGAGGGCGCCCGCGTCGAGCGACTGCACGGTGCGCCGCGCCTGCGAGACGAGGTGCGCGAACTCGGCGGCCAGCGTCTGGATGTCGGGCAGCGAGTCGCCGAAGCCGGCCTTCGCGTACGAATCGACGGCGATGCCGTCGAAGCCCATGAGCACGCCCGCGATGCCGCCGTCGAGTTTGTCGATCAGCTTCTGGATGTTTTCGCGAAACATGGGCGTCAATGTGACCTCCGGCTTGTACTCGCTCGGGATTCCACGTGTCAAGCGCGCGCGGGCTTCCCGGCTCCAACGAGGAAGTGCGCCGCGATCTCGTCGGGGGAGACGTCCACGAGCCTCGTCTCGCCCGGCTTCGGACAGAACACGAACTTGATGGCGCCATCGCGCCGCTTCTTGTCGACGCTCACACGCGCGAGCACCTCGGCGGAGAGCCGCGGCTGGAGGTCGACGGGGAGGCCGAGGCGCGCCAGGAGCGCCGTGGCGCGCGCCGTGAGCGCGGGCGTGCCCAGACCCCGCGCCTCACCCAGCGAGAGCGCCGCCAGCACGCCGAGCCCGACGGCCTCTCCGTGCAGAAGGCCGTAGCCCGAAGCCGCCTCGAGCGCGTGGCCCACGGTGTGGCCGAAGTTCAAGATGGCGCGCCGGCCGCTCTCGGTCTCGTCCTCGGCGACGACCTCCGCCTTGACGCGCACGGCGCGCGCGACGAGCTCGGCGGCGACGGCCGGCGGCAGCGCGGCGTCGTCCCCGTCCGGCTGGACCGGGAGCTGCTCGAGGATGCGGAGCAGCTCGGGGTCGGCGATGAAGCCGCACTTGACGACCTCGGCGAGACCGGCGCGGCGCTCGCGCGCCGGCAGCGTGCCGAGGAAGCCCAGATCGGCGATGACGGCCGACGGCTGGTGAAACGCCCCCACGAGGTTCTTGCCTGCGGGCAAGTCGACGGCGGTCTTGCCGCCCACGGACGCGTCGACCATCGCGAGGAGCGTCGTCGGCACCAGGGCGAAGCGCACGCCGCGCAGGTAGACCGCCGCCGCGAAGCCCGCGTGATCGGTGGCCGCGCCGCCGCCCACGCCCACGACGGCCGCGCGCCGATCGTAGCCCTCCTCCGCGAGCCACTCGGTCGTGCGCTCGATCTCCGCGAGCGTCTTGCAGGCCTCGCCCGCGCGCAGGTCGAGCCGCTTGACGTTGGGCAGGCGCGCGCGCAACGCCTCGACGAGCGGGGCGACGCGCGGCGAGCGCGCGCCCACCGCCTCGTCGACGAGCACGGCCACGCCCGTGACGGCGCCGAAGACTCCGGCGATCGCCGTCGCCGCCTCGGCCGGCGCGATCGCGCCGATGCGGACGTCGTAGCGCCGCGCGCCCAGCTCGACGCCGACGGTGGTCGCCTCGGCGGCGCTCACGAGCCCGTCTCCACCCACGAGAGCACGTCGCGCGCGACGTCCTGGGGCAGCCTCCCCACGGTGTCGACGGAGAAGTGCGCACGCGCGTAGAACGGCGCGCGCGCCGCCAGCAGCGCCGTCGCCGTCGCGACCGGGTCCGGCCCCGAGAGCAGCGGGCGCCCCGCCCCGCCGCGCGCGCGGCGAACGGCCTCCTTGGGCGTGATGGCGAGCGCGACGACGCGGCCCGCCTCGAGCATCGTGCGCAGGTTGCCCTCGTGGCACGCGGCACCGCCGCCAGTCGCCACGACGAGCTTCCGCTCGTGGCTCACGGCCCCGAGCGCGCGCGTTTCGCGCGCGCGAAAGCCGGCCTCGCCCTCGCCCTCGAAGATGCGCGGCACGGATTGTCCGGCCTCGCGCGCGATCACCTCGTCCAGATCGACCAGCTTCCAGCCGAGCCGCGCCGCGAGGATGCGGCCCACGGTCGTCTTGCCCGTGGCCATGAACCCGACGAGAAAGATGGGCGCGTCGGGCTCGAACGTCTCCATGGGTGATGCGCCGAGAGCGAACGCCGGCGCCGCGAGAATTCTAGAGGGACGCGAGCGCCCGGTCAAAAACCCGCCCTCAGATGCCGTACTCTTTGATCTTGTAGAGGAGCGCGCGCTGGCTGATCTCCAAGAGCTCGGCGGCGCGCGTGCGGTTCCCGCCCGTGCGCTCGAGGGCGCGCCGAATGAGCGCCTCCTCGGTCCGGCGCGCCGCTCGCTTGATCGACAGGTCCTCGGTCCCCGGGGGCGCGCCCGCGACGGACGGGGACGGCGCGCGGCCGGCCGCGGCGAGGACGCGCTCGGGCAGGCTCGCGGCGTCGATGGCGGCGCCCTCGCACAGCACGGCGGCGCGCTCCATGGTGTTCTCGAGCTCGCGGACGTTGCCGGGCCAGGCGTACGCCTCGAGAGCCGCGAGCGCGTCCGGCGCGATGTCGCGCGCCGACACGGCCGCGCCCAGGCGCGCCCGCGCGCTCGCGAGGAAGTGGCGCGCCAGCAAGACGACGTCGCCCGCGCGAGCGCGCAGCGGAGGCAGCTGCAGCGCCAACACGTCGAGCCGGAAGAGGAGATCCTCGCGGAACCTGCCCGCGGCCACCTCGGCCTCGAGCGCGCGCGACGTGGCGGCGACGATGCGCACGTCGACGACGGCGTCGGCGTCGGCCCCGAGCCGCCGCACGTGCCCGTCCTGCAAGACGCGCAGGAGCTTGACCTGCGAGGGCGCGGGCAGCTCGCCGATCTCGTCGAGAAACAGCGTGCCGCCCGCCGCCTGCTCGACGAGGCCGACGCGGTCGCGAACGGCGTCGGTGAAGGCGCCCCGGAGGTGCCCGAAGAGCTCGGACTCGATGAGCCCGGCCGGTATGGCGCCGCAGTTGACGGCCACGAACGGCGCCGCGGCCCGCGGCGAGAGCGCGTGGACCGCCCGCGCGACCATCTCCTTCCCCGTCCCGGACTCCCCGAGGATGAGGACCGTCGCCTTGTGGGGCGCGACCTTGCGCAGCGTCACGCGCAGGGCCGCCATGGCGGGGCTCGCGCCGACGAGCGTCTCGAGGGGATCTGAGGGGCTCGGCACGCGCGGGCAAACCATAGCACGCCGCTTTCGGGACCCCGGGGGCCAGATCCCCCCTCCGCCGGGGCCGCCGGGCCAATTTTGTTCAATTTTTTGCCCACGGCACCGTCCGGCGTTCTACTCGTCCCATGAGCGTGGAAGTCGAACGGGCAACGGTCGCCTGCGGTACCTGCGGCGCGCAGGTCATCGAGCTACGTCGTGGGCGCTGCTGGGGGTGCTACACCCGCTGGGTCGAGTCGCGCCCCGTGGGCCGCGGCGCCACCTGCACGGTGTGCTTCGAGAAGCGGCGCGACCAGCTCAAGCTCGTCGAATTGCACGGCCGCACGGTGCCGCTGTGTCACGGCTGCTCGGCGCACGTCACGCGCATGGACGAGATCCCCGAGTCGATCGACGCCCTGCGCATCGCGCTGCGCAGAGACCGGCGCTACGCCGACAAGCGCACCGGGAAAATGGACCACCGCATCTTCCCGCGGGAGCGCCGCGTGGGCGAGCGCCGCAACCCGCCGCGCAGCGCCTTCGCCGACACCGACCCGCGCATGGAGGCGACGCTGCTCGCCGACATGGAAGAGATCATCGTCGAGCTCCAGGAAGCCGACATGGAAGAGGTCGAGCAGACGCAGGTCCGCGAGAACCACTCGGCCACGCCTCCGCCGCTGCCGTCGACGTAGTGTCGACGTAGCGTCGACCGCCGCGCCTAGAGCACGTACTGCGACAGGTCCTCGTCCTTGAGGATGCCGTCGAGGCGCTCGCGGACGTAGGCGGCCGTGATGGGCACGGTCGTCGCGCCGAGGGAGGGCGCCTCGAACGCCAGGTCGTCGAGGACGCGCTCCATGATCGTGTGCAGGCGGCGCGCGCCGATGTTCTCCATGCGCGAGTTCACGAGCGTCGCGACGCGCGCGATCTCGGCGACGGCGTCGGGGCGGATGTCGAGCGTGATGTTCTCAGTGGCGAGGAGCGCCGTGTACTGCTTCGTGAGGGCGTTCTCGGGCTCGGTGAGGATGCGCACGAAGTCGCCGTCGGAGAGCGACTCGAGCTCGACGCGGATGGGGAACCGCCCTTGTAGCTCGGGGATCATGTCCTTCGGCTTGGCGACGTGGAAGGCGCCCGCCGCGATGAAGAGGACGTGATCGGTCTTGAGCGGGCCGTACTTCGTCGACACGGTCGAGCCCTCGACGATCGGCAGCAGGTCGCGCTGCACGCCCTCGCGCGAGACGTCGGGGCCGTGCCCGCCCTCGCGGCCCGCGACCTTGTCGATCTCGTCGATGAAGATGATGCCCGCCTGCTCGGCGCGCCGGATGGCGTCCTTCTGCAGGCGGTCCATGTCGATGAGCTTGCCGGCCTCTTCGTCGGTGAGCGCGTCGAGCGCCTCCGGCACGGAGAGCTTGCGGCGCTTCGTCTTGCGCGCCCCCTGCGGCATCATATCGCGCAGGTTCAGCACCATCTCCTCCATGCCCGTGCCCGAGAAGACGTCGATGAACGACTGGGCCGAGTCGGAGGTGTCGATCTCGACCATCTTTTCGTCGAGCTTGCCCTCGCGCAGCAGCTTGCGCAGGCTCTCGCGCGTGGCGTTCTCGGACGGAGAAGACGCGTCCGCGCCGATCGAGGGCAGCGGGATCGCCGAGGGAGACCCGTTCGGCGGCGCCGGCGTGGGCCGCGGGCGCGGCGTCGGCGGCAGCAGGACGTCGAGCAGCCGCTCCTCGGCGCTCTCCCGCGCGCGCGGGCGCACGCGCTCGCGCTCCTCCTCGCGCAGCATCGACACGGCCGTCTCGGCGAGGTCACGCACCATCGAGTCGACGTCGCGGCCGACGTAGCCGACCTCCGTGAACTTCGAGGCCTCGACCTTGACGAAGGGCGCGCCGGCGAGCTTGGCGAGGCGCCGCGCGATCTCCGTCTTGCCGACGCCCGTCGGGCCGATGAGCATGATGTTCTTCGGCGCGATCTCGTCGCGCATGGGCAGCGGCACCTGCTGGCGCCGCCAGCGGTTGCGCAGCGCCACGGCGACCGCACGCTTGGCGGCGGCCTGCCCGACGATGTACCGGTCGAGCTCCTCGACGATGGCGCGCGGCGTGAGATCGGACACCCGCTTCTGCTGCGGCGACATCTAGAGCTCCTCGAAGGCGCGGTTGCCGTTCGTGTAGATGCAGATGTCGCCCGCGATGGCGAGGGCGCGCTCGGCGATCTCGCGCGCCGGCAGCGAGGTCGCGTCGAGGAGCGCGCGCGCCGCAGCGAGCGCGTATGGGCCGCCCGAGCCGATGGCGGCCGCGTCGCCGTCCGGCTCGATGACGTCGCCCGTGCCCGACAGCAGCAGCGTCTTCTCGCTGTCGGCGACGAGCAGCAGCGCCTCGAGGCGGCGCAACACGCGATCGGTGCGCCAGTCCTTGGCGAGCTCGACGGCCGCCCGCATGACGTTGCCGCTCGACTCCTTGAGGCGCGCCTCGAACTTCTCGAAGAGCGTGATGCCGTCGGCGGCCGAGCCCGCGAAGCCGGCGACGATCTTCCCGTCGTGCAGCCGCCGGATCTTGCGCGCCGTCGACTTGACGACCGTGTTGCCCATCGTGACCTGCCCGTCGCCGCCGAGCGCGACCTTCCCGCCGCGGCGGACCGCCAGCACGGTCGTGGAGCGAATGCGTTCTGCCTTGTTCGTCGTCATTGGCGTGCCTTCGGGTGGGCCTTGTCATATACCGACATGAGGTGATCGATGTTGACGTGCGCGTAACGCTGGGTCGTGCGCACGCTCGCGTGGCCTAGCAGCTCTTGGATGCCGCGCAGGTCGGCGCCCTCGCCGAGGAGGTGCGTCGCGAAGCTGTGGCGGAGCGCGTGCGGCGAGATCGGGGGCGTGCTGGTGGCCTGCCCGCGCCGCACGAGCATGCGGCGCACGACGCGCGGGTCGAGCCGCCGGCCGCGCGCGCTCACGAACAGCGCCGCGCCGCCCGTGCCCGCGCCCGCGCGCCGCGCCTCGAGCCGCTTCGTCCGGTGCGGCCCGTAGTCGTCGAGCGCCGCGCCCGCCTTCGAGCCGAAGGGCACGACGCGGTCCTTGCGCCCCTTCCCCTGCCGCACTTTCACGCGACCGCCCGCGCCCTCGCGCTCGACGTCGTCGACGTCGAGGTTGCAGGCCTCGGAGACGCGCAGGCCCGCGCCGTAGATCACCTCGAAGAGCGCGCGCTCGCAGGCGACGGCCTCGGGCGTGGCGTCGGGGCGCGCGGCGCGCCCGTCGAGCAGTCGGCCGACGTCCTCCTTGCCGAGGAACGACGGCAGGCGCTTGGCGCGTTTGGGCGCGCGCAGGCCGGCGACCGGGCTGCCCGCGACGAGGCGCCGCCGCACCGAGAGCTTGAAGAACGCGCGCAACGACGAGAGCTTGCGGCCGATCGTCGCCGCGTCGTTGCGGCCGTGCAGCGACGCGAGATAGGCGCGGCACATCATGAGATCGAGCTCGGCGGGCGTCGGCGCGCGGCGGAGCTTGCCGCGCGCGAACGCCACGAGCTCGTCGACGTCGTGAAGGTACGCGCGCCGCGTGTGCTCCGATGCCCGCTTCTCGGACGTCAGGTACTGGCGAAAGGCCGCGAGCGCCGCTTCCATGCTGGCGCGATCGTAGCGCACGCCGGGCGAGCGCGCGAATCGCCGCCTCGACGGCGAATTCGTGCCGTCTCGACGACGGCGCGGGCGTTCGGCAGACTGCGGTGATGTCAGCCGCCGACCCGCCCGCGGGCGCACGCCTGCCCGAGCCGAGCGCGCGCGTCGAGCCGCGCTGCGCCCTGTTCGGGACCTGCGGCGGCTGCCAGCTCCAGCACGTGCCCTACGACGAGCAGCTCGCCTGGAAGACGGGCGAGGTGCGGCGCCTGCTCGAGGCCGCGCTCCCCGACACCGCCGTCGACGTCGCGCCCTGCATCGGCTCGCCGCGCGCGTACGGCTACCGCTCGAAGATCACGCCGCACTTCCCGCGCCCGCGCGGGGGCCAGGCGCCGCCCATCGGCTTCCTCAAGGTCGGCGAGCCGCGCCGGACGATCGACGTCCCGCGCTGCCCGCTCGCGACCGACGCCATCAACGCTGCGCTCACCGTCGTTCGCGCCGAGGTCGCCGCGCACGCCGACACGTACCGGCGCGGCGCGTCCCTCCTGCTGCGCGACGCCGCCTCGGGACTGACGACCGACTTCCGCGCCGTCATCACCGAGGAGGTCGGCGCGCTCCGGCTGCAGTTCCGCGCGGGCGACTTCTTCCAGAACAACCCGTTCCTGCTGCCGCGCCTCGCGGCGCACGTCGCGGCCGAGGCGCGCACGGGGGGCGCGCGCTTCCTCGTCGACGCCTACTGCGGCAGCGGCTTGCTGGCGCTCGCGGCGGCGCCCGGCTTCGAGCGCGTCTTCGGCGTCGAGGTCAGCCCGTCGAGCGTCGCCTGGGCGCGCGAGAACGCCGTGCGCAACGGGCACGACAACTGCACGTTCATGGCGGCCGACGCGAGCGCGATCTTCGCGGGCTTGCCCTTTCCGGGCGCCGACGCCGCCGTCATCGTCGATCCGCCCCGCAAGGGCTGCTCGCCGGAGTTCCTGGCCCAGCTCGTGACCTTCGCGCCGCGCACGATCGTCTACGTCTCTTGCAACCCCGAGACGCAGGTGCGCGACCTCTTGTCGCTGCACGCCGCCGGGTACCGGATCGCGACCGTGCAGCCCTTCGACATGTTCCCGCAGACGCGCCACCTCGAGTGCGTCGCGACGCTCGAGGCCCGACGGGGCGAATGATGAGCTGCCTCGAGGAAGACGTCATCGAGCACTTCTTCACGCGGGCCGCTGATTCGTTGACACGACTCACGCCCGCGCGCATCGTTGAAGCGGTATAAGCTCGGATGACCAGAGTCGGAAGGGACGATCGGACCCGTTCGAGTGGCGGACGCGGCGGCGGCCGGACCCCCTTCGATCAGCGACTCACCGACGGCGAGCTCGTCGCCCGCCGCTACCGCGTCGTCCGGCTCATCGGGGCGGGCGCCGTCGGGGAGGTCTATGAGGCCACGGACGAGGTGGTCGGCGAGGCCGTGGCGCTCAAGACGCTGCGCGCGGGAGTGGCTGACGACGCCGTCTCCATCGAGCGGTTTCGCCGCGAGATCCAGGTCGCGCGCCGCGTGACCCACCGCAACGTGTGCCGGACCTTCGACGTGGGCCACCACGCCTCGCCCGACGGCACGACGCTGACCTTCATCACGATGGAGCTCTTGCGTGGCCCGACGCTGGCTGACGTGCTCGAGTCGCGCGGCCGCTTCTCGGCCGACGAGGCGCTGCCGCTGGCCGAGCAGATGGGCGCCGGGCTCGCCGCCGCTCACGCCGTCGGCGTCATTCACCGCGACTTCAAGCCAGGCAACCTCGTCCTCGTCGACGAGGCGGGCGGCCCGCGCGTCGTCATCACCGACTTCGGGCTCGCCCGGCGTTACGCCGTCGACGAGACGTCGATCACCGTGACGGGCGAAGCCGTGGGCACGCCGCTCTACATGGCGCCGGAGCAGGTCGTCACGGGGCAGAAGCCCGTCACCCCCGCCACCGACGTCTACGCTCTCGGCATCGTGCTCTACGAGATGGTGACGGGTGAGCTTCCCTTCAAAGGCAGCTCGATCACCGTCATGGCCATCAAGCGCTTCCGGGAGGCCGTGCCCCCGCCACGCCTCATCGTGCCCGGACTCGACGCCCGCTGGGACGCCACCATCCTCCGCTGCCTCGAGCGCGAGCCGGAGCGGCGGTTCCCGCGCGTGCTCGACGTCATGGAGGCGCTCGTCGGCAACGGTCCGCCGCCCGATTCGAGGCCCGAGGGAGGCCCCGCGCGGGGCTTCTTCCGACGGTCGAGCCGACGGAGATGACGCGTGACTCATCAATCCGCGACTCATCAGTACGGAATCTTACGGGTCGAACTTCAGGAGCCCGTCCCGCGAAGGCGCGAAGGATCGATGAGAGCCCTCGAGGAGAGCTCGATGAGAGCCTTCGCGGTCACCGCCGTGATCAGCGCCTCGCTCGTTCGCTGCGTTGAACGGCTCCCGCCGTCCGTGTAGCGTCGCCAGCTTCGGATGGGGAATAGCGGGCTGGGGCGGCGTTGATCCAGCGGGGAACATCTCCGCCTCATGAGCAGGGGGAACGAGTGCGGGGCAACCGAGTCGATAGGCCGGTCGAGGAATGCGAGCCCGACCTGCCGATCGGCGCGCACGTTGGACGTTACGTGATCCTCGAGCGCGTCGGCAACGGCGCGATGGGGGTCGTGTACGGCGCGTACGATCCGCAGCTCGACCGCAAGATCGCGCTCAAGCTCTTGCGCGGGATCGGAGCGGGCGCGGCGCCGCTCGCGCGCGCGCGCATGATGCGCGAGGCGAAGGCCATGGCGCGCCTCGCCCACCCGAACGTCGCGACCGTCCACGACGTCGGCGTCAACGACGACAATCGCATGTTCCTCGCGACCGAGTTCCTGAGCGGTGGAACGGTTCACGCTTGGCTCGAGACGGCCCCGCGCACCTGGCGCGAGATCGTGGCGGTCTTCGCGGCGGCGGGCCGCGGGCTCGCCGCCGCGCACGCCGAGGGGCTCGTGCACCGCGACTTCAAGCCCGACAACGTGCTGCTCGACAAGGAGGGACGCGCCCGCGTCGTCGACTTCGGGCTCGCCCGGAACATCGAAGCGGCCGAGGTCGAAAGCAAGAGCGGGGGCGGCACGGTCGACCTCGGGCGCGCCATGTCCGACCTCGACGACGCGAGCGTGCCGCTGCAGTCGCCCCGCTACGATCCCAACCTCACGACGGGCGTCGACACGAGCCCGTCGGACAAGCTCGACAAGCTCACCCGCACGGGCGCGCTCATGGGCACGCCGGCGTACATGGCCCCCGAGCAATTCCTCGGCGAAGCCACCGACGAGCGCACCGATCAATTCAGCTTCTGCGTCGCCCTCTACGAGGCGCTCTATGGCGAGCGGCCCTTCGACGGCAACACCGTGATCGCGCTCTCGATGAGCGTCACGGGCGCGCACTTTCGGCCCATCCCGAGGGAACGAGACGTTCCCGCCTGGATCAGGCGGGCCGTCCTGCGCGGACTGCGAACGCGGCGGGAGGATCGCTATCCATCGATGGCGGCCCTCATCGCGGCGCTCGAGGACGATCCGGCAATCAAGCGGCGGCGCCGTGTCGCCGCCGCCGGGCTCCTGGCGGTCGCGCTGGCGAGCGTCCTCGTCGCCCGCCAGCTCGTGACGCGGCGGCGCGCCGAGGTCGAGCGACGGGTCGTGGCGGCGGTCACCGAGGCGGCCGCACGCGCGTCGGCGGCGCGCGCCGACGCCGCCAAGGTGCGCGAGCTTCGACGCTGGAGCTTCGAGGCCTTCGACGCCCTCGATCTCGAGCGCGGCGAGACCCTGTGGGGACAGGCGCGCGCGCTACAACCAACCGTCGACCAGACCTATCTGCGGGCGGAAGAGGCTTTCGAGACCGCGCTCGTCCTCGATGCGGCCCGGCCCGCGACCCGCGACAAGCTGGCCGACCTTCTCGTCGAGCACATCGCCTACGCCGAGGAGGTGCGCCTGCCCGAGCGGGTCCACGCGCTCAGCGAGGCGCTCGCACGGCACGACGAGGGAGGCACCCGGCGAGCCGCGCGGGTCGCGCCGGGCACCCTCGCGCTGGCGGTGCGGCCCGCCTCGGCGGCGTTGTCGCTCGAGCGCTTCGACTCGGACCCGGCCACCGACCTGCGCCTGCCGCGACCGGGCCCCGCCGTCGCGCCGGGAGAGACCAGGCTGCCGCCCGGCTCGTATCGGCTAACCGTGCGCGCGCCCGGCTTGGCCGATGTGCTGATGCCCTTCGAGATCGAGAACGGAGCCAAGCTCACCCTCGACCTCGCGCCGCCGCCTGCCGCTGCCGTGCCACCCGGGTTCGCCTACGTGCCGACCGGCACCTTCTGGTACGGCGACGCCGACGAGCGCCTGCGCACGGAGTTTCTGAACGCCGTTCCGATCCACCGCCGGCGCACGGACGCGTACCTGGTGGCGCGGCACGAGACGACCTACCGCGATTGGCTGCCATTCCTCACCGCCCTGCCCGCGGCCGAGCGACAGAGCGTGCTCCCCGACGTGTCGACCGCCCTGCGCGGCTCGCTGCGCCTGCGTCCTGCCGGCGACGGCTGGCAACTGATCCTTCAGGTGACGTCCAAGCGATACGCGGTTCGCTCCGACGAACCGATCGACTACACAGGACGAAAAGTACTGGCGCGGCAGGACTGGCTCGACTTTCCCGTGGCCGGCGTGTCGCCCGCCGCCGCGAAGCGCTACGCGGCCTGGCTGCGCGAGACGGGCCGCGTCCCGGGAGCCCGCCTCTGCACGGAGCTCGAGTGGGAGCGCGCCGCACGCGGCGCGGACGATCGGGTCTTCCCGCACGGAGGGTTGCTGCAACCGGATGATGCGAACTTCGACGCGACCTACGGCCGCCTCGACGGCGCCTACGGGCCGGACGCCGTGGGATCGCACCCGCGCTCGCGCAGCCCGTTCGGCGTCGACGACCTCGCTGGCAACATCTACGAATTCGCGATCTCCTCGCAGAAAAGTGAAGAGATGGTCATTCGAGGTGGCGCCTACTACTTCAACTCGGCCACCTGCCGCAGTACCAATCGGGAGGTCGTGCCGGCCTCGTTCCAGGACGTCACCACGGGATTTCGCCTGTGCGCTTCGATAGGGGGGACAAATTGATACTGAATGAGATCACAAAAGGTCGGATCTCGGTCCGTGCGGTCATCTTGGCCGCGCTCGTCCTCGGCGCGCCCGCGGGCGCGTGGGCCGGCTTCAGCGCGCAAGGCTTCTCGGCGCAAGGCTTCTCCGCCCAGGGCTTCTCCGCCCAGGGCTTCTCCGCGCAAGGCTTTTCGGCGCAGGGTTTCTCCGCGCAAGGTTTCTCGGCGCAGGGCTTCTCCGCCCAGGGCTTCAGCGCCCAGGGTTTCTCGGCGCAGGGTTTCTCCGCGCAGGGCTTCTCCGCCCAGGGTGTCGCGCTGCTCGGCACGGATGTCGTCGCCTCCGACATCAACGGCGTCGACATCGGGTCCGTCGACATTCGAGGAACGACGTCCGACAGCGGCCCCGTGGCCATCGAGCTGACGGCGAACCCCACGATGAGCACGGGCGCGGGGACCTACATTTCCGTGGGCGGCGGCTCGGCCGTCGGGCACTTCGCGACGGCCCACCTCGTCGACGCGAACGGCAACCCCGCCGAGGATCTCGATCTCTACATCGCGCGCGAGCGGCCCGATCCCGTGCCGAACGAGCTACACCGGGCGGCAAGCCAGGCCAATGACGACATCACGCTCTACGAGATCTTCTTCTTCCAGCCCGCGAGCGGCCAGTGGGCTTCGCTGTGCCCGTTCCACGACGTGACGGGCGCCGCGACGGCCATGGCGATCCCCGAGGATCCGGCGACGCCGGGCAAGTTCATCTTCGCTTGCACGGCGACGGGCGTCGCCGCGAAGTGCGCCCGCATCTGGGGCTACCGGCCGTGGCGTCACGACACGACCTGGTTCTTCGACGACACGATCAACGACTGGGTCGAGAAGGACTTCGACATGAAGCCCTTCTACGACGCATGCAAGACGGCGGCGCGCGCCGGCTACTGCCAAGACCGCCAGAGCTTCACGCGCAACGGCACGTTCGTCGATCTCTTCGACACGCGGCAGTTCGTCTGGCCGAACGCGATCCAGAATCCGCTCTCCGCGCTCAACCCAGACTCGCTCTGGATGTTCGCGCAGGAGTACTTCGTGACGTTCACGCCGCTCATGTCGGACCCGAGCCTCAAGGTCACGGCGCTGCAGCGCACGCGCTGGCGAGATCTCTCGCCCGTGGGCCAGTGCGCGAGCTTCGCCGACATCGACCGCCTCGAGGAGGATCACTTCGAGGACGCGCGCTTCGCGAATCCCCTCACGGCCGATCCGCGCGTCGAGATCTTCTCTCCGAATTACTGTCAGCACAACGAGGCCGAGATCGGCACGGCGTTGCCTTGGGACTGCAGCCCCTGCACGACGGCCGTCTGCCGCAAGTTCCCTCACTGCTGCAGCGCCGACCCGACGTTGCCCCAGCCGGTCTGGGACGCGTCGTGCGTCGCCGACCGCAACGATCTCTGCCAGGACGTCCCGGGCGGCACGGGTCCGTGGTGGCCGCTCGGCAAGGTGTGGCCGCGCGACGCCGCGCCGCCGACGGCGCCCCAGAAGTACCTCATCGGCCCCGGCGGCGCCGTCGAGACGACGGCCGGCGTGAGCACGGGCGGGACCTCCGCGACGATCCAGGGCTGGGCTTGCGATCCCGAGTGGCCGGGCACGGCCGTCCCCGTCGCGATCTACGGAGGCGCGCCCCGCGAGCACGGCGGAGCGCTGCTCGGCACGATCTACGCCGACGAGGCGCTGGCCGCGCCGCTCGCCGGCGAGGTGGGCACCACCTGCGACGGGCTCGGCCACGCGTCGGCGAGGCACGGCTTCTCGTTCACGTTGCCGCTGGCGACGAAAGGCAACGTCTTCGCCTACGCGCTCGACACCGAGACGCCCGACGGACCCGCGGCGCCTCCGACGTTGCTCCGCAACGGCATCGTGCACGTGCCGACCTGCGATCACAGCGAGCACCTCGCGGGCACGGCGCTCGCGAGCTCGTGCAGCACCTGCGCGGCGTCCGTCTGCGCGAAGGGTGGCCTCGGTGGCTGCTGCGCGACCGCTTGGACCGACGACTGCGCGGCGGCCGCGGAGGCGTGCGAGCCCGCAGACACGTCCGCCGCCGCCGACGGGCGCACCTTCGGGCAGGTCCTCACGGGCTGGATCGAGGCGCCCACGACCGGGACCTACGTCTTCTCGGCCGCATCGCAGCCGAGCCGCGTCACCGTGAACGGTCAGAAGGTCGTCGATTGGTTCGCCGGCCCCGGTCCGACGAGCGGCAGCGTCGACCTCCAGCAGGGCGGGCGCTACTACCTCCGCTGGGATCGCTTCCAGGCGGCGCCGCCGGCCACGGGAACCGACCCCGGTCTCACCTGGCAACCGCCGGGCGCGCTCGCGCAGCAGACCATCCCGTCGGGCAACCTCTACCGCGTGGTCCCCGGCGAGGGCACGGGCTTGCGGGCGACCTATTTCGACAACCCGGGGCTCACGGGCGCGTCGGCCGCGCGCCTCGACGCCGCCGTCGAGCAATCGGCGACGACCGTGCTCCCGGCCGGGGTCCTTCCGCCGACCTACTCGATCCTCTGGGAGGGCGAGATCGTTCCGCTGTACTCCGACACGTACGAGTTCACGCTCCTCGCGGCCGGGGACGCGCACCTCGAGATCGGCAGCGCGACGATCGTGGCGCCCGTGCCGGTCGGGCCCCCCCTCACGGGCTGCGCGCCGCACGACATCTGCGCGCTCGGCGACAAGCTCACCGCGTCGACGATCACCCAGTCGGCCTGCGACCCATGCGTGGATTCGATCTGCGCCAAGGATCCTTTCTGCTGCGATGGCGGCTATCTGTCGTATTACTCGACGGAGCCCGTCTGGGACGCAAAGTGCGTCACGGAGGTCGGGACGGTCTGCGGCCTCACCTGCAAGAACCCGCTGCCGAGCCCGACGACGCAGGCGCGCCCTGGCACGCCCATCCCGCTGCAGTCGGGCGTCCGCTATCGCGTCCGCGCCACCGTCGACGTCACGACGAGCGACAACACGGTGCAGCTCATCTGGGCGAGTCCGCGCCAGCCGCGTGGCCCCGTGCCCACGATGGTCCTGTACCCGGCCGTCGCGCCGAGCGCGAGCGGCGCCGGCCTCAACCTCGTCATGGTCGCGACGAAGAACGGCGGTACCGAGGCCGATCTCACGACGCCGCTGGCCTCGGGCGCCACACCCGATCTCTCGCTCGCGCCGCCAGTGGGCCCGAACGGCCTGCCGCTCGTGAACGTCCTCGCCCCGACCTCCGATGGCGCCGCCGGGACGCCGCCGCCGCCCGTGCTCGAGCAGCCGCGCCCGGGCGGCCAGGTCTACAACGCGGCGACCTCGATTCACGTGTCGGGCATGGGCGGCGTCCTCGGCGGCTCCGTGCTCGCGCACGTCCAGGGCACGGGCACCGACGTCGTGCTCTCCGTGGCGGGCGACGGCACCTACGCCGGCGACATCCCGGTCGCGGCGTACGGGACGTACACGCTGCGCCTCACGCAGCGCAGTTACCCGGGCGCGTCTTGCGTGGCGCCCCCCGCGGCCTTCTGCGCCGACAGCACATCCGTCGATTGGCAGGTCACGGTCTCGGCGCTCGCGCCCGCGTCGCCACCGCCGCCGGTCATCACGTCGCCGCGCGATCCGACGGCCAGCCCCAACCCCGCGAACGACACCTTCCCCGTGACGGGCACGGCCACGCCGGGCGCCGTCAACGTGTGCGACGAGGGCACGGGCACGACGCTGACGTCGACGGTGACGGCCGCCGGCAACGGCGCCATCAACGACCACGTCCAGCTCTCGGCCGGGAGCCCCGCGGCCCCGGCCCAGGGTTGGCACAAGCTCGTCTTCACGACGGCCGCGTGCACGCCGCCCATCGTCGGCGGTAGCAACCCCGTCTACGTGAGCGTCGGCATTCGCCCGCCCACCGTCGAGTTTCCGCGCACAGGCGCCGAGATCGATTGCAGCCTGAACGCGCCGCCCAACCCGGGGGTCTTCGACGTCAAGGGGACGATCCCGTACGCCGAGGCGAGCTTCGGCAGGCTCCGCATCGCCGAGGAGACGGGCCGCGCCCCGCTCCAGCTCCTCGGGCGCGACGTCGTCGTCGACCAGACGCCTCTACCCGACGGATCGTTCACGTTCCACACGTCGCTGAACCTTCCGCCCGGCAAGCACCTCATCTACTTCTTCCAGGCGCCCGACCCGCCCACGAACGCGACGCCCGACGACGTCGTCGCGCACTTCCGCGCCTATGCCAACGTCGCCGGCACGCCCAAGAGCCGCATCGAGCTCCACGTGCCGCCGCCGCGCCTCCAGTTGCCCTTCCGCGGACAGACGTTCGTCACGTCGGGGACGCTCAAGTTCGGCGAGGGCAACTGCGATCCCGCGAACGGGGCGAACGGCCCCGACTGCGCGCTGCCCGACGCCGACGTCAACATCCACGTCGGCAACCGCGTGTGGACGACGCGCGCCAACGACAACGGCAACTGGAGTCTCTCGTTCGACCTGCCGCCGGGCTGGCACCAGATGAAGATCTCTCAGGTCGTCGACTCGCGCGTGGGCGGCGGCTGGCAGGAGGGCTGCCCCTCCGACGACACGCTCGTGGGTGTCACCACGGGCAACGGCAATCTCCCCACGCTCACGCTGCCAGGACCGATCACCGTCCCGGCCGACGGCCCGAGCGGCACGATCGTCAGCTACGCGGCCTCGGCGACGACCGCCGCGGGAACGCCGGCCCAGCTCGACTGCACGCCGGTCTCGGGCACGCTCTTCCACGTCGGACCGACGCTCGTGCTATGCACGGCCATCGATCCCGCCACGCAGGCCGTCGGCCTGGGCGGCTTCGGCGTCCTCGTCGTCGATGGACCGCCCGTCGTCACCGTGCCCGGACCCATCACGGCCGAGGCGCAGAGCGCGCTCGGCGCGCTCGTGTCGTTCGACGCCTCGGCGACCGACGTCGTGAGCGGCGCGCTGCCCGTCGACTGCGTCCCCGCGTCGCCCGCACTGTTCTCGCTCGACGAGACGACGACCGTGACCTGCCAGGCCACCGACGGCGCCGGGAACACGACCTCAGCGTCGTTCCCCGTAACGGTCGTCGACACGACGCCGCCCTCGCTCTGCCCGCTGCCCAATCTGCGTGTCCTCGCCGCGGGCCCCAGCGGCGGCGCGGTCACCTACGCGACGTGCGCCACGGACCTCGTCGACGGCGCCGACCCCGTGACGTGCAACCACCCGTCGGGCTCGTTCTTCCCCGTGGGCACGACGATCGTGACGTGCGCCTCCACCGACCGTCACGGCAACACGTCGCCGCCCGCGCACTTCGCGGTCGTCGTCGGCGACTCGACGCCGCCCGTGCTCCATCTGCCGGCGACGATCCAGGTCACGGCGGCGAGCCGACTCGGCACTCGTGTCTCGTACAGCGTGACGGCGAAGGACGACACGGATCCGCACCCCGTCGTGTCGTGCGCGCCGGCCTCGGGCAGCCTGTTCCCGCTGGGTGACACGACCGTCCACTGCTCGGCGACGGACGCCTCGGGCAACCGCGCGACGAGCTCGTTCCTCGTGCGTGTGCGCGTGTCCTTCGGCGGCTTCCTGCCGCCCATCAACAACAACGGGACGTCCGTCTTCCTGCGGCCCATCCCCGTCCTCGTACGCTTCGCGCTCGCGGACGGGAGCGCGGGCATCAGGGATCTCGTGGTGCGACTCACCGACGCGCGCATCGACGCCGCTGGAAACGTCGGCGTCGAGCACCCCGCCGCAGGCCTGCCGCCGGTCATCGGCAACACCTTCGTCTACAACCCGCTCCTGCGGGAGTACGACTTGCTGATGGACATCCACGCCATGGCGGCTGGCCCGTGGCAGCTCCGCGCCGATCTCGGCGACGGCGCGGCCCACACCGTGCGCATCACCTTGAGGTGACGTCTGCGCCCCGCGGGCGCCGCTCGAGCACGTAGCCGAGGATGAGCTTGGCCACGAGGGCGTTCGAGGCGGACGTCAACCCCTCGCCCACGCCGACGTTCAGCTCGAAGCTCCGCACGCGCAGCAGGTTCACGACCTCGTAGAGGTAATGCTCCTGCGCGCGCACCGGGGACAGGTGCACGAGCCCGCCCAGGCCCGCGTAGTATTCGAGCCCCACCGAGACGGCCCCCGGGACCTCGTAGAGCGCCTGCGCCGCCGGCTCGAACGAGGCGCCGGCGCCCGTGAGCGAGACGTCGACGATGGGGTTCGCGGCCAAGCGGACAGGTCCGAGGTCGTACGCGACGATGGGCCGCACCTCGATCGCCCAGCCGTCCGCCTCGTAACGCCGGGGCAAGCCGCTCACCTCGACGTTGATGCCGAGGCGCGCGCGGGAGGACCAGGCCCGCGTCGTCACGAGCTTCGAGCGCAGCTTCGCGCCCGCGAAGTCGAACGCCCCGTCGGCGCGCAGCGCGCTCTGCAAGTAGCCGCCGAGCTCCCAGTAGGGCGTCACGCCGTACGAGGGCTCGAGCGTGAAGTGCGCCTGATGATTGGGAGCCAGCTCGGGCGCGGGCGCCGTCGTCAACCCGCGCACGACGTCGTTGACGTGCAGCTCGAGGCCCGGATCGCCGGCCGGGTTCGCCGTGCCGTCGTAGACCTGGATCTCGAACGCGTCGACGGCGAGCGCCGCCCGCGGCGCGACGGCGAGCGCCGCCGCGACGACGACGCCGCGCCCGCCGCTACGCCGCGCTCTGCGGCGGGGCGCCGCCCGCGTCACCGCCGCCACCGACAGGCGTCTCGGGAGAAGCGGCCTCGCCGGCCTCGGCCGCGTCCGCCGTGTAGCCGCAGCCCTCCTTGTCGTTGCAGTAGACGCGCGTGCCGGTCTTCGAGACCTTCTGCAGCAGGAAGGGCAACCCGCACTTCGGGCAGGGCTGCGGGATCGGGCGATCCCACGAGACGAAGTCGCACTTCGTGCGCTGGTAGTTCGAGCACCCGAAGAAGACCTTGCCGCGCTTCGAGCGCTTCTCGGTGAGGTAGCCGCCGCAGTCGGGCTTCGGGCAGCTCATGCCGAGCGACATGGGGCTCGTCGTCTTGCACTCGGGGTAGCGCGTGCAGGCCTGGAACTCGCCGAAGCGTCCGCGCCGGATCACCATGTCCGAGCCGCACGTGGGGCACTTCATGTCCGACGGCCGCGTCGTCGACACGATTGTGAGCGTGCCGTCCTCGTTCTTGCGGTACTCCTTCGTGTTGCGGCACTCCGGGTAGCCCGAGCACGCGAGGAAGTGGCCGTTGCGCCCCCACTTGATGACCATGGGCTTGCCGCACTTCTCGCAGATCTCGTCGGTCGCCTGCTCCTCGGCCTTGACGTTGCGCATCTCCTTCTTGGCCGTCTCGACCTCGAGCTTGAATGGCTTGTAGAAGTCCTTGAGCAGCTTGACCCAGTCGGCCTCGCCCTCCTCGACCTTGTCGAGCTGCTCCTCCATCTGCGCCGTGAAGTCGCTGCTGACGATGTCGGGGAAGCTCTTGAGGAGCAGGCCGTCGACCATGAGGCCGAGCTCCGTCGGATGGAGCCGCCCCTCCCTCTTCTCGACGTAGCCGCGCCCCTGGATCGTCGTGAGGATGGCGGCGTAGGTCGACGGCCGCCCGATGCCCTTCTCCTCGAGCTCCTTGACGAGCGTCGCCTCCGAGAAGCGCGGCGGGGGCTGCGTGAAGTGCTGCTCCGGCCTCGTCTCGAGGAGCTTGAGCGTCTCTCCCTGCTTGACGTCGGGCAGCGCCCCGCTCGTCTCGTCCTCGTTGGCGGCGTCCTCGACGGTCTCGGCGTACACCTCGAGGAAGCCCGGGAACTTCATGACCTGGCCCGTGGCGCGCAGCTCGACACGCCCCGCGCCGATCTCGATGCTGGTCTGGTCGAAGACGGCCGGCACCATCTGGCACGCGATCGTGCGGTTCCAGATGAGCGTGTAGAGGCGCAGCAGATCGTCCGTCTCGCGCTCGTCGCGGCCGCCACCCTGCCCCGCGGCCCAGGCCTTGCGCACCGTCTCGGGGTCGTACTTCACGGACGTCGGGCGGATGGCCTCGTGCGCGTCCTGCGCGCCCTTCTTCGTCTTGTAGACGATGGGCTCGGCGGGCAGCCGGTCGGCGCCGAAGCGCTCGCCGATGTAGGCGCGCACGTCCGTGACGGCGTCGTCCGACAGGCGCGTCGAGTCCGTGCGCATGTACGTGATGAGACCGACGAGGCCGTCCTCACCGACCTCGACGCCCTCGTACAGGCGCTGGGCGAGACCCATGGTCCGCTTGGGCGAGAAGCGCAGCTTGCTCGAGCCCTCCTGCTGCAGCTTCGACGTGATGAACGGCGGCGGCGGGTTCTTGCGCCGCTCCTTGCGCTCGACGGCGTTGACGACGAGCGGCGTCGACTTGACGATGCCCTCCACCTCGCGCGCCAGACCCTCGTGCGACAGCTCGGCCTTCTTGCCGTCGAGCCTGCTGAACTTGGCCGTGAACGGCGGCGGCGTCGCGCCCTCGACCTGCACCTCGACCGACCAATACTCCTGGGGCAGAAAGGCCGTGATCTCGGACTCGCGCTCGGCGATGAGCCGCACGGCCACCGACTGCACGCGCCCGGCCGACAGCCCGCGCCGCACCTTCGTCCACAGCACGGGGCTGATCTGATAGCCCACGATGCGATCCAGCACGCGCCGCGCCTGCTGCGCCTCGAACTTCTTCACGTCGAGCGTCGTGGGCCGGCCGATGGCCTCGTTGATGGCCTTCTTCGTGATCTCGTTGAAGAGGACACGCTGAATGTTGGGGTTCGAGGGCCGGATCTCCTCGGCGATGTGCCAAGCGATGGCCTCACCCTCGCGATCGGGGTCGGGCGCGAGATAGACCCTGTGGACATTCGCGGCCGCTTCCTTGATCTCGGCGAGCACCTTCTGCTTGGTCTCGATGACGACATACTCGGGCTCGAAGCCGTGCTCGATGTCGATGCCCATCTTCTTCTTGGGCAAGTCCTTCACGTGGCCGACAGAGGCCTTCACGATGTAGCCCGAGCCGAGGTACTTCTTGATCGTCTTCGCCTTCGCGGGCGACTCGACGATGACGAGCGCCTCGCTCATGCGCCGCGCGCGCACGGGCGCCTGCGCATCCGGCTCGCTCGCGGCCTTCTTGGGCGCGGCCTTCCCTTTGGCCGCCTTCGCGGCGGGCGCGCCGATCTTGGCGACGACAACCGCGCCGCCCGTCTTCGAGGAGTTCGAGGCGTTCGCGGGCTTCGCGGAAGTCGAGGGCTTCGCGGACTTGGCCGCCGGCTTCGCGGGCTTCGTCGACAGCTTCGCGGCGTTGGCCGGCTTCGCCGGCTTGCTCGCCGCCTTCGCCTTGAGGGGTTCGGCCTTCGGGGCGGCGATGCCCGCGCCGTCGAGCGAAGCGGCCGCCGTCTTTGCTGCCTTCTTAGTTGGCACGAAGCACCTCGAATCGTCCGCCGGGAAGGCGCCGCGCCCACCCGGAAAGCTCCGCCTCCGCGAGCGCCGCGAGCACTTCGGGCAACGTCGCCCCCATGCGCAACGCCAGATCGATGGGCGCCGTCGCCCCCGCCCGCAACGCGCCGACGAGGGCGGCCAGGCTGGGCGGGACCTCGGGCGTCGGAGGGGCCACGCCCGCGAGCCGCTCGAAGAGCGCGCGTTCGTCGTCGACGGGCAGCGCGGCTGCCGACGCGATGAGCTCATCGCACCCGCCGCTGCCCGGCACGGCGAGGACGCGGCGGCCTAGCCCGCGCGCGAGCCGCGCCGTGATGAGCGCGCCCGAGCCTTGCTTCGCCTCGACGACGATCGTCGCCTCGGCGAGCGCGGCGACGATGCGGTTGCGCACGGGAAACTGACCCGCGCGCGGCGGCGTGGCCGGCGCGTACTCCGAGAGCAAGCCGCCCGCGCGGACAACATCCTCGAAGAGCGGGCCATGACGGTCCGGGTAGATCACGTCGACGCCACAGCCGAGCACGGCGAAGGTCGCGCCGCCCGCCCCGATGGCGCCACGATGCGCGGCCGCGTCGATGCCGAGCGCGCCGCCCGAGACGACCCCCGCGCCGGCGCCCACGGCCGCTGCGGCCAGACGCTCGGCGATCCGGCAGCCCGCGCCGGACGCGGCCCGAGAGCCGACGATGGCAAGCAGGCGCTCGCCCGCTCGGGGCAGTCGGCCCCGGGTCCACAGGCGCTCGGGAGGCTTCGGAAGCTGGCGCAACGCAGCCGGAAACGTCGGCGCGTTGGCCTCAACACTAAAGAAGGATGGAGCCCTCGCGAAGCTTTTGGGAGCGTCCATGGAGGGGCTTGTCGGAGCATTTGCAGCCGGGTTGTGGGGCCCGAAACCGACCATAATGAGCCGTTGCAGATAGCGCTCCCGCCGCTCGCGGTCAAGCAACCAACATTTGGCCCCTATCATTTCAGGTACTTACGCGACCGACTCTAGCTCTCGCAAGATCCGGTCGGCCCCGCGCGACAGGAGGCGGCGCGCCACGTCGGCCCCCAGCGCCGCCGCCTCGACCGCCGCTCCCGAGGCCTCCTCGCGGATCATTTCGGAGGCGTCGGGGCGTCCCACGAGGCCCCGCAACACGACGCGTCCGCCGCGCATGACGGCGTGCCCCGCCACGGGCGTGCGGCAACCCACACCGAGGCCGGCCAGCAGGGCCCGCTCGGCGGCGACCGTGACCTCGGCCGTCGGATCGGCGAGGACGCGCGCGAGCGCCACGACGCGCGCGTCGTCGCCGCGCGCCTCGAGGGCCAGCGCGCCCTGGCCGATGGCAGGCAACATCTGATCGACCGTGAGGCGCTCCGTGATGCGGTCGGCGACTCCGAGGCGATCGAGCCCGGCGCACGCGAGGATGCCGGCATCGACGACGCCTTCGGCGACCTTGCGCAGACGCGTGTCGACGTTGCCCCGCAGGATCTCGACGCGGAGATCGGCGCGCGCTGCCCGCACCTGACAGACCCGCCGCAGGCTCGACGTGCCCACGCGGCTGCCGGGCGGCAGCGCCGCGAGGCCGGCGCCCGAGCGGCTCACGAGCGCGTCGCGCGGGTCGGCGCGCTCGGGGATGGCCACGAGCGCCAGGCCGGGCGCGAGCGCGGCCGGGACGTCCTTGAGGCTGTGCACGGCGAGATCGATCGTGCCTGCGAGGAGCGCGTCCTCGATCTCCTTGACCCACACGCCCTTGCCGCCGAGCTCGATGACGGCGCCCGTCTGCACGCGGTCGCCCTCCGTGACGAGGATGCGCTCCTCGATCTCGAGGCCGGGGTGCGCCGCCACGAGCGCGCGCGCCACGTGCGCCGCCTGCCAGCGCGCGAGCGCGCTGCCGCGGGTGCCGATGACGAGGCGCCCGGGGCTCACGAAGACTCCTCGCGGCCGACGACGCCGGCCGCCTCGGCCACGGCCTCGCCCTGCTCACCCTCGGGCAGCGGGTCGGCGCCCTGCAGATCGAAGAGCGCGCGCACGGCCGCCACGAGCGAGACGGCCTCGCCCGCGTCCTTCTTGAGGGCGAGCTGGGGCAGGTGCAGGAGCTTCTTCGCGAGCGCGTCGGCGAAGGCGACGATGGCGCTGCGATCTTTTTCGGAGAGGTGGTCCTTGCCCGCGAGGAACCTCTCGACCTCGCCGTGCGCGAGGCCGATGAAGTGGGTGCGCATCGCGGTCACGGTCGGCGCGAGCTGGCGGCCGCCCACGGTCTGGAGAAAACGCGTGACCTCCTCCTCGACGATCGACTCGGCCTGCACCGCCTCGCTCTGGCGTCCGGCGAGGTGCTTGGCGGCCTCCTTCTGGAGATCGTCGATGTCGGCGAGATAGACGCCCTCGAGCTCTGTCACCGACGGCTCGACGTCGCGGGGAACGGCGATGTCGATGAGGAACAGCAAGCGCCCGCGGCGCGCGCGCTGCACGCGCGCGAGGAGCTCACGCGTCAGCACGGGGCGCTGCGCGCCCGTCGAGGCGATGACGATGTCGGCCCGCCCGAGCGCGCCCACCAGATCGGCGAAGTCGGCGACGTCGGCCCCCACGGCGGAGGCCAGCTCCTCGGCCCGCGCGCGCGTCCGGTTCGTCACGGTGACCGCGGCGCCGCGCGAGCGCAGCGCGCGCGCCGCGAGATCGGACATCTTCCCGGCGCCCACGACGAGCACGCTCTTGCCGTGGAAGTCGCCGAAGACATTGTGCGCGAGCTCGACCGCCACGGAGCTCACCGACACGGGGTTGCGCGCGATCTCGGTGTCGCGGCGCACGCGCCGCGCGACGCGGAAGGCGCGCTCGAAGCAGGTCGAGAGCACGGGCCCCACGGTCTCGGCCTTGGCGGCCAGATCCCGCGTCGTCTTGACCTGTCCCAGGATCTGGGGCTCGCCCACGACGAGCGAGTCGAGGCTCGAGGCGACCCGGAACAGGTGCTTCACGGCGTCGCGCTCGGTGCGCGCGTAGAGGTGAGGCTCAATCTCGGCGTCGAGCATGCTGGCGCGGCGCGCGAGGTCGGCGCCGAGCGCGCGCAGCGCGGCGTCGGTGTCGGTCGCGACGGCGTAGATCTCGACGCGGTTGCACGTGCTGAGGAGCGCCACCTCGCGCACGCCCGGGAGCGTCTTGAGCTCGCGCAACGTCGCGTCGATCTGGTCGGGCACGACGCTGAGCCGCTCGCGCAGCGCGACGGGCGCCGTGCGGTGCGAGACGCCGAGGACGACGACGTCGATCGTGGGAGGCGCCTTCCCCGCCATGCCTACGCCGCGTGCCTCAGGAAGTACACGACGAGCACGAGCACCGTCCCCCCGAAGCCGCCCAGCGTGAGCCACGCCGCGCGCCGCCCGCGCCACCCGCCGCCGAGGCGCGCCACGAGCAGCACGGCGAACGCGATCCAGGTCACGACCGCCAGCAGGTATTCGGGACGCAGCGCGGCTGCGCCGTGCAAGACGCCGAGGCGCGCGATCCACATCGCGCCCGTGACGATCGCGACGGTGAAGATCGGGAAGCCCAGCGACACGCAGCGCGCCGCGAGGCGATCGAGCGTGTCGAGGGGCGTGCCGCGATCGGTGACCCGGCCGAACTCCTTGCGACGGAGCTGGCGGTCCTGAAAGAGGTAGACGACGGCCAGCACGGCGGCGATGAAGAAGACGGCGACGCCCACGGTCGCGAGCAGGATGTGCGTGTAGCCGAGCGTACCCATGGCGGGTGCGCCTGCCTCGGCGGGCACGACGCGCGCGAGCAGCAGGAGCGCGAGCGCAGCGGGCGCCGCGAACGCACCGGCAGACGCGAGGCCGTAGCGAAGGGAGCCGAGGAGGTACCCGGCCGCGAGGAGGAACGAGATGAACGACATCGCCTCGGGCGTGGACGAAATGGGATTTACGCCGTGGACGCAGCGGGCGCCGATGTCGCCGAGGTGCAGCAGGACGGCTACCATGAGCGCGAGGCGCCCCGCCTTGTCGCGCAGCCCCACGAGGAAGCCCAGATAGAGCAGCGACGCCAGCGCGTAGGCCCCGAGCTCGAGCGCCGTCAGAGTCGACACGTCCTAGATCTACCACGCGGGCCCGCGGACGGCCGGCGGCCCTTGGACTCCGCGGCACGGCGTGCTAAGCCATGGCGCCATGGCCAGCGAAACCCTCGTCGAGGTGACCGATTCGAACTTCAAGACCGAGATCCTCGACTCGAAGCTCCCCGTGCTCGTGGACTTCTGGGCCGTGTGGTGCGCGCCCTGCCGCGCGATCGCGCCCCACGTCGAGGCACTCGCCAAGGACTACGACGGCAAAATCCGGGTCGGCAAGTGCGACATCGACTCGAACCCCAACTTCTCGTCCCAGTACGACATCCGCAGCATCCCGACCCTGCTCCTCTTCAAGGAGGGCAAGGTCGTGGGCCAAGTCGTCGGCGCCGTCCCCAAGACGAAGATCGAAGACCTCATAAAGAAGGCGCTCTAGAAGGCTCTAGAAGCGCGGCCAGCCTTACTGGACAGCGGCGCCCGAAGAGGCCAAGAGCGCCTCCGACTGCTCCTTGGCGAACGACACGTCCTGCGCCGCGGTGGCCGACTTCGCGTTCATGACGACGAATGGAGGAGGCGGCATGACGATCGTGGCCGCGGGGCGGGGCAGCAAGCGCGCGAAGGCGCCGCGCACGGCCAGGCCGATGCCGCCCTGCCAGAGCGACACCCAGCCGACGTAGCCGAAGCCCGCCAGGAAGAGCGCGAGGAAGGGCACGGACATGTAGTGCCGGTGATCGAACGCGACGGCGATCGCCACGACGAAGTAGGCGGCCATGCCAAGCTCGATGAACGGCGTGATCGACTTGGCGGCGCGGTACTTCTTGCTCGACCAGCTCTCGAGCTTGCCGCGGATGCCGTGCTTGGGCGTGCGCACGAACTCGGTCTCGCGGCCCGCGAGGGCCTCGAGCACGGCCCGCGTTTGATTGATGCAAAGGCCGATGCCGATCGACATGACGAGCGGCAAGCGCTTGAGCGTCGCCCACTGGAACTTCGGCGGCACGCCCGGGTTGCGCATGAGCGCGATTTCGCGCTGGGAGGCCAGATAAAAAGACGCGATCGACATCGTCGTGCCGAAGAACAGCGGCAGATCGATGGTCAGCACCTCGCGCCAACCGTGGTGCGTGCGCAGCGCCAGGTTCGGGAGCAGCAGCAGCGAGAGCACGACGAGCAGCGGGTACGCGAGGTTGTTCGTGAGGTGGAAGAACGCCTCGCACTTCTGCGCGACGGTGGCGTTCGAGCGCAGGATCGTCGGCAGCAGCTTGCGCGCCACTTGCACCGAGCCCTTGGCCCAGCGGAACTGCTGCGACTTGAAGGCCGACATCTCGACGGGCAGCTCGGCCGGCGCTGTGATCTCGGGGACGTAAATGAACTTCCAACCGCGCAGCTGCGCCCGGTAGGAAAGGTCCATGTCCTCGGTGAGCGTGTCGTGCTGCCAGCCACCCGCGTCCGCGATGGCCGAGCGCCGCCACATGCCTGCCGTGCCGTTGAAGTTGAAGAAGCGCCCCGACCAATTGCGGCCGGCGTGTTCCATGATGAAGTGCCCGTCGAGCATGAGGGCCTGCACCTCCGTGAGGGCGGAGAAGTCGCGGTTGACGTGCTCCCAGCGGCACTGCACGACGGCGACCTTCGGATCGAGGAAGTAGTGGATGCTGCGCTCGAGCACGTCGGGCAGCGGCAGGAAGTCGGCGTCGAAGATCAGGATGAACTCGCCCTTGGCCGTGCGCAGGCCGTTCTCGAGCGCGCCCGCCTTGAAGCCCGAGCGGTCGACGCGGTGGACGTACTCGATGTCGAGCTCGCGGAAGCGCAGCGCGAGCTCGGCGATCTTGCGCTTGCAGATCTCCTGCGTCTCGTCGGTCGAATCGTCGAGCACCTGGATCTGGAAGCGATCACGCGGGTAACGGATGCCCGCGACGGCCTCGAGGAGCCGCTCGACGACATACATCTCGTTGAAGAGCGGAAGCTGAACCGTCACGCCCGGCAGGTCAGCGAACATGCCGAGAGGGCGCGGGCGCTTGTCGCGAAACCGGTAGAACATCCAGACGAGCGAGGTGCGGTGGAATCCGTACGCGGCGAGCGCCAGCAGGATGACGAGGTAAGTGCCGACCACCAGTGACGAAAGCTGCATGGCGCACAATGTACGCTTTCAATTGTCGCCGAATTGTCGGGGTATGTTTTTTGTTGTCCGAGCGGCGTTTCCGGTCGGTTTCAACTGTGTCGGGGCTCGTCGTCGAGCTTCGTCGTCGAGCTTCGTCGTCCAGCTTCGTCGTCGAGCGTCGTCGTCCGGCTTCGTGGGGCCACGGGCACTCAGAGAAACATGTAGCGCAGCCCGACCTCGAGGTTGGGGAGCCAGCCGCCCTTCTGGGAGATCGTCGTCACCTGATCGGTCGCGGTGATCGTGCCGAGGTGGGAGACCCCGCCGCCGAGCAGGATGCCGAGGCCCGAGGGCCAGCGCCACTCGTACCCGAGGTTGGCGAACGCGGCCGTGCCCGTGGCGGTCACGTTGTCGAGGGTGAGCGAGATGTGCGCGAGGCCGAGGCCCACGTACGGCGTAGAGCGCTGGCCTCCGAACAGGCGGCCCTGAGCGGCGGGCGCGAAGCCGTAGCCGTGGGCCGTCCCGCTCGCCTCGGAGGCGCTGAAGTAGTTCAGCTGCACATCGAAGGCCAGGTGCTCGATGGGGGCGACGACGATGTCTGCGCCCACCAGGCCGAGGCCGTTGCCGATCTTGTACCCGATGCCCAGCATCTTCGGGGTGGCTGGCGGCTCCTCGACCGCGACTTGCGGGCGCGCGTACGCGGGTGGCGGAAGCGGCGGTGGGTACGCGGTGGGCGTGGCCGCGGGCGCCGAGACCGGCGGCGCGTACGGCGCGACGGGCGGCGGCGTCTGTGCGCGCGCGACCATGGACAGAAAGGAACCCAAGACGACGATCGCACACGGAGCGAGGCGCATCCTGCGCAGTGTATCCGGCCTACGCGCGCGCCGCCTGCGGCAAAAGGTCGCAGCGCCTGAAGGCGCGTGGCCCGAACGGCATTGCGGCTAGACCGGAACGAGGGCGCCCGTCGTCAACCGGTTCTCCGGGCTCGCGAGCCAGAGGATCGTCGCGGCGACGTCGGCGGGCTTGCTCCAGCGCGCGACGACCTCGGGCGGGCTCTGCATCGCCTTTCGGTTGGCCGGCGTGTCGATGATCGACGGCACGACGGCGTTGACGAGGACCCGCGCGCTCTTCAGCTCGTCGGCGAGCGCGCGCGTGAGAGCGACGACGCCCGCCTTCGAGATCGTGTACGCGAGCGAGCCACCCGCCGGCTCGACGGCGGCCCGCGACGCGACGTTGACGATGCGGCCTCCCGGCGCGCCGCGCTGAGCGAAGTGGCGCGCGGCCTCGCGGCTACATAGGAAGGCGCTCACGAGGTTTTGATCGAGCTGCGCGCGCAACGCGACGAGCGTCGTCTCTGCCGCGGGCGCGGCGGCGAAGCCCCCGGCGGCGTGCACGGAGGCCCACAGGTCGGGCAATTCGGCGTAAAAGCGCATGACGTGCGCCTCGTCGGCGAGCTCGACGCCGCCGGCGAGCCGCAGCCGGTCCGAGGTCGGCAGCTCGGCCGGGGCCGCGCCCCGGTGGGGAACGTGGCATACGGCGCCCGCCTCGAGGAACGCCTGCACGAGCCCGCGCCCGAGCGCGCCCGTTCCGCCCGTCACGACGACGTGTCTGCCCGCGAAGTCCGTTGTCATGTTGCGCAACCTCCGATTTGAGAGCGCGACGCTAACACGCACGGGCAGCCCGCCCGTCGGCCGTGGTTTCGCGCGTCACAATCCAAGTGTAGGTGCGCGGGAAAGGTTTGCTGCCCCCGCGCGCACCATTTACGGCGAAGACGAGCCTTCGACGCGCCGATGTCTCCACGGTGGCCGGCGTGCCCCCAAAGACGGGAGGTCTGATGCGAGGCCGAACCGGTTTGCGAAAAGCCGCTGCGACATCTCTCGTATCCGCCTGCGCGCTCCTCGGGGCGTGTCGGGGACAGATCGCGGACGGTTCGCGCGGCGCCTGAGAGGGTCCCGCACCCCCGGCGCTCGCTTGGTCGAGCTAAGCTCGACCGCGCTCGGTCCGCGCCACGAACCTGACGCGGGCGCCGCGCGAAGAAGAAACGTCAGCGGGCGTGTTACGCTGACGATGCGCATGGTCCTCTCCGGTGTGGCGCAGGACCCGCTCGTGGGGCAGGTGCTCTCGGGGCGCTACCGCATCCTCGCGAAGCTGGGAGAGGGCGCGATGGCGGGCGTCTACCTCGCCGAGCATACGGGCGTGGGCGCGACGATCGTGCTCAAGGTGCTTTTGCCCGAGCTCGCGAGCGAGCCGCAGGTCGTCGAGAGCTTCCTGCGCGAGGCGCGCATCGCCGCCGAGATCCGCCACGACAACGTCATCGACATCTTCTACAGTGGCCGCTCGCCCGAAGGCTTCGTGTTCCTCGCCATGGAGTACGTCAAGGGAGCGACCCTCTACGACGTCCTCGACAAAGAGGGTCCGATGCCCTGGGAGCGCGCCAAGCCGGTGCTCGGGCAGATCGCGGGCGCGCTCGCCGCGGCGCACGCCATCGGCGTCGTCCACCGCGACGTCAAGCCCGAGAACGTCCTCGTGGGCCGCCGAGCCGAGAAGGAAGAGCCGGCCGGCGCCGTCGAGTACGTCAAGGTGGTCGACTTCGGCATCGCGAACGCGCGCGGCGACATCGGCGGCGCCGAGGGCGTGTGCGGCACGCCCGAGTTCATGCCGCCCGAGCAGGCACAAGGCCAGCCGCCCGACGCGCGCGACGACGTGTACGCCTTCGGGTGCCTCATGTATCAGGTCCTCACGGGCGACGTCCCCTTCCGGGGCGAGGACGTGGCGCGCGTGCTGCTCATGCACCTGCGCGAACCGGTGCAGCCGCCGCGCCAGCGCCGCCCCGACCTCGCCATCCCCGCCCGCGCCCAGGAGGTCGTCATGCGCGCGCTCGAGAAGAAGCGCGCCGACCGGTGGCAGGACCTCGCCGAGGTGCAGCGGGTGCTCGCCGAGATCGAGCTCGCGCCCGAGCCCGAAGAGACGGCGCCCCCGCCCCCACGCATCGAAGGGGGGACTCTGGCCGCGGCGCGCGCGCGCGCCGTGCTGCCGCTCGATGGTTCGCGCTGGCGGGCACGCTTGCCCCTCATCATTGGCGCGACGCTCGTCGTGGGCGGGGCGGGCTTCGCGTTCGCGCGCCACGCGCTGCTGCACGCCCCGGGACGCATGGAGATCGTCACGGAGCCGCCCGAGGCCGAGATCTACATCGACGGCCAGAAGATGGCGGATCGGTCCCCCATGCTCCTCGAGGCTTCGCCCGGCCGCTACGACGTGACCATCCGCAGCCCCGGCTTCGAGCCGCTCACGCGCGTCCTCGAGATGAAGCCGCGCGCGCAAGAACGCGTACCCTTCGTGCTGACGCCGCTGGCGCAAGCCGCGGAGCCACCGCGGTCGCCGCGGCCGCGCAACGCCGTCGCAAACAGCGCCGGTCCGCCCGCCGCCCGCCACAAGCCCGCCGCTGCCGCCGTCGACGGCGTCACGTTCATCGACTTCAAAAAAGCCGCGGCCGAGCAGCGCGCCCGCTAGCCGGGCGACGGCGGGCGCCTTTCGGGGCGGCCGCTCCCGCGCGGCGGTGGTACGCTCGCGGCAATGGCGCTCGTCCCGTGTCCCGAGTGCAAGGCCCAGGTGTCGCGCGCGGCGGCGAGCTGCCCGCAGTGCGGCTTCCCGTTCGGCGGCGCGACGAGCGCGGGCAACGTCTTTCAGGGCGGCCGCGCGGCGGCGCCCGCCAACGAAGAGATCCTGTGGGAGGGATCGCCCTCGCTCAAGGCCATGGCGGTCTCCATCGTCGCCACGGCGCTGTTCGCGCTCATCGTGCCCCTCGTCGTGTACCTGGCGTACACGCCCGTGCGCGATCTCGTGAGGCACACGTCACGCGACGCCGCCGACCTCGTCGCCGAGCACGAGGGCGGCGCGCGCACGGCGATCATGCTGGCCGTCGCGGTCGCCGTGGGCGCGCGGCTCGTGCGGCTCGGGTGGCGCACGCTCGTCCTGCGCAGCCACCGCTACGGCGTCTCGAACCAGCGCATCATGGTCGAGAGCGGCGTCTTGTCGAAGTCGCTCGCCGAGATCGACGTGCGCACGATCGACGACATCACATTCCGACAGACCTTCGTCGAGCGACTGCTGGGCATCGGCCAGATCGCGATCCTCTCGTCGGATCCCTCGAACGCGCGCGTGCGCCTCGTGGGCGTGCCCGACCCGCGCCAGGTGCGCGAGCTCATCCGCAACAGCGCCTACCAGGCGACGCGCGGCCAGCTCTTCACGAGGAGCACTTGATCGTCAGTCGACGAGCGTCATCCAGCCGTGCTTGTCGGGCGCGCGGCCGTACTGGATGTCGGTGATCGCGTCGTAGAGGCGTCGGGCCATCTCGCCGGCCTGGCCGCCGTTGATGACGAGCTTCTCGCCCCGCCAGCCGAGCTCGCCCACGGGCGTGATGACGGCGGCCGTTCCGCAGCCGAAGACCTCGCGTAGCGCGCCGTTGCGGTGCGCCGCGAGCAGCTCGTCGATGGCGATCGGCCGCTCGCTCACGGGCATGCCCCAGTCTCGGAGCAACGTGATGATCGAGTCGCGCGTCACGCCCGACAGGATGCTGCCGCCGAGCGGCGGCGTCACGAACTCGTCGCCGATGCGCACGACGAGGTTCATCGTCCCCACCTCCTCGAAGTAGCGGTGGTTGGCGGCGTCGGTCCACAACACCTGCGCGTAGCCGCGCGCCTTGGCCTCTTCGGCCGCCAGCATGCTCGCGACGTAGTTCGCGCCCGACTTGACGCCGCCGAGGCCGCCCACGGCGGCGCGGACATACTTGTCCTCCACCCAGATGCGCACGGGCGAGAACACCTCGCCGCCGTAGCCGCTCACGGGCGACGCGATCACGAAGTAGAGGTAGCGCTTTGACGGGCGCACGCCGAGGAACGGCTCCGTGGCGACCAGCGTCGGTCGAATGTAGAGCGAAGTCCCCGGCGCCGCCGGCACCCAGTCGCGATCGGCGCGCACGAGCGCCAGCACCGATTCGCGCATGAGCGCTTCGTCGATCGAGGGCATGCACAGGCGCGGCGCGCCGTCGTGCATGCGCTTGGCGTGGCGGTCGAGGCGGAAGATGCGCACCTCGCCCGTGGAGGCGCGAAAGGCCTTGAGACCGTCGAAGAGCTCCTGCCCGTAGTGAAGGACCGCCGCCGCCGGATCCAAGGTGAGCGGCCCGTAAGGGACGACGCGCGGATCGAACCAGCCGCGGTCGGCCTCGTAGTCGACGATGGCCATGTGATCGGTGAACGTGCGCCCGAAGACGAGCTCGGCGTCCTTGGGTCGCGGCTTGCGGGCGGTGGCGAGGTTCACGGCGAACTGGGGCGACGGCATGGCCGACGAAGGATAACGCAGATTCCCCCGGCCACGTGAAATGGACGAACGGCGTGACGGCGTCGAGAAGCTCCGACGGTCGGTGTCAGCGGCGCAGCGACGGCGCGACCTCAAGGACCTGCTTTTTGAGGTCGCGGATGATCGTGAGCGTCGACGCGACGCCAGCCTGCTCCTCAGTGAGGAGACGGTGGAGGTCGTCGATACCCGCGATGGAACGGTCGCCGTAGCCGACGATGAGATCGCCGTCGCGCAGGCCGGCCTTGGCGGCCGGGCTGTCGGGCTCGGTCGACACGACGAACACGCCCGTCTCGTGCGGCAGCTCGTGGAAGCGTACGACCCGGCGGTGCAGCGGGACGTTCTGGCCCGCGACGCCGAGATAGGCGCGCCGGATGAGCCCCTCGTGGATGAGCTTGCCCATGACGAAGCTCGCCGTGTTGGCGGCGATGGCGAAGCAGATGCCTTGCGCGGGCATGATCATGGCCGTGTTGACGCCGATGACCTGGCCGCGCGCGTCGACGAGCGGCCCGCCCGAGTTGCCAGGGTTCAGCGCGGCGTCGGTCTGTATGACGTCGTCGACGAGGTGACCGGACTTCGTGCGCAGCGAGCGCCCGAGCGCGCTCACGACGCCCGTCGTGACCGTGCAGTCGAAACCGTACGGATTGCCCACGGCGATCGCGACCTGTCCCACGCGCAGCGCGCCCGAGTCCGCGAACGAGAGCGCTGTGAGGTGGGGCGCGTCGATGCGGACGACGGCGAGGTCGGTGTCGGGATCGTCACCCACGAGGCTCGCGGCCGCGCGCTCTCCGTCGAGCAGCGCCACCGTGATTCGCTTCGCGCCGCTCACGACGTGGCTGTTCGTGAGGACGTACCCGTCGGGCGTCACGACGAAGCCCGACCCGCTGCCCATCCCCGGCTCGCCCCCCTGCCGCGGCCCGCGCCCCTTGCCCTGTGGCGTGGGCCCGAGCACCTCTATCTTCACGACCGAGGCGCTCACCTGCTCCGCGACGGACGTCACCGTCCGCGAATACGCGTCGAGCAGCTCCTGGTCTCGATCGACTTCCATCTTGATTGCACTGATCATGATTTCACCTCGATTCAATCCCGCGACGTGACTCAGCTCGCGGGAGACGCCGGGAGGGTCCCGCGCTGGCGGGCCCCTCCCGGCTATCGGTCAGATTCCGAGCGCGCCCGTCCGGATGAGGTAGGCGAGCCGCTCGCGCTGATCGGGCTCGAGCAGCGCGTGAATGGCCCCGAGGGCCTTCGTGACGGCGTCGCGCAGGCGCTCGGCCGTCGCGACGCGGAGCGCGCCGGCTTCCTTGGCGCGCGCCTCGTCGAACGACGCGGCGCCCACGGCGTCGGCGAAGGCCGTCAGTGTGCGGCGGCGATCGACCTCACCCTGCGCGCGCTCGATCTTGAGCTCGTCGAGGATGCGGGCCAGCGCGGCGACCTGACGCTCGTCGAGCTCGAGCTTGTACGCCAGGAACCGCAACGGGCGCCTCACGCCGAACGAGCCGCCGCCAAAACCGTCACCCTCGCCACCGTCGCCCGCGGGCGGCCCCCCGCCCCAACCGGCTCCGCCACCCTGTCCGTGCCACCCCCGCGCTCCGCCACCGGGTCCACAACTCGCGCTGTCGCCATCGCCGCAGCTCACCTGGCGCGCACGCCACCATGACACCATTGCTGGATGCATTGTCTCTTCTCCTTTCGCCGAGGCCATCAGCTCCCGGCGGGTCTTTTTTCCGTGGGCGTTAGGCCACACGGAGGTCTTACCCAACAGTTCTAAACGCCGAATCCGGATCGTCAAGCCGAGCCGCGGGGAAAGCGCGACCGCGGGCGGCTCGACGCAGGCCCGGCGATCTCGTAGGGTGTTCGAGAGGCGCCATGCTGACCTTGAGGCCCGCCGCGGACCGCGGCCACACCCGCATCGACTGGCTCGACAGCCGCCACACGTTCTCGTTCGGGGAGTGGCACGACCCCGCGCACATGGGCTTTCGCACCCTGCGCGTCATCAACGACGACCGCGTTGCGCCGGGCGCCGGCTTCCCGACACACGGCCATGCCGACATGGAGATCCTGAGCTACGTGCTCGAGGGCGCGCTCGAGCACCGCGACAGCCTCGGCACGGGGTCGGTCATTCGCCCGGGCGACGTGCAGCGCATGTCCGCGGGAACGGGCGTGCGCCACAGCGAGCAGAATGCCTCGCGCACCGAGCCCGTGCACTTCCTGCAGATCTGGATCCTGCCCGACCGCCGCGGCCACGCGCCTGGCTACGAGCAGAAGACCGTCCCCGAGTCCGAGCGCCGCGGGCGCTTGCGCCTCGTCGCCTCGGGCGACGGGCGTGACGGCTCTGTGACGCTCCACCAGGACGTTGCGCTGTGGACCGGGGTGCTCGCGGAGGGTGAGCGCGCGGAGCTCGCCCTCGCCCCGGGACGGCACGCCTGGGTCCACGTCGCGCGCGGCGCGGCGACCGTCAATGGCCAGGCGCTCGGCGAGGGCGACGGCGCCGCGCTCAGCGACGAGCGCGCCGTCACGATCGAGGGCCGGGGCGGCGAGGTGCTCGTCTTCGATCTCGCGTGACGGCGCCATTGGGAGGCGGAGAACCGATGCGTTATTGGTTGATGAAGTCCGAGCCGAGCGTCTTTTCCATCGACGACCTGGCGCGCGCCCCAAAGCGGACGACGTCGTGGGACGGCGTGCGCAACTACCAGGCGCGGAACCTGCTGCGCGAGGCCGCCGTCGGCGACGGCGTGATCTTCTATCACTCGAGCGCCGACCCGCCCGCCGCGGCCGGCACGGCCACGATCGCGCGCGCGGCGTACCCCGACGCCACGCAGTTCGACCCGAAGTCCGACTACTATGACGAGGGCAGCACGAAGGACGAGCCCCGCTGGTTCGTGGTCGACTTGAAATTCGAGCAGAAGTTCGCGCGCGCCGTGCCGCTGGCCGAGCTGCGTGCCAACCCGGCGCTGGCCGACATGGTGCTGCTGCGCAAGGGCAGCCGCCTCTCGGTGCAGCCCGTGACAGCCGCCGAGTGGAAGGCCGTCTGCAAGGTGGGCGACGCTCGAGCGCGGTCGCCGTGAGCCGCGGCCCCACTCGGGACCGAGCCCCCCAGCCCCTCCGCCCGCCGGCTTCGCCGGCGCCTTCGCCGCGCGGCTTCCACCACCTCGCGATCCAGGTGCGCGACCTCCCGGCCGTCGAGCGCTTCTATCGCGACGTCCTGGGCCTGGCCGTGCTGCGACGCTGGCCCGCGCGCGACGGCGGGCCGGGCGAGCGGTCGGTGTGGCTCGACGTCGGCGACGGCGCCTTCCTCGCGCTCGAGGCCGTCGCGAGCGGGCCCACGGCGGCCGAGGAGGACCGCGCTGCGCGTCCGGGCTTGCACCTCGTCGCGTTGCGCATCGAGCGCACGGCGCGCGCGCGCTGGGAGGACCTGCTGGCCACCGCGGGCGTGGCCGTCGAGGCGCGCACGCCTTTCACCCTCTACGTGCGCGATCCCGAGGGCAATCGCGTGGGGCTGTCGCATTGGCCCGAGGAGGCCGGCGCCTGATGGCCTCGGTGACCTTCCAGCCCGCCGGGCTGCGCGTCGCGTGCGCCGACGGCGCGTCGATCTTCGACGTCGGCCGCGGCGCCGGCATCGACATCTCGACGGCCTGCGTGGGCAAGGCCACGTGCGGCCTGTGCCGCGTCAAGATCCTCGACGGCGAGGCCCACCTGTCGCCGCTCAACGTCGCCGAGAGGAAGCACCTCGGCAACGTTTACTTCATCACGAAGATGCGGCTCGCGTGCCAGACGCGCGTCTCCGGGGACGTCGTCGTCGAGGTGCCGTCCACCTCGGACTGAACCGTCGTCAGGAGTCGGTCGCGATCGTGATCGGGGCGAGGCAGTCCTTCTGTGCGTCGAGGTGCAGGGGCAGCCAGCGCTGCTGCGGCGACTCGACGAGGCCGACGAAGAGCGCGGGCGGCAGCGCGGCGGCGTCGAAGCTCGGGCCGAAGCGCACCGCGAGGTTCGCGCGGAACGTCGCGAGGGCCGGGCTGTCGAAGAGCGCGAGGTAGACCTGCTGGCGGGCGTCCGGCTCGGGCGCGCGTCGGTGAACGATGCACCGGGGCGTGGGCGGCGTCGACTCGAGGCCGGCCGCGCGCGCCATCTCGACGAGGGCGTCGGCCGGGATACGCTGGCCACCGCGCTCGAGCTCGCCCGCGAGGACGAGCGGGATGCCCGTGAGCTCGGGGGCCCGCATCGACTCCATCGACCGCTTGAAGACCTGATCGAAGAGCTCGCGCGAGACCTCGGCGGGCGCCTCGAGCACCAGCACGGGCTCGTTCGGGCGGGTCGGCGATTGCGATTGCGATTGCGATTGGATGACAAGCCGCCACGGCCGCCGCCCCGTCGCGGCAGTGAGGAAATAAGGCGCGGCGCGCGCGCTTCGCACCGAACGCCAGAAGGCGAAGCCCGCCGCGGCGATGACGAGGACGGGCACGACGATCTTCACGAGCCTCGCGCGGGAAGGGGCGGTGCCGCCGGCCATGCTTCCTTGTACCAGCATTCAGCGGCCGCGCGCATCCCGCTCGGGAGGACGCCGGCGGCGCAGGTTGGCTTCGTCAAGGCCAGCGGCTGCGCTAAGCTGTCGCGCGATGTCCGCCCCTGCGTCCTCCGGCCCGACCGCTGCCCCCGCCACGAGCGTCGCGCGTCTCCTCGGCGGGCACGTCCCCGTCGGCGCTCCCGTGACGGTGCGCGGCTGGGTGCGCACGCGGCGCGACTCCAAGGCGGGGCTGTCGTTCATTCACGTCCACGACGGCTCGGCCTTCGAGCCCATCCAGGTCGTGGCGCCCGGCGCGCTGCCGAACTACGCGACCGAGATCGCGAAGCTCTCCGCCGGGTGCGCCATCGCCGTCCATGGCACGCTCGTCGCGAGCCAGGGCAAGGGACAAGCCGTCGAGATCGCCGCCACCTCCGTGCAAGTCGTGGGCTGGGTCGACGATCCCGAGACCTACCCCATCCAGCAGAAGCGCCACACGATGGAGTACCTGCGCGAGGTCGCGCACCTGCGCCCGCGCACGAACACGCTGGGCGCGGTCACGCGCGTGCGCCACTGCCTCTCGGCGGCCATCCACCGCTTCTTCCACGACGAAGGGTTCTTCTGGATCCACACGCCCATCATCACGGCGAGCGACGCCGAGGGCGCGGGCGAGATGTTCAGGGTGAGCACGCTCGATCTCGCGAACTTGCCGCGCACGCCCGAGGGCAAGGTGGACTTCGCGCGCGATTTCTTCGGCAAGGAGGCCTTCCTCACGGTGAGCGGCCAGCTCAACGTCGAGGCCTACTGCCTCGCGCTCTCGAAGGTCTACACGTTCGGGCCCACGTTCCGCGCCGAGAACAGCAACACGAGCCGCCACCTGGCCGAGTTCTGGATGATCGAGCCCGAGATCGCCTTCGCCGATCTCGCGGCAGACGCCGATCTCGCCGAGCGCTTCTTGAAGGCGATCTTCAAGGCGCTGCTCGACGAGCGGGCCGACGATCTCGCGTTCTTCGTCGAGCGCGTCGACAAGGAGTGCGTCACGCGCCTCGAGCGCTTCGTGACGGCCAGCTTCGAGCGCATGACATACACCGACGCCATCGCGGCGCTCGGCAAGGCCGTCGACTCGGGCAAGACCTTCGAGTTCCCCGTGAAGTGGGGCATGGACCTGCAGTCGGAGCACGAGCGCTGGCTGACCGAGGAGCACGTCGGCCGACCCGTCGTCGTCATGAACTACCCGAAGGACATCAAGGCGTTTTACATGCGCCTCAACGACGACGACAAGACCGTCGCCGCCATGGACGTGCTCGCGCCCGGGATCGGCGAGATCATCGGCGGCGCGCAGCGCGAGGAGCGCCTCGATGTTCTCGACCAGCGGCTGGCCGCGCACCACCTCGATCCCAAGGCCTACTGGTGGTACCGCGACCTGCGCCGGTACGGCACCGTCCCCCACGCCGGCTTCGGCCTCGGCCTCGAGCGCACGATCATCTACGCGACGGGCATCGGCAACATCCGCGACGTCATCCCCTTCCCGCGCGCCCCGGGCCTGGCGGCGTTCTGACGTGAGCTGTTGGTCCCTGGCCCTCGTGCTGCTGGCGCACAAGCCGGCCGTCGCGGCGCCGCCGCCCGCCACATGCCCCGCCGAGGCGCGCGTCGAGCTCAACCTGCCGGCCTGGAAGGCGTCGCTCGGGCAGGCCGACGCGGCCAAGCGCCGCGACGATCTGCTCGGCGAGGTGAAGCTCGCGCTCGACCTGCCCGAGCCCGAGACGCCCGACGTCCGCGAGCCGCGGCTCGTGCTCGAGGGCGTCGAGGAGACCGGCGTGCAGCTCGAGGCCGGCGAGCGGGCGGATCACGTCCTCGAGATCCGCTACCGCGTCGAGGGCGCGGAGGACAAGTCTACGATCCACCTCGTGCAGGTCCTGAGGCCGCTCGGGGCCCGCACGTTCTGCGCGCTCGGGACCGAGCTCTCCCGCCGCGACGAGCCACCGAACAAGCTCCTCGGCTATACGCTCGCGTTCGTGCCGCTCTTGAGCGCCGCCACGAAGGTCATCCAGATCGAGCACACCGTCGCGGCGCCGCGCCAGAGCGAGACGCGCCGCGAGTACTGGGTCGCCCGCGGGCTCCGGCTCCACAAGATCTTCGACGAGGCGCTCGGCCGCATGCGCAGCGGCGAGGGCGGCGCCACGATCACGACGGTGGGGACCGCGGCGCTCTCGGGCGATTTCCCCAGGCACATCGAGATCACGGAGGTCACGAAGCGCGGCGGGTGCGAGGTCGGCGCCGGCGACACGCCGTGCGAGGGCGGCGGCCCCGCGACCAAGACGACCTTCGTCTTCGACGGCACGAAATACGCGCGCAATAAGAATTGACCGGCGGCCTCGGGTTGACCGGCGCGCTCCAATCGGCGAGCCTGCGCGGCGTGATCCTGCGGCGAACTGTCTGGGGCCTCGGTGCGTTGCTCCTCTGCTCCTGCGGCGGCGCCCTCTCGACGACGGGCCTCGACGCGGGCGGCGCGGACGGCGGGAGCGGCCCGGCAGGCTCGTTGCGCGGCGCGCTCGCGGGCGCGTGGTCTTTCGACGTCGACGGAAAGGATCACTCTGGGAACGCGCTCGACCTCGGCATCGCGGGGCTTCACGTCGCGGCCGGACGCTTCGGCAAGGGGCTCCAGCTCGCCGGCGAGGGCACGCCCATCGCGCAGCGCCCCATCGACGATCCGTCGCTGAATCTGACGATGGGAGATTTCACAGTGAGCTTCTGGATCAGCTTCACTATGACGGGCGCGGCCCAGTTCGTCGCCGTCAAGGGCTACAATGACGGCGGCTGGTTCGTGGGCTGGGCGCGCACGGCCTGGGCCTACGGCCTGCCCTCGCCCGCGGGCGGCACGTTCTCGGATCCTGCCGGTTCGCCGGCGCCCGGCGTGTTCCACCACGTCCTCTTCGAACGATCGGGAGACACCGTCGAGCTCTTCGTCGATTCGAAGTCGGTCGGGACGGCCACGGTGCATGACGCTCCGGCGCCCGCGCAGGCCCCTTTTCAAGTCGGTGGCTTCGCGCCGGGCGGCGTGACGGTCGCCATGGGCCAGAGCGTCGTCGACGGCGTCGTCGACGATTTGGCGATCTGGCACCGCGCGCTCGCCACCGACGAGCGCGCGTACCTCGCGACGCACGCCGTCCCATGAGCCCCACCGAATAGACATCCGCCGCCTTTTCGCGGAAAGTGTGCCCGCCATGCACGACCTCGTCGGCCTTTTTCACAAGATCTACGACGTCCAGGGACTGATCCGCATCGGGGGCCTCGCGCTGCTCGCTGCCGTGATCTTCTCTGAGACCGGGCTGCTGGTCGGGTTCTTCCTGCCGGGCGATTCGTTGCTCGTGACAGCCGGCCTCTACTGCACGACCGCCAACCCCGACCAGAAGGCCCTCCTCGACATCGTCACGCTCAACCTGGTCGCGATCGTCGCCGCCATCGTCGGCGACACCGTCGGCTACTGGATCGGCGCCCGGTCAGGGCCCAAGCTCTTCACGCGCGAGCAGTCGCTGCTCTTCTCGAAGAAGCACCTCATGCGCACGCACGAGTTCTACGAGCGGCACGGCGGCAAGACGATCGTGCTCGCGCGCTTCATGCCATTCGTGCGCACGTTCGCGCCCGTCGTCGCCGGCATCGGCCGTATGAGCTACAAGCGCTTCCTGTCGTACAACGTCTTCGGCGGCATCGGCTGGGTCGTGAGCATGACGATGCTCGGCTACACGCTGGGCAAGGCCTATCCGCCCATCACGAAGCAGATCGACAAGGTCATCATCGTCATCATCTTCGTGTCCCTCGTGCCCGGCATGTTGAGCTGGCTGGCGAACCGCAAGAAGGCGTCGACCGCGACGCCGGCGGCGTGATGGCGCCCAGACCGAAAGCGCGCACCAGACCCGCCGCCAAGCCGATCGCGAAGGGGAAGGCCAAGCCGGCCGCGAAGCCGCCCGCGACGCCGGCCGCCAAGCCCGTGGCGCGGCCGGCGCCCGTGCCGGCCAAGGCGGCCGACAAGCCCGCGCCGAAACCGGCGACGCTCAAGCCCCACAAACCGCGCGCCGCGTTCCCCAAGAAGAACCTGCCGCCGAACGAGACCGAGTTCGGCGCGCGCCTGCCGCTCGCCGTCGGAAAGCGCTTCGAGGCGGTGCGCGCGTTCCTCAAGAAACAGCCCGGCGTCAGCGAGGAGCTCTACTACTACGGCCCCAAGACGGGCTGGGCCTATCGCTACGTGCGCGGGCCCCAGTCGCTGTGCTCGCTCGTGATCCACGATGACCGCCTCATGGGCATCGTCGCGCTCGATCCCGCCGCGCAGACGGCCATCGTGTGGGAGGGGCTCTCGCCCGTCGGCCAGAAGGCCCGCAGGGTCGCGCACGGCTCGCCCGCCCTCCTGTGGATCGACGTCCCCTTCGAGGGCACGGGCGCGAAGGACTTCCAGGCCATGCTCAAGGCCAAGTTGCGCACGCTGCCCGCGCCTGGGCCGGCGTGACGATCGGCCGCCGGCAGGCTCCGCTGGCGTTCGGGACATCTGTCTAGTATAGTGGACACGCAGGGCAGGCGAGCACCGGCTCGGCCCGCGACGCCCGGCAAAAGCGCCACGATTCGTGGCATATAGGGGCTCCCTTTTGGTGACCAGATGAACCCAACGAGCAAGACCTGGAAGCAGACGCTGGGCCCGCGCATCCCCGAGGCGTGGGGACGCGAGATCGACATCTTCGAGACGCAGATCGAGCTGCGGAAGAAGAACAAGATCGAGGAGAAGCTCTTCGCCGAGACGCGGCTGCGCCGCGGCGCCTACGGCCAGCGCTACGACAACGGCCAGCGTCACGACGGCGACAAGACGCAGGCGCTCGTGTTCCCGTCGGGCGAGATCACGAAGGGCCCCATGACGATGTGGGACGCGCCCGGCATGCAGCGGATCAAGATCCCGTACGGCCGCCTCACCTGCGACCAGCTCGACGCGCTCGCCGACGTCGCCGAGGAGTACTCCGATCGCATCCTGCACGTGACGACGCGCCAGGATTTCCAGCTTCACTTCGTGCACATCGAGGACACGCCCGACATGCACCGCCGCCTGGCCGCCGTCGGCATCACGACGCGCGAGGCCTGCGGCAACACGGTCCGCAACGTCACGCAGTGCCCGTACGCCGGCGTCTGCAACGAGGAGAAGTTCGACGTCACGCCCTACGCGCACGCGCTGACGTTCTTCTTGCTGGGCCACGACGACACGCAGGACTTCGGCCGCAAGTTCAAGGTCGCGTTTTCGGGCTGCAAGGAGAACGCGTGCGGCGTGACGAACTTCCACGACCTCGGCGCCATCGCGCGCACGCGCGTCGAGGGTGGCCAGACGAAGCGCGGGTTCGAGCTCGTCGTGGGCGGCGGCCTAGGCGCGGTGCCACAGCACGCGCTCATGTTCGACGAGTTCCTGCCCGAAGAGGAGCTGCTGCCGATCTCGCAGGCCATGAGCCGCGTCTTCTCGCGGCTCGGCGAGCGCGCCAACCGCGCGCGCGCGCGCTTCAAGTTCGTCGTCAAGAAGCTCGGCATCGAGGAGACGAAGCGCCTCGTGTGGGAGGAGCGCGCCAAGCTGCGGCCCGATCCGCGCTGGACGGCCTTCCTCGCCGACCTGCACGCCACCGACGAGAAGCCCATCCGTCCAGCCGGCCCGCTGCCCGCCGGCCCGTACCCGGCCGGCTTCGACCTGAAGGGCTTTGCGGCCTGGCGCGAGACGAACGTCGTCGCCCAGCGCCAGCCGGGCTACGTCATGGCCGTCGTCACGCTCCCGCTCGGCGACCTCACGTCCGAGCAAGCCCGCGCGCTGGCCGACGTCGCGCGCGCGTACACGGGCGACGCCATGCGCACGACCGTCGAACAAAACCTGCTCCTGCGCTGGGTGAGCGAGGCCGACCTGCCCGCCGTCTACGCCGAGCTCGTGCGCATCAAGCTTGCCCAGCCGGGCGCGAGCACGATCAGCGACATCACGGCGTGCCCGGGCACCGACACGTGCAAGCTCGGCATCTCGTCGTCGCGCGCGCTCGCCGCCGAGCTCACGAGGCACATCCGGACATCGGGGCTCGACAAAGATCCCAACGCCAAGCACCTGCACATCAAGGCCAGCGGCTGCTTCAACTCGTGCGGCCAGCACCACGTCGCCGACCTCGGCTTCCTGGGCGTCTCGCGCAACGTCGGCGGGCGGCGCGTGCCGCACTTTCAGCTCGTCGTGGGCGGCCAGTGGACGAACAACGCCGGCTCCTACGGCCTCGCCATCGGCGCCGTGCCCTCGAAGCGCGTGCCGGAGATCGTCAAGCGCCTCACGGAGCGCTTCGCGAAGGAGCGCCAGGGCAGCGAGTCCTTCGCCGACTTCGCCAACCGCATCGGCAAGAAGACGATCCGCGCCATGGTCGAGGAGCTGCAGATCCTGCCGACCTACGACCAGGACCCGAGCTATTACAGCGACTGGGGCGATCCGCGCGAGTACACGATCTCGGACATGGGCGAGGGCGAATGCGCCGGGGAGGTCGTGCCCTTGGTCGAGGTCGAGCTCGCCTCGGCCGAGCGCGAGCTCTTCGAGTCGCAAATCCTGCTCGACGAGAAGCAGCTCGACGGGGCGGGCGCGCGCGCGTTCTCCTCGATGCTCATCGCAGCGCGCGCCCTCGTGAAGGAGAAGAACGCCAACATCCACAGCGGCACCGGCGCCGACGAGATCGTCGCCGAGTTCCGCAAGCACTACTACGACACGCAGCTCTTCTTCGATCCGTTCGCGGGCCCGAAGTTCGCCCAGTACTTCTTCCGCGCGCACGACGCGCAGGGAGCCGCGCCCAACAACGGCGCGGGCGACACGCGCGCCGCCACGCCCGAGAGCGTCCACCAGCTCATCGAAGAGGCGACGATGTTCATCGACGCCGCCCATCAGTGCTACACGCGCCTCGGCTCACAGCTCTCCGGCCCCACCCAGATCCTGCCCCCGGCCTAAACCTCGCGAGGACCGCGCACACGATGAACGCGCACAAGCTCCAACTGAAGATCTACCTGACGCCGGCCTCGGCGCGCGCCGTCGAGCCCGAGGCCGTCATCCCGGTCTTCCACCGCTGGATCAAGGATCGGGCGCTGCCCGAGCTCATGATCGACGTCGCCAACTACGGCCACGTGCCCGAGGGACCCGGCGTCGTGCTCATCGGCCACGGCTCGGACTACTTCCTCGACGACGGCGAGGGCCGCCTCGGCCTGCTCCACAACCGGAAGCGCTCGGGGACCGCGGCGGCCGAGCGCCTCTCGGACCTCGCGCGGCGCGCGCTGCACGCCGCGGCCCTGCTCGAGAAGGAGTCGGCGTTCGGAGGCAAGCTCACGTTCGCGACTGACGAGCTCCTGTTCCGCGTCAACGATCGCCTCGCGGCGCCCAACACCGACGCCACCTTCGCGGCGTTGAAGGAAGAGCTCGAGGCGCTGGGCAAGAAGCTCTTCGCGGGATCGTGCGCGCTCGCGCGCGTGGGCGGCCCGAAGGAGCTGTTCACGGTGCGTCTGAAGAGCGCCCCGGACACGACCGTCGTGCCCGTGGCGACGCTCCTGGAACGCGCGGGCGGCGCGCCCGCGGCGGACGCGTCGCTCGTCGTCTGAGCCGGCCGGGCCGATCAAGACACGGGCGCGCACGGGTCGAGGCCGCGGGCGCGCAGCAGGCGCACGAGGGCGGGCTCGACGCGCCAGCGCTCGAGCAGGCGCGCGAGCGTCGCGCGGCTCTCGGCGTGGAAGCGGTGCACGCGGGCGCCGAGGACGAGCTCGTTCTTCGCCGAGTGCTCCCACCCCACGAGCTCGGTCACGGTGACCTTGTAGCCGTGCGCCGCGAGGCAGAGCCCGCGCACGACGTTCGTGAGGTGCGAGCCGAGCTCGCGCCGGTGAAGCGCGTGGCGGATGAGCGCCTCGTCTCCGGGATCGCGGTCCGACGTCGCGGCGAGCTGGCGCGCGACCTCGGCCTGGCAGCACGGCACGACTGCGACGTGGTCGGCGCCGCGCGCGATCGCGAGGGCCAGCGCGTCGTCGGTCGCCGTGTCGCACGCATGCAGCGCCGTCACGACCTGCAGGCGCTCGGGCAGGTCGGCGTCGGCGATGAGGCCCGCGACGAGACGGAAGCGATCCTGGCCGTGACGCGCGGCCCGCGTGGCGGCGCCGGCCACGAGCTCCGGACGGGACTCGACCGCGTAGAGCGCGCCGCGCCCGGCCGGCCCGAGGACGAGCTCATAGAGGAGCGCGCCGAGCGCGCTCTTGCCGGCGCCGCAGTCGACGATCACGGGCTCGAGGTGCCGCGCGAGCGCGTCGTCGAGCGCGGGGCGCAGGAGACCGACGAGGTGACGGATCTGCTTGAGCTTCCGGCGGGCGTCGGCGTTGAGGTGCCCGTCGCGCGTGAGGAGGTGGAGCTCTTGCAGGAGCTCGATCGACATGCCCGGGGGCACGTCCGGGTCGGAGCGCGGATCGAAGATCATCCCGCGCCGAAGTGTACCGCCTCGGCTGACGCGCGCGGGCGGCGGCGCGAGAAACGGCGCGCTACCGGCAGCCGCTGCTCTTGGTCGGGCCGAGGTCGGCCCACTGGATGGGTCCGTCCGGCACGCCCCAGCGCTTGTCGGTGAAACTCTCGACGTCGATGAGCTCCGTGGCCGTGCCCTTGTTCTCGGTGCAGCAACCGCCGCAGTCGCTGTCGGCGCACATGTCGAGGACGGTAACGACGATCGTCTTCCCGGCGCTGGACTTGAGGCAGAGGTCGTGGAGCTTCAACGCCGTGAAATCGGGGAACGCCGCGACGATGTCGTGAGACATCACCCACGTGAGCGGCTCCGTCTTGTCGCACCCCGCAAACTGCCCTTCATATTGGCACCCGCTGTACTTGATGCACTCTTCACTACCGGGCGTCGGGTACGACGTGAAGTTCGTCTTCGACCCCGTCTTCCACGCGAGCCCCGGCGCATCACAAGCGCTCGTCCCTGCCCTGTGCGTGGCGACCGCACCCGCGGCGCCCGTTTTGGACCGTCGGCCCGTGCTCTGAATGCAAGCGAGCAGCAGCACGGACGAGATGACGATTTGGGACCCGGTCCACCTCATGGCATTGTTCCCTTCATCGATCGCCTTCCAGAATCGATCAAATCGCCGAACGTCGCCACGGCGTATCTCGCGCGCGCCTTCCGCCGTAACATGCTCGGCCCGTGAAGACGGAGCGAAAACCCCGCCGGATCGTCACGCCGGGCGCGAGCTACGGCTTCCGCGTGCTGGGCGATCGCCCGACGCCGCTGCGCGACTTCTATCACGCGCTGCTGCACCTGCCTTGGTGGGTGACCTTCGCCCTCATCGCGGGGGTCTTCCTCTTCGCGAACGCCGTCTTCGCCGTGGCCTTCCTGATCGTCGGCGGCATCTCGCACGCGGCGCCCGGGTCGTTCCTCGACGCCTTCTTCTTCAGCGTGCAGACCATGGGCACGATCGGCTACGGCGCGCTGTCGCCCGAATCGCCGGCCGCCAACACGGTCGTCGTCGTCGAGACCATCGTGGGTCTCACGCTGACGGCGCTCGTCACGGGCCTCGTGTTCGCGAAGTTCTCGCGCTCGACGGCGCGCGTGATTTTCACGAACGAGGCCGTCATCGGCCCCATGAACGGCGTCCCGACGCTGATGTTCCGCCTCAGCAACCAGCGCGGCAACCAGATCGTGGGCGCCCACCTGCGCGTCGCCCTCGGGCGCACCGAAAAGACGACGGAGGGGGAGACCTTCTATCGCACGCTCGACCTCAAGCTGCAGCGCGACCACCTGCTGTCGCTGTCGCGCGCCTGGGTGGCCATGCACACGATCGAGCCCTCGAGCCCGCTCTTCGGCGAGACGCCCGAGTCGGCCGCAGAGAAGGAGATCGAGCTGCAGATCCTCGTCGTCGGCCTCGATGACACCTCGATGCAGACGGTGCACGCCGGCCACCGCTACTTCACGCACCAGCTGCTTTGGGGGCGGCGCTTCGTCGACATCGTCTCGGAGGCGCCCGACGGCGACATCGTCCTCGACCTGCGCAAGTTCCATGACACCGAGCCGACATCGCGCACGCCGGAATTTCCCTACCCGAGGGAATAGCCGGCGCGCGCGGGCGGTTTTTCCCGTAACCGCCGACGGCCCGGTGCGGACGGTGAATTCTGTGTTAGGTTGCAGGGACTTCCGGGCGACCCGCGCGGGCATCGCGCCGCGCCAGCCCGGATCCGCTGGAGGCACGTCATGGCTGCATTCGGAACGCTGACCCTGCTGATCGCGCTCGTCGTCGCGACCTATTCCGGCGTGATCTCGCTCATCGGGGCGCGGCGCGGGAACCGGCGCTTCATCGAGTCGGGACGGGCGGGCGTCTACGCGCTCGCGGGCGTGCTGGGACTGTCGTCGGTCGCGCTCATCTACGCCTTCGTGACGCACGATTACTCGATCAAGTACGTGCAGCACTACTCCGACTCTTCGTCACCGCTTTTCTACCAAATCACGGCCTACTGGGGCGGCCTCGACGGCTCGATCCTGTGGTGGGTCTTCCTCTTGTCGGTGTTCTCGGCCGTCGCCGTGTACACGAATCGCCACCGCCACCGCGAGCTTCTGCCCTACGTCGTCGTCGTCCTCATGGCGATCGCCGACTTCTTCCTCTACGTCATCGTCTTCCACAAGAACCCGTTCGACACGTTCCTCACGGACATCCCGACGGCCGGAAAGGGCCTGAATCCGCTCCTGCAGAACGCCTACATGGTGACGCACCCGCCCTCGCTCTACACGGGCTTCGTCGGCATGAGCATCCCGTTCGCGTTCGGGCTCGCGGCCCTCATCTCGGGTCAGCTCGACGACGCGTGGATCGCCTCGGTGCGCAAGTGGACGCTCGGCGCCTGGTTCTTCCTGTCGATGGGCCTGACGCTCGGCATGCTCTGGGCCTACGAGGAGCTCGGCTGGGGCGGCTTTTGGGGCTGGGATCCCGTCGAGAACGCCGGGTTTCTGCCCTGGCTCACGGCGACGGCGTTCCTGCACTCGATCATGATCCAGGAGCGCCGGGGCATGATGAAGATCTGGAACGTCACCCTCATCATCCTGACGTTCTTCCTCACGATCTTCGGCACGTTCATGACGCGCTCGGGCATCGTGCAGTCGGTGCACGCCTTCGGTCAGGACACGAAGCTGGCGTGGATCTTCACGATCTTCATGGTCACGACGTTGATCGTCAGCTTCGGGTTCGTCATCAAGCGCATGCCCGAGCTGCGCGCGCGCACGACCTTCGACTCGTGGCTGTCACGCGAGGCGGCGTTCACCGTCAACAACTGGATCCTGCTGTTTGCGGCTTTCTTCATCATGTTCGCGACGATGTTCCCCACGCTGTCGGACGCGCTGCTCGGCGAGCGCATCACGGTGGGGCCGCCCTTCTTCAACAAGTGGATGGTGCCCATCGGCCTCGTGCTCTTGTTCCTCACGGGCGTGGGGCCGGGCATCGCGTGGCGCAAGGCCACGGCCTCGCACCTGCGGTACCAGTTCATGTGGCCGCTCGTTGCAACTTTGGCGACGATCGCGGTCTGCGCCGCCGTGGGTCTGCAAACGTCTTGGGCCGCCGTGATCTGCTTCGGCTTCTGCGCCTTCACGACGACGACGATCGCCCAGGAGTTCGCGCGCGGCATCGCCATTCGCAAGCGCAACACCGGCAGCGACGCGGTGTCCGCGGTGCTGGGAATGGTGCTCAAGGGCAAGCGGCGCTACGGCGGCTACATCGTGCACGTCGGCATCGTGCTCATGTTCATCGGCTTCGCGGGCACGGCCTATCAGAAGGAGAGCGAGCTGCGCGTCTCGGCCGGCCAGGAGAACACGGTCGGGAAATACCTCGTCCGCTTCGACCGCCTCGCGCACGAGGAGGATCGTCAAAAAGAGATGCTCACGGGCGAGGTCACGGTTCTCGTGAACGGCAAGGTCATCGACCACCTGCGGCCCGCCAAGTGGTTCTTCCACGGCCACGAGGCCGAGCCGACGACGGAGGTCGCCATCCGGCGCGCGCCCGCCGAGGACCTCTACCTCACGCTGGCCGGCTACGACCTCGCGCACGGCACGGCCATCATCAAGGTCGTCATCAATCCGGTCGTCGACTGGATCTGGTTCGGGTTCATGCTGCTCGCCATGGGCACGGGCATCGCGCTCCTGCCTGACAGCGTGCTCGAGAGGATGACCGCCAAGGCGGCGGCCGCCGTGCCCGCGGGCCGCTCGCCCGGCGTCGCGAGCTTGACGTTGTGGCTCGGCATCGGCCTCGCGACGGCGCTCGTCGCGCGGCCGGCGTTGGCCCAGGGGCAGGGGCAGGGCCAGCCGCCCGTCATGGTCGAGAGCCAGGGCGACGCGCCCAGCCCCGTGGGCGTCGACGAGAACTGGCTCGTGCGCAACATCGTCTGCCAGTGCGGAAGCTGCCGCCACATGCTCATCGAGTGCGCCTCCGAGAACTGCGGCCACGCCATCCAGGACCGCATCGAGATTCGCCGCCTGCTCGACCAGCAGCAGACGCGCGATCAGATCATCCAGTACTTCATCAAGAAGTACGGCAGCCAGATCGCCCTCGCGTCGCCCATCGACAAAGGCTTCAACCGCCTGGCCTGGCTGCTGCCTTACAGCCTCGGAACGCTCGCGGCCGTCGGCATGGTCTACGGCGCCTGGCGGATCACGCGCCGGCCGCCGGCGCCGAACGCGCCCGTCGCGAGGCCGCCGAGCGCGCTCGCCGAGGACTCCGAGCTCGCCGACAAGCTCGAAGACGAGCTGCGCAACCTGGACTGACCAGATCCGGTTTGCGAGGACCAGCGTGCGAGAAACAGCTTGAAGGAACAGATCCTCTCGGCGGGCAACCCGGCGCGCACGACCGAGTCCGCCGCGGCCGCGTCCGACGCTTCGTCTAACGCCAGGCGGCGCGCGCGGCGGCGCGTCCCCGTGCTCGCAACGGGCCTCGGCGGCGGCGTCATCGCCCTCGGCTACGGGGTCGGCGTCATGCACATGCGCTTCGGACCGCCGCTCGTCATGTTGGGCCTCGGCGGGCTCACGCTCGTGCTCTCGGGAATCGCGCTTTGGCGCATGCTCGATCCGCTCTCGCGCGCCGAGCTGGCCGCGCAAGCCGTGGCGCCGCGCTCGAGCGGACGTCTCAAGGAGCTCGAGCGCGAGAAGCAGCTCGTGCTCAAGGCCATCAAGGAGGTCGAGCTCGACTACCAGATGCGCAAGATCGCGGAGCCCGACTACAAAGAGATGGTCGAGCGGTACCGGACGCGCGCGCTGCGCCTCATCGGCGAGCTCGAGGCGGGCGACAACTTCCGCCCCCTCATCGAGCGCGAGCTGCGCGATCGGGTCGTGATCGCCGAGGCGACCGTCGCGCCCGAGAGCCCGGCTCCGCGGGCCGAGAGCGCGGCCGACGCCGCGCCGGCGCAGGAGCAATTGCAATTGGCCGCTGGCGTCTGTAAATCCTGTGGCGCGCGCAACGACGACGACGCGCAGTTCTGCAAGAGATGCGGCGAGAAGCTCAAGTCCTCCTGAGCGTGGTCGCGCTCGGGCTCGCGGCCCCGCGCGCGGCGGCCCAACCGTTCGCGGCCGGAGGCGGCGGCATGCCCAACCTGCGCGCGATCTCGGGTCAGCCGCTGCCGGATCAGGGCATGGCGGCGGGGACGGTGAGCGTGCGCGTCGCGCGCAAGATCCCGGCGAACGCCGTGGCCGGCGTCGAGGTGGTCGCCATCACCAAGAACGCCGGCGGCGACCTGCGCAAGCGGACCGCCAAGACCGACGCCGGCGGCCGCGCCCTCTTCGAGAGCCTCGCGCCCGGCGACGAGTTCCACGCTGAGGTCACCGTCGACGGCGAGTCCCTCAAGACCGTGAGCTTCCCCATCCCCGCGCAAGGCGGCGTGCGCACGATGCTCATCGCGGCGCTCGGCCCAGCCTCCGCCGAGGAGGCCCCGTCCGACGCCGCGGCGGCCGGCAGCCCAGCGTTCGCGATCGGCTCGACGACGGGCTCGGCGCGGGCCGACGCCTCGCTTCCCGCGAAGACGCTCGAGGTCACGCTCATCGACGAGAACGGCCGCCCGATCCCGAACCATCCCGTGACGCTCGGCTCGGTCGACACCTCGAACAAGGTCGAGGTCCGCCACGCCCAGAGCAACGCGTCGGGCGTCGCGCGCTTCACCGATCTGCCGACGGGCAAGACGACGGGTTACGCCGCCGTCACGGATTGGAAGGGGATGCACATCGGGACCGGTCCCTTCGCGATGCCCGAAGACGGCGGCACGCGCGCCGAGATCCACGCGCTCGAGCGCACGAGCGATCCATCGGTCATCACGATCGGTGAGGGCGCGCGCATAATTTTGCAGATGCGCGAGGATACGCTCCAGTTCCTCGAGATCCTGCCGCTCGAGAACAACTCCCCGAAGCTCTTCGACCCCGGGCCCGGCGCCATCGAGATCCCGCTGCCCGCCGAGTTCACGGGCGCGGAGGCGGGCCAGGGCGACCACAAGTTGGAGATCCGCCAGAACCGCGGCGTCGCGATTCACGGCGTGATCTCGCCGAAGAGCACGCTCGGAGACGTCGACGCCAAGACCGCCGGCAACGAAGTGTCGTTCGGCTTCGTCATGCCCTACCACGGTGACGCGCGCGAATTCGTTCAGCCCGTGCCCACAGGCATCGGCCTCTTCACGCTCATCACCGAACAGATTCCGGGCCTCCAGATCGCGGGGACGGGCGTGGGCGCGCGCGCGTCGCGCGAGCTGAACGGCCGAAAATACTGGGTCATGCCCGGCGCCGCCGTCGCGCCCGGCGGCGTCATCTCGTTCACCGTCACGGGGCTGCCCTCGACGGACCACACGGGGCGCACCGTCGCGGGCGTCCTCACGCTGGCGCTCATCGGCGCGGCCATCGCGTTCGGGCGCCGGCCGAAGGGCGAGGCGCGAAAAGCGGCCGTCAGTGAGCGCGACCGGCTCACGGCGCGGCGGGAGATCCTCTTCGCCGAGCTCGTCTCCGTCGAGCGCCAAGCGCGCTCGGGCGTCTTGGGCGCGACGCCCGAGCGACGTCGCGAGCTCGTCGGCAAGCTCGAGGGTGTCTACCAGCAGCTCGCCGCCCTCGAAGAGCAGCGCGCGCCATGACGGCGACGGGCTCGCTCGCCCTGCGGCAGGTCGGCAAGACGTACGCGGGCCGGCGCGCGCTCGTCGACGTGAGCACGACCTTCGCGCCCGGGCAGGTGAGCGCCATCCTCGGACCGAACGGCGCGGGCAAGACGACCTTGCTCGGGATCTTGTCGACCCTCGTGCCGCCGTCGGCAGGCGACGTCAGCTGGGGTGAGATCATGCTCGGCCGCGCCTCGGAGGCGCGCGCGCGCATCGGGTACGTCGGCCACGAGCCCGGGCTCTACGGCGAGCTCACGGCGCGCGAGAACCTCACGCTGTTCGCCGAGCTCTACGGCGTCGCGCACGCGGCGGCGCGCGCGGAGGCCATGCTCGCGCGCGTCGGCCTGGCTGACGTCGCGGCCCTCGCGCCCGCGCGCACGTTCTCGCGCGGCATGTCGCAGCGCCTGGCCCTGGCGCGCGCCCTCCTGCACGAGCCTGAGCTCTTGCTCTTCGATGAGCCGGCCGCGGCCCTCGACCCCGCGGGCGCGGCCTGGCTGCAGACCGAGCTCGGCGCCGAGCGCGACGCCGGTCGCGTCGTCGTGCTCGTGACGCACGATCTCGAGGCCGCGGCGGCGGTCGCCGAGCACGTCGTCGTGCTGCGCCGTGGACGCGTCGTCCACGACGAGAGCCGCGCCGGAGGCTTCGGCGCCGACACGCTGCGCGCGCTCTACGCGGAGCGCACGCATGCCTGACGCCGCGGCGAACGCCGGAACGCCGGCCGTCGCGGCGGCACCGTCCGTCGCCCCGTCCTTCTGGCGCCAGGTCGTGCGCATCGCCGCCAAGGATCTGCGCATCGAGTGGCGCAGCCGCGAGATCCTCGCCACGATGACCTTCCTCGCCGTCGTCGTCGTGCTGATCTTCAGCTTCGCGTTCGTCGTGGGCGACGCGCGGCCCCCGGCGCCCGTGACCGCGGGCATCTTGTGGATCGCGGTCGTCGTCTCCGGGACGGTCGGCCTCGGCCGTACCTTCGACCGAGAGCGCGACGGCGAGGCCATCCGGTCGCTCCTGCTGTCGCCCACGTCGCGCGCCGCCATCTACCTCGGCAAGCTCGCGGCGACCGTGGCGCTCATGCTCGTCGTCGAGGTCGTGCTGACGTTCCTCGCGGGGCTCCTGTTCTCGAACAAGGTCGCCGAGCAGCTCGGCTCCGTCGCGACGTTGCTCGTGCTCGGCACGATCGGCTTCGCGGCCGTGGGCTGCGTGTTCTCGGCCGCCCTCCTGCGCTCGCGCAGCCGCGACGTGCTGCTCGCGACGTTGCTCTACCCCATCATCGTTCCCATCGTCATCGCGGGCGCGCGCGGGACGGCCCAGCTCATCGATCCCCTCTCGCCCGACCTCGACGGGGCGCGCTTTTGGACCCAGTTCCTCGTCGCCGTCGATGTGATCTTCGTAACCCTCGGGATCTGGGCGTTCGAGCCGGTCGTCACAGGTGAGTAGCGCGGTGCGAACGGTACGTAGGTCGAAGTGAGCCCACGTAAGGAATTCGGCGTAAGGAATTCGGCGCGCGCGACGCGCCGCGCGCTGTGGAACGGCTTGTGACCGCGCCGCGCCCTGCGTAAAATCGAAGAACATGCAGGTGGTGCACCGGAACCTGCTCGCGGGGGCGTTGGTGGCGTGGATCGCCTCGTGCTCCCTCAACGATAACGGGCTGCACGGCGTAGAATCGATCGACGCAGGTCACGTCCCCTCCGGGGCTGCCGGTCACCCTCAAGGAAGCGCTGGCATGAGCGCGGCGGGGACGGCGGGCGGGGCGGGCGCTGGGGGAACCAGCCCTGACCCCGTTGGAACCGGCGGCAGCCTGTCGATGGCTGGTATGACAGGCGGCGCGGGCCAGCCGATGGCCGACGCCTCCGTGAGCGATTCCTCGACGGGCGGCGCCGCGGGGAGCGCGGCGGCGGGGGGCGCCTCGGGCGGCGGCGCGGGCGGGACGAATCCGACTGGTGTTGCCGGATCGCCTGGCACGGCCGGTTCGGCGAGCGGCGGCACCGGGGGCGCATCGGGCGGCGCCGGCGGCGCGAGCGGCGCGAGCGGCACGGGCGGCGTCGGCGGCACGGGCGGCGTCGGCGGCATCGGCGGCGCCGGCGGCGCGGGCACGGCGGGAGCCGCGGGACAGGCGGCGAGCGCCGGATGCTCCGACGGAACGCGCGAAGGCTTCGTCGACGTGGGCACGTACCCGAACATCGCGGCCTGCTCCGGCGCGTGGGACGTGCCCGGCCTCGCGTCGATGGCGTCGCTCACGCCGCAGTGCGAGCGGAGCGCGGGGAACGACGGTGACAAGTCCGATGGCCGGGGATGCTCCGTCGCCGATCTGTGCGCGCTGGGCTGGCACGTGTGCGAATCGGCGCACGCCGTGGCGGTGGCGACGGCGAACGCCGGCTGCAACGACGCCATCGCACCCTCCGGAGAGATTCCTGTCTTCTTCGTGACCCGGCAGCGCTCGAACGGCGCGACCTGCGACACCACCAATACCTATCCCGGCACGAACAACCTCTACGGCTGCGGAATCGTGGGAAGCGTGGCCGACAAGGACTGCGCGCCGTTCACGCACATGTTGCGCGACAGCGACTGCCAGAGCCTCTACCCGTGGGAGTGCGCGGACGGTCCCATCGGCACGGCCAACGACGAGTACACCGTCGTCACGAAACAGAGCTCGAGCCGCGGCGGCGTGCTCTGCTGTAAAAACTGAGGCCTTCGAGAGCCTGAACGCGGGCGGTCGGGTCAGCCGCCGCGCGCGGCCTCGGCGATGAGGGCCTCGAGGCGGCCGAGGGCCGTCTCGAGCGTCTCCATCGAGGGTCCGAACGAGAAACGCACGTGGCCGCGGAAGCGCGACGCGTGCTGGCTGCGGCGCTTGCCGGGGTTGATGTCGAAGAACTCGCCCGGGACGGCGATGACCTTCTTGGCCAGGGCTGCGCGGAAGAATCCCATGCCGTCGTTGAGGGGCGGCGGCAGGCCGTCGACCTTGCCCCAGACGTAGAAGGTCCCGTCGGGCGCGCGGTCCGTGCCCACGCCGAGCCGCGCGAGGCCCGCGAGCAGGCGATCACGCTTTGCGCGAAACGCCGCCTGGATGGCGTTGGTCTCGGCGATGACGTGCGCCTCCGAGCACAGCGGAATGGCCGCGCGCTGCAGCGGCTTCGAACCGCCCCCATCGAGGAACGAGCCCGCGCTCGACACGGCGTCGATGACCTTGCGCGGACCGACCGTCCACGTGACGCGCCAGCCGGGGTAGCGCCAGTTCTTCGTGAAGCCGTCGAAGATGACGACCGGGTCGCGGTCGACGTGCTCGACGTAGCGGGCCGCGCTCTCGACGGCGAGCTCGCCCGGGCGTCCGCTCCACACGTAGTGCGAGTAGAACTCGTCGAGCAGGAGCGCGCAGTCGAGCTCGCGCGCGAGGTCGACCCAGCGCGCGAGCTCCTCGCCTTGCACGAGCTTGCCCGTCGGGTTGCACGGGTTCGACAAGAGCAGCGCCGACAGGCCGCGACCGTAAACTTCCCGCCGCAGCTCCTCGACGGGCAGCTCGTAGCCGCGCCTGCCCTCGAGCAGAATGGGGATGGCCGTGAAGGCCTTGAAGATGTCCAGCAGCTCTTCGTAGGCGGTGTAGTCTGGCAAGAAGTGGCCGAGGTTGACGTGGCCGAGGCTGGCCGCGGCGCGCGTGAGCGAGGCGCGGCCACCCCCGCAGACGCTGACGTTCTCCGCGCTGTACTGCGAGGGAAGGCCGCGGCGATAGAGGCGGTTGTAGAGGTCGGCGATGGCCTCGCGCAGCTCCCAGATCCCGGGGACCGGCGCGTACTCCTGATCGTCGACCTCGATCGAGACGTCGTGCACGCGCGCGGGAGCGCCCGGCAGGGGGCCGGTCTCCGGCTGTCCCTGGCCGAGGTTGCACCATTCGGCGGCGCCGGGCCCCGTCGGGCGAAACCCGAGGCGGCCGGCCTCCGTCGTGACGTAAATGACGCCGGTGCGCGGCACGGGGCGAAATGCGGAGAGGGCGCTGTCGTCGGTCACGCGGCGTAGTATAAAGCTGCCATGCGCGCCCTCGGTCCCGGATTCGTGGCCGCGACTGTCCTCGCCGCGGCTGGCTTCCTCTTCGTGCCGGGGTTGATCCTCGCGGCGCCCCTCGAGCCCGTCATGGGCTTCGTCCAGAAGATCTTCTACTTCCACGTTCCCTGCGCGACGATGCTGTTCCTCTCGACGTTCGCCTGCGCGGCCGGCAGCGTCGCCTACCTCTTCAAGGGCTCGGAGCGCGGCGACTGGCTCGCGGCGGCCGCGGGCGAGCTGGGCGTCGTCTTCGGCGCCTGCGTCCTCGTGTCCGGTCCGCTCTGGGGGCGCAAGGCCTGGGGCGTGTACTGGCAGTGGGACGCGCGGCTCACGAGCTCCCTGCTGCTGTTTCTGATCCTCATCGCGTACCTGCTCGCGCGGCGCTACGGCGGACCGGGCGCGCGCAAGCTCGCGGCGGCGCTCGCGCTCTTCGCGGCGGTCGACGTACCCCTCGTCTACAAGAGCGTCGACATCTGGCGGACCGTCCACCCGCAGACGACGGTCGTGCCCAGGCTCGACCCCCGCATGCGTCCGGCCTTCTGGAGCGCGTTCCTGCTCATGACGGTCGTGTGGGGCCTGCTGCTCGCGCTGCGCTACAGGCTCGAAGCCGCGCGCTCCGAGGTCGCGACCTTGAAGCTCGAAACCGAGGACCTGCTGGAGGCCCGCACATGAACACGCTCGAACGATCCGAACGCCGTCTGCCGGGAGGCAGTCTCGTCAGGCGCCGTCTCGCGGCGCTCGTGGCCCTGGCCGTCACCGCCCTCCTCCCCGCGCTCGCGCTCGCGCAGGAGTTCGTCAAGGTCGAGGGCAAGGCGAGCGAGGACGTGCCGGCTGGTCCCTTCGTCGCCATCGCCTACGGTTTCATCTGGATCGCCATTCTCGCCTACGTCGTGTTCATCGCCCGCGGCGTGGGACGCGTGCGCGGCGAGCTCGACGAGCTGCGCCGCAAGCTCGACGCCGCCGGCAAGCGCTAAGATGCTCTCGGCGCTCGCGATCGGCACGCCGCCCTCCTCTCACTTCATCTACATTCCGGTGATCTTCGTGCTCGGGATCGCGCTCGGCTTCATCTTCGGCTCGAAGGCCACGCGCGACGCCATCGCGTTCGAGCAGAAGAAGGCCGACGAGCGCGAAGCGCGCCGCGCGAAGCGCGAGGCCGCCAAGGCCGAAAAGCCCGCGCCCTGACCCCGAGCGCCGGGGGTTCGGGACCCTCCCAGGGTCCCGAGGAGATAGATCAGATCTTCACGACGTGCTTGAGGTACGCGACGAAGCTGTCGGCGGTGTGAAAGAGGAACGAGAAGTTCCCCACGCTGAGAGTGTCGCCGCCCTTGAGCAGCACGGGTTGGTTGGCTGGAACCGCTGTGCCGCCGATCGTCGTCCCGTTGGTCGAGCCGCAGTCCGTGACGGTCGTGCCCTCGGGCTTGGCCTCGAAGAGGCAGTGCCGCTTGGAGATCGAGCTGTCGGGGATGAGGATGTCGGCCTGGTCGCCGCGGCCCAGCACCATGGGCGCGTCTTTCTCGAAGGCGCCGCGGCTCACGGCGAAGACGCGATTCAGGAGCGACACCTGCTGGATGCGCCAGCCCGAGGTCTCCGCCATGACGGTCGTCTCGACGGGCGCGTCCTCCTTCAGCTCCCCCGCGGCGCGCGTCACGATGATCACCGGTGAGGTGTGGTGCGCGCGAAAGGCGGGGTCCCCGTCACGACGCAGCTCGCGGATGAACTCGTCCAGATACAGAGCGGGCATTGCACCAACGACTAACATTAGTCCGCGGTCGGGGGGAAGCCGTATACTGCGGCGATGCCGAGCTTCGATTTCTCGGAGGAGCAGCAGCAGCTCATTGACACGGCGCGGGAGTTCGCGCGCAAGGAGATCGTCCCCGTCGCGGGTCAGCTCGACGAGGAGGGCACGTTCCCCAAGGACATCTGCCGCAAGGGCTGGGAAACCGGCCTCATGAACTGCGAGATCCCCGAGGCCTACGGCGGTCTCGGCCTGTCGTGTCTGTCGCACTGCCTCGTGCTCGAGGAGATCTCGTACGGCTGCACGGGCGTCAACACGACGATGGCGGGCAACATGCTCGGCACGATGCCGCTCATCCTCGCGGGCACCGAGGAGCAGAGGAAGCATCACTTCGGCCGCTTGCTCGCCGAGCCGATCTTCGCGGCCTACTGCTGCTCGGAGCCGGACGCGGGCTCGGACGTCGCCGGCATGAAGTCGAAGTACAAGAAGGTCGGCGACGAGTACGTCCTCACGGGACAGAAGCGCTGGATCACGAACGGCGGCGTCGCGAGCTTCTATACGGTTTTCGCGCGGGAGGAGAGCACGCAGCGCCACAAGGGCATCACCTGCTTCGTCGTCGACCGCGACACGCCCGGCGTGTCCGTCGGCAAGAAGGAGAACAAGATGGGCCAGCGCGCCTCGAACACGACGGACGTGCTGTTCGAGGACGTCAAGCTCGGCAAGAAGAACGTCGTGGGGCCCGAGGGCGAGGGCTTCAAGGTCGCGATGCGCACCTTCGACCGCTCGCGCCCGTGGATCGCGGCGGGCGCGTCCGGTCTCATCCGCCGCGCCCTCGACGAGTCCCGCAAGTACGCCCTCGAGCGCAAGGCCTTCGGCGTGGCCATCGGGCAGCACCAGGCCGTGCAGTTCATGCTCGCCGAGATGGCCATCGCCTACGAGTCGACGCGCCTTTTGTGCCACAAGGCGGCCTGGAGCATCGACCAAGGCAAGCTCGACTCCATCGTGTCGAGTTACTCGAAGGCCTACGGCGCCGACGCCGCGATGCGCGTCGCAACCGACGCCGTGCAGATCTTCGGCGGCTACGGCTACACCAAGGACTACCCCGTCGAGAAGCTCATGCGCGACGCCAAGCTCCTGCAGATCTACGAGGGCACGAGCCAGATCCAGCGCATGGTCATCGCCCGCAACATCCTGTCTGAAGCCTGACGCTACGACACAACTTCGCGAAGCGCGTCGGCAAGCTCAGACACGAGATTTTTAATCTTCTTGGACGCATACGCGTCGCGCAAGTGCATCAACTCGGCCTTGAAGCGATCGTGCTGCCGAGATGTCTGCGACGAGAGCACGCGATGCATCTCGCTCGATGTCTTGAAATGGGACTCCTGCTTGATCCTGCTCATGGCTCGTACGAAAGATTTTTCTAGCTCCGGCTTCACGACAAGGAGACGGCGGCCCCCGAGTTCGTGGACGTCCACATCTACGCCAGTGCGGATGATCTTCATTCTGTCCCGCAAGGAGTGATGCGACCGGTTGGGATCCTCGTCGACGATCCCAACGTCAGCTCTACCCTTCTCGAAGACAGCTTTGACAACTTCGCCCTGGCTGTAGGCGTGGTGGTCCACCAAGTTTGGCAGGTCACAGTGATCGCGAAGGAACTCGAGCAGGTCGAGATCTGCAAAGCACTCAACGGCGACCCGCAGTTTCACCAGTCGAACTTCTTCAGGTTGAAGAACGTGCTGGCACCCCAATCGATGATCTGGGCAACCTCGCTCTCATGTAGAAGGCGCGCTTGAGTTCCATCCTCTTCGCCACGACGACAATAGAAAATCGCAAGGTCGTCTTTCGGCGTCTTCTCAGCAAGCTCGGCCAAGATATAAGGGTTGTGCGTCGTGAGAAAGAATTGGTTCGTTTCATCCTCAGCGATCATTCGTCCGAGTTCCTTGGGATAAGGCGGGAATGCCTGGACGTCCGGCTCATCGAAAACAAGTACCGCATCCCGGGACGCCACGAGAGTCGCACTATAAAAAAAGAACCGCTTGATGCTGTCTGATAGGACCTCGAGGTTGTAGTCAATAATGTCATCAGGGCGAACCTCCGAGAGACGAAATCTCTTCGTCTGCTGATCGAATCGGAGCTTCCACCCTATGTTCGCGACCTGCTCCTTTAGTAGATTGTAGACGGCCTCGTTGTGACGACCGATGTAGATGAGGTTGGCTCCATGGGGAGGCGTGATGATCCGCTCGCCGTCAAAAAAACCCGTGTGATAAGTCCACGGCTCGACACCCGCAAAGGCGTAGAAGCGAATCTCTCGAAGGAAAGCTGGACCATTGCTAAATTGGTCGCCCACGTTCAGTCGGATGGGAGGAATCTCGGGGATTGAAAGCTTGAGCTCAAGTCGCCGCTCCGTTCCCTGAAGAGATGCAGACACTTCGACCTCGTCGATCCTTATCGTGATCGGCTGATCGAAGAACTGTCGAAAAAAGAGAGGCTCGAAGCCTTGATCTTTTGTCAGACGCAGGGACTGACCTAGGGGAGCAGCCCATCCCAGATGCGATAGAAAACTGAGCGCATCGAGAATGTTCGACTTTCCAGTGTCGGGAGGACCAATGAAGACATTGACCTTCCGGCATTGGAGATCCAGCGCCTTGATCGACTTGAATCGCGAGATATGTAGCCGAAGGACTCGCATCGAACCAGTATACCGGGGTCGATTCTCGATACGCTCCCCTCAATGTGGGGGTACGACGCCCTCGTCCTCGATGAGCGCCCCGAAGAACCGCAAGCTGTCGGCGACGTGGAGCTTCCAGTAGGGCCAGTCGTGGCCGCCTGGGAACTCTTCGTAGACGTGCTCGATGGCGCGCGCCTCGAGGGCGGCGTGCAGGGCGCGGTTGCCCGCGAGCAGGCCGTCGCCCGTGCCGCAGTCGAAGCGCAGCGGCGGCAGGCGCGCGGCGTGGGCTTCGAGCCAGTGCAGCGCCGTGCCGTCCGCCAGGCCGAACGACGGCAGGTCCTCGAGCGGCTCCTCGACTGATTCGTGCAGGCGCGCGATCGTCGTGACGGCCGAGTGCGCCGAGATGCCCGCGAAGCGCGCCGCGTACTTCGCGCCGAGGCGCAACGCGCCGAAACCGCCCATCGACTGACCGGCCAGGAAGACGAGCGACCGGTCGGTGACACGCTCGTCGGCGAGCGCGGCCGCCGCCGGCACCTCGTCGACGATCCAGCGCTCGTAGTCGGCGTCGTCGTGAGAGACGTAGCCACTGCCGTCGCCCCACAGGCCGTCCGAGGGCATGGCGATCGCGACCGGTGGCAGCTCGCCCGTCTCGATGAGGCGCGCGGCCGTGAGGTGCACGCCGCCGCGCAGCGACCACGACCAGTGGCTGCCGTACACGCCGTGCAGGAGGACCACGAGCGGCAGGGGGTCGTTTCCGCCGGGCGGGACGTACACGGTGACGTCCGCGCGGCGCCCGAGCGCGACGCTCTTGACGGTGACGAACCGCAGCCCGTCGCGCTCGAAGCGCGGGTCGGACAGCTCGACGGTGCGGAAGGGCGGAGCAGCCAAGCCGACAGTCTACTTAGTTCTGCGCAGACCGCCTGTTTCCGCCCCTCACCCCAGCCCTCTCCCGCGAGCGGGAGAGAGAGAATACCGTTCAACCGTCGCCTCACGGCGCGAGCGCAGCGTGGCTTCGCCACGCGGAGCGAGGGGGCCCGGGGTCTGCGAGCGGCAGCGAGCCAGACCCCGTCAGATCGTCCCGCCCCAGATGGCGGCGCCCTCGAGGTCCTGCTCGATGCGGAGCAGGCGGTTGTACTTGGCGACGCGCTCGGAGCGCGCGAGCGAGCCGGTCTTGATCTGGCCCGAGCGCATGGCGACGGCGAAGTCGGCGATGAAGGTGTCCTCGGTCTCGCCCGAGCGGTGCGAGATGATCGTCGTCCAGCCGTTGCGGTGCGCCATCTCGACCGAATCGATGGTCTCGGTGAGCGTGCCGATCTGGTTCACCTTGACGAGCAAGCTGTTGCTCGCGCCCTTCTCGATGCCCGTCTTGATGCGCTCCGTGTTGGTGACGAAGAGATCGTCGCCGACGAGCTGGACGCGATCGCCCATGGCCTTCGTGAGCGCCGCCCAGCCGTCCCAGTCGTTCTCCGCCATGCCGTCCTCGATCGAAACGATGGGGAACTGCTCGCAGAGCTTCCTGTAGAACTCGACCATGCCCTTGGCGTCGAGCTCCTTGCCCTCGCCCTCGAGCTTGTAGGTCTTGCTGCCCTTGTCCCACAGCTCCGACGACGCGACGTCGAGCGCGAGCGCGACGTCCTTGCCCGCTTTGTAGCCGGCCTTCTCGATGGCCTCGATGACGACGGCGCAGGCCGCCTCGGCGCCCGGCAGGTCGGGCGCGAAGCCGCCCTCGTCGCCCACGCCGGTCGACGCCTTGCGGTCGTGCAGGATCTTCTTGAGCGTGTGGAAGACCTCGGCGCCCGCGCGCAGCGCCTCGCGGAAGCTCGGCAGCCCCTTGGGGACGATCATGAACTCCTGGAAGTCGAGCGAGTTGTCGGCGTGCGCGCCGCCGTTGATGATGTTCATGAGCGGCACGGGCAGGACGCGCGCGCCCGGACCGCCGAGGTACTTGTAGAGCGGCAGGCCGAGCTCGCTGGCCGCCGCGCGCGCCGCCGCCATCGAGACGCCCAGCATGGCGTTCGCGCCGACCTTGCCCTTGTTGGGCGTGCCGTCGGCGGTCAGCATGGCGGCGTCGAGGCCGGCCTGGTCGAAGGCGTCGCGGTCGACGACGATCGGCCCCAGTATCGTCGCGACGTTCTCGCAGGCCTTGAGGACGCCCTTGCCGAGGTAGCGCCTCTTGTCGCCGTCGCGCAGCTCGAGCGCCTCGTGCTCGCCCGTCGACGCGCCCGAAGGCACGGCCGCCGTCCCGACGACGCCGGACTCGAGCGTGACGTCCACCTCGACGGTGGGATTGCCGCGCGAATCCAGGATCTCCCGCGCGAGGACGCTCTCGATGATGGCCTTGCTCATGATGCTCATGGCGGGGTTTCTAGCGTGAATGGGACGCTCTCCGCCAGCGGATTCAAGTTTCCTGACGCTGACAATTCGAACAATCAGCCTGGCTCACTAGCGAGGCCCCGCGGCCGATGGGATACTCGCCGCGGAATGAAGAGCCAGCCCCGCCTCGCCGCCCGGCAGGAGATCGCCCGGCCAGACACCGAAGGTCCCGCGATTCTCACGCCGCGGCAGATCTTCGAGTACCTCGACCGCTCCGTCATCGGCCAGGAGCGCGCCAAGCGCACCGTCGCCATCGCCGCCTACAACCACCTCAAGCGGTGCGCGCAAAAGGGCGTCGCCGGCAAGCGGCTCCTCAAGAAGTCCAACCTGCTGCTCGTCGGCCCCACGGGCTCGGGCAAGACGCACCTGGCCCGCACTCTCGCGCGGTGCCTCGACGTCCCGTTCGCCGTCGCCGACGCCACCGAGTACACCGAGGCCGGCTACTACGGCAAGGACGTCGAGGTCATGATCGGGGAGCTGCTCCACCGCTCCGAACAGGACGTCGAGCTCGCCCAGCGCGGCATCATCTTCATCGACGAGATCGACAAGATCGCCCGCCGCAGCCAGGGCGCGCGCACGGGCGCCGGCTCGCGCGACATCGGCGGCGAGGGCGTTCAGCAGGCGCTGCTCAAGCTGCTCGAGGGCCGCGAGGTGTTCGCGCCGCTGAACGTCACGCAGCACTGGAACAAGCACGACTTCGTGGTCGTCGACACGCAGGACATCCTGTTCATCGCGGCCGGCACGTTCGGTGATCTGCGGCTCGTCGACGAGCCCCGGGCCGTCGGCTTCGGCGCCGACGCGTCGGACGGCCACGGGCGCGCGCCCACCCGCCGCGTCACCGAGAAGGAGCTGCTCGACTACGGCCTGCTCGCGGAGTTCCTGGGCCGCGTCCCCGTGCGCGTCGAGCTCGAGGCGCTGTCCTCGGACGATCTGCTCAGCATCATGACGGTCCCGCCCGACGCGGTCGTGCGCGAGTACCAGGCGCTGCTGAAGCTGGACGGCGTCGACCTGCGCTTCACGGAAGGCGCCCTGCGCGCCATCGCCGCCTACTGTCTGCGGCGCAAGACAGGCGCGCGCAGCCTGCGCACGCTCATCGAGGAGATCTGCCACGACGTCATGTTCGACGCGCCCGAGCTCAAGGGCGAGACCTTCGAGGTCGACGAGGCCTACGCCGAGGCCCGCCTCGCCCGCCTGGCCGACGGCCTCGCCCAGGACCTGCCGCGAAAGGTCGCTTCTTGAAGATCGGAGAGCTGTTTCGGTCGGGCGGCCGCCGCGTCTTCTCCTTCGAGTTTTTCCCGCCCAAGAGCGACGCCGGCGTCGCCGCGCTCGAGCGCACCATTCGCGAGCTCAGCGATCTCGCGCCCGCCTTCGTGTCGGTGACCTACGGCGCCGGCGGCTCGACGCGCGGCAAGACCATCGAGCTCGTTCAGTGGATCCAGCGCGAGGCGCACATCACCGCCATGGCGCACCTCACCTGCGTGGGCGCCACGAAGGAAGAGATCGGCGGCGTGCTCGACCGCCTCACGGCCGCGGGCATCGAGAACATCATGGCGTTGCGCGGCGACCCGCCCCTGGGGCAGGAGAAGTTCGTGCGCACCGAGGGCGGCTTCGGCTACGCCAACGACCTCATCGCCTTCATCCGCTCGCGCCACGCCGATCGCGTCTGCGTGGGCGGGGCCTGCTACCCCGAGGGTCACGTCGAGTGCCGCGACCTCGACCGAGACATCGCGAACCTCAAGCACAAGGTCGACGCGGGCCTCGACTTCGTCGTCACGCAGATCTTCTTCGACAACCGCGTCTACTTCGACTTCGTGACGCGCGCCCGCGCCGCGGGCGTCTCCGTGCCGATCGTCCCCGGCATCATGCCGATCCGCAACCTCGCGAGCGTCGAGCGCATGACCAAGCTCGGAGGCGCGACCATCCCGGCCACGTTGTTCGCCGAGCTCGATCGCTGCCGCGGTGACGACGCGGCCGTCGCCGCGCTGGGCGTGGCCCACGCCACCGCGCAGTGCGTGGAGCTCCTACACGGCGGCGCGCCCGGCGTGCACTTCTACACGCTGAACCAAAGCCCCGCGACCCGCGTGATCCTGACGGCCCTCAAGACCGCCCGCCTGGCCTAATTCGGTCGGTTGTCGCGGCCCTTCTCGTCACGAAGGGTCTCGAGGAGGTCCAGGAAGCGCTCGCGCGAATCGTCGTCATCGCCGTCCATGTCCAGGTCCAGGGCCATTCGTTGCCGCCACGACCCAACCATGTAGCCCGCGATCGCGCAGGCACCACCGGCAACGACCATCAGTGCGCTCACGACGCCAGTCAGCATTGGGTCTTTTCTCCCTGAAAGAGGCCGGTTTCCCACCGGCAGCACTCTGGGGATCGTCAGGACGCCGTTTTTTCTTGAACCAGCAGCCGCCGTTATTCGTCGTCGTCCCGGCGCTTCCTGGGTTTCTCCACCTTTTCGGGCGCCTCGGACGATTCGTCCCCGTCGGCGCGGGCGCGCGGGTGGGCCCTTCGGGACGAGACGGGCGGTCCGCCCTGGCCCGCCGCGAAGCCGTCGATGAGCACGGCGATCTGGACCCAGTACGAGACGTATTGGTCCGTCGCGGAGTCGACCATGTCGTTGTTCGCCCCGGCCGTCATCTGATACCGGCGCAGGTCGAAGCCCGCGCGGGCCTCGACGGCGGGTAGGAACCTGTAAGCCGCGGAGGCGGTGACGTCGAAGGCCAGGAACGTCGCATTCGGGAAGTACGAGCTCGCCTGCAGGAGGTAGTTGTGGTCGCCGGCGGAGAGGACATAGCGGTAGCCGCCGCCCAACATGAGCGCGACGTTGGCGGGCAGCGCGATGCGCACGTCGAGGCCGGCGCGCAGGTACGTGTACTTCACGTCGGGCAGAGACATGAGCAAGGCGCGCTGCGCAGCTCCGTCGCTGTGCAGGATGAACGTGTGCTGGCCGCCACCCAGCGTGAGCGCAGCCTGGAAGGCACCCGCGAGGAGCCGGCCGCGGACACCGCCCGAGTAGTCGCTCTCCGTCGTGGGGTACCGCAGCCCGTCGCTCGTCTGCGAGACGAGGCCCGGTGTGTATTCGATCGAGCTCGCGAGGCCGAGGTTCGAGGCCCAGCCGCCCGTGACGTGCGCCGCCGGGTACCAGGCGATGGAGCCCCCCAGCGACGGGGAGAGGGCCAGCGAGTATGCATAAAGCGATGGAGCGAGCGGGTTCCACACGATGCTGTGCGACACCAAGCGCGGGCCGACCGCGATGTCGAGCGCCGTCCCCGCGGCGCGCGGAGACTCGTCGGCCGCCTCGGCCTCGACTTCGACGGCCGCTCTCTTCTTCCGGCGCTTGCGCGGCGGGGGACTCTCCTCTGCCTCGTCGGAAGACTCCGCCTTCGCCCTCGCCGCCTCCTGGCGCTCCTCGCGCTCGGCTTTGTCCTCGTCTTCGTCCGTGCGCGCGCCTTTCCTGTCGCTCTTGGCTTCCGTCGTGGCGTCGCCCTTGTCCGTCGCGCCCACGCGCGCCTTCGCGAGAGGGCCGCCCACGCGGGCCCAGAGCGTCCGCTCGATGGCCGCGACGAGCTTCTCGACGCCGCCCGCCTCTGCCCACGAGCTCTCGGCGATGAGGTCGCCGCCCGCGCCGTAGACGCGCAACTTGAGGCGCTTGCCGCCCTCGCGCACTTCGCCCGTCAGGACGGCCGCCAGCTTGCCTTCCTTGGCTCCCTGGGCGATGGCGCTCTCGGATTCATCGTCCAAGTCCACCGAGGTCGTCTCGAAGCCGTGATGCTCGAGCGTGGCCGCGATCACTTCGTGGACCGAATTCGCGTGCGGTCCGTCGAGGCTGATGCCCACACGGCGCTTGGCTGCCTGTGCGGATGTGTGCCCAACGACTATTAGTGCGACTAAGAGAAGGACGCCCACGACGCCCGGGACGGCCCGGCGCCCCCGAAGCCACGACGACATTCCCTTTGCCATGAGCGCGCAGGAACCTCTCAGAGATCCCCGAGCACGGCAAGAAGAGCGGCAAGCCACCGCGAAGTCCTACCTACACCTACACGAGCCGAATCGAGACGGCTCGACACTCTGTTCCAGCGTCCACATTCGAACGGCTCTGGTAGACTCACGGCCCGCGGCCATCCGGAGGATTTCTTGACGGAACGGAGGCAACAATTTGCGCGTCTCGTTGCAGCCTTGGCGGGACTTGCGCCCTTCGTCGCGGCGCCCGCCGCCTGGGGCCAAGGCGCGGTGCGTGATCAAAGCGGGACGCTGACCGCGACGCCTTCGACCGCCGACAAAAAGTCCTGGCTCGAGCAGCGCTTCGCCGGCTCGTTCGCCGAGGTCACGACCTACGTCGGCAGCGGCACCTTCTACACGAGCGGCTACCGCGACCCGTACGTCGCGAACGCGTTCTACTTCCGCCCGCAGTACGACCTCGGCACCAAGTACCGGCTGGCGCTCGCCGGCCGCGTGTACGTCGAGGAGGAGTACACGACACCCGACACGCCGAACGGCCGGCGCTTCAACCCGCTCGACTCGTACCTCTATTTGAACGCGAAGAACCTCTACACGATGCCGCGCGCGAAGGTGAAGTTCTCGGGCGGCGTGCGCGCCGCGATCCCGGTGTCGTACGAGAGCCGCTACGCGCACCTCATCACGACCCTCGGCGCCTCGCTCGCGGCGAACCGTGCCTTCGAATTCGGGCGACCCGACGCGCAGGGCAAGCGCTGGAACCTGACGGTGTCGCTGGGCGAGGGTTTCTCGAAGGCCCTGCGCACGAGCGCGATCCGCGGCAACTTCCCCGGCGACACGACGGGCTGTCGCACGACCGGCCCCGCGGGCTACGCCGGCAGCGCGGGCGTCGCCGAAAATGATCGCTGCGGCGGTCCGCTCAGCACGAGCTTCGCCTTCGCGACCTCGGGCTCGGTCGGCCTGTCGCGCGGCCGCTACTCGCTCTCGGCCTCGCTCATCGTCCTCAACGAGTTCAAGTACTCGGTAGATGCCGCCACCTACCAGCTCCTCAACATGCCGAACCCGCAGGCGCTCAACACGTCGAACCAGACCGTGACCGGTCGCAGCGACATCACCTGGGGCATCGTCTCGGCCGGCTACGACGTCACCGATCACATCGCTCTGTCCGTCGGGGTCGCGAGCTATCAGCCCGCCCTCGACTCCCGCTACCAAAGCCTGCGTTTTCCGTTCTTCGACTTCTCCGGTGCCAACGCCAACAACTTCACCCAGCTGCTCGTGGGTGTGACCGGAACCCTGTAGGAGGCTCCCGATGACCAGCTCGCGCATCTCTAAAATGATCTTCTCGTTCGCGATGGCCGCCGGCCTCGCGTCACTCGCGGGATGCGCGGGACAAGGCGATGTCGATCGGACACAGCCCGACAAGATCGACAAGTCGATCCTCTTCGACGCGAGCGGCGCGCCCAAGATCTACTACTACCGACAGACCTTCGTGAACGTGCCGCCGACGAGCGCCTGGTCCTTCGAGGGCACCCAGACGGACACGCAAAAGATTCGCTTCCAGATCACGGAGAAGTACCTGCTCGGGTACCGAGCCAACGACTACGCGCCCGGCTCGGAGAACCCGTTCACGGGCGCGAACAACAACACCGATACGCCCGTCTTGATGTACAGCATCTCCTCTCACTTCGACGTCAAGCGCGAGTACAACCCCGGCACGGGCGAGCAGACCAACGTCATCAGCGAGAACACGACCGACCGGCCTTGGGACGAGCGGCAGTACATGCGCGTCGACTGGTCGACGAACCACGCCGCGCCGCCCGATCTCACGACGGATCCCTCGGCGTCGCCCTGGCTGACGACGACGAGCGTCCCCAGCGATTGGCACGTCAGCGAGCTCGACTACAAGAACCCGGACTTCGCCGACCGCCCCATCGTCACCTCCGACTACATCGACTTCGTGCACAAGGAGACGCGCACGCCGGACTATCAGGCCTGCCTCGCGCTCTATCCGGGCATCGACGACGGCGGGCCGTGGGACTGCGGCGCGGCCGAGCTCCGCATCCGCAACTCGTTCCGCGCCGTGAAGCCCTCTAGCTACCAGCCGCTCGAGTACCCCGACACGTACCCGATCCTCGACGCCAGCGGCAACCCCTTCAACGTCCTGCCGAACGGCTTCCCCTGCACGGCGCAGACCTTTCAGCTCGCGGGCGGCCAGTACAGCGGCAGCGACTGCTCGCCGGCGAGCGTGGACGGGTTCAAGAAGTTCGGCTTCTTCCGAACCGTCGTGCAGACCTACGACCGGAACTACGGCACGACCGAGGCGGGCCGCAAGTACTACGCGAACCGCTGGAACATCTGGCAGGACGTCGACGCGAGCGGGAAGTCGCTCATCAATGCTGACGGCACCGTGCGCCAGGTGGCGGTCAACCAGCTCGTGCCGAAGCCCATCATCTATTACACGAACGTCGAGTTTCCCGATGATCCGAACGATCAGGAGCTCTTCGAGCAAGCCAAGCAGGTGACAGCCGACTGGAGCGACACGCTCAAGAAGACGGTAGCGGCAATGCTGGCGTCGGCCGGACAGCCGGGCCAGGTCATCAGCCCCTCGACGATCGCGACGATGGCGATGAACGTGCCGGAGATGGTCGTCCTCAAGAAGAACTCCTGCAACCTCGTGGACGTCAAGACCTACCTCGGCGACGCCAAGAACGCGGACGTCGCCGCGACCGTGACGAAGTCCACGGGCCTCGACGGCAGCTCTATGGACCTGGCCCACATCGCGCAGACGTGCAGCATCATGGAGGCCCTGACGGCTTCGCTGCCCGACGGCGACGCCAAGAAGTTCACGTGGCAGCGCAACGGCGATCTGCGCTACTCCTTCTTCTACTGGGTCGACCGGCCCGAGCCGTCGATGCCGCTCGGCTACGGTCCGTCGTCGGCCGACCCGCAGACGGGCGAGATCATCTCGGCCTCGCTCTACAACTACGGCGCGGCGCTCGACTCGTACGCGCAGGTTTCGGCCGACGCCGTCGACCTCCTCAACAGCAACATCTCCGTCGACGACCTCCTTTCGGGCAAGACGATTGCCGACGTGCTGAAGCAGACGGCCATGACTCACGCGGCGCGCGATGCCCAGCCGCTCACGACCGAGGCCAAGACCATGGCGCAGTCGCGCCTGCCGCCACCCCTGGCCTCGGGCGACCCGCGCCTCATCCCCGTACCGGGCGGTCAGCCCGCCTCGCGGATGAGCCTCATCAAGGGTACGGCGGTCGAGCAGATGATGATGACGCCCGACATCCTCGCGTTGAAGCTGCCGAACTCGAAGCCGGGCGATCAGCTCACCCCTGACCAGTTCGCGCAGGCGTCGCCGGCGAGCTGGCTCTCTCCGGATGCGCACGACCAGCGCGTACAAGCCTTCCAGAATCTCTCGACCAACGGCTGCGTCTTCCTGGGCGAGTTTGCCGACGACGCCATCCTGGGCCTGGCCGTCACGCTCAAGCAGAAAGGGTTGTCGGGGCAAACGCTCTGGAAGGAGCTTCGCCGCCAGATCTTCCGCGGCCTGGCCGACCACGAGATGGGCCACACGATGGGCCTCCGCCACAACTTCGCGGGCTCGTCCGACGCGCTGAACTACGCCGACAACTTCTGGCACATCCACGAGACCATGCCGCAGGCGCAGTGGGACGCCCAGAGCATCAGCGAGTACCGCTACTCGACGGTCATGGACTACGGCTCGCGCTTCAACAGCGACATCCACGGCCTCGGCAAGTACGACTACGCCGCGATCCGCTTCGGCTACGGCCAGCTGGTCGACGTCATGCCGTCGGCCGCCGGCAACGAGACCGGCGCCCAGCTCCAGAACGACGTCCTCTTCAAGGACTACACGAAGCTGCCGGCCCTCGTGGGCGGCGTCGACAACCTTCAGGACGGCGGCGTGCTCCCGTACGGGGCGATCCAACAGCAGCTCCAGAGCGCCTACACCGCCGCGGTCGCGAACCCCAGGCCCACGGGCGGGACCTTCATCACGCAGGAGCGGCCTTACAAGTTCTGCTCGGACGAGTTCATCGGGAACCTCGACTGCAAGCAGTGGGACTTCGGCGCCAATCAGCAGGAGATCGTCAACGACTCGATCGATCGCTTCAGGAACTACTTCGTGTTCAACGCGTTCAAGCGCGGCCGTCTCACCTGGAACATCGACGGGTATTTGAACCGCTTGCTCGAGCGTTACTTCATCCGCTACACGGAGGTCTTTCAGTTCTACTACTTCTACGGTCCCGAGTTCGCGGGCACCGATCTCGGCGACGACCTGCTGAAGGCGTCGATGAACTCGCTCAACGCGCTCGGTGAGGTGCTGCAGACGCCCGAGCCGGGCCAGCACTGCCCGACGTCGGAGAACCCAAACGTGCTCGTGCTCCCCGATCCGACGGGCCAGAACTCGTGCACCCCGGGGCAACCGATGATGAACATCGACATCCCCGACGGCAAGCCGTACTACATCAACTTCTCGGACGACTACTACTACCGCATCACGCGCGCGGGCTCGCTCTACGAGAAGCTCGGGGCCCTCATCACGCTCACGTCGACCCAGGCGCACTTCTATCGCGTCGACACGTTCGCCAACGCGAGCCAGTACGCCATCAACTTCTACAGCGTCTTCAAGGACGAGATGGTGAACCTGCTCTCGGGCGTCATCCGCAACGACCCCAGCAGCTACGGCGGCTTCGCACCCATGACGGGCACGACGGCGGGAGCGTATCAGCCCACGCCCGTGGTGGATCTCACGAGGTTCGGGCAGGCCAAGCCACCTCTCCCCGACTACATGAAACCGGGCGCGCTGCGCGTCGACACGCCGGTCAACAAGACGATCCAGTACTTCGCGCTCGGGCTTTCGCTGGCGAACCTCAACACGACCTGGGATCAAACGCTCGACATCTCGAACTACCTGGCGGTCTCGCTCAAGGGCTCGAAGGACGACCTCACCTACGCGCCGGGCGCGCAGGTCCTCGAGTACACGCACCCGCAGAGCGGCCTCACCTATCGCGCGCCCGTGATTCCCAGCGACTCGTCGAGCACCGTCGACATCAAGGGAGGCGTCGCCTCCCAGACCATCCAAGAGCTCATCGAGCTCACGGGCACGGCGCCCGCTCCGGCGGTTCCGGGGGGCCCGGCGGTTCCGGGGGGCACGATTCCCCTCAAGTACGGCGTCGGGTTCGACAACAAGGCCCTGCCGGACTGGTGGACGGCGAAGGCCAACCTCGACGCGGCCAAGGCCGCGGCCGCGGCGAACACCGACACGACGCAGACCGCTGCCCTGCAGACGGCCTTCGACCAGGCAAACGCCGTCTATCAGTACGTCGACCAAACCCTCGTGGGCTCCCGGGTCGATCTGCTGGGTGACATTCGCACCTTCCGAAGCGCGTTCGGCTACTAGGCACTCTCAGCGGATCTCGAGATCATAGGGCATCCGGGCTTCGATCCCGGTGCCATCGCCGAGGAGGAAGGGCGCGAGTAAGCGCAGGGCGGAGGCGACTCCGGCATCGCCGAGGCGGGTCCGCAAGAGGGTTTCGAGAGCCGAGCCGGCATCGGCATCGGCGTCGCCGAGGCCCGTGAGGCGGCGCAGGATGCCGCCCTGCGGGCGCGGGAGGATCGCGAGGGCCGGCAGGCCGCTGCGCTCGAGGGGGACGTGGCCGAGCTGGGCCGCGAGATCGATGGCGGCCGAGACGCCGCCCATCTGATCGACGAGGCCGAGGCCCTGCGCCTCCGCCCCGGTCCACACGTGTCCCCGGCCGATCTCGTCGACGCGCGCGCGCGTGAGGCCGCGCGCGCGCCGGCCCTCGGCGACCGTGCCGAGGAACAGATCGTAGAAGTGGCGGATCTTCTCGGCGGCGATCTTGATCTCCTCGTCGGTCCACGACCGATACGGAGACAGATAGTCGGAGTGCTGGCCGCGGCGGTAGGTCTCGACACCCAGGCCGAGCGTCCCCAGGAGCTTCCGCACGTCGACCTTGTAGCCGAAGATCCCGATCGACCCACTGATCGTCGACGGCTCCGCGAAGATCGCGTCCGCGGGCGCCGAGATGTAATAGCCCCCGGAGGCCGCGACGTCGCCCATCGAGGCGACGACCGGCTTGCCCGCGCGGCGGAGCTTGCCGATCGCGCGCGCGACGACGTCCGACGCGAAGGCCGAGCCGCCCGGGCTGTTGACGCGCAGGACGACCGCGCCCACGGCGGCGTCGCGCCGGCACTCCTCGAGCGCCGCGACGAGCGTGTCCGACCCCGTGAGATCGTCGGCGAAGGGGAGCCTGTGGCTCGCGCCGTCGACGATCGCGCCGTCGACCAGGACGACGGCGACGTGGCGCGACGGCCAGGCCTCTTGCGTCGGTGACGGGTCCGGCTCGCGGATCGCGACCGACGAGCGCCCGAGGGCTTGCGCCAGATATGCCTCGAGCTCCTCGTCGTCCTTGATGGCGTCGACGAGCCCGACGAGCTGCGCCTCGTACGGCGTGAAGAGCCCGCGGTCGACGAGCACGCGCACGCGCGTCTCGTCGAGGACCCGCCCGCCGGCCGTTCGTGCGCGCGAGACGGTGCTCACGAGGCGGCGAAACACGTCGTCGAGCAGATCGTTCTTGTTGGCGCGCACGGGGGGCGACTGCTCGTTGAACACGAACGGCTCCATGGCGCCCTTGAGCTCGCCGATGCGCACGAGGTCGACGTTGACGCCGAGCGTGTCCATGGCGCGTTTGTAGAACGTGACCGTCTGCGAGAACCCCGTGAGCGAGAGCGCGCCCGCCGGGTGGAGCACGATGGCGTCGCACGCCGTCGCGAGGTAGTAGTCGCGCGTCGACGGGAACGACCCGTAGGCGTAGACGCGCTTGCCGCGCGCGCGCAGCACACCGACGAGATCACGCAGCTCCTCGATGCGGCCGAGGCCGAGGTTGACATCCTCGATGTGGAGCAGCACGGCGGCCACGCCCGGATCCGAGGCCAGTCCGCGCAACCGTCGCACGACCTCGACGAACGCCGCGTCGTCCTCGACGCGCTCGAGGTTCAGGCGAATGACGACGGTGGGCGCCACGAGCGGCGCGCGCCGCTGCCCCTCTGCGCGCAGCAAGAGCGCGGCGCCCTCGCCCCGATCGCCCACGCCGGGGAACCCGCCGCGCGCCCCCGCCGTGAGACCGAGATGGTCGAAGTCGAGCGCCACGCCCAGCTCGGCCTCGTAGTCCGCGTGGCGCGCGAAGGCGAACTGGCCACCCCGCGGCAGCGTCACGCCCGTGACGTAGAGACGCAAGCCCGACGCCACCGCCGCCGCGACGCGGCCGCGCGGCGCGATCCAGCGCCACGGCTCGCCCTCGACATGGGTGGCGCCGGCCGAGAGCTCGAGGCGCTCGGTTCCGAGCGGGCGCACGACGAGCTCGCCTGCCCACAGACGGGCGAGCCCGGGCAGCGCCGCCACGGGGCGCGGCGCGCCCACGTCCTCGACGACGAGGCCCAGCGCCGCGTGACGGCCGGCGCGCGCCGAGGCGGCGAGATCGAAGGTGTCCGTGCCGCCGAACCGCGAGCCCCAGACGTGGACCCAGGACGCGCCGAGCGCCGCGGCTCTCCCGAGGCCGAGCCCGTAACCGAGCTGCATCGTCGTGTGCTCATCGATACCCAGCCGCGGCGACGCGGCGACGCGGGAGAGCCCGAAGCCGAGGCCGCCGTGCCCGAAGATCGGCGTGGCCGCGAAGAGACCGGCGCCGCGGCCAGCCAAGGGCGCGGCGGCGCCCCACAGATCGGCGGCGAGGGCCAAGCCGCCCGCGGGCAGCAGCGCCAGCTGGGCGGGGTTCTCCTGAACCGCGGTCGGGTCGGCGTCGCCGGCGCGAGCGGCCGCGGCGACGTGCACGCCGCGCGTGGGGCGCGCCTCGGGATCGGACGTCTGCGCGCGGGCCACGCCGCCCCACTCGAAAGAGACCAGCGCGGCGACACCGAGCAGACCCTGGACACGTCTCGTGATGGTGCGGGGCATGGGGGGCGGTGCGCAGTATAGTCGGGTGGTCGCCATGGAGAGCTGGGATCGTCCGCCGCCCGACATCGGGGTGGCCGCCTTCTTCGAGCAGTGGCTGCCCGACGCGTTCGCGAGGTCCGGGCGGCGGGGTCCGCTCGAAGGGCCGATCGTGCGCGCCTCCATCTCGGGCGAGGGCGGAGGCGCCTGGGAGCTCTCCGTGCACGAGGACGTGCTCGAGGTGAGCGCGCCAGGACGCGAACCGCCCGATGTCTGGGTGCGCCAGTCGACCGCCGATCTCCGCGCCGCGCTGGGCGCGCCCGATCCCGATCTGCCCGTCCTCATCCCGCCGGGGTGGTCGGCCCTCGATCTGCTTTTTCTCGACCCGCGCGACGTCGAGATGCTGCGTCAGGTCTCGGGGCGCGTCGCGCTCGAGCTCGCGGGGAGGCGACGGCGCCGCTGGGCCGTCGACGTCGCGTTCGGCGCCGCGGGCGTCGCCGCGGGCCGACCGCGCGCCGTCGTGCGCGTCGACGGCGCGACCTTCGATGGCCTCCGCTCGGGCGCGATTCCCCCCATGCAACCGCTGTTCGACGGCCGTCTCAAGATCGAGGGCGACCGCCCCCTCGCGATGCAGCTGCTCCTACTTCTCGGGAGTCGCCTCGCCCGAGGTTGAGCCGGACGCCGAGTCGGACGCCGACCTCGTCGCCGACTTCTGCTCGGGCTTCGCCTCAGATTTCGCCTCGGCCGGGGACTTCGCGTCGTCTTCGGCGTCGTCGTCGCCCGCCGCGGGCGCCGCCTCGGA
>DASXOE010000017.1:0-32042 GCA_036494575.1 Polyangia bacterium | reverse complement strand
GTCGAACGGCCCCAAGCGCCGCACGTGATGATCGGAGGGATAGACGAGGACGCGCGCGCGCGGCTCGCCGGCCAGGACATGGGCGAGCGGCAGGAGAAGCCCGGGCAGCGTGCCGGCGTCGCGCGGCTGTTCGACGACGCGGACGCCCGGGAACCCCCCGAGCTGCGTTCGCGCGAGCGTGCCGTGCTCTTGCGCGACGACGACGACGGTGCGCTCTGGGGGGACGAGGCGAGCCGCTCGGAGCATCGTGCGTTGCAGGAATGTCTGTTCGCCGTCGAGGGCCGCGAACTGCTTGGGCAGCTCGCGCCCGTAGAGCGCGCGCGTGAGCCGCGCCAGCCGCCGCCCCTGGCCCGCGGCCAGCACGATGGCCCAGTCTTGCTCGGTGGTCTGCTCTGTCGCCGACATGCGTGCCCCTTTCATGGATCTTTTCACGGGTGCGGGGAAGTGGGGACTTCGGGCTCGGCGCCGACGAGGCCCTTCAATTCACTCCAGCTCTTCGAAACCTTCTGGCGCACGGCGCCCGCGTTGCCGCGCCAGCCGGCCGGACTCGTGATGGGGGGCACGCCGCGCATCGTGGCGACGCCGCTCCAGAGCGCGCCCGCGACGACGAGCAGGACGAGCAGCGCGGGCACGCCGCGCCGGATGGCCACGGCACCGAGCGTGCGCGCGGGCCGCTCGTCGTCGGATGCGTCGCGGGACGCGTCGCCGGGCTCGTCTCGGAACGGAGACGGGCTCGACGCGAGGGCGAGCGGGGCCGGCGTCGTCGGACGCGGCAGCGCGCCGCCCTCGATGAAAGCCGCCTCGAGCGCCTCGGCGAACGCCAGGACCGACGGATAGCGGTCGTCGCGCGCGCGCGCCATGCCCTGCCTGAGCACGCGCTCGACCGGCGACGCGTCCCAGCCCGACGCCGCGGCGAGAGCGGCCGGCTCCTCGTGGACGACCGCATAGAGCACGGCGACGGGCGTCTCGCGCGCGAACGGCGCGCGGCCCGACAGCAACGTGTAGGTCAGCGCCGCCAGCGCGAACTGATCGGTGCGGGCGTCCGTCTGGTCGCGCAGCCCCTGCGCCTGCTCGGGCGCCATGTAGTCGGGCGTCCCGAAGACACGGCAGTCGCCCGTGACCCGCTCCGACCATTCGCACATCGAAAGTCCGAAGTCGATGACCTTGACCACGGGGAATTGCCCGGGCGCGGGCGTCAGCAGGACGTTCTCGGGCTTCAGATCGCGGTGCACGACGCCCGCGGCGTGCGCGGCGTCGAGCGCGCTCGCGATCTGGCGAACGATCGACGCGATCTCGACGGGCTCGAAGCGTCGGCCCCGATCGAGCTCGCCGCGCAGGTCGCTGCCCTCGATGAGCTCCATGGCGATGTAGGGAATGCCGTTGCGCGCGACGTTGAAGTCGAGGACCTGGACGATGTTCGGGTGCCGGAGCTGCGCGAGCACGCAGGCCTCGCGGCAGAAGCGCGCCACCCACTCGTTCTGCGCCGCGAATTCGGGTTGCAGCGTCTTGATCGCGAGCGTGCGCGGCAGGCGCAAGTGAACGGCGCGATAGACCTCGCCCATCCCACCCGCGGCGAGGCCATCGATGATCCGATAGTTCCCGTCGAGGATCTCGTCCTTGCAAAAGATCAGCCGTTGCGCCGCGGACGCGGGCGGGCTGGCGGGGGGGGCGGGGGTCAGCGCAGCGTCCATAACGTTCGCGTCTCGCCGTTCGTGTTTCGAGAATCGTGCCAAAAGCGCCACGGAAGCGTTCGGACGTCGGGCCCGCGTGGCGCGCGGGTCACGGTCCCGGCGAATGCCCGCGCGTGGGTACGTCCCGGTAACCCGGTTACGCGGCCGTGGCGTCGAAGCGTCACGCGAGGCGCGCGTCGTCTCGGATATCGCTTTGGCACTCCTCTTGAACAGGGGACTGGGACAAATGCTTTCCGTAGTGGCCGCCATCAGCTGGGTTGCCGTCGGGTTCTTCGTGGCCTGGATCGGGACGCACCTGGAGGCGAACGGCCCCGCCAAGGGCGTCTCGAACATCGGGGTCGGCGTGCTCGGTGCTCTCATCGGGGGGCTCGCGATGCAGGCCGCGATAGGTGGCCGCAGCGGCTACGACGCCTACCTCGTATGCTCGGCGTCGGCGATGATCGTTTCGTCGATCTTCGTCGGGCTGACTGATTTCCGCGCCCGGCGGGGCCTGCGGCAGCACTCGCCGTAGTCAATCGCGCGGCAGGCCTTCCGCGCGGCAGGCCTTCGCGACGCGCCTTCGCGCGTCAGGCCTCAGGCTTCGGGCGGGCTTCTTCGAGCTCGTACATTCGAAGCTTCTCCCAGAGGCTCTTGCGCGAGATGCCGAGCATCTCGGCCGCCTTCACGCGCTTGCCGCCCGTCGCGGCGAGGGCGCGCCGCAGGTGGCCCTTCTCGAACTCGCGCGCGGCCATGGCGAGCGGCACGACGGTGCCTGGGCCGCCGCGCGCGTCGGGGACGACCGCCGACGAATCCACGAGCAGCGCCGGTCCGCTGGGAGCGGCCTCCGCGATGGCCGCCGGGAGATGATCGAGCGTGATCTCGCCGTGACCCGCGAGCACGACGGCGTGCTCGATGGCGTGCCCGAGCTCGCGGACGTTGCCCGGAAACCGGTAAGCGGACAGCGCCGCGTACGCGTCCGTCGACAGGGTGGGCGTCTGCCGGTTTCCCGCGGCGTCGGTCTTGGCGAAGCCCTGCAGGAAGAACTCGATGAGGATCGGCAGGTCGCCGTCGCGATCGCGCAGCGGCGGCAACGAGACGTCGAGCACGTTGACGCGATAGAAGAGATCCTCGCGAAAGATACCCTGCGCGACGTGATCACGCAGATTGCGATGGGTCGCCGAGACGATGCGCACGTCGACCTTGATGGCCTGATCTGTGCCGAGCGGCTCGACCGTCCCGTCTTGCAGCACGCGCAGGAGCTTGGCCTGGGCGGGCAGCGGCAGCTCGGCGATCTCGTCGAGGAACAGCGTGCCCCCGTCGGCCGCGCGGAAGCGGCCGTCGCGCTTCTTGACGGCGCCCGTGAAGGCGCCGCGCTCGAAGCCGAAGAGCTCGGCCTCGATGAGCGTGTCGGGGAAGGCCGCACAGTTGACGGCGACGAATGGCTTGTTCGCACGGGGACTGCGCTCGTGGATCATGCGGGCGACGAGTTCCTTGCCGGTGCCGCTCTCGCCCACGATGAGCGTCGCGGCGTCGCTGGGCGCGATCATCTCGATGCGCGAGCGGATCTTCGTCATCAGCGTCGAGTTGCCGATGAGCCGGTTGTGCGCAGCCGGGCGCGTCGACAGCGCGCGGCGCGCCTCGGTGAGCTCGCGCTGCATCGAGCGCGTGCCGTCGATGCGGCCCATGAGGTGCAGGAGCTCGTCCGCGTCGATGGGCTTCGTGAGATAGTCGGACGCGCCCTCCTTCAGGGCCGCGACCGCCTCGCCCACCTCGGCGAACGCCGTCATGAGGATGAAGTCGGTCAGCGGGGCTTCCTTGCGCGCGAGCCGCAGGAGCGTGAGACCGTCCTTCCCCGGCAAGCGCACGTCGCTGAGGATGATGTCGAAGGTCGAGTCGGGAAGCAGCGCCGCGGCCGCCTGGCCGTCGCCGACCTCGGTGATGGTGTGGCCCGCGTCCTTGAGGACGTCGGACAACGCTTGCCGCAGCTCAGGCTCGTCGTCGATGAGTAAGATATCCACCCGCGAGATCCTGGTGTGCCTGAGCCGTAACACAAGGAGAAATTGCAGGGATCCACCCGAACCGGCCGTCACCGCCCCGTAACGCCCGCGGCGGAGCCACTGGCGCTCTCGCCCCCGATGAATCATGGTCATGCTGCTGGGCGATGTCAGGCGTGCCGACCGACTCGAGTGATCTGCCGCAACCGGCTGCCGAGGGCCACCCGGAGGCCGCGCTCGAGAGCGTCACGGCCGGATTGTCGGCGGCGGCGACGGGAGACGAGATCCTGGCGTCGATTCTCGACGAGGGCGGGAGGCTCTTGCAAGCGTCAGCCGCGGTCGCGTACGTCGTCTCCGCCGATGGTCTCACGCTCGCGGTCGTCGCCCACGTGGGGATCCCCGAGGCGCTCGCGCGAAAGATCGACGGGATCTCCGTCGCCTCGAACTTCCCCGTGGCCCGCGCCATCCGCGAAGGACGGCCCGTGTGGGTGTCGACCCACGAGACGCTCGAGCGCGACTTTCCCGAGTTCGAAAGCGCCGTCGCGGGCCAGTTCGAGAGACAGGCCACGGTGGCGCTGCCGCTGCGCGTGCGCGGCGACTTCATCGCGGGGCTCGGCTTCGCTTTTCCGGAGACGCACGCGTTCGCCGCGCGCGAGCGCGCGTTCTTGACGACGCTGGCCGAACGCTGCGAGGCGGCGCTCGAGCGCGCGCGTCGCTACGAGGAGAGTCAGCAGGCCCGGGCGGCCGCGGAGCGTAGCCGCGCCGAGGCCGAGGCGCTCTTGCGCTTCAACGAGGTCGTCGCCGGGATTCTCGCGCACGACCTCAAGAATCCGCTCGCGGCGGTGCTCATGAACGCGCGGCTCCTGCGCGGGGCCGAGCTCGAGCGCACGCGCACGATCAGCACGCGCATCGTCACGAGCGCGGAGCGGATGTCACGCATGATCGATCAGATCCTCGAGTGGACGCGCTTTCGCGCGCGGACGGGGCAAATCCACCTCACGTGCGTGGACTGCGATCTCGCCGCTCTGACGGACGAGGTCGTGGCCGAGGTCCGGGCCCGCAAGCCCGAGGTCCCCATCGCCGTCGAACGCCGCGGCGAGCTGCGGGGACAATGGGACGGTGATCGGCTCGCGCAGGTCGTCTCGAACCTCTTGGGGAACGCGGTCGACCACGCCACCGTGCCGGGCGTTCTCGTCACGCTCGACGGCGGTCGTGGGGAGAACGATGACGTAGTCATTTCGGTACAAAATGAAGGCCAGATAGACGAGGCGCTCTTGCCGGTGATCTTCGAGCCCTTTCGGGGACGGGTCGAAGGCGCGCGGACACCGGGTCAAGGGCCGGGACGCCTCGGCCTCGGGCTCGGCCTTTACATCGCGCGCCATATCGTCCTGGCGCACGCAGGGCGCCTCGAGATCGAGCGAGGCCCAGGGGCCCGGGTGACTTTCGTTGCCACTTTGCCCCGCGCGCCCCGCTGACGATTCGAGTTACCGCCTGCCGACGGTCCGGAGCCGGAGGCGCCACCATACGGTAACGGCGAGCGTCTTATTCCCCTTGTTCCCCTTGCAAGGGCCGCGCGAGATGCGCAGCGTCGAGTGGCGTGTGCATTGCTACGTACCGGGGCATGTCCGTGACGTACTTCCAGCAGCTGAGACGGTATCCGCTCATGTCCCGAGACGAAGAGCAGGAGGTCGCGGTTCGCTATGCCGAGACCGGCGACGTGGCGCTCGCGAGCCGGCTCGTCACGGCGAACCTGCGCCTGGTCGTCAAGATCGCGCTGGAATTTCGGACGTCGCGGCGCGATCTGCTCGATCTCGTGCAAGAGGGCAACATTGGCCTCGTATACGCGGTGCACAAATACGATCCGCATCGGGGCGTCAAGCTGGCGACCTACGCGGCGTGGTGGATTCGTGCCTACATGCTCAAATTCATCCTCTCGAATGCGCGGCTCGTGAAGCTGGGGACGACGCAGGCGCAACGGCGGCTCTTCTTCGGCCTCCGCCGGGAGAAGGCCAAGCTCGAGGGCTCCGACGGGGCACCGGCCGAGGTGCATCAGCTCGCCGCGGTGTTGTCGGTCAGCGAGGCCGAGGTCGTCGAGATGGAGCGGCGGTTGTCGGCTGGGGACGCGTCGCTCGATGAACCGCGGCGCGTCAACGACGTGGACGACAGGCCCCGCGGGGACGGCATGAGCGCGCCGCTCGAGCAGCGTCCCGATACCCAGGTCGAAGCGCGCGACCTCAGTCTCGTCCTCGAACGCGAGCTGCGCGCTTTTCGCGCGACGCTGAAGGGCCGGGACGCGGAGATATTCAACGGGCGCGTCGTCAATGAAGAGGCGACAACCCTCGCGGAATTCGCCGAGCGGTTCGGCGTGAGTCGCGAGCGCGTCCGGCAGCTCGAGGGGCGCCTCAAGCAGAGGCTGCGGACCCACCTTCGCGCTTCACTCGGAGACACCGTGCCGGTGGCGGCCTGAGCGTCGTCGCATCCGTCGGTTGGTATTGCAAATGTGTTACATTGAAGCTGGTCCCAGACGCGCATCAGTCGACGCATCGTGGGGGCGGAGAGGCAACTCAAGATGTTGAATATCCTTCTGGTCGATGACGAGCCGGATCTCCGTGTGTCCCTCGGCGAGGTGTTGCGCGAGGAAGGTCACGCCGTGGACTTGGCTTCCGATGGCGAGGCGGCCATGGCGTGCCTCGCCGCTCAACCGTTCCATCTCGTCATCAGCGACGTGAGGCTCCCGAAGCTCGACGGCCTCACGCTGCTCCGGCGCATCCGCCGCGACTTCCCGTCGACCGAGGTCTTGCTCATGACGGCGTACGGGTCGATTGGTGACGCCGTGACGGCGATGAAGGACAACGCCGTGGACTACCTCACGAAGCCCTTCGACATCAGTGCTCTCGTGACGGCGGTCGAACAGATCGATGGTCGGCGCCGCGCGCGCGAGGAACGCCCGAGCGCCGAGCCCGCGCCGCACGATCCGATCCAAGTCGGCCCCTCGCCTTCGCTCTCCGAGGCTATGCAGCGCTACGAGAAGGAGCTGATCCTGAGCACGATTCGCAGCACCGGCGAAAAACGACAGCGCGCCGCCAAGCTGCTGGGGATTTCACGCAAGAGCTTGTGGAAGAAGCTCACCAAGTATGGCCTGCAGACGCGCCGCGCCGGCGGCGCTGCCGAGTGAAGGCGCCGCGCCCGTCCGCGTCCTCGGCGTAGCCCGCCGGCGTAGCCTCACGCGCCGACTGTTCGGGTTGGGCCGCCGAGTGGACCGCCGGACGAGCCACTCGGGAGCTCGATCCGGAACGCGGCGCCGCCGCCCAATGGCGCCTCGACGGTGAGATGGCCCCCGTGGGCTTCGACGATCTCGCGCGAGATGTAGAGGCCGAGACCGAGGCCACCCACCGACGCGATCTCCGTGGGGGTCTCGGCGTGCTCGAAGCGACCGAAGATGCGCTCACGCTCCTCGGGGACGACGCCGGGTCCGTGGTCGCGGACGAGGATCGTCGTTCGCTCGAGCGTGCCGTCGACGGAGACCTCGATCGCGCCTTGTCCTCCGTGCTTGACGGCGTTGGACAGCAAATTTGTGACGACCTGGCCGAGCCGCGCCCGGTCCCAACGTCCGAGCGCCTCGCCGCGCCGCTGGATCGTTAGGGAGCACGCGGCCTGCGCCATCGAGTCGCGGAGCGTCGAGGCCACCTCGTCGACGAGCGCCGCGGCGTCGACCTCGGTGCGGCGCAGGGGCATCCGTCCGAGCCGCAGCCTCGTCAGGTCGAGCACGTTCTCGAGCAGCGCGGCCAGGCGCGCGCTTTGTCGATCGACGACCTCGAGCGCCTCGACGATCCTCGCCGGCGTCATCGCGTGCGGATCGCGGTGGAGGCCACGCAGGAGGCGCTGCACCTGGAGCCGCATGGGCGCGAGCGGCGTGCGCAGCTCGTGCGAGGCGATCGAGATGAAGTGCTCGCGCGCGCGGATGGCGCGGGTCCGCTCCGCCGAGGTGGCGCCCAGGATCAGAGAGGTCAGGGCGACCGACGCCATGAAGGCCGCGAGCGCCATCAGGTTCTCGCCGAGCGATGAGACCGCGAAAGCGCCACGGCCCGCGACCGTCGACCAGACGGTGACGATGGAGATCGTGAGCGTGGTCGCCGTCGCGCCGCGTGGGCCGAAACGGAGCGCGGCCCAGATGAGCGGCGGGAAGACCAGATAAGGTCGCGTCGTGTGCGGCTCCGTGAGCGTGCCGAGCGTCGCGGTGAGAAGCGTGGCGGCGAGGGCGAGCGCCTCCCACGGCGAGCGGTGCTCACGATCGCCCGCGCGCGATCCCCAGGTGAGCAGCGCGGGCGCGACCACGAGCGCACCCATGGTATCGCCCACCCACCAGATGCGCCACGTGGGGAGCAGCGCGCCGCGCGCGATGATGCCGGCCGCGTAGAGGCCGAGCGCGCCGAAGGTCGCGCTCACGATGGTCGAGAGGGCGGCGCCAAAGAAGGCGAACCGAAGGACGTCCCGCGTCTCGTCGAGCTGCGGCCGGAAGGAGACACGCCGGACGAGGGTCGCGCCGAGCACGGCCTCGAGCGTATTGCCCGCGGCGATCACCGCCGCCGTGAGCGGGCTCACGCCGGCGGTCGTCGCGTTGGCGAGGAGGGCGCCGAGCGCCACGCCAGGCCACAGCCGCCGGGACCCGAGGATCAGCACGGCGAGGGCGAGCCCGGTCGGCGGCCAGACGAGGGTGACGCTGTGCCCGACCGAGGCCACGTGCAGGCCGGCCTTGGCGAGGACACAATAGGTCCCCGCGATCACAACCACGCGGAGTAGGTAAGCGCGAGAGGTCACGCGCGTGGAGTTTAAGGCCCGCCTTCCGGGGGGCGGGGCAACAAAATTGGCCGCCTCCCGATGCACTGTTACCCTCGGGTAACCACCTAGACCGGCTCGTCGTCCTCGACGCAGACGCGGTTGCCGCCCGCTTGCTTGGCGCGATAGGCGGCCCGATCGGCTCGCCGAAGGAGATCCTCGTTGGACTCGAGGCTGCCCGGGCGCGTGAGCGCGGCCACGCCGACGCTCACCGTGACGGGGATGCCGTCAGGCGCGAGCGTCGAGACCTCCAGCATGACGCGCTTGCCGAAGACGCGCGCGTCGGCGAGCGCCGTATGCGGGAGCAACGCGACGAACTCGTCCCCGCCATAGCGGACGACGAGATCGGTGTCGCGTGCCTGGCGACGGAGCACGCCCGCGAGGGAACGCAGGACGTCGCTGCCCGCGACGTGCCCGTGGAGGTCGTTGATGGCTTTGAGCTTGTCGACGTCGATCATCGCGATGGCCAGGGGATGCCCGTAACGGGAGAAGCGCGCGCGCTCGCTGGCGATGCGCTGCCGCAGCAGGCGGAGGTTGGCCAGTCCCGTGAGCTCGTCGTGGTCCGCGGCGAGCTGCAGCTTGTGGCGGGCGCGTCCCTGGCCGAGGGCCTGCTGGATGCGCGCCAGCAGCTCGTCGAGCGAGAACGGCTTGGGCATGAAGTCGACCTGCTCGAGGCCGGTGTCCCGCACGCGCGTCGGCAGGTCGCCCGCGCCCGACAGGAAGAGGATCGGGACACCGCGCGTGGACGCCGCGCGCCGCAGCGACGTCGCGGCGTCGAAGCCGTTCATGCCCGGCAAGTTGACGTCGAGCAGGACCAGGTCGGGCGTCGATTCGAGGGCCTGACGGAGGCACTCGTTGCCGTCGACGGCGCGGTCGACGCGGTAGCCTTCGTCGGCGAGGGTGCCAGCGAGGGCGTTCGCCATGGCGGCGTCGTCCTCGACGACGAGGATGCGGCTCTGCGCGTGGACGCCGGGGTCGATCGTGATCGGTCCGGACGCGAGCGGGGGGATCGGCTCGAACCGGTGCGGGGCAGCGGTCTCGTCACCGAGCTGCCGCGCCAGCAGCAGCGCCGCGAGCCGCGCGATGACCGCGGCCGTGGCGCGCGCGACGGCGCCGGCGTGGCGCGCGCGCGACGACTGCACGAGGATGACCCCGAGGCAGCGGTCGCGCACGACGAGCGGCACTGCCACGACCGAGCGCAGATCCGCGGGGAGGCGCTCGCGCACGGGCGCGAGCTGCGCGTCGTCGCGGACGTCGTCGATGGCGACGAGGAGCCGGGTCTCGACCGCGGCGCGCACCTCCGGGTAGCGATCGAGATCGATGGGCATGTCGTTGATTGCGGGCCGGTCGAGCGCGAGGACGACGCGAGGCCGTCCCTCGAGGAGGATGCAGGAGCCCCGGTCGCCGAGCAGGCCCGTGATGCTGCGGGTCGCGGCCGTGAGCAGCTCGCGCGGGCCGGCGCCGGCCGCCGTGGCGATGAGCTCGTCGAGGGCGCGCCCGTCGACGAACATGTCGGCGTCGAAGTCTGGCTCCTTCCAGATCGCCGCGAGCTCGCCGCTGTCTCTCCGGGGGGTCATGTTCTTCGCGGTTCGAGGTGCGGGCCGCAGAGGCCACTACGGCAGAACGACCGCGGGTCTGTAGCCGTACATGTACGCCTTCCGTCAGCCATCGTTCACCCGAGAAAAGGTTGGATCGCCGCGAGCAACGTCAAGAGCTCGACCGGCTTTCGTAACGCGCCCGCGACCTCGAGGACGGCGGATCTGGCGGCGGCGCTTCCGTCGGCCGTCAGGACGACGACCGGGATCTCGGCGAGGAGCGGATCGCGGAGCTGCTCGGCGCGGAAGACCCACCCGTCCATGACGGGCATCATCAGGTCGAGGAGGATGACGCAGGGCAGGCTCGCCCCGGGCGCACGCAGCGCGGCGAGCGCGGCGCTGCCGTTCTCGGCGGCGCGCACGGGGTAGCCCTCGTCTTCGAGGACCTGCACGAGGGCGCGCAGGATGTCAGCATCGTCCTCGATGACGAGCACGCCCTGGCACGAGGCCGCCTCGTCGGGCGTCGCGGTCACGCGCTCCTCCGCGCGAGCCGCGCCGCCGCGACCGGCAAGACGACGGTGAACGTCGCGCCCGCGCCAGGCGCGCTCTCGACCGAGATCGTGCCCTCGTGCGCGTCCACGATTTGTTTGGCCACCCACAGGCCGAGCCCGAGGCCGCCGAAGTGGCGCGCCGAGACCGCGCGCTCGAAGCGACCGAAGATGCGCCCCTGGACCTGCGGATCGATGCCGATGCCGCGATCCGTGACGGTGAGGCGCGCGGCGCCCGCGGGCGCGTCGAGGATCACGTCGACCGGTTGCTTGGCGCCGAACTTCGTGGCGTTGCCCACGAGGTTCGTGACGAGCTGCTCGAGCCGCCCCCGATCCCAGCATCCGCGCAGCGTCGGAGGCGCCGTCAAGCGCAGCTCGCAGCTCGCGAGGCGCGCGGTCTCGGCGAGGGCGTCGACGATGCCGCGCACGAGTGAGACCAGATCGAGCTCCTCGGGATCGAGGGCCAGTCGGCCCTCGGACAGGCGCGAGATGTCGAGCAGCCGCTCGACGAGGAGGGTGAGGCGCCCCACCTGCGAGAGCGCGTCCTCGGTGCTCTCGACGAGCCGACCGCCGTCGAGGTCCTCGGGCGCGCGGCGATCGAGCGAGCGGACGACGCTGTCGAGCCGCAGGCGCAGCGCCGTGAGCGGCGTCCGCAGCTCATGCGAGGCGATCGAGAGGAATTCGTCGCGCATGCTCACGGCGCGTCGGAGGTCGACCTCGACCTCCTTGCGATCCGTGATGTCGACGCAGGAGCCGATGTAGCCCGCGAAGCGGCCGTCGCGTTCCCAGCGCGGCGTTCCCCGGTCGAGCACCCAGCGGTACTGGCCGTCGGCGCGGCGCAGGCGGTACTCCATCTCGAAGACGCGCCGCTCGGCGAACGCCGCCATGTACGTGTCGACGCAGCGCTGGAAATCCTCGAAGTGGACGCCCTCGGCCCACCCAACGCCCCACTCCTCCTCGAGCGTGCGGCCCGTGAAGTCGAGCCAGGTCTGGTTGAAGAACGTGCAGAGGGCGTCGGGGGCCGCCATCCAGAGCAGCACGGGCGCGACGTCGGCCATGATGCGGAAGCGGGCCTCGGTCTCGTGGGCGCGCTGCTCGGCCCGTCGCTGCAGGCTCGTGTCGCGCAGCACGCCGACACCGGCCTCGATGATGCCGCTCGGCGAGCGCCACGGCACGTAGCGCACCTCGTACGCGCCGGCCCCGAGCCCGTCCGCGCCCGAGGCGTAGGGCACGTCCTCGAGATGGACCTCCTCGCCCGCGAGGGCGCGGAGGAGCGGCTCGTCGCCGTGCGCGCCGAAGGGCAGCGCGAGCGCCGCGGGCATGACCTGGCCGACGGCGCTCGCGACGTCGAGGCGGAACATGCGCTCCATGGCCGGGCTCCAGTGGGTGCACACGAGCTCTCGGTCGAAGACGACGACGCCCTCTTCGCTGACGGCCAGCACGAGCTCGGCGAGGGCCTGCGAATTCACGGCGCGCCTCCGGGCGCGAGCTCGAGGGCGCCCTGGAAATCCGCCGCGCGCCGCAGGACCGCGGCGACCTCGACAGCCCCGAAGGGCAGGCCGGCCGCGAGCGCGAGCGGGGCCGCGAGCGCCTCGATGGCGCGCGTCGCGCGGGGCGTCCAGGCCGCCACCCACGCGAGGGTGGCGGCGCGGTTGTCGGCGTCGCCCGCGAGCGCGACGCGCACGAGGGTCGCCGTCCACTGGCGTTGCCACAGGCAGTCTTCCTCGAGCGACGCGCAGAGCTGTCCGAGCAGGAAGTCGCCGCGGGCGCGCGCGAGCGCCGGCAGCGCGACCATGAACAGCTCGTCGACGACGGGCTTGACGCAGACGTTGAGCGCGACGAAGGCCTCCGCCCAGTCCCACGTCACGAAGAGCGACTCGATGACCTCGCGGAGCGGCTGCCAGGCCGGCGCGGCCTCGAAGCGAGCCCGGCTGTCGTCGCCGAAGGTCGGGTCGACGCGGCGGAGCTGGGCCATGCGGTACGCGATGCGGTGGATGCGCCGCGTTTCGTCGGCGCCCTGAAGCAACGCCGCGATGGTGACGCGGCCCTCGGGGGCCATCTGCCCCACGTAGGCCGCGACCATCTGGAAGCCGTGAAGCGCGAAGCGCAGCGGGGGCAGCGCATACGCGAGGATCGCGCGCGCCTCGCGCGGGAGGGCGGTGTCGTAACCGGAGGCGTCGATCGAGGCGAGCAAGCCGTCGCAGAAGACCTCCTGGGCGTGCTGCAGCCGCGTGTACTTCGTGTAGGTCGTCTCGCGCGGATCCGCGAACTGCTCCCAGGCCGCGGCGCGCCAGCGCGATCCGCGCTGGTGGCGCGCGTACCACTCGGCGGCCGGAGCGGCGACCTCGAAGCCGCGCTCGACGTGGTGGTGGAGCTGCGTCGTCGCGAGCTCGTACTCCGTGGGGCGCCGGCGCTTCCCCGCGAGGTGCGAATAGGTCTTGAGCGGCGCACGCATCAGTGGGTCTCGCCGGCGTGGGTCGCGGCCACGGTGGCAGACAGCTCCCAACGCGCGTCGTCTTCCGTGACGGCGAAGCGCCCTTTGAAGGACGACATGACGAGCTCGAGATCGGCCGGCAGCCGGAACGGCGCGCCCGTGCGCGCCTCGATGGCGGCGCGCGTGACGACGCAGCGGCCTGGGCACAGCACGCGCAGGTACGCGCCACGGTCGATGACGCGCGTGTCGACGTTGAGGTCGCGAATGGCCTCGACGACGGCGCTGCCGAGCGCTCCCGCCTGCAGCACGGGGCCCACGTCGTCGTCACCGGGCTCGCGCTCCCGCGCGCGAGGGGCTCCGGCGCCGTCGACGTCGACCTGAATCTCGTCACCCACGAGGCGCGCCGGAAACGCGCGCAGGCAGACGCGGTCGGGGTTGAGGCCGCGGCCCGAGGCGACGTCGTACTCCCAGGCGTGCACGGAGCACACGAGCTTGGTGCCCGTGAGGCGGCCCGCCGAGAGCGCGACGCCCTTGTGCAGGCAGCGGTCCTCGTAGGCGCGCACGCCGTCCTCGAGGCTCACGAGCAGCACGGGCACGCCGTCGACGACGACGCCCTTCATCTCGCCGACCCAGAGGTCGTCGCGGGTCGCGGCGCGGCGGAAGCTCATGGCTCGCGCTCCTGGCGCCGGGCGTCGGCGCGCGCGTTGGACCGCAGGTCGAACCTGACGTCGAATCGATCGAGCGCCTGCAGGCCCGCCGCCGACACCGTCACCGCGGGGGCGATCGGCTCGCCGCGCACCCACACGCGCACGTGCGCGGCGGGCGCCACGCGCAGCGCCGCCGCGTCCTGCAGCTTGCGCGCGAGCTCGGCCGCCGTGTCTTGCTCGCCAACGAGCACGAGCAGTCCGAGCGTGTCGCCCTCGAGGAACCCGTACAGGGGGATCACCGCGTCGCGCCCCCGGTTCGGTCGATCCACGGGTAATCACCGCGGTACGCGTCCTTGCCCCACGTCTCGAACGTCAGACCGAAGTACTGGCGCAGCAGGGCCACGAGGTTGGGGGGCGCCTCGCCCGCGAGCACGCGCTTGACGACGTCCTTATGGCCCCCGTAGCGCTCGGGCTCGCGCTCGAAGATCCAGCGGCAGGGCTCCGAACAAAAGATGAGCTTGCGTCCCGCGTGCTCCACGACGCAGGCGCTGTTCCGGCGCGTCGTGCCGTGGCAGAGCACGAGCTGGCACAGATCGCAGAAGCCGACGATGGCCGTGCCGTGCACGCCGAAGTCGTTCCCGACGTCGGTGCGGCGCCAGCGCTCGCCAATGCGCTCCCAGATGGGATCTATCTCGTCCCAGGTCTCGGGGTATTTCTCGCGCAGCCAGGTCCGCTCGGCCGGCCCCGGCACGACGAGGTCGAACCACACGGAGGCGCGGTAGGCGTAGGCGCTCGCGTAGACCATGTGGTGGTAGCGGCCGAGCGCGGCCTCGAAGGTGGGCCAGTACCACGGCCGCTCGAGCCCCACCTCCTCGAGCATGCGCAGGTACTGATCGACGATCCACTCCTGCATGAGTTCCTTGAACGACATCGTCCGCTTCTCGACGGGCGTGAGGTAGTCGATCGCGAAGCCCGTGACGACGGCGAAGAGCTGCCAGCTGCGCCAGAACCACTTGTCGGCCAGATACTGCGCGTAAGCGCGGTCGTGCTCGACGACCGTCGCGAGCACGGGCGCGCCGATCTGGGAGTGGCGCGCCTCGTCGCTCTGGATGCTGTTCACCATCTTCTCGAACATCTTGTCGCCCACGCTGTGGGCGAGCGCCGACAGGCCAACGAACTGCAAGTTCGTGAAGCCGGTCTCGAAGACGAAGTTCGTGGCGATGGCGAACTCGATGGCGCTCACGCCCAGCAGCATCTCGTCGACGAGGTGGCGGGCCGCGATCGCGACCCAGTTGTTCGAATGATAGAACTTGTGGGTCCAGTCGAATTGCGGATCGAGCGCCACGAGCTCGTGCATGAGCACGAGCGGGATCTGCGTGTGGCGAAGCTCGTCGAGCGCGCCGAAGAGCGCCGTCTGGCGCCAGGCGCTCGTGCGGCCGAAGCGGGCCGCGCGCAGGTTGCCCACGACGGCCGCGAACTCGGCGAGGGGGAGCGTGGCGGCGTGCAGCTTGAGGCCATTCTTCCACTCGACGGGGAGCTTCGCGTAGTCCTCCGGCTTGCCGACGACCTCGCGCACCGCTTCGACGGACGCGTCTTTTTCCGCCTGCGTCGTGACGTAGTCCGAGTAGGTCGTGCGGTACGGCTCGTCCCAATCGCGCCAAGCCGCGCGCGGCAACCACGGTCGCCCGGCGAGCACTTCCGGAAACGCGTCCTCCTCGCGGACGTAGCTGAGGTCCCAATCGAGATCTCGCCCGTAGTCCAGCCACTCCTCGCGCTTCAACATGCCCACCCGCTGAAATTGTAGACCCACCGTCAACGTGGCATCAACGCTCGCGCGCGCTCCGCGAAAGGACGGCCTCGAAACGTCACCTTCCGGTAACGTGGCGGCCGGCGCGCACGGTAGACCCGGCTTGTGGCCGGCGCCCGCTCGTTGTACACAGGCGATTCACCCGCCCCCGTGACCCGACGTCCGGGCCGCCGAACGTCCGCTCGAAAGGAGCGAAGATGACTGGAACAGCTCATTTCCGACGAATCGGCGCGCACGGCGTCGTCTGTGTCGTTGCGCTCGCGTTCGCCAGCGTCGGTTGCGGCGGCGGTAGCGGCGCGGCGGCGGACGGCGCAGCCGGCGCGACAGGCACCGCCGGCGCGATCGGCACCGCCGGGACGACCGGCGGCACCCCGGTCGCGATGTGCATGCAACTCGTGTCGACCCTCTGCACCCGCTTGAACACCGAATGCCAGCTCGACGACGGCGGCGTCCCTGACTGTGAAAAGTTTCAAAACGTCGCGTTCGGGTGCGATCGCGCGACGTCGGCGGGCTTCGCCGATTGCCTGAAGGACGTCAAAGCGCTCTCTTGTACGGGCTTGTTCTCTCCCACGAACGGGCTCTCGTTGCCGGGCTCGTGCGACGATCCGATTGACATCCCGCCGAGCGACGCACAGACGAAGTGCGCGAATCTCGTCGCGGTCGTTTGTGACCCGACTGACATTTGTGCGAACGTCACCCCGGTGCAGACGACGGATCTGACGACCTGCATACAGGATGGCATCGACCAGATCGGCTGCGGGTTCGCGGTGAGCGTGGGTCCGACCTATGCGCAGTGTTTGACTGATTTGTGCGCCACCGCCGACGCCGGTGCGCCCGACGGCGGCACCGGGCCCACGTCGTGCAACGGCGTGATCCAAGGACCGATGTAGAAAACGAACCGTCCGGGTTGACGTCGCGCGGGGGAGGGACCTACCTTGCCCGTTTCGCGACGACCGTTCATTTCGAAAGGGACAGAGACATGACGAAGACCATCTGTGGTTTGGCGATTCTGGCACTCAGCTCGACGGCTGGCGCGGCGGACAAGGCACCCGCGGCGGCGGCAGCACCGGCGGCGGCCGCTCCGGCAGCGGCTCCGGCGGGGATGCCCGACATGAGCAAGATGGGGCCGATGTCCCGCCCCGTGACGAAGCAGGACAAGAAGGGGATCGACGAGCTCTACAAGTCGTTCGAGGGCGCCATGAAGAAGGGCGACATCAACGCGGCCGCTGACCTCGTCGATTTCCCGGTCACCATGCTGAGCGACGACTCGAAGGGCATGGAGAAGGACTTCAAGGCCACGCGCGAGCAGTGGATCGGCATCTTTGCTCCGTTCGCGGCGAACATGCCCAAGGACGTGAAGATGTCGGGCAAGCACACGCCGACGTTCCTCTCGGACACGCTGGCCGTCTCGATCGAGCAAGACGGCATGTCGGGTCCCAAGATGAAGGGCAAGTGGGCCGCCATGGCCGTCGTGACGCTCGTCGACGGCAAGTGGAAGTTCAAGGAGATGGCCGAGGCGGGTTGGGGCGACATGCCGGCGGGTATGCCCGCGTCCGCCAAGAAGTAGCCGGCGCGGCAGCTCGGCAGATCGACGAACGAGGGCGGCCTCCGCGAGGGGTCGCCCTTTTCTTCGTGTCCTTTTCTTCGTGCCGCGCGCTCGCGCAGCGGCGCTGTTTACGGCGCGACGGGCGATTCGAAACGCAACGGCAATGAAGGTCCTTTAGAGTCGAACCCCGCTCCCCATGGCGATCTCGGTCTCCCTCCACCACAAGACGGTCTATTCCTATGACCGGCCCGTCTGCCTCGGGCCGCACGTCGTGCGCCTACGGCCCGCGCCACACTGCCGCACGCCCATCCGCGCCTACTCGCTCAAGATCGGGCCGAGCGGGCACTTCCTCAACTGGCAGCAGGACCCGTTCGGCAACTATCAGGCGCGCCTCGTCTTCCCGAACGAGGTGCGCGCGCTCGAGGTCGAGGTCGATCTCGTCGCCGAGATGACGGCCATCAACCCGTTCGACTTCTTCGTCGAGGAGTCGGCGGGCGCCTATCCGTTCTCCTACGACGCCGAGCTGCGAGCCGAGCTCGCGCCCTATCTGCAGCTCGGCCCGGGCGGCGAACGCCTCGCGGCGTTCGTGCGCGGCCTCGAGTCGGACCTCGCGCGGAAGGGCCGGCGCACGCTCGACGTGCTCATGGACGTCAACCAGCGCGTGCAAAAGACGCTGCGTTACGACATCCGGATGGAGCCCGGCGTCTTCGCGGCCGAGGAGACGCTCGCGCGCGGCCATGGCTCGTGCCGCGACTTCGCGTGGCTGCTCGTGCAGAGCGTGCGGCGCCTCGGGTTCGCGGCGCGCTTCGTCTCGGGCTACTCGATCCAGCTCGTCGCCGACGTCAAGGCGCTCGACGGGCCGTCGGGCGTCTCGGGCGACGTCACGGACCTGCACGCCTGGGCGGAGGTGTACCTGCCCGGCGCGGGTTGGATCGGCTTCGACGCCACGAGCGGTCTCGCCTGCGCCGAGGGGCACATCCCGCTGGCCTGCACGGCGGAGCCCGGCAGCGCGGCGCCCATCTCGGGCGGATACTCGTTCGAGCCGGCGCGCCCGGGCGAGAAGGTCGAGGCCTCGTTCACCTTCGAGATGACGGTCGAACGCGTGCGTGAGGAGCCGCGTGTCACCAAGCCGTATACCGACGCGACGTGGACGGCCATCGAGCGGGTGGGACGCCTCGTCGACGACGCGCTCGTCGCGGGGGACGTGCGGCTCTCGATGGGGGGCGAGCCGACGTTCGTGTCGATCGACGATCCGGACGGCGACGAATGGAACACGGACGCGCTCGGGCCGACGAAGAGCCGGCTCGCCGAGGAGCTCCTGCGCCGCATGCACGGCAAGTTCGCGCCGGGGGGCTTGCTGCATTACGGACAGGGCAAGTGGTACCCGGGCGAGCCGCTGCCGCGCTGGGCGATGACCTGCTACTTCCGCAAGGACGGCGCGCCGCTGTGGAGGCGCCCCGAGCTCCTGGCACGCGAGGGGCGGGCGGCGGCGGCGCCGGACGCGGCGCACGCGTTTGCGCGCGCCGTCGCGCGGCGGCTCGAGGTGGGGGATCGGCACCTCATGCCCGCGTACGAGGACACGTTCTATTACCTGTGGCGCGAGCGGCGCCTGCCCGTGAACGTCGACATGCTCGAGGCCCGCCTCGAGGACGCGCGCGAACGCACGCGCTTCGCGCGCATCTTCGAGCAGGGGCTCTCGCACGTCGTGGGCTACGTCCTGCCGCTCGAGCCCGCGAGCGACTGGAACGATCCAACGAGCGTGCGCTGGCGCACGGGCGCCTGGCCGGCGCGCAGCGAGCGCTTGTTCTTGATCCCGGGCGATTCGCCCGTCGGCTTTCGGCTGCCGCTCGACAGCTTGCCGTGGGCGCCCCCCGAGGCGCGGCGCGTGCTCCACGAGATTGATCCTTTACGGCCGAATCTGGTGTTGCGCCCGCGCGCGGAGCTGCAGGTGCCCGGCGCGCCGCCCGAGGGCGTCGGCGAAGGGGGCGGCCGGGACCCGAGGGCCGAGACGCGCCCGTCGCCGCTCGATGCGGCGGGCGTCGTGCGCACGGCCTTGTGCACCGAAGTGCGCGGCGGGATCCTCCACGTCTTCATCCCGCCGTTGCCCAGCACGGAGGCGTTCGTCGAGCTGGCGGCGGCCGTCGAGGACGTGGCGGCCGAGCTGGACGTGCCCGTGCGCATCGAGGGCTACCCGCCGCCGCGCGATCCGCGCATCGGCCAATTCGCCGTGACGCCCGACCCGGGCGTCATCGAGGTCAACATCCACCCGGCGCTGTCGTGGGACGAGCTCGTCTCGAACACGACCGTCCTCTACGAGGAGGCGCGCCAGACGCGCCTCGGCACCGAGAAGTTCATGGTCGACGGCCGCCACACGGGCACGGGCGGCGGCAACCACGTCGTCATGGGCGGCCCCACGCCGGCCGACAGCCCGCTGCTGCGCCGCCCCGACTTGTTGCGCAGCCTCATCGGCTATTTCGTCAATCACCCGGCGCTGTCGTATCTGTTTTCGGGCCTGTTCCTGGGGCCGACGAGCCAGGCGCCGCGCCTCGACGAGGCCCGCCAGGACAGCATCGACGAGCTCGAGATCGCCTTCCGGCAGATCGATGAGCGTGGCAAGGGCGCGCCCACGCCGCCCTGGCTCGTCGACCGCGTGTTCCGCCACCTCCTCACGGACGTCACGGGCAACACGCACCGCACGGAGCTCTGCATCGACAAGCTCTTCAGCCCCGACGCGGCCAGCGGGCGGCAAGGTCTGCTCGAGCTGCGCTCGTTCGAGATGCCGCCGCACGCGCGCATGAGCCTGGCCCAGCAGCTCATCCTGCGCGGGCTCGTCGCGACGTTCTGGAAGACGCCGTATACGGAGCGGCCGGCGCGCTGGGGCACGGCGCTCCAGGACCGCTTCGCGCTGCCGCACTTCCTGTGGCAGGACCTGGGCGACGTCGTGGGCGACCTGCGGCGCGGCGGCTTCCCGTTCGACACCGCCTGGTTCGTGCCTCACTACGAGTTCCGCTTCCCGATCTGCGGCGAGGCGGCCGCCGCGGGCATCGACCTCCAGCTGCGGCAGGCCATCGAGCCGTGGCACGTGCTCGGCGAGGAGGCCACGGCCGGTGGCCAGGCGCGCTACGTCGATTCCTCGCTCGAGCGCTTGCAGGTGCGCGTGCGCGGCTACACCGATGATCGCTACGTCGTCGCGTGCAACGGCCGCCGCGTGCCGCTCCACCCGACAGGCACGAGCGGCGAGTACGTCGCGGGCGTGCGCTTCCGCGCCTGGCAGCCGCCGAGCGCGCTGCACCCGCGCATCGGCGTGCACGCGCCGCTGCTCTTCGACGTCGTCGATCGCTGGAACCAGCGTTCCGTGGGCGGCTGCTCGTACCACGTCGCGCACCCAGGCGGCCTGTCGCACGAGCGCCGCCCCGTCAACGCCCTCGAGGCGGAGGGCCGCCGTCTGGCGCGCTTCGTCAGCTTCGGCCACACGCCGGGCGCGCAGCCCGCGGCGTTCCCCGTCGAGGTCGAGAGCGCGCGCGGCTTCCCGATGACCCTCGATCTGCGGCGCGGGTAGCGCGCGCTCCGCGTGCGCCGACCGCCGAATCTGGCCTTGTCGTAGCTATGTTGTACGGCTATATTAAGGCTATGTCGGTCGTCAAGGTTTCGGTGCTGAAGAATCGCCTCAGCCACTATCTGCGGTTGGTCCGGCGCGGCGAGACTGTGTTGGTGAGTGACCGCGATCAGGTGATAGCCCGCATCGAGCCCGCCGGGGACGTGACCTCCGCGGGGGCTGACGACGCAGGTTGGCTCGACGACCTCGAACGGCGCGGCATCGTCCGACGGGGCTCCGGCGTGCTGCCGCGAGGTTGGCTTCGCCAACGACCTACGGTAACGGCGGACGTCGTGGGCGCGCTGCTCGAAGAGCGACGAGACGGTCGGTAGCCGGGTTCGAGCCCGTGAGGTTCTGGGATAGCTCGGCCGTGGTACCCCTCATCGTGGCTCAGGCCGCATCGTCGCAGGTCGACCGCTGGCTATCCGATGATCCAGCGCTCGCGCTCTGGACGCTCACGGCGGTGGAGCTGACGTCGGCCCTGAGGCGACTCGTCCGCGAGGGGCTTCTCCCGGAAAGGGATGCGAACAACGCCGAGGCGAGAGTGGACGAGCTCGTGGAGACCAGCCACTTGGTCGTGAACGTCGAGACGGTCAAGGCGCAGGCCCGGCGCCTGTTGCGGCTCCACTCTTTGCCCACCGCCGACGCTATGCAACTCGGGGCCGCTCTGCAATGGGCAGGAGGTCAGCCGACGGGTCGACTCTTCGTGACCCTAGACGCGCAGCTGGCCCGCGCCGCCGCTCGCGAAGGTTTTCGGGTCATCTCCGGAGACGTGGATTCAGGGTGAAGGAGCGCTTGGCTAAAGGTAGATGCGGCCGTTGGGGTAGTCGAACGTGACCCAGCCGCCGGGCTCGAAGAGGTTGAGGGCGATGAAACCGACGGCGTCGGCGCTCGCGAAGTAGCCCACGGGCGGCTGGACGACCACGCTGACGTTGTCGAAGTGGAGCGGGCCCACGTCGAGGCTCGTGATGCGCGCCACGTCTAGGTGCACCTCTCCGCCGATGGCGTTGGCCTTGAGCTGGTCGTGCACCTGATACTCCGGGTGACGATCGCGCAGCGCCTGCCACATGTTCGTCGTGATGTTGACGGTGGGCCCGTCGATCGTCATCGTGGCGCTCCCCGTGTCGATGCGCAGCGGCGCCTCCATCCAACCGTCGAGGACGCCGCTCACGCGCACGATAGTGGCGTTGTCGAGGAAGAAGGGGATGTAGCGCGCCGGATCGACGCCCGCCGGCGCGAACCCGGTGGGCCGGGAAATCTCGAGGAGAGGCGGCGAGAAGCGCAGGTGGACGACGAAGCTCTGGAGGTAGTCATTGCCGAGCAACCCGCCCTCGCGCGCGCCGGGCGCGGGAACGTGAAACGCGCTCAGGTCCTGCTTCGTGGGCGTGAGGCCGTACCAGGACAGCTCATCGACGCCGCGGCCGCGGCACAGCGGCATGATGCGCGCGACGCGCACCTGGTCGACTTCGAGGATGCCCGCCGTGCCCGCCAGCTCCGTGTGCGCGATCGTGGGCAGCCCCAGCTCGTCCGCCAGCTTGGCGTCGATGGCGCTCACGCCCGCGCCCGTGTCGAAGATGAAGTGGTGGGGCGCGGAGCCGTTGAGGGACAGCGGCAAGAAGAACTGGCCGCGCTCATAAATACTGTCGACGATCGGCATGAGTGGCCTGATTGTGGGGCCCTCGCGCTGGCGCGCAAGGCTTCTCGTCAGCAATCGGTGGCGCTCAGAACGTCTCGCTCACGAGTGACAGGTCGGTCGCGACGGGGACCAGGCCCCAGATCTCGGAGGCGTACCGGCGGATCGTCGCGTCGCTCGAGAAGCGGCTCGCGCCCATGATGTTGAAGAGCGCGCGCCGCGACCAGTCGCGCGGCGAGAGGTAGGCGGCGGCGGCGCGCGCCTCGGCCGCGACGTAGCCGTCGAAGTCGGCGCACACCATGAACGGGTCGTCCCACTTGAGGTTGTCGAGGATGGGCTTGTAGCGGTCCCGATCCCCGAGGCTGAAGAAGCCGGATTCGATGAGCTCGAGCGTCTGCGCGAGGACGGGGCTCGCCGCGATGAAGTCGCCCGGCCGGTAACCCACGCGGCGCGCGGCCACCTCGGGCGCCGTCATGCCGAACAGGAAGAAGTTGTCGTGACCGACGGCCTCGCGGATCTCGACGTTGGCGCCGTCGAGCGTGCCCAGCGTGAGCGCGCCGTTGAGGGCGAACTTCATGTTGCTCGTCCCCGAGGCCTCCTTGCCGGCCGTCGAGATCTGCAGCGAGAGGTCGGCCGAAGGGATGATCGTCTGCGCGAGCGAGACCCCGTAGTTCGGAACGAAGGCCATGGCGAGGCGCCCGCGCACGGCGGGATCGGCGTTGACGACGGCCGCGACGTCGTTGAGGAGGCGGATGTGGAGCTTCGCCATGAAGTAGCCGGGCGCTGCCTTGCCCGCGAAGACGTAGGCGCGCGGCGTGTGCGTCGCGTCCGGGTCGCGCTTGAGCGCGAGGTAGTGCGAGACGATCTGCAGGCAGGCCAGCAGCTGGCGCTTGTACTCGTGGATGCGCTTGACCTGCGCGACGAACATCGCCTCGGAGGGCAGCGTCACGCCCGTGCGCGCCTCGACGAGGGCCACGACGTCCGCCTTGTTCTGCTGCTTGACGCGCCAGAGGGCGTCCAGGAACTTGTCGTCCTCGGCGAGCGGCGCGAGCTGGTGGAGGCGCGACAGATCGGGCTCGTCGATCCACGACGACCCGATGCGGCTCGTCACGAGCTGCGTCAGGCGCGGGTTGGCGTGCAGGATCCAGCGGCGCGGCGTCACGCCGTTCGTCTTGTTGTTGAACCGCTCGGGCCAGAGCTCGTTGAACCCGGAGAGCAGGTGCTCCTTGAGCAGCGCCGTGTGCAGCTCGGCGACGCCGTTCACGCTGTGCGAGCCGATGGTCGCGAGGTGCGCCATGCGCACGTGGCGCCCGCGGCTCTCTTCGATGATCGAGAGGTGGCGCAGGCGCTCGAGGTCCCCGGGCCAGCGGAGCTGCACGTCGTGCAGGAAGCGCTGGTTGATCTCGAAGATGATCTGCAGATGGCGCGGCAACAGGCGCTCGAACAGCGGGACGGGCCATTGCTCGAGCGCCTCGGGCAGCAGCGTGTGGTTCGTGTAGCCGAGCGTGCGGTGCGTGATGGACCAGGCGCGGTCCCAGTCGAGCCGCTCCTCGTCGACGAGCACGCGCATGAGCTCGGCGACGGCTATCGAAGGGTGAGTGTCGTTGAGCTGGATCGCGACCTTGTCGGGAAAGGCGTCGAACCCGTCGTGTCGGCTCTTGTAGCGCTTGACGATGTCGGCGATCGAGCAGGCCACGAAGAAGTACTGCTGCTTGAGGCGCAGCGTCTTGCCTTCGTCGCTCTGGTCGTTCGGGTAGAGCACCTTCGAGATGTTCTCGGTGTCGATCTTCTCCTCGACGGCGCGGCGGTAGTCGCCCTCGTTGAAGAACTGCAGGTCGAAGTCGCGCGTCGCGCGCGCCGCCCAAAGGCGCAGCGTGTTCGCCGTGTCCGTGCGGTGCCCCACGATGAACGAGTCGTAGGGCAGTCCCACGACGGCGCGCGCGTCGACCCAGGTGGCGCGCAGCGCGCCGTCCATGTCGCGGTGGAACTCGACGCGGCCGCCGAAGCGCACCGTCTGCGCGTCCTCGTGGCGTGGAAGCTCCCAGGCGTTGCCGAGATGCAGCCAGTTGTCGTGCTGCTCGATCTGGCGGCCGCCGTCGATCTTCTGCTCGAACATGCCGAAGTCGTAGCGGATGCCGTAACCGATGGCGGGCAGCTCGAGCGTCGCGAGCGAGTCCATGAAGCACGCCGCCAGGCGCCCGAGGCCGCCGTTGCCGAGGCCCGGATCGCCCTCGCGCTCGAGGATCTGACCGAGCTCGAAGCCGCGGTCGGCCGCGAGCGTCTCGGCGGCCTCGTAAAGGCCCATGTTCATGAGGCAGAGGCCGAGGCTGCGCCCCGTGAGGAACTCCGACGACAGATAGCAGACGCGCTTGACGTCGCGCTCGACGTGCGTCCGCTGCGTCGCGAGCCAGCGGTGCACGAGGCGGTCGCGCACGGTGTGCGCGAAGGCCTGGTAGAGGTCGTACGCCGACGCCTCGCGCGCGTCCTTGGCGCAGGTGTGGATGAGGTGCTCGACGACGGCGAGCCGGAACTCGTTCGTCTGCAGGCTCGCGCGCCTGCCGGCGGCGTGTGGCCGCACTTCCTCCGGTCCAGCGGGATTGGGGCGGCCGCCAGGATGCGAAGCTGTAGCCGTCATCGTCCCCAATCACACCACCCGCCGGTTGCGGCAAGGTTTCGGAACGGTCCGGGTTCTGAAACTCTTCAGTGCCGCGGGCTCGGCAGTACGTCGACGGAAACCCAGAGGTCGTGGCGCCCGCCGCCCATGATGACGCCGCGGACGGGCGTGACGTCGCTGTAGTCGCGGCCCCAGGCGACGGTGAGGTGTTGCTCGCCCGGCACGACGTCGTTCGTGGGGTCGAGCGGGAGCCAGCCGTGATCGGGGACGAAGACGGCCAGCCAGGCGTGCGAGGCGTCGGCGCCCACGAGGCGCGGCTTGCCGGGCGGCGGCTGCGTCACGAGGTAGCCGCTCACGTAGCGCGCGGGGACCCCCAGCGCGCGCAGGCAGGCGATCTGGACGTGCGCGAAGTCCTGGCAGACGCCGCGCCGCAGACGCAAGACCTCGTCGACCGGCGTCGCGAGCGTGGTCGCGCGGCTGTCGTAGGCGAAGTCGGCGTGCAGGCGCGTCGTGAGCGCGCGCGCCGCCTCGACGACGGGCCGGCCGGCGGCGAACGAGGGCAGGGCGTACTCGCGCGCCGCCGCCCAGGTGGACGCGGGCACGTAGGGCGACGAGAAGGCGAACGCGCGGGCCGCGCGCGCCTCGGCGCCGTCGCCCGAGCGCACGACGTCGCGCACGCTCTCCCAGGGGGCGCTCGTGGCGGGCAGGGGCGCGGGTGGCGCGACCTCGACGTCGGCGCGCGAGGTGACGCGCAGGTTGTTGTGCGGCTCGTGGATCTCGACGTACGTGCAGCGGTTGCCGAAGTCGTCGGTGCGGTCGCGGCGCGTGGCGGGGGCGGGCGCGATCTCCAGCTCCTCGCCGAGACACCTCTGTTCGGGCGTCGCGCGCGGCAGGAGGTGCAGGTCGTGGTGCGACGTCGAGACGCGCTCGGAGTAGAGGTACTCGGTGACGTGGACGACGTGGTGGATCACCGCGCCTCCTCTCGCCGCTGCAGCCGCGCCAGTTGCCGCGCTTGGGTCGCGTGGTTGAGGTAGCTCTCCGTGAGCGCGTCGGACAGCGCCGGCAGCTCGCGCTCGAGCTCGGTCATCATCGCGACGAGCGCGGGCCGCCGCGCGTCGGCGTCGACCTCGGCGAGGCGCTGCACGCTGACCTCCTCGAGGCGCGACAGCAGGGTGTCCGCGCCCTGCGCGATGGCCGACTCGATGCCGTCGCGCGCGCGCCCCGGCAGGTGAGGGAGCTTGACGACGTGCTCGAGGAGCGCGCCCAGCTGGAAGACGACCGAGCGCGGGTTCGTCGGGTCGGTCAGGAGCAAGTCGAGGACGGCCGCCGCGTGCAAGCTCGCGAGGTAGCGCCGCCGGTAGGTGATGGCGCTGTCGGCGGCCTCGAGCAGCGACTCGAGCACGAGCGTCTCGGAGGGTTGGGCCGACGTGAGCGTCGCCGCGATCGTGAGCGTCAGGCTGACCGCCCGCTCGAGTCGACGCCCCATGTCGAGGAAGCGCCAGCCGTGACCGCGCGACATGCTGTCCATGACCAGCCCCGACAAGCCGGCGAGCAGCGCCACGGTGCGATCGAGCAGCGCCGAGACGGCGCCCGTCGTGCTGACGGCGCCGGACCAGGTCTCGGCGTCCCGCATCTCCTGATCGAGCGCCGTGATGACGCGCCAGGTGTCGCTCGACAGGCGATCGCGGATGGCGCGCGCCACGCGGTACACGGAGCGCAGCGTGTCCGCGAGTGTGCCCTGCGTCTCGCCATCGAAGATGAGCGCGCCGATCTCGCCGAAGCGATCGCGCGCCGCGCCCTCCTCCTCGGCGGGGGCGGCGATGCGGGCCTGCGCGCGCAGCGCCGCCACGAGCGAATTGGCCGGTTCGGCGCCGTCGGGAAGCCGCGCCACGGCCGTGCGCGCGAGGCGCGCCATGGCGTCCGCGCGCTCGGCGTAGCGGCCGAGCCAGTAGAGGTTGTCGGCGACGCGGCTCGGCAGATCGCCGCCGCCGCGCGACAGCTCGACGGGCGCACCCGCTGGCCGCAGCAGCGACAGCGTGCTCACGGGCCCGTCGGCGACGACCCACGTGTCGAGGCTGGCGGCGCCGCGCTGGATCGAGATGTCGTGCCGCTGGTCGCGCGCGGCGACGACGCCCAGCCCCCCCGGCATGACGCGGTAACCGGCGCCGTCGGCCGGATCGGCGACGAGGAAGCTGCGCAGGAGCAGCCGGCGTGGCTGCAGCCTGCCCTCGTCCCACGTCGGGGTCGTCGATAGCGTCGCGCGGCGTTGCGCGACGTAGGCCGACGGCAGGGCCTGGACCTTGGCGCGCAGCTCGGCGAGCGCGGCGGCGTCGAGCTCGTCGCAGAAGACGGGCTCGGTGCGCCCCGTGGGAAACGCCGGCTTGATGACCATGTCGGACAGCGTGGCGAGCACGTGCGCGAGCACGCTCGGCTCGCCGCACCACCAGGTCTCGACGGCGGGCAGCGCCAGCTCCTCGTCGAGTAACGCGCGGCACGCGCCCGGCAGAAAGGGCATGAGCGCCGCCGTCTGCACGACGCCGCTGCCGAGGGAGTTCGCGACCGCGACGTTCCCGTCGCGCACCGCCTGCAGCAAGCCGGGTACGCCGAGGGCCGAGTCGGCGCGCAGCTCGAGCGGATCGCAATAGTCGTCATTGAGGCGCCGCAGGATGACGTCGACGCGGTGCAAGCCGCCCAGCGTCTTCAGGTAGACGCAGCCGTCGCGCACCGTGAGGTCGGCGCCCTCGACGAGCATGTAGCCGAGGTACTGCGCGAGGAAGGATTGCTCGAAGTAGGTGGCGTTGTAGGGCCCGGGCGAGAGCAGCACGACGCGCGGGTTGTCCTTGGCGTGTGGCGCGAGCGCGGCGAGCGCGCGCCGCACCTGCTGGAAGTACGGCGCGAGGCGCTCGACGTGGCACTCACGGAACTCGTCGGGCAGGAGGCGGGACACGATGATGCGGTTCTCGAGCGCGTAGCCCGCGCCCGAGGGCGCCTGAGTGCGATCGACGAGGACGTTCCAGGCGCCCGAGCTCTGCCGCACGAGATCGGCGGCGTAAAGATGCAGGAAGCGGCCGCCCGACGGCTTCACGCCGCGGCAGGGCCGAAGGAAGCCAGGGTGTCCGAGCACGAGCTCCGCCGGCAGGATGTTCTCCTCGAGCAGGCGCTGCGGCCCATAGATGTCGGCGAGGAGGGCGTCGTACAGGCGCGCGCGCTGCGCGAGCCCCTTCGAGACGGTCGCGAACTCGTCGGGCCCCACGATGACCGGCATGGGACCGAGCGGCCATGGCCGCTCCATGCCCTTCGCGTCGCCGTAGACGTTGAAGCTCACGCCGTTGTCGTGGATGAGGTGGCGCGCCTCGGTCCAACGCCGCGCGAGCTCGCCCGGTCCGAGGGCATCGAAGCGCGCCGCGAAGGCGTGCCAGGGCGCCCGGACCGCCCCGTGCTCGTCCGCCAGCTCGTCGAACGGCGTCGCCCGCGCCGCGTAGGCCCGCAGCGACGGGGTCGGCGGCGAAGCGGGGAGCGCCGACGAAGCCGTCGACGAAGCCGTCGACGAAGCCGTCGACGTCGCGTCAGGCAGCGCGGGGGCTCGCAGCGTCGTGCCGGGCATCAGGAAAAGGCGGTGCCTGATGCGTCATCCACGACGTCGACCACCATAGAGCGCCGCGCGTAACCGCCCCGTTTCGGCGGGGTCATTCTTACGTAACGCACACGACGACTGTAGCCGACTCGAGGCCTTCGACGATAGATTCCTTCGGTGGTGTCCGAGCTCGACGGTTCGGCGTTGTTGAAAGGTTACGGCGCGCTGCCCGGTGCGTACGACGAGCTCGTCGACGCGGCCGGCGCGCCTTGGCCGCACGCCCGCGTCGCGACCGAGATGCTGGAAGGCCTCACGGCCGAAGCCTTCCAGCGCTGCCAGTCGCTCGCCGAGCTCTCCCTCGTGCAGCAGGGCGTCACCTTCTCCGTGTATTCGGATCAGCGCGGCACGGAGAAGGTCATGCCCGTCTGCCTCGTGCCGCGCGTCATGGGCGCCGCGGAGTGGGCGCGCGTCGAGCGGGGCCTCGTCCAGCGGCTCATGGCGCTCGAGCTTTTTCTCGACGACGTCTACGGCGATCAGCGGACGATGCGCGAGGGCGTCGTGCCGGGCGAGATGGTCGACAAATCGAAGAGCTTCGTGCCGCGCCTGTGCGGCGTGCGCCCCGCGGGCGGCGTGCGCATCCACATCGCGGGTGTCGATCTCATCCGCGATCCGGCCGGCACGCTGCGCGTCCTCGAGGACAACCTGCGCACGCCCTCGGGCGTCTCCTACGTGCTCGAGAACCGCCAGGTCACGAAGCGCGTCTTCCAGCACGCCATGGAGTCGGGCGGCGTGCGCCGTGTCGACGACTACCCCTCGCAGCTCGCCGAGGCGCTGCGCTCGGTCTCGCCCGTCGATCCCGACGAGTCGACGGTGGTCGTGCTCACGCCGGGCCCGTTCAACTCGGCCTACTTCGAGCACAGCTTCCTCGCGCGCTCGATGGGCCTCGAGCTCGTCGAGGCGAGCGACCTCGTCGTCGACGGCGACGACGTCTTCGTGCGCACGACGATGGGGCCGCGCCGCGTGCACGTCATCTACCGCCGCACGGACGACGCCTACATCGATCCCGAGTTCTTCCGCCCCGACAGCTTGCTGGGCGTGCCCGGCCTCATGCGCTCGTGGGCCAAGGGCCGCGTCGCGCTCGCCAACGCACCCGGCAACGGCGTCGCCGACGACAAGGCCATCTACCCGTTCGTGCCCGACCTCATCCGCTTCTTCCTCTCGGAGGACCCCATCCTCGAGCAGGTACCGACCTTCGTGTGTGCGCGCCGCGACGATCGCATGTACGTCGTCGAGCACCTGGGCGAGCTGGTCGTCAAGGCCGTCGACGAGGCCGGCGGCTACGGCATGCTCATGGGCCCGCAATCGACGGCCGCGGAGCGCGAGAAGTTCCGCGAGCTCGTGCTCGCCGAGCCGCGCAAGTACATCGCCCAGCACCGGGTCGAGCTCTCGACCTGCCCGACGTGGGTCCCCGAGCGCCGCCGCCTCGAGCCGCGCCGCGTGGACCTGCGGCCGTTCGTGCTCGCCAGTCGATCGAGCGGGGGGCCGAGCCGCTGGGTGTTGCCGGGCGGGCTCACGCGCGTCGCGCTGCGAGAGGGCTCGTATGTCGTGAATTCGAGCCAGGGCGGCGGGTCGAAGGACACGTGGGTGCAGGCCTGGCAGCCGGGCCTGTCGGTGGCGTCATGATCTCCCGCGTCGCCGATCACTGCTTTTGGGTCGGGCGCTACCTCGATCGGGCCGAGAGCACGGCGCGCCTGCTCCAGGTCACGCGCGCGCTGGCCTTCGACGCCGAGATGCCGACGCAGGCGGTCTGGCGGCCCGTCGTGACGGTGTCGGGCCAGTACGCCGACTTCCGCGAGCGCTTCGGCGACAAGTCGACCGGCATGGGCGACTCCGTGCAGCGCTACATGACGTGGGCGCCCGAGAACGCCATCTCGATTCGCAACTCGATCTGGGGCGCGCGTGAGAGCGCCCGCTCGATCCGCGAGGTGCTGAGCCTCGACATCTGGCAGGCCACGAACGAGCTCTACCTGTGGTTCGTGAGCGAGGAGGCGCAGAAGCAATACGTCCTCGACCGCGACGAGATCTACCGGCAGATCCGGCGCCAGACCCAGCTCAGCCTGGGGCTCGTGCGCAGCACGATGCTGCACGACACGCCCATGGACATCCTGTGGCTCGGCGTCCTGCTCGAGCGCATCGGCCAGACGGCGCGCATCCTCGACATGCACCACTACCTCCTCGAGGACGGCGCGGGTCACCAGCAGGAGGCCGGGGACGAGCCCCGCAAGCACCAGATCGTGCAGACCGCGCTGTGGCTGTCGCTCCTGCGCACGTGCTCGGGGTTCGAGGCCTTCGTGCGCGTCCACAAGGGGCGCGTCACGGGCCTCGACGCCGTCGAGTTCTTGCTCTTCGAGGAGCGCTTCCCGCGCTCGCTCCGCTACTGCGTGCGCTCGGCCGTGGGGCTCATGCGCCGCATCTGGCCGGCCGAGCTCGCCGCCATCGGCGGCGCCCCGCTCGCGCGGCTCGCGGCGCTGGACGCCTGGCTCGGCGAGCGCAAGAATGATTTGCTGGCGTCGTCGATTCACGAGCTGCTCACGCACGTCGTCGACGAGGTCGCGCTCGTGTGCAGCGAGGCGCGGCACTCCATGTCGGGCGCGACCTCGGCGCCCGAGCCCGACGCCGCCGCGCCGACCCAGACGCAGCAGTGACGGCAGTAGCAGCCGTGAAAAGCCCCTGGGCACGCCACGCTGACGTCGCACCCGACGCTGCATTTTACGCGGGCGAAACCCACCGGAAACAGAAGCGGCCCCACAATCGGAGGAGATGCTGGCCGCCGACGATCGCAACCGTTCGGTCTTCGTCCACGAGCGCGCCGATCGCAGCCTCGACGGCATCTTTCGTCTCATCGAAGCCGCCGGCCAGCCGCGGCCTCTCGCGGAGGTGCTCGCTCGCATGTGCGCCGACGTCGCCGCCATCGCGGCGGCCGACGTCGTGAGCGTCTACGTGCGCGAGGCCGAGGGCGGGGTGTTCACGATGCGCGGCAACGTCGGCTTCCCCGCCGAGTCCGTGGGCCGCGTGCAGCTGCGCCAGGGCGAGGGCATCACGGGCTTCGTCGCGGAGAGGCTGCTGCCCGTCTCGGTAGCGGTCGCCGATCGCGACGAGCACTTCAAATACATCCCGGGCCTGGGCGAGGAGCGCTTCCCGGCGATGCTGGCCGTGCCGGTCGTGCGCGCGGGCGCCGCCGCCGCCGTGCTCGTGCTCCAGCGCGGGTCCGACCGCGAGTTCACCGCCGAGGAGGTCGTCCTGGCGACGGCCCTCGCCGCCGTCATCAGCCACGCCCTCGAGCGCGCCGACGAGCGCGAGCGGGCCGCGCGCGAGGCCGGCCGCGCCAGCGTGCGCCTGCCGGGTACGTCGCTGTCCGCGGGCGCCGCCATGGGGCGGGCGGCGCTGCTGCCGACGCTCGCGGCGCTCGCGCGCACGGCGCCGTCGGTCGGCCCGGGCGTCAGCGTCGACGCCGCCCTCGAGCGGCTCGGGACCGACGTTCGCAAGCGCGCGCAGGGCGCGTCGGGCGCGGCGGCGCGGGAGCTGGCGAGCCTCGCGCTCATCCTCGAC
>DASXOE010000016.1:0-13865 GCA_036494575.1 Polyangia bacterium | reverse complement strand
CGTGATGACGACCACCGACCCGGGCTCGTCGCCCATCTCGTTGGGCGTGTCCACGTCCTCGGCGTGCAGACCATCGACGACCCAGTTCGCGCACGCCGACAGCTCGAGGGGAATGCCGCTGCCGTTGCCCGCGAGGAAGGCGCGCCGCTCGTTGAGCGCGCGCACCGTGATGGGCCGATCGGGCGTGCCGTTCGTGGCGTTCGAGCCGCAGAAGACGCGGAGGAGGCCCGTCGTCGAGCTCGTGTACGTTCCGTCGAGGAGGACGAGCGTCGAGCCCGGCTGCAGCGTCGGCAGCGCGTGCGCGAACGTCCTCCAAGGCGCCGCCTGCGTGCCCGGATTGCCGTCGGACCCATCGGGGGAGATGTAGACGGCGGCGGTCAGGCTCCCAGCGGCGCCGCCGTTCCCGGTCGCGTCCGCGCTCACTTCGGCGTCGCCCGCGTCGGGACCGACGACGGCGCCACCCAGGCCGCCGTCGCTGCCGCTGCCCCCGGCCCCACCGCCGGCGGGGCTCACCGAGAGAATCTGACCGCCGCGCGTCCGGCAGCCGAGGGGCAGCGCGAGCACGAGCCCTACGAACGCGGCTGCGTGCGCCAGGCGGCGGGCGAACGCGGCGCCCCCGTCAGCGCCCATAGGTGACCCCCAACGTCACGCTCCACCAGGCGCCGCTCACGGCGACATCCGGCTGACCCTGGACGTGACCGGCGACGCCCGACGTCACGTACCCGAACTCCGCGCCGAACGACGCGCCGAAGCTGCGCGCGAGGGCGAACGACGCGCGCTCCTCGAGCATCGGCCCCACCCACGGCCCCGAAACGACGCCCGTGCGCACGGGCACGAGCGGCTCCGCGCTCCCGTGACCGGTGAGCCGCGCCACGCCGCCGCGCGCGCCTACACCGGATTCCCAACTGACGTTCCCACGCGTCGCGTGCCATCCCGCGAGCAGCGCGAGCGAGCCCACGAACGCGTCGACGGTGCCGAGAGCCGTCGCCTGCGAGCAATCTTCCGCCGTGGCGTCGGCGCCGACAATGAGACCGAGCGGAAGCGCCCGCCGCAGGGCGAGCCCGCCTCCGGCGGCGATTTGGGGAAGACCCGCGAAGCGCCGCATCGAGCCGAACGCCATGCCCCACCAGCGTGTCCGCGGGCCCTCGCGCGCTGGCGGAGGGGGCGGCGGCGCCGTGACGACGGACGTCTCGGGCGCGGCCTCGGGCTTGTCGGGAAGGAGCCCACTGCGGCTCGCGGCCACGAGCTCGACCGCGACGATGGCGACGAGCCGCGCCTGATCGGTCTTGGAGTCGCCCACGAGCGTGATGACGCGATCGACCCTGCGGCCGCTGTTCGGATCGCGCACCTCGAGATGCACGAGCTGCGGCGACCCCTCGACACACCCGACGAAAACGCGCGTCGTATCGCCGGGCAGGCCGGCGGCCGTGGCCAGCGGCACGCCCATCTCGATGGGCACGAGGCGCCGAACCTCTTGCGCGTCGACCGACGCGCAAGGATCGAGGACCAGCACGATGGGCGGGTGTGGCGCGTCTGCGCGCGCGACGGCTCCCGCGCACCACCATGCGCCGCAGAGCGCCGCCGTCAGGGCGCGCCGCGCACATCTTGGAACGACCTTGCGCAGCTTCATACCGATGGCCCCGCCCGAACGCGGGAACATCGGTATTAGAGCATCAAATGCCGCCGAGGTCCCGCACGGCCGCGAGGCGGCGTCCGCGCGGGTAGAGCCGGGCGTAATCCAGCGCCGCGTCGCGGGCCCGCCCGCTCTCGCCGGCTCGCGACCACGCCTCGACCTCGCGGGCGAGCGCGTCCTGCGCGAGGCCACCGCCCGGCGCCATGGCGCGCACCGCGGCGAAGCTCCGCGCGGCCAACGCCGGCGCGCCGAGGTTATCGAGGTAGATCTTGCCGAGCGAGAAGCCCGCGAGCTGCGCGCTCACCTCGCTGGGGTGCTCCTTGACGACGCGCTCGAGGAAGGGCACGGCGTGGTCGGCGCGACCCGCCTGGCGCGCGACGTCGGCCGCGAGCATGAGATCGTCCGGGTCGGAGAGATCGCGCAGCGGGACGCGACGGAGAAGGCCATACGCTTCGCCGAAACGCCTCTCGCCCGCGAGCGTCACCCAGCGCCCGGCCGCGACTTGCCGCCGGGGAACGAGGCGCTGCTGCAGCAGGTGCCCTTCGTGCGCAGGCTCGGCGTGGACGGAGATCGGCGTGGCAATGACGACTGGCGAAGCCCCTCCCCGCGCGATTTTTTCCGAAGAGCCCGCGACCGGCGCCGGCCGCGACCTGGGCGTCGACGAAGCCGTCTCCGACGACGTCGCCGGCACGAGCCCGCTGGCGGCGAGCTCGTCGTGCAGGTAGCCCCCGAAGCCGAGCGCAAATGCGAGCGCCACGCCGGTCACGCTCAGCGTCGCGCCGGCGATTGCGGTCCGACGCTGCTGCCGGCGCCGCTGCAATCGGATGAGCGCTAGCTCGACGTGGCCCGCCGGCCAACGCACGCCCACGCCGTCCCTGATGATCCCCACGGCCCGCTGGAGACTCACCGGTAAATCCTCGATCTCCTTATCGCCACGCTCGCTCTGCCCGTTCATCTGCTCCCTCTCCATCAGCCCACCGCCTCGGAAATGATCTTTTGGGCGGCGACGATCCGCCGCTTCGCCGTCGCGAGCGAGCAGCCGCACAAGAGCGCCACCGTCTCGAGCCGTTCGCCTTCGATGTGCCGCAGCGACCAGGCCAGCCGCTGGTTGACGGGCATCCCGTCGAGCGCGCGATACATGCGCGTCAGCAGCAGGCGGTCCTCTGGCGAAATCGCCGGATCGACGAGCTCCTCGTACTCGATCGGCACGTCGAGGCCCACGAGCTTTCGCAGCTTGCGGACGCGCAAGCGCTGGCGCGCGACGTTGATCGTGATGGAGACCAGCCACGCCTTGGTCGCGCCCTGGTGACGGAGCCCACCGATTCCGCGCGTCGCGCGCAGGAACACTTCCTGCACGAAATCGTCGATGTCGTCCCGCAGGGCGGTGATGCGCAGCCCGAGCGAAGCCACGAGCGGCGCGTACCTCCGGAAAGCCTCCTCGACCGCGGCCTTCGGATCAGCGGGCGGCAGGTCCTCGAGGCGCTGAGAGGCCTCGCCCGGGACCGCCCCTGGGGCGACGAGGCGGAGGTGGGGTTTCTGTGCCTGCTGGGACATGCTGGTACCGTAGGCATAGATTACCCCCCGGGTCATTCGGCTCAAGCTCGATTCCCGTCGCAGAGGGCCTTTGTCTGGCAAGGTGCGGCATGCGCGCACCTTCCCTTGACCGCAGCCTCGGCAGGAGGCCAAACTGCGCGCCTCAACCTACTTGACGAGGGCTGTCATGAACGCGCGCACCGGACTATTGACCGTGGGTCTCCTGGTTGGACTTTCGACGCTGGCCGTCAGCTGCGGGGGCGGGAGCAGTAAGCCCCTGACCGAGGTTGAATTCTGTACCCAGAAGGCGACCGCCGAGTGTCAAGTCGCGAGCACCTGCGTCGTGTCGATGGACGCCTGCCAGGCGCAGCGAAAGACGCTGTGTATGGATTTCGTAACCGCCGCCGAAGTCGCGCCGCGCGTGTTCGTGCCGGGCAACGTGTCGGCGTGCATCAGCAAGACGAACAGCGTCTACAAACAACCGGTCATCAAGCCAAGCGACATGGTCGCGCTCACAGACATTTGCAACTACGTCTTCCAGGGCGCTGTCGCCGATCTGGCGGCTTGCACGACGAAGTACGATTGCAAGAACAGCAAGGACATTTGCGACAAGGGCCACTGCGCCGCTCAAATGTCGGTCGGTGCGAACGCCCAGTGCGCGAACTTCGGCGCCGTGTGCGGGTCCACGCAGTTCTGCAAGACCGTCGCCGCCGCGATGATGTGTACGGACAAGGGGAAGCAAGGCGCCGTCTGCGACGCCGCCGATCCTTGCCTCGACACCGGATTCACGTGCAAGGGCGGAACGTGTGTCGCGCAGGCCGGACAGGGTGAGTCCTGCACGAACGACGGCGATTGTTCATCGACGGTGCCGTACTGCAACCCTTACGCCGGCAAAAAGTGCAGCCCCGGGCTGACGTTCTCGGCCGGCGCGACGTCCTGCAACGACTATGGTGGCACCGGCTCGACGACGGGAGCGGCGGGCACGGGCGGCGGCGCGGCAGGCAGCGACGGCGCGGCAGGCTCGGGTGACGCCGCGGGCGCGGCAGGCTCGGGCGGCGCCGCGGGCGGCGATGGCGCTGCGGGCGCGGCCGGCTCGGACGCAACCGCGACGGCCGACGGCAGCGACGGAGCCGCCGACTAACCCGTGTCGGACTCGGACACGCAGCTCGGTCGAGCGCTCCGGGCCGTCCCCGAATGGGGATGGGCCCTGCTGTTCGCGCTCGTGATCTGTCTGCCGCGGCTCGGCGCCTTCGGCTTCTGGGATCCCTTCGAGCTCAAGCTCGCAGATCAGGCGCGCGACATGGTGCGCGCGGGCGCGCTGTTCGATCCGACCGTCGGGGGCAAATATCCCGCGACGGCGCGTCTCGATCTGTTCCTGGCGGCGCTCGGCATCAAGCTCTTCGGGGCGAGCGAGCTCGGGGCGCGCCTGCCCATAGCGCTCACGGCCGTCGGCGCGCTCATGGCGGTCTATTGGGCGGGCGCCGGGCTCTTTCGCAAGCGGGCGGCGCTCCTCGGCACGCTCGTGCTCGGCAGCATGACCATGTTCGTCCTCGAGGCGCGCCAGCTCACCACGGACGTTCCGCTCATGGCGGCGCTCGCGCTCACGATGGGCGGTCTCGGGCGCTACGCCTGGCCCGCGTCGGGCCGGCGCCGGCTCGCCGATCTCTGCGTCGGGCTCGTGGGGCTCGCCATCGGCTTCGTGGGCGGGGGCGCCCTCGCGGGCGTCGTGCTGCCCCTCGTCGCGCTCGTGGCCGCGATCGTCGTCGGCTGGGGCCTCGTGCCGCTGGGCGACCCCGCGGGCATCGACGACGGCACCGCCGACCTCGCGGCGGCGGGCATCGGCCCCGACGTTCCCGCTGGCAAGCCGTTTGGCGCGAGCGCGCTGCGGCCCGGCGCGCGCGGCTTCGCGATCTTCGCGGCGCTCGGCCTCGCGGCGCTCGCGCTGCTCGTGGCGTCGATGACGGGCATCGTCGCCGGCAAGTATTCGGCGCTCCTGGGCGGCGTCCCACGCAGCGGCGCGCCCACGCACACCTTCGAGACCCTCATTCGCGAGCTCGGCTTCGGCATGTTCCCGTGGAGCGCCGTGGCCGTCTTCGCCCTCGCGCGTCCGCTCATCCGGCTCGACGGCGACGGCGCCGCCACCAACGCGCGCCTGGCCTTCGGCCAGCTCTACCTCTTCCTGTTCGCGGGCTTCGGCTTCGCGCTCTCGACCTACCGGCTCATGATCTTCGGCGAGGCGCGCGCCATCTGCCTGGCCCCGATCGCGCTCGCGATCGGCGTCTTCCTCGACGAGGCCCTCGAGGGGCGCCGCCTCGAGCCGGTGGCCGGCTTGCTCATGGGCACGGGCACGATGGTGGTCGCGCGCGACTTTTACCTCGCGCCCGAGGAGCTCGCGTCGGTCCACCTGTTCGAGAAGGTCAAGTGGCCGCCGGTCGTGTCGATCGGCGAGCTCATCCTCGGCATCGGCTTCCTCGCGGCGCTGGGGGTCTACGCCGGGCTCGCGGCGCGAGGGCGCGCGCTCGGCCGCGTCGCGACGCGCGAGCTCGGCGGCGCGAGCGAGCGGCGCCGTCGCCTCGAGCGCGGCATCATCGAGCTCGGGCGCTGGGGCCTGCAGGGCGCCGTCGCGGTCGCCGTCGTCTTCGCGCTGTATGTCGCGCAGGATCTCGTGCCGCGGCTGTCGACCCACTTCTCCTTCAAGCCCGCGCTCGAGTCATACGCCCGCTTCGCGCACCCGGGCGACAAGATCGCGCGCTACCACGTCGAGGGCCACGGCACGGGCTTCTACGGCAGCGACAACATCACGGACGTCCCCACGCAGGAGCGGCTCGAGGAGTTCCTGCGCGACAAGGCCCGCGTCTTCGCGCTCGTCTCGACCGACGATCTCGCGGCCATCGACGCGGGCCTCAAGCGCGCCCACCAGAGCTACTTCGTGCTCGACGCGTCGTCGTCGCGCTTCCTGCTGCTCTCGAACCAGCTCGGCACGAACGAAACTGACGCGAACCCGCTCAAAAAAGACGTCTGGATGGCGCCCACGCCGCTCGGGCCCGCCGGCGAGTTCGCGCCCAACGAGACGCCGCCCTGGAAGTGGCGCGTGCCCGTCTCGGCGACCTTCGGCGACGAGATCGAGCTCGTGGGGGCCGATTTCCCCACGTCGGTGCGGCGCCCCGGGAAGATCCCGCTCGACCTCATCTTCCGCGTCAAGAAGTCGCCGCCGTCCGGCTACAAGATCTTCATCCACTACGACGGGCCCGCGGCGCCGCGCGTGATCGGGGATCATGATCCTCTCAACAAGGCCTTCCCCACGGCTTACTGGCTCCCGGGCGAGTACATCCGCGACCATTACGACACCGACGTGCCGCTCATGACGACGCCCGCGGGCACGTACACCGTGTACATCGGCTTCTGGCCGGGCGGCGAAGGCAAGCGCATCAAGGTGACCCAGGGAAGCAACGACGGGGCCGATCGTGTGCGGCTCGGAACGCTGGAAATCAAGTGAAGCCGGCGCGCGCTTGAGCGCTTCACCTTGAGAGCTTCGTGCCGAAGGTGCTAAGGGTGGTCGTGAGGCGATGACGAGGAGAGGGAAAGATCGCAGGCGGCGCGAGGTCAACGTCCCGGCGGACCGGCGCCGCCCGGGCATCGATCGCCGCGTCCACACGCGCGTCATGATCGACCTCGAGGTCGACTACAAGAGCGCCGACAACTTCCTCTTCGCGTACATCACGGACATCAGCGCGATGGGCATCTTCATCCGCACGAACGCGCCCGAGCCGCCGGGGACGCGCATCAACATGCGTTTCACGCCCCCCGGCGGCCCCGAGCTCAACCTCGAGGGCCGCGTCATGTGGGTCAACCCATACCGCGCGGGCAGCTACGACAACATCAACCCCGGCATGGGCGTGCAGTTCGTCGACCTGGACGCGCCCCAGCGCGAGCAGATCGTGAACCTCGTGCGCACCTTCGCCTATCTGTCCGACGACGAAGAGCCGAAGGGCAACAGCTAACCCGACCTGCGAACCCGAGCGTAGGCCGGCTCCGCCGGCCGGAGCGAGCACGGGAGGGTCAGCCTGTCCGACGGCGTTGCCGCGCCCGAGCGGCCACGCGAAGTGACTCGTGGCGCACGACGCCGCGGGCTGCCGCTCGAGGGTCATTCGCGTTAACATCGCTCGCCCCCATGGATGATGGCGAAGCTGAACAGATCGTCTGGGAGAGCGATCGGATAGAGGCGCTCGGCGGTGGCCTCATCGCGGCGGCGAGCGCCGCCGGCATGGGCGTGTGCCTCGTGTCGATGCAAAATCCGCGGCGCGTCGTGTACATCAGCGACCGCGGCGCCGAGATCCTCGGTCACGCACGCGCGGAGATCCTGAGCCGCCCGGCCGTCGACTTCCTCGCGCCGGACGAGCGCGCCACGCGCGACGCGATCGGCCCGCGCGTGCGCGACGACGCGCGCCCGCAGTTCACCGAGGTCGTCGTCAAGCGCGCCAACGGCGAGGAGGTCCCGGTCGAGGTCGCGGCCGCCCCCATCCGGCTCGACGGCGCGCCCGGGCTCATCGCGCTCATGCGCGACGTCACGAAGCGCCGCCGCTCGCTGGAAGCGCTCGAGCGCTCGGAGCGCCGTTTTCGGCAGCTCATCGAGCTCGCGCCCGACGCCGTGTGGATCAACGACGGGCGTCGCCTCCTCTTCGCGAACCCGACGGCGGCGCGCATGCTGAGGTACGACAGCGTCGAGGCGCTGCTGGCGACCGACCCCCGTGAAATCGTCGCGCCCGAGGACCAGGCGGCCATGCGCGAGCGGACGCAGGAGATGTTCCGCGACGGCGTTCCGTTGCCGCCGCGCGACTACCGCACGAGGCGCAGCGACGGCACGTGGGTCGTGACCGAGGTCCAGTCGATGCCCATCGAGTGGGAGGGCGCGCCCGCGATCTTGGGCTTCGCGCGCGACGTCACGGGCCGCAGGGAGATGGAGGCCCGGCTCGCGCAATCGGAGCGGCTCGCGGCGCTGGGGACGCTGCTCGCGGGCATCGCGCACGAGATGAACAACCCGCTGGCGTACACGCTGCTCGGCATCGAGGAGGCCGTCGCGCAGGTCGACCGGCTCGCCGCGCCCGCCGAGGACGTCGCGAAGCTGCGCGAGTCGCTCGAGGGCGCCATCCACGGCGCGACGCGCGTCGCGGCCATCATCGGCCAAATCCGCGCCAGCTCGCGCCCCGAGGTCGAGGAGCGAGGTCCCGTCGACCTGCGCGGCGTGCTCGAGTCGGCGCTGCGCGTGACGCACAACGAGCTGCACCACCGCGCGCGCCTCGTGACGAGCATCGGCGACGTCCCTGCCGTCCTCGGGAGCGCGCAACGCCTCGAGCAGGTCTTCCTCAACCTGCTCGTCAACGCAGTGCAAGCCTTGCCCGACGGCCGCGCCGAGAACGAAATCGGCGTCACGCTGCAGGCGACGTCCAAGGGCGAGGTCGTCATCGAGGTGAGTGACAACGGCCCCGGGATCCCCGCCGAGGTCCGGTCGCGCATCTTCGATCCGTTCTTCACGACGAAGCCCGTGGGCCTGGGCCTCGGGCTCGGCCTCTCGATCTGCCACGGCATCGTCATGCACCACGGCGGCACGATCACGGTCGACAGCGCGCCCGATCGCGGCTCGACCTTCCGGGTCGTGCTGCCGGCGCTCGCGACGGCGGCCGCCGCGGGGCCGGGCTCGCCAGCCACGCCGCCCGCGGCGACCGGCGCGCCCGCGGGCCGGCGCCGCGTCCTCGTCATCGACGACGAGCCGGCTCTCTCGACGATGATCCGCCGCGTGCTCGCCAAGGACTGCGACGTCGATCTCGCGGGCGACGCGCGCGAGGGCTTGAGGCGCCTCGACGGACCCGACGGTTACGACGTCATCCTGTGCGACCTCATGATGCCGGACATGACCGGCATGGATCTCTTCGCCGAGGTCGCGCGCCGCCACCCGGGCATCGAGCGGCGCTTCGTCTTCATGACGGGTGGCGCCTTCACGCCGCGCGCCACCGAGTTCCTCGCCCAGGTCGAGAACCGCCGCCTCGAGAAGCCGTTCGAGACCGCCGTGCTCAAGGCCATCGTCGCCCGCGACGACTGAGGGCTCGACACCGGCGCGGGGATCTGGTTCCCGCGCGAATCTTCTGGCGCGGGCGTTTGGCCCGGCCCGGCGCTCCCGGGCTGCTAGACTGCCCGACCCGTGAGACGCAAGACCTCCCCCACGACCGTCCTCGGCGGGCGGCGCCCGGCCGACGAGCCCGACTTCATCGTCGTCAAGGGCGCCCGCGAGCACAACCTCTGCATCGACGAGCTGCGCATCCCCAAGCGGTCGCTGGTCGTCTTCACGGGCGTCTCGGGCTCGGGCAAGTCGTCGCTCGCGTTCGACACGCTCTACGCCGAGGGGCAGCGGCGCTACGTCGAGTCGTTGTCGTCGTACGCGCGCCAGTTCCTGGGACAGATGGAGAAGCCGAAGTACGAGCAGCTGCGCGGCCTGTCTCCCACGATCGCCATCGAGCAGAAGTCGGCGTCGTCGAACCCGCGCTCGACGGTGGGCACCGTCACCGAGATCTACGACTACCTGCGCGTGCTCTACGCGCGCGCGGGCGAGCAGCGCTGCCACCTGTGCGGCGGCGCCGTCGCGGCGCGCTCGGCCGCCGAGATCGTCGACGAGCTGCTGACGTTGCCCGCGAAGACGCGCGCGACGCTCATGGCGCGCAAGTCCGAGAACCGCAAGGGCGAGTTCCGCGAGGTCTTCGAGGAGGCGCGCAAGGCGGGCTTCGCGCGCGTGCGCATCAACGGGCTCATCCAGCGCCTCGAGGACGTCACCGCCCTCGACAAGAAGAAGAAGCACACGATCGAGATCGTCATCGACCGCGTGAGCATCGACGCGGGCGAGCGCGCGCGCCTCACGGACTCGGTCGAGACGGCCGTCAAGGTGGGCGGGGGGTGTGTACTCGTTGCAGTTGAAGGCGAGACGCGCGAGCGCAGTTACAGCGAGTCGCGTGCCTGCCCCGACTGCGGCGTGGGCCTGCCCGAGCTGTCGCCGCAGTCGTTTTCGTTCAACAGCCCGCTCGGGATGTGCGTCGACTGCAATGGGCTCGGGTCGAGCCTCGAGGTCGACGCCGACCTCATCGTGCCGAACGGCGACCTCTCGATCGCCGACGGCGCCATCGAGCCGTGGGGCGACCGCGCCGGGCGCGACCAGGGCTGGACGGCCAACGTCGCCGCCGCCGTGTCGAAGGAGTTCGGCATCCCGCTCGACAAGCCTTGGAAGACCCTCACGCCGCGCCACCGCGAGGTGTTGCTGTACGGGTCCGGCGAGAAGCGCATGAAGGTCAGCTGGCAGGGCAAGCACGGCGGCGGGTCGTGGGCCATGCGCTTCGCGGGCGTCGTCAACACCATCAAGAAGCGCATGCAGGAGACGTCCTCGGAGGTGACGCGCCAGTGGTACGGCAAGTACTTCCGCGAGCAGCACTGCCGCGCCTGCAACGGCCAGCGCCTGCGGCCCGAGTCGCGCGCCGTCGTCCTCGCTCAAAAACCCATCGTGGACGTCACGGCCATGACGGTGGCCGACGCGAGCAAGCACTTCGCGACGCTCGGTCTCAAGGGTGCGCGCGCCCAGATCGCGTCGGAGATCCTGAAGGAGGTCAACGCGCGCCTCGGCTTCCTGCTCGACGTCGGCCTCGAGTACCTCACGCTCGATCGCGCGGCGGCCACGTTGTCGGGCGGCGAGGCGCAGCGCATCCGCCTGGCCTCGCAGCTCGGCTCGGAACTGTCGGGCGTCATGTACGTGCTCGACGAGCCGTCGATCGGCCTGCACCAGCGCGACAACCTGCGCCTCATCGCGACGCTGCGGCGCCTGCGCGATCTCGGCAACAGCGTCATCGTCGTCGAGCACGACGCCGAGACGATCGAGTCGGCCGACCACGTCGTCGACTTCGGCCCGGGCGCGGGGCGCCTGGGTGGGCGCGTCGTCTCCGAAGGCACGCCCGACGAGCTGCGCGCCGATCCGGCGTCGCTCACGGGGAAGTTCCTCGTGGGCACCGAGCGCATCGAGATCCCGAAGACGCGGCGCAAGCCCGCGGCCTTCATCACGGTGCGCGGGGCGCGCGAGCACAACCTCAAGAACATCGACGTCGCCTTTCCGCTGGGCGTGCTAGTCGCCGTCACGGGCGTCTCGGGCGCGGGCAAGTCGTCGCTCATCAACGGCATCCTGCAGCCGGCGCTGCGCCGCAAGCTCCTCGGCAGCTACGACCAGGTGGGCCGCCACGCGGGCCTCACGGGCATCGACGCCATCGACAAGGTCATCGACATCGACCAGAAGCCCATCGGCCGTACGCCGCGCTCGAACCCGGCGACCTACACCAAGGCCTTCGACGCCATCCGCGACGTCTTCGCCCAGACGCAAGAGGCGCGCGCCTACGGCTATCTGCCGGGGCGTTTCTCGTTCAACGTGCGCGGCGGCCGCTGCGAGGCCTGCGAGGGCGACGGTGTGCGCCAGGTCGAGATGCACTTCCTGCCCGACGTCTACGTCACGTGCGAGGTGTGCCGCGGCAAGCGCTACAACGAGGCCACGCTGCGCGTGAAGTGGAAGGAGAGGAGCATCGCCGAGGTGCTCGAGACGAGCGTCAGCGAGGCGTTCGGCCTGTTCGAGCACCACCGGCAACTGAACGGCATCCTGCGCACGCTGGAGGACGTCGGGTTGGGCTACATCTCCCTCGGGCAGTCGGCGACGACGCTCTCGGGCGGCGAGGCGCAGCGGATCAAGCTGTCACGCGAGCTCGCCAAGCGGGACACGGGACGCACGCTGTACCTGCTCGACGAGCCGACGACGGGCCTGCACTTCGAGGACGTGCGCAAGCTGCTGCACGTGCTCGGCCGGTTGGTGGCGGCGGGGAACACCGTGCTCGTGATCGAGCACAACCTGGACGTCATCAAGACCGCGGACTACGTCATCGACCTGGGCCCGGAGGGTGGCGCGCGCGGCGGGGAGATCGTCGCGGCGGGGACGCCGGAGGAGGTGGCGCGGGCCGCGGGGTCGTACACGGGGCAGTTCTTGGCGCCGATGTTGGGGGTCAGGCGGGGGCGCGGGGTCACGGCCGCTTGAAGTGCTTCAGCCTGGTTGATCGAGGTGGCGCGACCAGGTCGGCCCTCTTCGCGGGCATTCCAGCCTTTCAGACGAGGTTCGCTCCATCTCCTCGGGGATAGTCCCTTCGACTGGTGCATTGCTCGGCCCGTATCGCAACGATTCAGCCGATGTCCGCGGTGGTGAAAGCGCCAGTTATTCCCTTCGGCGCGCGCGACCGCGGGCGGTACCGATGGCCTTGATCGAGAAGCGCGAAGCGCGCACTCTGAGAGAATGCGACTTTGGGCTCTAATCGTGTTGTTGTCGGCCGGGTGCGGGTCGGCGGCCCACGTGCCCTCGGCAAAAACCTCTGGCGATGGGGGACCGGAGGCCGGAGAGGGAGGCGCCGGCACCAATCAGAACGATGCCCCCATTGACGTCGAGCAGGCCGACGCCGATGCAGGCGCCGGCGCCGATGTGTCCGACGCCGATGCAGGGGAAGACGGGTCGCTGAGTGCGGAAGCAAGCGTGGCGTGCCGCGCTGCCGAATCCGCCGGAGCGACCGCAGACGGATCGACGGAAGACGTTCCCGGCATTGCCTGCCCGGATCCCATTGGATTCACGGGCACGGATGTTTGTCCCGCGGGCCACGGTGTCGCGGTCGTAATAGTGTCGGAGACGGCGGTGGATCGTGGCGTGATCGCCAGGGCTGATCTTGGCGCTAACTTTCTCCCCTTCACTGGATGTGAAACGATAGGACCCTGCTCGTTGATTCCGTTCAGCCCACCACCGGCGGTAAGACCACAGGCCGGAAACATCACCGCTGTTTCCGGCTCGTCTATGCTGACGACAAAACCCGACCCTTCGGGCGGAGAGTACGTGGATGCTGAGTTCTTCGGGCCGTTCTGGACCCCCGGGGCACTGCTGACATTCTCTGCTCCAGGAGGCTCCGTTCCTCAATTTACCGGGGGCTTCTGCGCGCCTGCTCCCGTGACGATCACCAGCCCGGCCGTTTCAGAGGTGAACACCTTTGTCGTCGACCGCAGCAAGGACCTAACGGTGCAGTGGACAGGTACGGGACCGGGACTCGTGGAGGTACAGATTTACTCGACCTCCGGGCCTCAGGCAGCAGCTTGTTATTACCCAGTCACGTCGATGGCCGGGGTCATTCCGAAGGAGGTACTTCGGATGTTCCCGCCCGGCACTGACTATAGCGTGACGTTTAACCGCACCGTGCGTAAAACGGTGACCGTTGGTGATTCGTGCATAGAGCTCGACGCCGAGGTCACGGCCTTGAACGCTGCCGGAGCAGGAATCGGCGGGGTGCGCGCAACGTTTCAGTGACAGGCCGGCAATCCCTAGGATGAGTGTCCGCCCACGCGTTTCTCGCGAAGCTGGTGGCCCCGCTTCAGCAACTCGTGTATCTCTCTCCATTTTCTCGATCGGCGATTCGGCGGTGCGATCACGCCATCCCGCTCGAGAGGTCGATCACCATTGGTATTCGGATAGGAATCCTCCTGCGGTGCGCGAGCGCCGAAAGGCTCTGACCTGCCTGGGTTCTTCGGACCAGTACATCCTAGCAGCCCGTGGTGGAAGTCGGCCGGCAGCAGCGGCCTGAACATCTGATCAAGATCGACG
>DASXOE010000015.1:0-19603 GCA_036494575.1 Polyangia bacterium | reverse complement strand
ATCCGAATCACCGCCCCGGAGGCCGCCCATCGAAGGCGACACCATCGCGCAAAGGATTCGGCGCGCGCTCGTGGGCCGCCCGCGCGACCTGCGCGACTCGAAGCTCTTCCACAGCATCTCGCTCATTCCGTTCCTGGCCTGGGTCGGCCTCGGCGCCGACGGGCTGTCCTCGTCGGCCTACGGCCCCGAGGAGGCGTTCAAGACGCTCGGGGCGCACACCTACCTCGCCGTCGCGCTCGCGCTCATGGCCGGCCTCACGGTCTTCATCATCTCCGCCGGTTACCGCGGCATCATCGAGGCCTTCCCGCACGGCGGCGGCGGCTACGTGGTCGCGTCCAAGCTGCTCGGCCGCTCGGCGGGCGTCATCTCGGGCAGCGCGCTGCTCGTCGACTACGTCCTCACGATCACCGTCTCGATCGCCGCCGCGGGCGACGTCATCTTCAGCTTCTTGCCGCCGCAGTTGATGGGCTGCAAGCTGATGCTCGAGGTGGCCTTCATCCTCGGCCTGATGACGCTCAACATCCGCGGCGTGCGCGAATCGGCGCTGGCCCTGGCGCCGATCTTCATGGTGTTCGTCATCAGCCACGCCGTCGTCATCGTGGGCGGCATCCTGGCCCACGCGGGCGAGCTGCCCGCCACGACGCGCGTCGTGGCGTCGGGCTTCCACGGGGGCCTCCACACGCTGGGAGTCGGCGGTCTGTTGCTGCTCTTCGTCCACGCCTATTCCCTCGGCGGCGGCACCTATACGGGCATCGAGGCGGTCTCGAACGGCCTGCCCATCATGCGCGAGCCGCGCGTGCAGACGGCCAAGCGCACCATGCTGTACATGGCCGTCTCGCTGGCCTTCACCGCTTCCGGATTGCTGGTCTGCTACCTGCTCTGGAACGTCTCGCCCGTCGCGGGCAAGACGCTCAACGCCGTGCTCGTCGAGAAGATGACCGCCCGCCTCCCCTTCGGGACGCTGCTGACGGTCATCACGCTCTTCTCGGAGGGAATCCTGCTCGTCGTGGCCGCGCAGGCCGGGTTCCTCGACGGGCCTCGCGTCCTCGCCAACATGGCCGTCGACCACTGGGTGCCGCGTCGCTTCTCCGCGCTCTCGGACCGGCTCACGGCGCAAAACGGGATCGTGCTCATGGGCGCCGCGTCGCTCGCGGCGCTCTTCTACACGCACGGAGACGTCGGGAAGATCGTCGTCATGTACAGCATCAATGTCTTCCTGACCTTCTCGTTGTCGCTGTTCGCCATGGCGCGCAAGACGTACGCCGAGCGCCGCTTGATGCCGGGGTGGATCCGGAAGGAGGCCGTGTTCGTGGTCGGCTTCGTGCTGTGTGCCACGATCCTGGCCATCACGGTGTTCGAGAAGTTCGGCGAGGGCGGCTGGCTCACGCTCGTCGTGACGACCCTCGTCGTGGCCCTGTGTTTCGTCATCCGCGGCCACTACCGCCAGGTGCGGCTCAAGCTCACGACGCTTTACCAGGACGTGCGCGAGCTCGACGACGGCTCGCACGATCCGTTGCCGATCACGGACCGGAATGCACCCACGGCCTGCGTCCTCGTCGCGACCTACGACGGCGTCGGCATCCACACCGTGCTCAACGTGTTCCGCTCCTTCCCGAACCACTTCAAAAACCTCGTCTTCGTCTCGGTCGGCGTCATCGACTCGGGCGGCTTCAAGGGCGCGGACTCCGTCGAGGCCCTCGAGCAAAAGACCGTCGCGACCCTCAAGCGCTTCTGTTCCCTCGCGACGTCTCTCGACGGGATGCCCTCGACCTACAAGCTCGGCATCGGCACCGACCCGGTCGCCGAGGCGGAGAAGGTCTGCCGCAAAGTCATGGCCGAGTTCCCCGTCGTGACCTTCATCGGGGGCAAGGTCATCTTCGCGCGCGAGGCCTGGTATCAGCGCTTCTTGCACAACGAGACCGCGCTCGCGATCCAAAAGCGCCTGTATTGGATGGGGGCGACGATGGTGGTGCTGCCCGCCAAAGTCACCTGACGGCGGGCGACCTCAACGCGTCGCCGTGAACGCCTCCTTGGCGAGCGCGTCCTGCAGCGCCCGCAGATCCTCGTCACACTTGGCCGTGAGGGCGGGCTTGCGCCGCAGAGACAGCTCCAACGAGCGGACGTTGCTGTTGCGTCGCGAGAGCTTGACGATCTCTCGGCAGACGGCGTCGAAGCGGTCGAGGGCGGCCGTGGCCGCGGCGATCTGCGCCGCGCCCGGGCCCAGAATCGCGGACAGCGCCTCTAAACCGTCGCGCGCCGTCACCGCGAGCGCCGCCATCTCGTGCTCGAGGCGCGTCATGGCGGCGTCGTCCGACTCGGCGATGTGAGGCGCCTGGAGAACCTGGATCTCGCGCACCGCGACGAGTGCCTTGCCGACGAGCGCGTCGACCCGACAGCGATCCTTGGACGGCGTTGATCGCGCGACGGCGTCGAGCGCGTCTCGGAAGCCATCCGCCGCCGCGCGCGTCGGCCCGAACGAGAGGCGCTGCGCCTTCAAGTTGGTGTTCTCGACGGCGAGCTCGAGAATGTCGCGGTCGACCTTCTCGTACCCGCCGAGGTGATCTTCGAAGGCGCGCAGCGAGTCGAGCTCGGCGGCGTAGCCGAGGCTATGGAGGCGCGGCCCGAGCGCCTGCAGATCGGTCTTCGCGAGACCTCCGAAGCGGGCCGCGTCCTTCGCGAAGGCGATCGAAGCCTCGTCGGTGTCGGCCAGGACGGCGCGATCCGAGGCGTCCGAGGCCTTGTTGAACTGAACGCGCAGATCGGCCGCCAGCAGGCGGGCTTCGCCGAGGTCGATCAACACGGCGTTCGGCTCACCCCGGCAAGAGGCCGCGAACGCCGTCGCGACAACGACCGCGCCTATCGAAAGAGATCGCTTTCTACTCACCGCCCTCGACCGTAGCACCGGATCGCGAGTCGTAGACATGACATCGTTGCGTTCCGCGCCTCCCATCTGCCTGCAAATTGCAACGTCCGCGGCGAAAAACCATTCGGCCCCGACCGCTGCTAACGTCGGGCCGATGGGAAGCAACGCTCTGAAGCTTGGGCTGGCGCCGCTCTTGTTCGTGGCCGCGGCCGCCCTCGAGGTGGGCGGCGACGCCATCATTCGCACGGGGCTCAAAGGAAGCCGGCCGTGGCTGCTCGCGGGCGGATTCATCGTGCTCGGCAGCTACGGGATCGTCGTGAATCTATTGCCGCTCGACTTTTCGCGCCTGCTCGGCGTGTACGTCGGCGTGTTCGCGCTCGTGAGCGTGATCGTCGGCCGAGCGGTCTTCGGCGATCAGGTGTCCATGACCACCTGGCTCGGCATCGGCGTGATCCTCCTCGGCAGCCTGATCGTTCAATTCGGCGGCGCGAAGTAGCTCGAGTCCCCCGCGCCGTCGGCGCTGCCAAGCAACCTGCGATCGGCAATGTCCTCACGCCCGTGATCGGTGCAGAACGCAGGTCGCGGCCCCGAGATCGTCGCGGCCGCGCCGGATTTCGTGCCGACGTTTTGGCGTGACTTCTGCAGATTCCGAACACGCGCCATGTCGCACGAGGCTGACATCATCCCGATCAGGTCGCGATCTCCGGCGGAGGCTAGCGCCATCCCGGAGGCAGCCGAGCGCCCACCACCAAAAGGGGCCCTGGTTCTGCTGCTCGTGATCTTGATTCTGGGCGCGATCGGACTGCTGTTTACTTTCGCGAAGGAGCGGTTTCAGCGATCCATTGCAGGCATGCCGTCCGCGCACCGCAGCGAGATCTTTCGGCGAGCCTACGACGATCTCCGTGAGACGTGCCGACTGCCCGAAGCACGCGAAGGCCCCGTGCAAGAGCACTGTCGGAACACCGCCTCCTTCGTGCTCCTCTTCCCCGACTGCGACAAGGCCTGCGGCGAGGCGGCGCGCGCGCTGCTACCGCGCGCGCGCCGATGAGCGGAGCAGCCGTCGCTACTTGTTCGGCTGCGGCGTCATGCGCAGGTAGGGCTTGACCTCTTTCCAGCCCTTGGGGAACTTCTGCTTCATGATCTCCGGGTCCTTGAGCGACGGCACGATGACGCAGTCCTGACCGTCCTTCCAATCGACGGGCGTCGCCACCGAGTGGCTGTCGGTGAGCTGGAGCGAATCGATGACGCGCAGGATCTCGTCGAAGTTGCGGCCCGTGCTGGCGGGGTACGTGATGATGAGCCGGATCTTCTTCTTCGGGTCGATGATGAAGACCGACCGCACCGTGAGCGTGTCGTTCGCCTCGGGGTGGATCATGTCGTAGAGCTTCGAGACCCTGCGATCGGCGTCCGCGAGGATTGGAAAGTTCATCTTCGTGCCCTGCGTCTCCTCGATGTCGCCGATCCAGCCCTTGTGCGAGGCCGCCGAGTCGACCGAGAGCGCGATGACCTTGACGTTGCGCTTGTCGAACTCGCCCTTGAGCGCGGCCACGCGCCCGAGCTCGGTCGTGCAGACCGGCGTGAAGTCGGCGGGGTGCGAGAACAACACGCCCCATTTGTCGCCGAGCCACTGGTGAAACTTGATCTTCCCCTCCGACGAATCCTGCTCGAAGTCAGGGGCGATGCTTCCGATGTGAAGACTCATGTGCCTCTCCTTTTCGCGCCCGGCGCGCCATCTCGGGCGCCAGCCGACAGGAGTCTAAGTCCTCACAGGCCGAGGCGCTTGAGCTTTTCGTACAGGGTCGACGTCGCGATGCCGAGCAGGCGCGCGGCCTGGACCTTGTTGCCCCTCGTGAGCGCGAGCGTCTGCCGGATCGCGACCTCCTCGAGCGACGTGAGCGGCTGGCCGCCGAGCGGCAGCCGCTCGAGCGACGACGCCGCGCTCGTCTCGGGAGCGAAGCGCAGCATGCCCGCCTCGAGCACGCCGGCATCGGCGAAGGCGAGCGCGTAGGCGAGGACGTTCTTGAGCTCCCGCACGTTGCCCGGCCAGCGGTGCGCGGAGAGCTGCGCGTAGGTCGCCTCCGGCACGTGGACGAAGTCGCGGCCGAGGTCGGTCAGGAGCTGCGGCACGAGCAGCGGGAGGTCCTCGAGCCGCTCGCGCAAAGGCGGCAGCTGCACGACGGCCGCCGCGAGCCGGAAGTAGAGATCCTGCCGAAACTGCTTGGCCTCGACGAGCGCCGCGAGATCGCGGTTCGTCGCGGCGACGACGCGGACGTCCGTCGCGCGGTCGCGCCCGCCGCCCACGCGCCGGATCGAGCCGCAGTCGAGTGCCCGCAGCAGGCGCGGCTGCAGGTCGAGCGGCAGCTCGCCGATCTCGTCGAGGAAGAGCGTACCGCCGCGCGCGCGCTCGAAGGCGCCCTCGCGCTCGGCGTGCGCGCCCGTGAAGGCTCCCCGCTCGTGACCGAAGAGCTCGCTCTCGACGAGGTTGGGGGCGACGGCGCCGCAGTCGAAGACGACGAAGGGCGCGCCGACGCGGGCGCTCGCCTCATGGACGGCGTGCGCTGCGACGTCTTTGCCCGTGCCCGTCTCGCCGATGAGCGTGACCGTGACGTCGGTGCGCGCGAGGCGACGCAGTACGAGGAAGACCTCGGTCATGAGCGGCGAGGTCGCCGCGACGCGCCCGAAGCTCTGCGCGGGCGCCAGCGTCGGGAACGCAGGGACGGGGCTCATGCGCCGGACGCGCAGCAGCGGCAGGGGCGCGCCACGTGGCGCCAGCGGTGTCATCGCCGAGGGGTCGAGCGCGGGATCCGTCACGCGAAGGAAGGCAGTCTCCATGTCCAAGCCGTATATCAGCGGGCCCGCGGGAGCCCTGTGACGATTCCGCATCCATCTCGCCTCAACGGACGCGGACCGGGCGCACCCGGCGTTGTTGCATGGCTGTCACAGGGCCTCGCCACCGGCCCAAGTAAAGTCCGCGCGCTCTAAGCCACCCCGAGGCGGCGAGGGAATGGTAGAAACGGCCGTCGAGCCCATGGCGCGCATTCTGGTCGTCGAGGACGAAGAAGATCTCCAAGAGGTGCTCTCGTACAACCTGCGTCAGGCGGGGCACGAGCCCACGATCGTGGGCACCGGTCAGGAGGCGCTCGCGCGCGTCGCCGCCGAATCGCCCGATCTCGTGCTGCTCGACCTCATGCTGCCGGACATGTCGGGGTCGGACGTCTGCCGCTCGCTCAAGAGCGATCCTGCGACCCGTCACATCCCCATCGTCATGCTGACCGCCAAGGGCGAGGAGATCGATCGCGTCGTCGGCTTCGAGCTCGGCGCCGACGATTACGTCGTCAAGCCGTACAGCATGCGCGAGCTCGCGCTGCGCCTGCAGGCGATCCTCCGCCGGCGCAGCGCGCCCGCCGAGGGCGCCGGCCTCGCGGCCTTCGGGCGCCTGCGCATCGATCGCGAGGGGCACCGCGTGTGGGTGGGCACGGGCGAGATCGCGCTCACGGCGCTCGAGCTGCGCCTGCTGTGCACGCTCTATGATCGCCGCGGCCGCGTGCAGTCGCGCGCCGCGCTGCTCGACGAGGTCTGGCGCATGAGCAGCGACGTCAACACGCGCACCGTGGACACGCACGTCAAACGGCTGCGCGAGAAGCTCGGAGACGCGGGCGTGTACCTCGAGACCGTGCGCGGCGTCGGCTACAGGTTCACGGGCGGTCCGCCCGACGAGGCGCCTCCCATCTAGCGGTGAGACCCTGTGAAGCTGGACATCCGCGCCAAGCTGTTCGTCGTCTCGCTCGGGCTCATCGTGGTGTCCATGGTCGCGGCGGAGCTGTATCTGCGGCCCGAGATCGAGACGAGCCTCACGGCGCGCATCCGCGGCGATTTGCTGGCGCGGCTCGCCCTCATCGACCAGACCGCCGAAGGGGTGCACGACATGAGCCCCGCGACGTGGGACGCGCTCGCGGACACGCTGGGCGCGCGCGCCCAAGGTCGCGTCACCTTCATCGCGAGCGACGGCGGCGTGCTGGGTGACTCGGAGGTCCCGCTCACCGAGCTTGGCACGCTCGAGAACCACCGCGGCCGACCGGAGGTCGCGCAGGCGCTCGCGGGCCGGAGCGGCTCGTCCATGCGCTGGAGCGCGACCGTGCACGACCGGCTCATGTACGCCGCCGTGCCCTTGACGATGCCAGACGGCACGCGCGGCGCGGCGCGCCTCGCCGTGCCGCTCGCCGACGTCGACGAGGCTCTCCAGCAGCTGCGCCACCTCCTGCTCGTGGCCCTCGCGGTCGCCCTCGTCGTCGCGATCGTCATGTCGAGCGGCGCGGCGCAGCTCCTGTCGGGGGCGCTGCGACGCATGACCGACGTGGCGCGCCTGATGTCGGGCGGCGATCTGCTGGCGCGCACGCGCGTCGCGGGCAGCGACGAGATCGCCGAGCTGGGGCGGGCGCTCGACCACCTGGCCGGCAGCCTCTCGACGACGCTGACCGAGCTGCGCGGCGAGCGCGATCTGCTGGGCCGCATCCTGCAGTCCATGCGCGAAGGGGTCCTCGTCCTCGACGGCGACCGGCGCATCCTCCTCGTGAACCCCGCGCTGCGCAGCACGCTGCTGCTCGGACCCGCCGTCGAGGGCAAGGCGCCGCTAGAGGCCGTGCGCAACGCCGACCTGCAGGAGATCCTCGATCGCGCGTTCTCTTCGAACGAGCCCATCTCCGGCGAGATCGAGGTCGGCGGGCTCACGCGCAAGCGCTTGCTCGTCCACGCGAGCCCCCTGCCCTCGAGTAAGGGCGACGGCAAGGACGAAGGTCAAGCCGCGGGGCTGCTGGCCGTCTTCGTCGACGTCACGGAGATCCGGCGTCTCGAGACCCTGCGCAAGGACTTCGTCGCCAACGTCTCCCACGAGCTGCGCACGCCCGTGACCGCCGTGCGCTCGGCCGTCGAGACGCTGCGCCACACGCTCGAGCACGACGGGGCCGCGAGCGCGCGCTTCGTCGACATGATCGACCGCAACGCGCAGCGCCTCGGCGCGCTCGTCGAGGATCTCCTCGACCTGTCGCGCATCGAGTCGCACGAATACAAACCGGAGCTCGAGGCGCTGCCTCTGCGCTCCATCGCGGAGCAGGTCGTCTCGCTCCTCCGCGTCAGGGTCGACGAGAAGCGACAGCGGCTCGCCCTGGAAATCCCCGCCGACGGCCTCGTCCTGCAGGCAGACCGGCGCGCGCTCGAGCAGGTGCTCACGAACCTCGTCGACAACGCCGTCAAGTACTGCCCGCCGGGCGCCTCGATCACGCTGCGCGCGCACGTCGTCGACGGGGGCACCAGCGCCCGCGTCGAGATCGTCGACACGGGCCCCGGCATAGAGCCGCGCCACCTGCCCCGCCTGTTCGAGCGCTTCTACCGCGTCGACGGGGGCCGCTCGCGCGACATGGGCGGCACCGGCCTCGGCCTCTCGATCGTCAAGCATCTGGTCGAGGCGATGCGCGGCGCGGTTGGCGTCGAGAGCACGCCCGGCCGCGGCAGCCTCTTCTGGTTCTCGCTGCCCCTGGCGCCCCAGCTCTAGGAGCCCGTCTGGGTAAAACGCAAGGGGCTCCCCTCGGGGCCTCAACGCCCTTCCCCTCCACCTCGCGACCTTCGTCGCGACCCCGAGGCGAGCGAGAAGGCGTGGGTTTCCCCTGGGTTACGAGCGGCCGGGCTGTCACAGAACTGTCACAATTCCGTGGCGCGCCTGTGGCATCGTGCGCATCCTCCTCGCATGTCAGCCGCCAAACGAACGCTTCGGAAAGCTGTTCAGGCCTGGCGCGAGGGTCGCGGCCCGGCGCCGCAGCTGCTCAGGACCTGCGACGCGTGCGGCGAGGAGCGCTGGCGGCCTCTCGATCGCCGTCACGCGCATCTCGAGCTCGACGCTCACCTCGGGCACGGCCGCCGCGCCGATCTGACTCTCAGCGACGCCGCCGGCCGGGTGCGCCTCATCGTGTGGCTCGAGGGCGGCAGCCGGTTGCCCAACCGCGCCGAGTCGGCGATCTCCGCGCCCCTCGTCGTGCTCGACGGAGCGGCCGTCGTCACCGATCCCTTGCGCTGGCGTCCGTTGCGCGAGCGTGGCCTGCCGCGCTGGCGCTGCCGCTGCGCGCTCGCCCGCCCACTGCCCGTCGACGACGCGTTTTCGCTGCGCGTGCTCGGGTGCCCGCTCAACCTCCGCCGCGAGGACGCCGCCGCCAAGGGTACGTACGCGTCCGTGATCCACGACTGCGCGCGCTGCGCGTTCTTCGTCGGCATCGGGTACGCCGACCCGCAGCGGCGCCGCGTTTCGCTCTACTGCGCGTTTGGAAAGCCCAAGGCAAAGTCGATGCCGCCGCGCATCGGCCCCGCGCCGGCGCCCCGCCTTCCCCCGTCGCTGCCGCTCGAGGCCGTCGACGCCGTCGACGAAGCCGTCGACGAAGCCGTCGACGTCGGGACCGCGTCCTAGCCTCCTGCCAGCCCGCTTCGATCGCGTCGCGCAAAAGTCTCCCGACTGTCACTGCGACGCCCGCGCGGAGGGCTCATTCTCCAAAGAAAAAACAGGAGAATGAAATGTTCGATTTCGACGTGCGCGGCAGCGGTGATTCGGACGAACGAAGCGGAGGCGAGCTGCTGGGCCTCGGCACCGTCCACCTCGGGACGGCCGTGGGAGAGGTTACCCGCGGGCCTTCCCTCGCGCTCGCGCCCGAGCTGAGCGTGGGCGCCGCCATCGAGGCCCTGCGGCGCGCGCGGCGCGGCGCGGCCGTCGTGGCGCGACGGCAGCGTCCGCTCGGCATCGTCACGGAACGTGACCTGCTCGCCCACGCCGCTCTCGAGACCGAGGGTCGCGAGGGGACCATCGCGAGCATCATGACGAGCTGCCCGGAGCCGTTGCGCGCGACAGACACCGTCGGCGCGTCGCTGCGCAGCATGTGCGCGGCCCGCCAGTGGCACATGCCGATCGTCTGCGCGCGGGGGTTGCTGCTCGGCTCGATCGACATCGCGGACCTCATGCTGTGGCTGCGCGACCGCATGACGCTCCTCTCGGTCGACGCCGCGCTCGGCACGCGCTGGGAGTGAAGCCCTGACTAGGCGAAGCGCGACTGCTCGTGAGCGAGCTCTTGCCACGCCCGCTCGGCTTTCTCGTCGCCGAGCTTCTGCGCGCAACGCGCGAGCCGCGAGTAGAGCAGACACCGCTCGGCGGGGCTGAGCGCCTGCTCGCAGCGGTGCAAGATGCTGCGGCACAGCTCCAGGCACTCCTGCCACTCGCCCCGGTCGAGGTGAATTTTCGCGTAGCTGTCCCAGACGCGAAATTGCTCCCGGCAGTGCAGCCACGCGGGCGCGAGCCGGATCTCGGGCAGCGACGACGACCGCCGCAGCAGGCCCCGCACGCGCAGCAAGAGCTCCTGCATGCTGAACGGTTTGACGACGTAGTCGTCGGCGCCCGCGCTGAGACCGCGCACGCGCGCCCGCTCGTCCGAGCGCGCCGTCAGAAAGATGATGGGCACGCGGCTCGTGCGCGCGGCGGCCCGCAAGCGCCGGCAGATCTCGACGCCGTCGACGTCGGGCAACATTTGATCGAGCAACACGATGTCCGGGCAGCGGCGCTGGACCTCTGCGAACGCCTCCTCGCCCGTGAGGCATCCGGCAGCGTCATAGCCCGCGATGCGCATGGCTTCCTGCAACGTCGCGTTGATGTCCGCGTCGTCTTCGACAATGAGGACGCGGTACATGGTGCGCCAGCGTAGGCCGGCCGCGCGGTCCGGGCCGGTGACTCTTTCGTGACGCTCGCAGCCTGTTGCACGGACGTCACACGACCGTCGCAATTTACCGAGCCGTCACCTGCCCGCCACGCAGGAGGCACAGATGCAACACTTGCGGCGGCGATGCCATTTCCGGTTGTTGGACAAAGGGTCGGTTTGATAAACGTCGCGACGAAACGTCTCATTGCCCACCTATTGGAGGACTGAACAATGAATTTTCGCACAACCTTGATTGCGGGGAGCGCGGCCGCATTCGCCGGCCTCTTTGCCGGCGCGGCACACGCGCAGACGCTGCCCATGTGCAGCGACGCGACGATGGTCGGTCCGAACCCGATCTACCTCTCCGGCTCCAGCGCTTTCGAGCCCACGGCTGGTTACATGGCGGTCAAGCTGGGCGCCCTCGCCGGCGCCGACCAGGTCACGCTCGTCTACAGCGCGACGTCGTCTTGCGACGGGCCCACGAACATCCGTGACAACAAGACCCTCACGGGCAACGCGGACTACTGGACCGCGAACGCCGACCCGACGATGGCCCCGGTCAAGCACTCGTGCGTGCTCGACCTCGGCACGAAGGCCGATCTCGGCGTCTCGGACATCTTTTACGAGAACTGTCCCGGCAACGACCCGACGATCCCCGCGGGTCTCGCCGACGTGCAGGGTCCAGTGCAGGCGATGATCTTCATCGTCCCCCACTCGAACACGTCGCAGACGAACCTCACGGCGGCCGAGGCCCAGGACGTCTGGGGCTGCGGCATGAGCGGCGGCGTGGCGCCGTTCACCGACGGCGCGACGCCGCCGACCGATTCGGCGGCGCAGATGGCGGACATGCAGTCGACGCAGCAGCGCAACGGCGGCTCGGGCACGCAGGGCATCGTCGCAAAGGCGATCAATGTGCCCGCAGCGGCGTTCAAGGGCAAGGTCAACGGCACGGGCGGCAACCTCGTGAGCTCGCTCATGGCCGCACCGCACCAGGACCAGACCATCGGGTTCCTGGCCGCCGACTCGTTCGACGCCAACCGCATGAACCTGAACGCGCTCGCGTTCCAGGGGTTCGGCCAGACCAAGGCCTACTACGCCGACTCGACCGTCGACTCGTTCGACAAGCATAACGTCCGCGACGGTCATTACGTCGTGTGGGGCCCTGAGCACTTCTTCGTCGCCGTCGACAACGCGAACGCCATCACGAACCCGAAGGCCGCGAAGTTCACCGGCTGGGTCAACGGCACGGTCACGACGGCGGCGTTCAACTTCGTCGATCTCGAGGCGACGGCGCACGTCATTCCGCAGTGCGCGATGAAGGTCTCGCGCGCCCAGGACGGCGGCTTCGTCAAGCCATACACCCCCGCGGCACCCTGTGGCTGCCGCTGGGAGTCGGTCGCGACGACGACGGCCACGCCGCCCGGCTGCACGATGTGCACCACGGACGCCGACTGCACGGCGTCCGGCAAAAAGTGCTCCAACAACTTCTGCGAGTGAGGAACTTGAACATGCTCAACAACTACAAATTCTCGCTGAAGGCCGGATTCATCGTTCTCGCGCTGTCGTTGGGCGCGTGCAGCAGCTCGAGCTCGACGCCGAATCCCGGGACGGGCGGCAAGGGCGGAAACGCCGGCGGCACGGCCGGCAGCGGCGGTGGGACGGCCGGCACGGGCGGGGGCGGCACGACGGGAACGGCCGGCTCTGACGGCGGCGGCGCGGGCACGACCGGCGCGGCGGGCTCCGACGGCGGCACGGCCGGCGGCGACGGCGGCACGCTCACCCCGGCGCAGATCAACGACATGATCATCAACGCGCCGACGACGTCCGGCACCACCATCAGCCGGGCCGCCCCAAAGACCTACAGCAACGGCACGTGCATGTAAGACCCCGTGGCTAGGGACGCACCGCCCATGAGCGACGCGTCCCGTTTTCTGTTCCCGCAGTGTTGCACCGTCGTCACGAGGACCTGGAGACGCCCGTTGTATAAAACGAACGTTCGATTTCGAAGAGCGGCTGCGCTCGTTAGGTCAGGGGCGGGTGGTCACAAGGGGCGTCGTTCTTTCGTAGCGGGTCTCGTCACGGTGGGTTGGGTGGCATCCGGGGCGGCGGCGTGGTCACAGGAGGGAGCGCCCCCGGCAACGGCCGGGGGCGCGGGTGCGGAGGCTGCGCCGAACCCCTCGAAGTCGACTCCGGGGGAGCCCGCCTTGGGCCCTCCGACGCCGGGTCCGACGCAGACCGAGCAGGAGCTCGCCGAGGCCCAGAAGAAGGCGACCGAGAGCCAGAAGGCGCTCGAGGCGACGCAGGCCGACCTCAAGGCGACGCTCGACGCGATGCAGGCCGAGCTGGGCGCCGAGCGAGAGCAGCGCGCCGAGGAGGTCATCGCCCTTCGCGAGAAGCTCGAGAAGGCGCAGGCGGCCTTGAAGAAGCCGCCCGTGTCGACCCCGCATCCCGGCGTGAGCCTCACCGGCTACGTCCAGGCCGACTGGGCGCTCTGGCGACAGTCGTCCGAGGACGAGATCAACCCGTCGACGCTGGCGCCGGTGAACGAAGAGCGGTTCATGATTCGCCGCGCGCGGCTCAAGACGACCATCGACCGCGAGTACGTCGCCGGCGCGCTCGAGCTCGACGGCAACACCGTGAACGGCACCACGGCGCGGCTCGTGAACGCCGAGGCGTCGTTCAAGCTCCCGGGCGAGGAAGGCGCCCCCGTGCCGCTGCTCATGGCGACCGTCGGCTTGTTCAAGATTCCCTTCGGGTTCGAGATCCTGCAGAGCGATCGCGACCGCATCTTCCTCGAGCGCTCGACGGCGGAGCAGGCGCTCTTCCCCGGCGAGTACGATCTCGGGGCGCGGCTGCAGGGCGGCTGGCGCTTCGTGCGTTACGCGATCGCCGCACAGAACGGCGATCCGCTGGGCGAGAAGGCTTTCCCGGGGCGCGATCCCAACGCCGCGAAAGACATCGTCGGGCGGCTCGGCATAGAGACGCCCATCGTCGAGACGGTGACCGTCTCGGCCGGGTTCTCGGGGCTCACGGGCAAGGGCTTCCACCGCGGCACGCCTGCGACGAAGTCGGTCATCCAGTGGAGCGACAAGAACGAGGACGGCGCCTTCACGAGCGACGAGATCGTCACCGTGCCCGGCAGCGCCGCGACGCCATCGCAGAACTTCGACCGCTTCGCCTATGGCGCGGACCTCGACCTCTCGGTCGCGATCCCCCAGTTCGGCGTCGCGACGATCTACGGCGAGCTCTACTACGCGAAGAACCTCGACCGCGCGAAGCTCATCGCCGATCCGCTCGGACCGCTCGGGCGTGATGCCCGCGAGCTCGGCTTCTACGTCGCGGCGCTGCTCCAGATAGACGACCTCGCGACGGTGGGCGCCCGGTACGACGCGTACAACCCCGACCGCGACTCGACCAACTCCGCGAAGCCGCTCGTGCCCACGGACCTGTCGTACAGCACGCTCGCGCTCGTGGCCGCCGTCGGCACGCCGAACGGCCGCGTGCAGGTCGAGTACGACCACAACACGAACCACAACGGGCGCGATCTCATGGGGCGGCCCGCGAACCTGAAGGACGACGCCGTGATCGTGCGTGGGCAGGTGGGGTTCTGATGCGCGGAGCGCGTCCCTCGCTCGTCGCCCTGCTCCTCGCGAGCGGCTGCGCGGCCGGCTGCGGCGGCGAGAGCCCCCAATCTGGCCTCACGGCCTGGCTGCGCGTCTCCGGCGGTCAGTACGAGCCAGGTGAGCTCACGACGGACCCGGGCGCGATCGAGCCGACGGTCGACACGATCACGAGCCGGAACAACAACATCTTCCCAGGCGCGCAGTCACGCTCGATCACGGGCAGCGTCAACGGCGCCGCGGCGTCCGTCTTGATGGGCCTCGAGGGCGACAGTGCCCACTGGCTCATCCCCGTCGGCGTGCCCGACTTCGAGATCGTGGGCAACTTCATCTTCTCGGCGTCGGTCTCCTACTCGCCGGACCTGCCGACGGGCCCACGCGCGCTGCGGGTGCGCGCCATCGACGCCGACGGGAACCTCGGTCCCATCCAGGCGCTCGGTCTGTCCATCGGCACCACGGCCCCCACCGGCGCGCTCGTCGTGCAGCTCGACTGGGACACGGAGGCCGACCTCGATCTTCACCTGCGCATCATCGGCGCCGATCCGAGCGCTCCTCCGCTCGACGTCTGGAACAAGGCGCCCCTCGCGCTGCCTCAGAAGTCCTCGAGCGAACCGCCTTACACGCGGGCCGAGATCGCGGCCGCGGGGCGCCTGCAGTTCGATTCGAACTCGCAGTGCGTGATCGACGGCGCACGCCACGAGGAGGTGGTCTTCCCGCAGGCCGTGCCCCCCGGTACGTACGAGGTTCGCGTCGACACGTTCTCCCTCTGCTCCGAAGCGACCGCGCGCTGGCACGTCGCCGCGTTCACCAATCCCATTGGCACGCCGACGTTGATCCAGGAGGCCTTCGGGCAATCCATGGACCGCGACACGCTCGTCTCGCATGGCGCCGACTCGGGCCTCCTGGCTTTCTCCTTCACGCAACCCACGCAACCATGACATCCAACCCAACCGACAACGCGGCCCGACGCCGCAATTGCAAAGGCCGATCATGAATTCAGCAAGCGTCCTCATGCAAAAGCTGGTGTTCGTCGCGCAGCTGGCGAGCTCGGCGGTCCTCTACGTCCTCCTCCTGCTGTCGGTCATCTCGATCGGCGTCATCATCGAGCGCTGGTGGTTTTTCCGCCGGCGCCGCGTCGACGTCGACGGGCTCTCCGACGAGCTGCGCCGGCTCCTCGCCAAGAAGGACGTCGCCGCCGCGCGCAAGGCGCTCGTCGCGAGCCCATCGGTCGAGGCGGCCATCATCCTCGAAGCGCTCGACTGGTACGACGAAGGCCCCGACGCCGTCGAGCAGATCCTCGTGCGCGCCGTGCGGTCGCGCCGGAGGCGCTTCGAGGCGGGCCTGCTCTTTCTCGGCACGCTGGGCAACAACGCCCCGTTCATCGGGCTCTTCGGGACGGTGCTCGGCATCGTCACCGCCTTCCGTGAGCTCGGCACGGCGCAGATGGGCGCCATGGGCAACGTCATGAGCGGCATCGCCGAGGCGCTCATCTCGACGGCTGTCGGCATCCTCGTCGCCCTCCCGGCCGTCATCTTCTACAACGTCTTCCAGAAGAAGGGCGCCGACGTCGAGGAGCAGGCGGGCGCGCTCGGCAACGTCGTGCTCGCCTCCATGAAGTCGGGCAAGCAGGGCCCGAACGGCGCGCACCCGCGCGAGCCCGAGGTGGTGCCCGTCAAGAGCACCGCCCACGCGGAGCGCGCAGAGACCGCGCGCCGTCCCGAGGCGGAGGCTTAGGTCATGGCCGGCACGATGTCCTCGAGCGGCGGCCGCGCCCGCACGATCGCCGCCATCAACGTCACGCCGCTCGTCGACGTCGTCCTCGTGCTCCTCGTCATCTTGATGGTCGCGTCGACGTACATCGTGGCGCAGACGCTCAAGGTGCAGCTGCCGCGCGCGAAGTCGACGGACGGTACGGCCGACAAGCCCACCAAGGTCGAGATCCTGAAGGACGGCAAGTTGCGCTGGAACGAGGTCCCCGTGCAAGAGTCCGAGCTGCCCGCGAAGCTCAAGGCCGCCGTCGACGCCGATCCCGAGGTCAGCCTCGTCGTGAGCGCCGACAAGGAGGTCCAGCACGGCAACGTCGTGCACATCCTCGACCTCGCGAAGCTCGCGGGCGTCGTCAAGTTCGCCATCAACGTCCAGCAGACGAACGAGTAGAACGTGCGCAGTGGGCCCGTCCTCCTGACGATCATCGTCTCCGCGGCGCTGCACGTGGCGCTGGCGACGGGGCTCGTCGCGGTCGCGCAGAAGCGCGAGGTCCGCCGGCGCGCGATCTCGGTCGCGGTCCAGGACGCGAAGAAGAAGGAGCCCCCGAAGCGCAAGCCGCCCGCGCCGCCGAAGCCGATCGCCAAGCCGGCGGCGCCCAAGCCCGCGGCGGCGCCCACGCCAGTCGCTGCGGTCGTGCACGTCGCCCACGCGGCGCCCGTCTCGATGAAGCTCGCGATGGGCAACGCGGGCGGCGGCGGCGGGCTCGACATCGGCCCCGGTATCGGCCTGCACGGCCGCGCCGACGCGCCGCCGGCGGCGGCCGCCGCGCCGAAGGTCGCGTCGTCGATCTCCGAGGCGCGCCTGAAGCGCGCCAAAGAGGCGGCCGGTGGCGATGAGCCCTGCAACGAGGAGCCCACGAAGCCGGAGCCGGTGTTCAAGACCGAGATCAACTACAGCGTCTATCCGCAGGCGCAGCAGGACGGGATCGAGGGGAAGCTCAAGCTGCGGTTCACGGTGAGCGAGACCGGCGAGGTCGCGCAGGTCGACGTGCTCCAGGGCATCGACCCCGGGCTCGACGCCGCCGTCGTCTCGGCCGCCAAGCAATGGCGCTTCAAGCCCGCCATGGCCTGCGGCAAGCCCATCGCGGGCGGGACGTACGTTTTCGCGGCCCGGTTCGAGCTCGGGAATTGATCTCGCTTCGAAAATGAAACGTACGTTCGTCCTCCTCGTCGCCACGCTCGCCATTTGCGCCGCGTCGACCCCGCGCGCGCGCGCCGAGGAGCCGGGCCCGGTCGTCACGAAGCCGCCCAAGCTCGTGACGTTCGTCGAGGCGGTCTATCCCAAGGACCGCCACGACGCCGGCATCACGGCGTCGGTGCTGCTGTCGATCGAGATCGGCGACGACGGCAAGGTCGGCAACGTCGAGGTGGTCCAAGGCGCGGCGCCCGACTTCGACGCGGCCGCCGTCGCGGCCGCCAGGCAGTTCGTCTTCGAGCCGGCCGAGATCGACAACCAGCCCGCGCCCGTCAAGATCACCTACAAATACGACTTCACCATCAAGGAGACGATGGTGAAGGCCGGGCCGCAGGTCAACTTCGACGGCGTCGTGCTCGAGCGCTTCAAGAAGAAGCCGATCGCGCGCGTCCAGGTCACGATCAAGGACCTCGGTCCGGGCCTGAAAGGCGTCACGGACGAGGACGGCCACTTCGCGTTCACGGACGTCCCCGCGGGCAAGCACAAGGTCGAGCTCGCGCATCCCAAGCTCGTCACCGTGACGACCGAGGAAGAGATCGTCGTCGGCAAGCGCCGCACCGTGAAGTACCTCGTCGAGGAGCGCGAGGAGGGCGTCGACGAGGAGGTCGTCGTGCGCGCGCCGCGCATCAAGAAAGAGGCGGTGGAAACCCGCATCCGCACGGAGGAGGCGCGCCGCATCCCCGGAACCCAAGGCGACACCCTCAAGGTCGTGCAGAACCTCCCGGGCGTCGGGCGCTCGGCTTTCGGCTCCGGCCAGCTCATCGTCTGGGGCTCGGCGCCCAAGGAGACCGTCGTCAACGTGGACGGCGTCGAGGTCCCCGCCCTCTACCACGTGGGCGGCCTGCGCTCGACGATCAACGCCGACCTCGTGCGCTCGATCGATCTATCGCCAGGATCCTACGGCGCCGAGTACGGCCGCGGTCTCGGCGGGCTCGTCAAGATCGAGCTCGCGCCGTTACCCCTGGAGGGCGTCCACGGCTATGTCTCCGCCGACGTCATCGACACCTCGGCCATGGTATCGGCCGCCGTTTCGAAGGACCTGCGCCTCGCCGTCGCCGGCCGCGTCAGCTATCTCGACCGCGTGCTCCAGGGCGTGACGTCCCAGGACGTCGGCGAATTCGTGCCCATCCCGCGGTACGACGACTATCAAGCGCGCGCGCAATACTCGCTCCGGCGCGATGAGGAGCTCTCGCTCACGCTGCTCGGCTCGGACGATCATCTGCGGCGCAGCATCCCCGCCTCCGATCCGGCCGAGGACCGCGCCCAGAACGACGACTCGTCCTACAAGCGCCTGATCCTGCGCTACACGCGCCTGCTGCCCGACGGCTCGAGCATCATCGTCACGCCGTCCTTCGGCCGCGACCAGTCTGCCACCGATCTGTCTTTCGGCGACGGCGCCAACGCGCAGCACATCGGCGTCACGGTGAGCACGTGGCACTACGGCCTGCGCGGCGCGTACCGGCGCAAGCTCGCGCAGTCGACGACGCTGTCCTTCGGCGTCGACATGCAGGCCCGCTCTTACGCCGCGCATCGCGTGGGCTCGGCCGCCCTCCCCGCGCGCGAGGGCGACATCGTCGTCTTCGGCCAGCGCCCGCCCGGGCAGACCAATGTCGACGACTGGAACGTCACGCTGATCGACACGGCGCCGTTCGCCACGGCCGAGATCGCGCTCGGGCGCCTCACGCTCATCCCGGGCCTGCGCTTCGAACCGGTGCTCGTCGAGGGCGATCCCCTACGCCCGCGCAGCCAGTCCGAGGCGCCCCGCGGCTACGATCGCTTCGAGCTCCCCGACAACCCCGTCGCCGGCCCGCTGAAGTACGCGCCGAACCCGCGCCTCGTGGCCGCGCTCCGCGCGACGAAGCGCCTCACGCTCACGGCTGGCGGCGGCATCTACGGCCAGCCGCCGGACGTCGAGGACATGAGCCCCGTCTTCGGCAACCCGACGGTCAACGTGTCGCGCGCCGCGCACCTCTCGGGTGGCGGCTCGTTCAAGCTGCGCCCGACGCTCACCCTCGAGCTGGTCGGCTTCTACAAGAAGCTCTGGGATCTCGTCTCGCGCAGCGAGCTGGCCTCGCCGCCGGTCGCGCAGTCGCTCACGCAGGACGGCATCGGGCGCAGCTACGGCGGGCAGGTCCTGCTGCGCCAGGAGCTCACGCGGGGATTCTTCGGGTGGATCACCTATTCGCTCATCCGCAGCGAGCGTAAGGATCATCCCGACCAGGACTGGCGCCTCTTCGACTTCGACCAGACGCACGTGCTCGCCGTGCTCGCCAGCTATCAATTCGGGCATGGCTGGGAAGGCGGCGCGCGCTTCCGTTACACGACGGGCGCGCCGCGCACGCCCGTCATTGGCAGCTTCCTCGCCGGCAACCAGGACTACGACCCGATCTTCGGGGCGCACAACTCGATCCGGCTGCCAGCTTTTTATCAGCTCG
>DASXOE010000014.1:0-23418 GCA_036494575.1 Polyangia bacterium | reverse complement strand
CGGGCGACGGCGGGGCAGGTGATGCCGATCCCGCGACCGTGAGCGGCTTCAGGCTCGACAAGTACCTGGTGACGGTGGGTCGCTTCCGTCAGTTCGTGAGCGCGTGGAACGACGGCAACGGCTACACGCCCCCAGCCGGCTCGGGCAAGCACACGCACTTGAACGGCGGCAACGGATTGAACGCCACGGCAGGGGGCTACGAGCCCGGCTGGGTGACGGCGGACGATGGCAGCATCGCCCCCACCAACGACAACCTGGCCTGCGATCCCATCTTCGTGACGTGGACGAACACGGCGGGCAGCCGGGAGAACCTTCCGATCAACTGCGTGAGCTGGTACGAGGCGTACGCGTTCTGCATCTGGGACGGCGGGTTTCTGCCGAGCGAAGCCGAATGGGAATACGCAGCGGCGGGCGGGAATCAGCAGCGCGAATATCCGTGGGGCTCGACGGCGCCAGGGATGGTGTGCCCCGGCGCGGGCTGCCAGCACGCGATCTACAACTGCGACTTCCCGGACGGCTCTGGCAGCTGCACCGGCTTGGCGAGCGTCGGTCCCGTGGGGTACGCGGCCGAGGGAGCTGGGCTCTGGGGCCAGCTCGACTTGGCCGGAGACGTCTTCGAGTGGAACCTGGACTGGTACGGCCCGTACGTCAATCCTTGCACCGACTGCGACGACACCGAGGAGGCCTCCTCCCGCGTGCTCCGGGGCGGCGCCTTCTACTACGCCGCGTCGACCTTGCTCCCCGCGAATCGCATCGACATCCCCCCGACGTATCGAGGCAACTACATCGGATTTCGTTGCGCCAGGAGCCCGTAGAGTCACGGGAAGGACGACTGGTAGACGCCGAGCTCGGCGACGGCCGGAACGCCCCGCGCTTGCGTGATGACCAGCGCGATGCCGGTGGCCATGACCGGGCCGACCCGATGCAGCTTGCGCTCGCCCACGACGGTGCCGGTGCCCATCGCGAGCTTCGTCCAGACGCCGTTCACCTTCGCCTCGAGGTGATGCTCCGTGATCCGCTCACCGAGCGCGATGGGCTCCTGAACGCTCACGAGATTGAAGGCGACCGGTCCGCCGAGATCGACCTCGAGCCGCGCGGTGGTCTTGCCCTCCCCGGCCGCCCAGAAGGTGTCGAGCTTGCCGTCGACCGCCATCTTCGCGGCTCGGGCCGACGCGTCCTTGAAGACCGAATCGGCGACCGCGGGGCGCGCCGCCGCCAGGTTGCTCTGGTAGATGCCGCGGATCGCGGCGCCGAGCATGTCCAGCGCGGCGACGTCGGGATCCGCGAGCAGGCCCTGGGTGTTGGGCGGAACGCCGAGGAGGAGGATGCTGTTCCGACCAACGGAATCGAAATAAAGGCCGACCAGCTGGTTCAGCGTCTTGAGCTTCGTGTCCTCGGCGGGATGCCAGAACCAACCGGGGCGAATCGAGAAGGCGGACTCCGCCGGGTACCACACATTGGGCAGCGTGGGGCCGCCCGGGGCCGGTTGGACGCTGTTCTCGTCGATGGGACCCATCGGAAGATTGGGGACGGCTTGTCCAGCGCTTCGAAGGTCGGCGCCTGTCGCGTCGCGGGTTGCCTCGTCGAGGAGGACGTTCGGCTGCAGCTGGTGCACCAGATGTTCGACCCTGGTCCAGTCGAACGGAGATATCGGGGGGGGGCTGCCCCAGAGCCAAAGCTCGTCCAGCGGGCCGTAGTTGGTGAGAAGCTCCCTGACCTGGCATTCGAAGAACGGCTGATAGGCAGAAGTGCCAGGCGTTGTTGGCTCCTCGTGGCGGTCGAGCGGCGACAACGCGAGGCCGACGCGCATGTTGGCCTGGTGGGCCGCGTCGACGAACTGCTGGACCACGTCGCCCTTGCCGCCGAGCCACGGGCTCTGGGCCACGGTGTACGGAGTGCGCTGCGGGAGCGGCGTGCATTGGCTCGGCCACAAGCAAAAGCCGTCGTGGTGCTTGGCCGTCAGCATGACCTGGCGGACGCCCGCGGCTTTGAGCGCCGCCATCCACTGGGTGGCGTCGAGCGCGCCGGGATTGAAGACCGTCGGGCTGTCGGTGCCGTCTCCTTGTTCCTTGTCGGTGAACGTGTCGATGCCGAAGTGAAGAAACGCGGTGAGCTCCTGCGTCTGCCACGCGAGCTGGTCGGAGGACGGCAGCGGCGCAACCGGAGCGAGCCCCAGGCTGTCGCTCAGGACGGGGCCCGTCTGCTGGATGCACCCCACCGCGGCCAGCGCCGCGAGCGCGGGCAGCCATCGCGGACGCTGCGTCTTCTGGTGCTTCTGGCTCATCCCGTTCACCTTAGCGTACGGCGGCGCCGAAGCTGAGCCCGGACCAGATCGACGTCGCCATGACGTCGTTGCCACCGTTGACTGTTCCTCTGACGCCCAAAAGGTGCGCGCCCACGGAGAGTGACACCACGGGGTGCACGCGCGCGCGGGACCATGGCGACACCTCGAACGCGAGCTCAGGCCCCGCCCACGCGCCCTGCTCGCCGCGCCCGGTGGTCATCGCGTCACCGGCGACCCCGCTCATCCACACGTAGCCGGCGCGCGCGCCCAAGCTCGCCCTCGGGCGCAGCGCCCCGGTCCCGAACACGACGCCCAGGGCGCCCGACAGGCTCGGCATCGTCACGGCGATCGTGCCCGTGGCGCGCGACAGCTCCGCGTGATGGGCCATGGCATCGAAGCGCAAGAAGAACCGTCGCGACATGCCGATCTCGGTTCGGACGCCACCTCCCAGGAGCCAATCGCGACTCGCGAGAAGGTGAGCATCCCCCACGGCGGCCACCTCGATGGGCCGGGGCTCGACCGCCCTGCGCGCGGCCTCGCGTTCCTCGACGGAGGCGAGCGGGACGATGGGGGGCGCCTTCGGCTCCGGATTGCTCTCGAGCTCCACCCAGCTCGCCGCGACGAGCTCGGCGATCGCCAGCGCGAGCAACCGCGCGCGCGCGGTCGGCGCCGCTTGCGAGAGGGCCACCGACCGCTCCACCGATTTGCCGGTCGTCGGATCGAGAACCCGCAGATTCGCCGACGCCGCGCCGCAGGTCGCCTCGACCTGGGTCGTCAACTTGTCCGGCGTCGCGTCGACGAGCACCGCGCGGAGCTCTATCGCCGCGATCCGCTGCGCCTCGCGCGCGAGCGCGGCGTCGCAACCGACGACGGCGATCGATACGCGGGGCTTGTCTTCGCGGGCCCCGGCGGGCGCCTGCGCCGTGACGAGCACGAGCGCGGCCATGACTGCCGTCGCAGTCGGGGCCGTCAGTCGAGCCCGCCGAATCTCGACACGGCCTTGGCCCGTCGCCCCTGGGGATAGAGCTTGTTGTAGTCGCGCGCGAGCTCGCGGCTCCGCGAGGTGTCGCCGGCGCGCGAGGCCGCCTCGACCTCACGCGCGAGCGCGTCCTCCGCGAGAGGCCCGCCGGCGGCGCGCGCCCGCGCGAACGCATCGGCCGCCTCGCGGGGACGCCCGAGCTCGTCGAGCAGAACGCGGCCGAGCGTGAACGATGCGAGGCTCGAGCGCGGGTCGCTCGAATGGCCGCGGACGACGCGCTCGAGGTACGGCACGGACTCTCCCGGGTGGCCGCTGAGACGGGCCGCGTCGGCGGCCAGGAGAAGATCGGCGGCCTGGTCGCGCACGGCGTTCGGACCGGCCTTCTTGAGCGCGATGTGCGCCTCGTCGTAGCGTCCGCGCTCGGCCAACGGGCGCCACGAAGCTGTGGGCGAAGCTGTGGGCGAAGCTGTGGGCGCGATCGGCAAGACGCTGGGGCTCTCGGCCGCCGCCGCAGGGCGCGTCACGGCCAGCTCGAGGCTTTGGCCGCCGACGAGCTCCGTGTCCTCTCCGCGCGCGCGCACCTTGACGCGCCCTTGCTCGACGGCGACGTCCAGCCTGTCGTCGCCGACGTAGCGAACGGCGAACGTCGTGCCGAGGTCCTCGATGACGACGTCGCCCGCAACCACGACGAAAGGATGCGCGACATCGTGCGGCGCCGTGAACCGAGCGCCGCCCGAGCGAAGGACGTAGCCACGGCCGTGGCGCTCCGGCATCGGCTCGAGCACCGTCTCCGGCGAAAGCTGCGTCACGCTGACCGCCTCGACCGCGGCGACGGGCGGGACGGACGACGAGACCGAGGCCAGGCCCGTCCGCGCGTGGGTTCGCAGGCCCACGACTGCACCCGCGCCGCCCGCGAGGAGGGCGAGCGCCACGCCGGAGGCTCCCCACCGCACGGCGGTGCGCCGCCCCATCTCACGTCGCTCGATCGCCGCGCGGACCGAGCCCTGTCGCTCCGGGCCCCACGTCGGCTCGATCTTCTTGCCTAGATCGTCCCACCTCTGTTCATTCATCTCACGCATCTCATTCGTCACGGAACACCTCTTCGATCACGCCCTTCGCCGCCCCGATGCGCCTCTTGGCCGTGGAAAGACTACACCCGCACGCCGCCGCGACCGCATCGAGGGGCTCTCCCTCGAGGTAGCGCAGCGACCACGCGAGCCGCTGATCGGTCGTCAGCTGCTCGAGAACCTGGTAGAGCCGCGCGAGCGTCGCGTACTCTTCGGCGGTGGCGCCTCGCGCCGGCGGGTCGAGATCCCGAGGGTTCGCGTGAAAGAGCGCGCGGAACCGCCGCCGCACGAGCCTGCGCCGCACGACCCGCGTCGTCACGGTCGCGAGCCATCCCCGCGCCTGGATCAGATCCGGAATCTTCGCGATGCGCCGCGAGGCGAGCCAGAACACGTCCTGCACGACGTCGTCCAGCTCCGCGTCGCCCGAACCGAGCAGGCGCGCCGCGAGCCGGGCCACATACCCTGAGTAGCGGCTGAAGAGCACCTCGAACTCCACGGGTCCGTCGGGGACCACTTCGGAGGCCGGCGCGGCGAGGCGGAGGTACGGCTTCTGAGACATCTTCTATAAAGAGAATGACCCCATCTGGAAGGTTCGGTCCAACTCTGATCGACCTCACCGGAATATGTCGAGATGCGCCGCGGCACCCACAGCAACGCATGTCGCAAAGATGGCGCGGCGGCGCTATTTGAAGATCGTCAGGTCGACGATGTCGGCGATGGCCTGCATCCCGGCGGCGTTGGGGTGCAGACTGTCGCCGGAATTGAACTTCGCCAACCACTGCGCGGGCTGCTTGGCGGGGTCGCGGGTCGCCGTCTCCTGGTCGACGATCCCATCACAGCCGCTGTCGGCGCTCTTGATGAAATCGACGACCATCGCCCGCTTCGGTTCATCGGGGAGGTAGGGCGTCAGCGTCGAGCATAGGAACTTGACTCCCTTGGCGTGGGCCATCGTCATCATCATCTTCATCTGGCCTTCATCGATCGCCGGGGTCGACCGACCGAGGTCGTTGATCGGGTCGTCCGAGAAGATCACCCATTTGACGTTGGTCTGCCCCAGCACGTCGCGGGCGAATCGCGCGAGCGCGTTCGACGTGCCCTCGCCGCTGATGCCCTCGTTCAGCACGCCGATCGTCCGGTTGGCGGCGACCAACTTTTCGGCGAGAAGGTTCGGCCAGCGCTTGTTGACGTTGGCTCCCGCTTGGAATCCGGTGGTGATCGAGGCGCCCAGGGCGACGACCGCGCCTTCGGAGGCAGGATTCTGCACGTCTAGGCCCAGGACGTAGATATAGCCGCCGCCGCCGCCGCCGTTCAGCGTGGGGGCGGACACCATGTCGCCGGCGGCGGAGTAATTGGTCTGGAACGGGTTCTGTTGGCACGTGCCGCCGCTGCTCGACACGACGAAGAAGCTGATGGCCACGTCGGAGGTCGGATTGACGACGAAATCCGCGCCATCGCTGAGGGCGAACATTCCCGCCGCGACCGTGACGTCGGGCTGGCCGGCAAAGGTCAACGCCTTGTCGGTGGCGACATCGATCGACGATCCGGTGGTCCGCTGCGCGAGGTGCACGTTGCTGATGTGCAGCGGCCCGTTGCCACGCGCGTTCGAGACGCGAACGCGTGCAGCGTTGCCGCCAATGCTCGTGTGCACGATCGTGCGCAGTGTCTGCCCGACGGATGAGCCGCAGGTCCCATCCGGCGCCGCCGCCCAGGTTCCCGTCCAGCTGTTACCGCCGCTGGCGTCGCCGATTGGCGCCGCGTCCGTGCGCGCGTCCGTGACCGAGGCGTCATTGCCGCTGGTGCCGCCAGCGCCGCCGGAGCCGCCGGGCGAACCGCCGCTGCCGCCAGCGCCAGCGACCGCCATGCCGCCCGACCCGCCGCCTGTCCCCGCGCCCGCCGCACCGACGGTGCCCGCCGAGCCGGTTTCGCCGGCGCTACCCGCCGAGGCGCCGCCCTTGCCGGTGCCGGTCTGAGCGGGGCCGCTGCCCGAGCAACCGACGCCCACGACCAGTGCCGTGCACGTCAACAGGAATCCACTGAAGAAAATGCCAGGACGTATCATGGACACCCCTCTCGGTTGTTGGACGAAGCGGTTTGGTCGGTCAGGCACGTTCAGAATGAAGTAAAAGGCATCCGCTTTAGGGCCCGGGGTTGGACATTTCTAATTAGCCCAGATTGGCATTTGCCAATGGTCAGTTAGAGACTTAGACAAAGAGACGCGCCACGATCGTTATATGGCTCGTTTCGACGAGCGGCATCTCGTCGTGACGAACCCCTGGCGCCCAAGTGCGACCGTCGCAGCCGTCGCAATCCTTTGTGTTCTCTGCGCCGGGAACGTTGCGCGCCGACTGCGGCAGCGATCGAGACTGCGGCCCGGTCGTGAGCTGTCGCGGCGGCAAATGCGCCAACGCCGCCAACGACACCTGCGGCAGCGACCGCGATTGCGGCGCGGGATCCTGCCGCGCCGGCAAGTGCTCGTCCCAGGGGCGCTGACTCCGAGCGAGGCCGGCACCGACGCCCGCGCGGGCGCGGGGTCGAGGCGCGTTCGAGTAGTATTCCGACATCGGTGGGGCATGAACGAGGACGCGTCGACCGCATTCAAAGCGTCATGGAGACCGTCGCTGCGGCTTCTGGGCGCCTGGACGCTGCTCGACCTCCTTTTCAACGTGCGATACCCGGGGCCCGAGCCCGCGCTCTGGTACCTGCTGCCCTCGCTCGACGCCACCGCGTTGGTCGCGGTCGTGACGATCTTCGCCAGCCGCGGCCGCCGCACGCCGCGCGCGATCGTCGCCCTCGCGGTCGTGCTCGTGGTGGCGGTGCGCGTCTTCCGGATCGGCGACGGCGTCAACCGCCGCTACTTCAATCGTCCCCTCAACCTGGGTCTGGATCTGTCGCTTTCGATGGACCTCGTGAGGTTGCTCGGCGACACGATGTCGCGCGCGCTCCTCGTCGTCGCCCTGCCGCTCGCGCTCTGCTTGCTCGCCGCGATCGGTGTTGCCGCCGCCTGGGCGCTGCGCGTGGCCGAGCGCGCCGCCGTCTCGCGCGGCGCCCGCCTCGTCTTCGCGGGTGCGGTCGCCGTCGCCGCCGTCGTGTCGCTGGCGACGCTCGCTTCCGGCACCGGGGCGCCCGCGCGCGAGGCGGGCACGGGCGCCACGGCGGGCACTTACGTCCCCGGCGCCAGGCGCGACAGCCGCCGCTTCGGCGCTTTCGGCGACAGCGCGCTCCCGCGGCTCGCGCGCGAGGCCGACTTCGTCGCGCATCTGGATCGCTACCGCGAGGCCCAGACGGCCCGCATCGAAGCGACGGGGCGCCGTCTCGCCGCCCTGCCCCACGGCCTCGATCGACTGGGCGGTGCCTCGGTGTTCCTGTTCCTCATCGAGTCGTACGGCGCCGTCGTCCTCGACGAGCCGGACCACGCCACGCGGCTGGGCCCGGTCTACGACGCCGCCCAGGCCGCCCTCGAAGCTCGAGGCTTCAAGGTCGCGTCCGGTCTGCTCGATTCGCCGACCTACGCGGGTCGATCGTGGCTCGCCCACACGACGCTCACGACGGCCGTGCGGACGACCGACGTCGTCACCGACCGCCTGATTCAGCGCCGGCGCCCGGCCACGCTCGCGCGCTTCTTCCACGACGCCGGCTACCGCACCGTGCTCGTCCAGCCCGCGAACCACTACCGCGCGCTGTCGCGCTGGCTGTACGACTTCGACGTCGTGTACTCGGGCTGGGACTTCGACTACCGCGGCCCGCCCTACCGCTGGGCCGCCATGCCCGATCAGTACGTCATCGACTTCATCCACCGTCACGAGGTCGCCCGGGCGCGCGCCCCGCTGCTCGCCGCGTACACGTTGATCACGAGCCACGCGCCGTGGAGCGACCAGCCTCCCATCGTGAGCGACTGGTCGCGCATCGGCGACGGCGCGATTTACGACGCGCTGCCGATCTCGCGCTTCCCCATCTCGTGGACCAACCTCGCCGACGCCGCCGTCGCTTACGATCACTCCATTGCCTACGACCTCGAGGTCATCGTCGACTACGTGACCCGGTTCGTCCCGGGCGACGCGCTCGTCATCGTGCTCGGCGATCACCAGCCAGTGGCGGAGGTCACGCGCTTCTCGGCCTCCTCGGCCGTCCCCATCCACGTGTGGAGCCGCAACCCGGCCCTCGTCGCTCCCTTCCGCGCGCTCGGCTACACCCCGGGCATGCGGCCATCGCGCGGCGCCCTCATCCGCGGGATGGAGACGGTCTTGCCCGACCTGCTGGCCGGCTTCTCCTCGCCTCGAGTGAAAGAGAAGTGACCTAGAACTCGTGGCCGATCGCGATGCGAAACGGGAAGACGCGGCCGAGACCGGTCTGCGAGCGCGCGCTGGAGTAGTCCCAGTAGCGAAAATCGACCGCCAGCGGCTGGACGCCGACGAACCACTGGCGGAGGGTGGCGGAGAGCTCCAGGCCGACGCCGGCCTCCATGCGGAGGAACGCGCTCCCGCCCGTCAGGAACATGATCTCGCCGCGGACGAGCGTCACGATGGGCTCGAGCTCGAGCCTCACGTCCGCGTCGACGAGCACGATGGGGTAACCGAAAGAGATGAGGTCGATGCGGAACCCGCGCGCCGCATAGCCAGCCCGGCTCTCCGACTGGTACGCCAGCCCGAGGTGGGTGCGCCCGTAACGATTCGAGGGGAAGCCCCAGTCGAGGCCCGCGGCGTTGGTCGAGAGGGCGGCGTCGGTGAGATCGCCATCTTCCGAGAGCACGTGCACGTAAGTCAGCCCCAAGCGCAGCGCGCTCACGCCGGGGGGAAGATGCGCTGGCTCGACGGCCGGAGCCGGAGCGGGAGGCGGGGTAGTCGCCGGTGCCATCGCGGAGGGCGCGGCGGTCGGCGGGACGTGCGGCACCGACGGATCGCCCGCCGCCAGGAGCCACACAAGGATGCCGATCGCGCTCATTTTCGCATCGCCCCGGTTCGCGACGACCTTCTTACCACTTCGAGCGAGGATCCATCGACGATGGGCCGTCTACCGCGCTTTCCCCGCGCCCGCCCCTCGCGCCAGCAACGCGCTCATGAGGCTCGTCCGCGCCTCCCTCAGCTTGCCCATCAGCCGCCCCGCGTTCTCTGGCCCCATCCGCAACAGGATCTTCTGCCCGGCGGATCTACCCTCGAGCGCGGGCTCCGCGAACATGTAGAGTCCGCCACCGGCCGACGGTGGCGCGCCGTCCACCTGCACGCGTTTGACCTTGATGGGAACGGGGACAGTCGGCGTCGCGAGGAGATCGTCAATCGTGTCCATGACGCGATCGTTGAAGTATTTTCCGGGGTAGCCGAGGTCTTCGTAGGCGGCCTGGAGCAACGGGTAGACGCGCACGTACAGCGCGACCGCGCGCGCAGTGTCGATGCCGGCCGCGAAGCGGACGAACGGCGTGTAACGATCGGCGTTCTTGGCGGAGATGACGGTGCCGCCATCGCGGGTCTCGGCGTCGAAACGACCCGGGGTCGGGCTCACGGGCCAGAGCTGGGAGGAGGCGTTGTCGCTGGCCAGGTTGTTCACCGTCGCCACGAACCCGCGAACGATGCCGTCGAGGTGCAGGAACGAACGCACGGACTTTCGGCCGAATAAGTCGATGAGCGCGCTCTCGAGGTAACGGTCAGAATCGTCGAGCGCCGGCAGCCGGCCGCGCGTCGGTTCGGTGGGCGGCACGGTGTACTGGACGGCGGGAGCCGCTCCGGGAGCGGGCGCGGGCGCCGCATCCGGCAGGGACGCAGCGGGGGTAGCAGGAATCGGCCTTGGCAGCTGGCGGCGCCACCAAAGCAGCGCGCCGCCGGCGGCGAGCGCCAGCATCAGGATGACCGCGACGGGGGCCCCTCGGTTCAAGGCTCGGCTAGCTTACCGCCACCGGTTGCGACACGCACCTGTCCGCAGGTGTCGCCGCGCCTGCTCCCGAGCTGACGTTTCGCCCGACCCCTCTCGGGAGTAATCTCCTCGATGATGCGCCCCTGGCTCGATCCTCTCCTGCGCATCGGTGCCGCCGTCATCGTCGGCGGCGCGATCGGCTGGGAACGACAGCTGCGCGGTCGACCCGCGGGGCTGCGCACGCACATGCTCGTGAGCCTCGGCGCCGCGGCCGTGGTTTCGATTCCGATCGAGTCCGGCTCAGGGGATTCGAGCCGGGTCATCCAAGGTGTCGCGACGGGCATCGGATTCCTCTGCGCAGGTGACATCCTCCACCACGTTCGCGACGGTCGCGAGACGGTCAAGGGCCTGACCTCGGCGGCCGCGCTGTGGGTCACGGCCGCGCTCGGGATGGTCGCCGCCTGCGGCCTGTGGCCGCTCGCGGTCATAGGCACGGCATCGACGCTCTTCATTCTCACGGTCGCCAGACGGCTCGAGGCGGTGGTTCCGAAGGTTTCCGACTCGGAGGAAGATCATTGAGCGCAGGCTCCGAGATGGACATTCACGAGTCCACCCGTCGCTACGAACGGTGGCTCAAAGGCCACACCCCGCTGGTCGCCGCGGACCTCGACGAGAAGCATCGCCGCATGGAACAAGGCGTGTTCCTCTTCATGCGCGCAACCTTTTACCGTTGGTGCCAGTGGTGGCGCGATCTCGGGCAGGATGAAGGACGCGCGCCCGCCGTCTTCGCGGTCGGCGATCTGCACCTGGAGAATTTCGGCACCTGGCGCGACACCGAGGGCCGACTCATCTGGGGCATCAACGATTTCGACGAGGCCACGCGGCTGCCTTGGACTCAGGACCTGGTGCGCTTGGCCACGAGCGCGCACCTGGCCATCGCGGACGAGCATCTGCACCTCAAGCGCCGCGACGCGAGCGCCGCCATCTTGCAGGGATATGTGGATGGCATCGCGTGCGGAGGACAAGCCTTCGTTCTGGAGGAGCGACACGATTGGCTGCGCCAGGCCGCGACGAGCGCGCTCCGAGAGCCTGCCGAGTTCTGGCGCAAGATGGACGGGTTGCCCCCCTGCCGCGTCCCGCCCAAGGGCGTGGCGGCGCTGCTCGAGAGCGCGATGCCGCAACCAGGGCTGCGCGTGCAAATCCGACGGCGCGTGGCCGGAATGGGCAGCCTCGGGCGGCCCCGCTTCGTGGCTCTGTCGGACTGGAACGGAGGGAAGGTGGCCAGAGAAGCCAAGGCCACGGCCCCTTCGGCGTACCTGTGGGCGGCCGGGCGGCGCGACCGAACCACCTCGTCCGACCTCGCCGCGATCCGGAGCGCGATCCGGGTCCCCGATCCGACGATGAAGCGAATCGGTCCCTGGCTCGTGCGCCGATTGGCGCCGCACTGCGCTCGGATCGAGCTCGGTGAGCTCCCCAAGGATCGCGACGAAGGCCGACTCCTTCGTGCCATGGGCTTCGAGACCGCCAATATCCACCTCGGAACGAAAGGCGCGCGCGAGGAAATTCAGCGCGACCTACGCACGCGCACCGGGAAGCAGAAAGGCGCGCAGGCCGCGGGCTGGCTCGACGCGCTCGCGACGACGTTCAGCGCCGCCGTCGAGCGTGACTGGCGCCGTTGGTGTCGCGGGTAACGGGCTCTCCGCGCGCGCTCAGAAAGGGAACGTGACGTCGCACCCGACGTCGAGCCAACGGTCGTCGCTCACGTTGGCGTGCTCATCGTTCACGGCGACGTGCAGGCCCACGCTCACGAGCGGATCGATGGCGAAGTCCAGGCCGCCCGCGACCCTCAGCCGAAGGCCGACGTCGATGCGGCCGCCGAGCGAGTCGTTCTCGTAGACGAACTGGCCGATGCCCGCGCCGGCCTCGAGCCATGAGCCCAGACGACCCGCGAGCGTCCCGTACCAGCGCACGCCGGGCAGCGCCGCGATCTCCCAGACCACCGGGCCTCGATGCCCCTCCCCGGCCACGGGTGCCATCGCGAGGAGCGTCGACAGCGCTGCGAGCCCGACCGTGATCATCACCATGCTTCTCGTTCTCGAGACTCGAATGGTCCAAACACAAATGCAAGAACCGGTTCTCGTGGTATTCGGGAGGAATGCGACCCCCGCGCCGGCACGTCGTGGCCGCACTGACCTTCCTCGCCGCGCTGTCGACAGCCCCCGTGGCGAGGTCCCAACCGATCGAGCCGCTGCAGAGCGCGCGCCCCGTCGCGCCGCCGGCTCCTCCCGACGTGGCCGAGGCGCCCGCGCGCGCGGTGAAGACGGCGAGCGGACTGGCGTCTCGGGTCCTGTCGAAAGGGCAAGGGACCGCTCATCCCGGGCCCCACGACAAAGTCATCGTCACCTTCACCGGATGGACGCCGGAAGGCGAGGTGATCGACAGCTCGATCCCCGACGGGGAGCCTCGGACCTTCTCGATGGACGACGTCACCAAGGGCTTTTCCGAAGCGCTGGCCTCGATGGCGAAGGGCGAAACGCGCCGACTCTGGATCCCCGCCGCGCTCGCCACCTCGGGGCGCCCCCGACGCCGCGGGACGGCAGGGCCTTCGGTGTTCGACGTCGAGCTGCTCGACTTCGCGAAGGTACCCGAGCCGATCCCCGTGCCGGACGACCTCGACGCGCCTCCGCCCGACGCCAAGCGGACCCCGTCGGGTCTGGCCTACAAGGTTCTCAAGCACGGCAACGGGAAGGAGCATCCGAAGGCGACCAGCACGGTCGAGGTTCACTACAGCGGGTGGACCCGCGACGGACAGTTGTTCGACAGCTCCGTGCGCAGAGGCAAATCGATCAGCTTCTCCTTGGATGCCGTCATCAAGGGATGGACGGAGGGCGTGCCGCTGATGGTGGTGGGTGACAAGACCCGCTTCTGGATACCGAGCGCGCTCGCCTACGGCGACTCTCCGGCTTCCCAGGGGGCACCCGCTGGTCCGCTCGTCTTCGACATCGAGCTGCTTGCAATTCGATAGCATCGCCGTTCGAACGAGCTGAAGGAGAGGCCATGAGGTTCAATGCGCGGACGGCGGGTCTGGCCGCCTTGATGAGCTTGGCCCCTGGGATGCGCGCCCGCGCGGACGAGCCGGGCGAGCGCGCGGAGGCCCTGCTCTTCGGCACCGCCGTCAACCGATTCGTCGGCAAGCAAATGCCAGTGACCCTTCAGCTCCGCGGGGTGCGCGCGGCGGGGATCGCGCCGCTCGACGTGACCCTGACCGAGGCACGCTATTGCGGTGCCGTCGACGCCGCCCACGGCCGCCTGCTCGGCGTGCTGAGGTCCGGCGACGCGACGTCCGCGGGACCACCTGCGCTCGCGGGAGCGCGCGACTGCCAGGACAAGCTCGAGGACGTCGCGCGTCGCTTGCCTCCCGGCCTCGATGCCTCGGCCGTGGTCGAGCTCGTCGCGCAATGGGTTCCTTGGGAGCTCCGCTTCTCGATCGGCGACGTTGCCACGAGCGGCGGCGACGGGGCCGCGGCTCTCAACGCGGCGTTGGTCAGGGCAAAGGCCGCAGGTCCGCTCACGACCGTCGACACGGCCGGCGTCCACCTCCAAACCGGGCGCGGCGCCTCGCTCGACCTCGATCTGGCAGTCTCCTTCGTGAAGGCCCGCGACGCGCTCTTGGTCACGCTGTCGCCCGCCGACGCCAGCGGGGGCGGTCGCGAGCTGCGTCCCTCGTTCCTCGATCCGCCCGCAGCTCCAGCCGGGACCGACGCCATCATTGGTGCGCTTTTTCCGCTCGCGAATCGCGTGGTGGCGCTGTTCACCCAGGACGGTCCCCTGGTCTTGGAGCTCGAGGGACAGGCCGTCGAGGTGCGCGCCCTGCAAATCTCGGGCGGCAATGGGCTCCTCACGGTGCGCGGCCGCGCGACGCCGCGCGCGCTCCAAGAAACCGTCCGTCTCGCCATCGAGGCGTCCGGCGCCGATCTCAAGATCTCCGAGGTGCGCGCGGAGGCCGAGCTGGAGGACTGCGCCGCGGCTTCGGCGCTGGCAGCTCTGACCTGCCGGGCGCGAAACGCGGCCCGCGCGGCCGCGGTGGCCGCCATCGCGTCCAGCATGACCGCTCACTACCGGGGACAGCTGCTTCGCGTGCTGCTGGCGCCGCCCCCCTTCTCTTTTGAAATCGGCGGGCGCCACTTGACCCTCACCCTGACCCCGAGCCGCGCCCGGTCGACGGCGGCGGGCTTGATCGTCTACGGCGGGACCGATCTGAACTGAGCTCGCCGGGGTAAAATCGGAGGCCTCGTGCCCAAGCGCTTCGCAACCTTCGCGGCTTTCTATCCTGTCTATTTCGCGATGCATGAGCACGCCGTCAACCGACGCCTGCACGTGCTGGGCAACGGCCTCGCGTTGGCGGCGCTGGCGCTGGCCGTCGTGACCCGATCCTGGTGGGCGCTCGTGGCCGTGCCCGTGTTGGGCAACGGCCTGGCGTGGCTCGGCCACTATCGTTTCCAGCGCAACCGGCCCGGCGTTTTCACCTACCCGGTCTACGGGTTCATCGGGAGCTGGGTGATGACCTGGCAGGTTCTGACGGGGAAGATTCGCTTCTGACACATCTGTTTGCGCGCCGATCGCCGTTACGGTACGAAGGCGCATGTTCAGGTCGAAGCGGGTGGCCGTCGTGGGCGTCGTCGCGTTCCTCCTCGTTTGGGCCCGGGCGGCGCGCGCCGACGATGCCGAGCCGCCCAGCGCCGGGATCCTGGGCGCGGGCGTGGCGCTCGCCCTGGGCGGCGCGGCGTTGAACGTCTACGGAATCCACCGCTACGTGAACGCGACGGGCAATGATTTCGGCGCGCTGACGCTCAGCTCGCTGGGGAACCTCGTCATGGAGGGCGGCGGCGCCCTCGAGACGTATTGGGCCTGGCGGCTCGGCGAGCACCGACTCGGCACCGATCTGCGCGACAACGTGCCCCTGCGGTCGCGGCGTCCCATGGCCCTCGGGGCCCTCATCGTGGGCGCGGCGGCGCTCGCCGCGACCTACGTCGGCACGGGGATCGTCTTCGCGAAGAGCTTCTCGTGCGCCTTGAACCACAACCCGGAGGCGACCGACCTGCACTGCGCGAACGACGCCCTCGTCGCCTTCACGATCCTCGATCTCGCCGCGGGGGCGGTGTTGCTCGTCGCGGCGCCCGTCGCCGGCTACGGCTTCGCCTATGATTCGGCGGCGCAGCGCGAGGGCCACAAGGTGGCGTCGCTCCGCTATCTCGTCGCGCCGACGGTGGTTCCTGCCGGCGCGGGCGCCGCGCTCGTGGGACGTTTCTGACGCGCCGGCGCGGCGCGCGCGCATCTATCTATAGATACACGAAGAGCTCGGTCCAGGCCTCGGCGTACGAACCAGCGGTTGCGAGCCCAGCCCGCAAAGCGACGTGACGGCCGAGGCGAACCGCTTCGCTGACGAACGTGCGCGCGTGACCGCCCGTGTCGCCGAGCGGGTAATAGAAGTAGCGGCCGCCCAGCTGCCACTGCCAGAGCGAAGTGACCTGCGCCGTCACGCCCGCCTCGCCCCCGAAGCCCACGCGGAACTCGTGCGCGAATGCGGGACCGGCGCCCAGATCCGAATCGGCGAACACGAAACCGAGGGCGCGCCCGCCGGGACCGAAGCGCGCCGCGACGCCCCCGCCCGTCGTGACGCCGCCGTAAAGACAGCTCCAGCCGCGGGGATTGCGCGCCGGGCCGTCACAGCCGAGCTCCCGGGCGTTGTCGGCGCCTGCCCACACCTTCCACGACGGCCCCCGCACCCACCGGTCGTAGGGCAGCGCCGAGACGATGTCGAGCGCGTCGAGACGGTCGAGCCGGAGCCGGCGCGAGGCATCGTCGAAGCGCAGCACGAGGTTCGCCATGACGAGGGTCGCGTCGGTGGGATAGCCGGCGCGCGGGTCGAGATAGTCGTGCAGCGCCGGGCGGATCGTGAGCCGCTCGAACGCGCCGCTGCCGTTCGAGTAGCCGGCGCCCAGGGACGCGCGCAAGGTGGCGTGCCCGCGCTCGGGCGCGCCGGTGTCGGGCTTCACGTCGATCACGACGGGCGGCACGCCCAACCGCCCGCGCGCGAGCAGCAGCTTTCGCTCGCGCCGCTTGAAGTCGTCGGACGGCTCCTTCTTGAGCCCCTCGCGAAAACGCATGTAGTCGTAGGCGGCGTCGAGGACGAGGGCTTCCCGCACGGGCGGACGCGGCTCGGCGGGCGGGGGCGCGGCCTCCGTCGGCAGCTTGGCCCAGCGCTCGGCGCTCGCGATCTCGTCTCCCGAGAGCAGCGCCTTGCGGCGCTTCATGAGGGACAGGATCGAAGGCCGCGCCGCGGTGCCCGTCACGAGGTTCGGCTGCGCCAGGACGACGCGCACCGTGTCCGCCGGGATGACGCGCGCCGTGAAGCCGTCGACGAGGTGGAGCTCGGGGGCCGCGGCCTCGAGGAGCGCCAGCAGGTGGTACGAGCAGTTGCGCGTGAAGAAGTAGTAGTCGAAGTGGGTGCTGCGCGTCTCCCACGCGTGCGCCACGAGACGCTCGACCTGCGGCGCCGTGAAGGACAGTTGATACTCCCACAGGTCGCGGCTCTCGAGGTTCGAGTATTCCTGCACCTTCACGTAGTAGGGCATGACGTAGAAGCGGCCCGGGAAGCCTCCTGTGACGCCCTTCCACGCGTAGACGATGCCGTTGTTCGTGTTGACGTCGGCCGCGTAATTGATGATGTAGTCGAGGAGCGGGTTCCCCCCGCCAGTGGACCGCGAGAGGCGCAAGAACGTGTGGCCGTACATCGACGCCGGGCTGTTGAGGTAGGCCGTCGCGTAGACGAGGGTCACGGCCTGCGCCGAGATCGCCGTTCGCCAAAAGGTGTAGAGCGGGCAGTCGCGCGCGGGCAAGACGTGCGCGGACAGACCCAGCTCGTCGCGCAGCCAGGCCGTGCGCGCCGGGAACAAGCACTGCGGCTGCTTGAGCTCGGGCAGCTCGGCGGGCGCGCGGAAGAGCGCCGTGAGCGTCGCGACGAGCTCGGCCTCCGGATCGGTGCGGCCCTTCTTGCCGGCGAAGAAGAAGTCCAGCCCGTCCGCCTCGCTCTTCCAGCCGCCCAGCATCGTCCGCCGGTAGTGCAGCAGCGTCTGCCAGCTGCGCGTCGTCGCGAGGCCGCGGCCGCGCGCGCGGAGGATCGCGCAGGCGAGCGGCGCGACACCCTGCGCGCCGGGGGCGGCGTCGCACGAAGCGTCGTCGCCGCGCGCCTCCGGCCCGGAGCCGGCGAGGATCGCCAGAAAGACGAAAGCCCCACCAAAGCGGCGAAGCTTTGCCAGGGCTTTCACGGAGATTAAGATTGAATGAGGCGGGAGGCTACTTGGTCGCGGTCGCTTTCTGCGTCGGCTTCGAGAGGGCGACGTCGACGCCCTTGTCGGTGGCCTTGGCGCGCGCCACGGCGCGCTCGTCGGAGCAGGAGACCGCGAGCGCGGGCGTCGCCTTGATCTGGAGCTTGAGCGACGTGAGCATCGCGATGGGCGTGGTCTTCTCCGACGGCAGGATGCTCTCGTATTTCTCCTGGGTCATCTTGAAGAACGTCGCCTTCGACGCGTCCGTGCAGCCGAGGAGCGAAGAGAAGGACGTCAGATACTCGCCGCCGCCCGCGGCCATGTTGCGCTTGAGATCCTGGAAGTTGACCTCGGCGAACGCCGCCTGCTCGCGCTCGGCCTTGACGACACCGCCCTCGACGCAGTTCGAGGTGCCGGAGGTGATGCCGAACGTCTGGCTGGCGAACGTTCCGTTCGTCGTCGCGGCCAGGATCTGCATGAGCTTCGAGTTGTCGGCCCCGAACAGCAGCGAGCCGAGGCCGCAGCCGGCCATTCCGTAAGGTCCCGCCGCGTGCGCGCGCGACGCGGAGCCAGCGAGCAACAACACCGCAAATCCAAACCCTACCGCAACTTTTCTCATGCGAGTCTCCTCCTCGAGTGTGAGCAACTCCGTCGCCGCCCGAACCGGCATGGCCGGGCGACTCCCGCGGCCGACTGTAGGGGGAGTTCCGTACGTGAGCAAGCTGGTTGTGACCGTCGTCGGGACGGCAAAAATGCTTGACCTGGCCATCGGGGCGCGGCCACGGTGAGCACCATGACGGACGAGACGCCCGACTTCGAAGCGCGGTTGTTGCGCAAGCTCACCTGGAAGGTGGTCCCGTTCCTGTGTGTCTGCTTCATGGCGGCGTTCCTCGACCGCGTGAACGTCGGCTTCGCCAAGGACCAGATGCAAAAAGATCTGCACCTGGCCGCGACGGCGTACTCGTTCGGCGCCGGCATCTTCTTCCTCGGCTACTTCTTGTTCGAGGTGCCGTCGAATCTCATCCTGGCGCGCGTGGGCGCGCGCAGCTGGATCGCGCGCATCATGCTGACCTGGGCCGTCATCAGCGCCAGCTTCGCGTTCGTCCAGGGCGAGCAGTCGTTCTACCTGCTGCGCTTCTTGCTGGGCGCGGCCGAGGCGGGCTTCTTTCCCGGCGTCATCTTCTACCTCACCAAGTTCTTTCCGAGCGCCTATCGTTCGCGGACCATCGCGCTGTTCATGATGGCCGCGGCCGGCACCGGCATCATCGGCGCGCCGCTCTCTGGCGCGATCCTTTCACTCAACGGTGTGGCGGACCTCGCCGGGTACAAGTGGCTCTTCTTGCTCGAGGCGCTGCCGTCGTTCGTGTTCGGCCTAATCTTGTTCTTGCGCCTACCGAATGGCCCGGAAGAGGCCAAGTGGCTGGCCCGCGGCGAGAAAGACTGGCTCGCGGAGCGCCTGGAACGCGATCGCATCGCCGCGGGGCCGAGCGCCCACACGTCGTTCAAGCAGGCTCTCAGCGACCCTCGCGTGCTGGTGCTCTGCTTCGTCTACTTTACGCACGTCCTCGCCGGCTATGGGCTCGACTTCTTCCTGCCCACGCTGATCAAGGGGGAGTACAAGCACTCGTCCACCTTCGTGCAGGGCTGCATCACCGGCGTTCCCGCCGTTTTCGCCATCATCATCATGGGGCCGTACGGCCGCTCGTCGGATCGCCGCGGTGAGCGCAAGTGGCACTACGCCCTCGCGGTGTGGTGGGCGGCGGGCGGCCTCCTGATCGCCAGCTTGCACCCGGCGCCGATCGTTTGTGTCATTGCCCTCGGGTTCGTGGTCGCGGGTCGTTGGAGCGCCGTGGCGCCGTTCTGGGGTCTCACGACGACCTTCCTCAGCGGGACCGCCGCCGCCGGCTCGATCGCCCTCATCAACGCGGTCGGCAACCTGGGCGGGATCTGCGGTCCTTACATCATGGGCTGGTCGGAACAGTATTTGAAGTCGCACGACTGGGGTCTGCGGACGCTGGCGCTGCTGGTATTTCTGGGCGGCCTGATCGCGACGCGCATCAAGGTCAACGCCGCGCCCGCGCCCGCGCGAATGCCGACCGAGGTGCAAGTGGCCGAAGTCCAGTCGTGAGGTGCCGGAGGTTCTGATGACGACGCTCTCTCTCGAGGACTTCTTTCGTGGCGCCGCCGGTCCCGCGCGTGCCGGCGATGTCCTGGCGTTCCGTGGCACGAGCGAGGTGGATCTCTTCATTCAGAAGACCAGCCTGTCGGGCATCTGCCACGTGGCGATTCTCGTCGACTCGGACGCGGGCGCGGGCCTGTCCGTTTTCGAGGCGACGGGCGCGGGCATCACGCTCACGCCCCTCGAGACCTCACTGCGCGCGTACGCGGGTCCGGCCGAGCACCACACCTGCTTCTACCTGCCCCTGTCGGCCGCGACCGCGGCGCAAATGGACGCGGGCAAGCTCCGCGACTTCGCCCACGAGAACGTCAGCGAGAAGTACAACTACGCAGGGACCGTCGCGGCCGGGCTCGTCGAGCTCGAGAGTCCCCTGGCGACGAAGCTCGTCGCCTCCCTCGAAGGTCATCCAACGCTGGGCCACTTCGTCGAGATCTACGAGCGCGCGAGGAGCGAGTTCTGGAATCGGCTCTTCGAATTGAATCCAGGGTACCGCCGCCTCTTCTGCTCCGAGCTCGTGACGGCGGCCCTCGACGCCGCCGGCGTCTGCTGCGCGCCGCCCTGGCCGAATCCGCGGCTCGTCGTCCCCGTCCAGGTCTGTAGGTTTCCGATCTACAGAGACTCTTTCCAGCTCAACGATTTTCCTCCGGCCCCCGACGATCCGTTCCGGTGGGGAGGCGTCGCGGACTGAGCGCGCGACAGGCGTTCCGACGGACCACTATCCATTGGTACGTTCGGGTACGTTCGCCAACGGAAATATTCCCGGTAATTCCCTAGAATTATCAGGCACTTAAGGATTGACTGCCGGCTTCGTTGGGCGTCTCATTGGGCGGGACGATCGTGATCGGGCAGCGGATCAACAACTACGAGATCATGTCGTTGCTGGGCGAGGGCGGGATGGGCGCCGTCTACCTGGCGACGCATCCGTTCATGGGACGGAAGGCGGCCGTCAAGGTGCTGCGCCGCGAGCTCGTCGAGGATCGCGGGCTCGTCGAGCGCTTCATGAACGAGGCGCGCGCCGCGAACGCCATCCACCACCCGAACATCATCGACATCATCGACGTCGGCCTGATGCCGTCGGGCGTGCCGTACCTCATGATGGAGTTCCTCGAGGGCGACACGCTCGCGCGGCGCATTCAAGACAGCGGCACGCTCGCGCCGGCCGAGGCCATCGACATCGCAGTGCAGACGGCGTCGGCGCTGGGCGCCGCGCACAAGAAAGGGATCGTTCACCGCGATCTCAAGCCCGAGAACCTCTTCCTCGTGCCCGACGACGCGCGCGCGCACGGCGCGCTGGTCGTGGTGCTCGACTTCGGCATCGCCAAGCTGCGCGGCGAGCTCGCGGGGAACTCGGCGAAGACGCAAGACGGCGCCCTCATGGGCACGCCGCCATACATGTCGCCCGAGCAGTGCCGCGGCCTCATCGGCGAGATCGACGAGCGCACCGACGTCTACGCGCTCGGGATCATCATCTACCAGATGCTCGTCGGCGCGCCGCCCTTCGTGAGCCCGGGCTTCGGGGAGGTCGTGCTCATGCACCTCACGCAGCCGCCGAAGCCGCCGCGCGCGACGAACCCCCAGATCGCGCCCGCGCTCGAGTCGGTCGTGCTGACGGCGCTCGCGAAGAAGCGCGAGGATCGGTTCGCGACGATGGGCGCCATGGAGGCGGCGCTGCGCGCCGCGGGCAACCTCACGCCGATCGTCGTCGGCTCGAGCGCGCGCGCGTCCCTGCCCCAGGCTCCCGCGCCGATGCCCGTCGTCGTCACGAATTCGACGACGTTCAAGGGCGCCGCGGGCGAGGTCGATCCCGAGGTGGGCGGCGCGCCGAGCGGGCGGCGGCGGCTCGCGACCGTCGGAGGCGTCGTCGCGGCGCTCGCGCTGGTCGGGATCCTCGTCCTGCGTCCGCACGGCGCGAGCGCGCCCCCGGTCGCGTCGCCGTCCCCGGCGGTGCCAGCGCCCGTCGCCGCTCCCGCCCCCGTCGCGGCCGCGGCCCCGCCCGCCGTGCCCGCGCCGATCGCGGCGGCACCGCCGCCCGTCGAGCCGCCACCTGCCGTCGCGGCCGAGGAGCCGCCGGCCACGGCTCCGGCCTCGAGCAAGCGCCACAGGCTCGCGCGCGCGTCGCGCCCCGCGGTGCCCGCGCGTGACGTCGCGGCCCCTCGGCCCGCTGAGACGCCGGCGCAGGCGCAGGCGACCCCGGCGAAACCCAAGCCGGCTCCGGAGAAATGGTGAGCGGCGCGCGGACGCGGCTGCGCTTCGGCGTCGCCGCGCTGCTCGTGGGGAGCCTCGTCGCGGGCGCCGCGCGCGCGCAAGAGCGCGACCCGCGTGAGGCCGAGGCCAAGAGGGCCTGCCTCGCCAACCAGCCCGACCGCGGCATCGAGCTGCTCGCCGAGCTCTACGCCGAGACGAACGATCCGACGTACATCTACAATCAGGGCCGCTGCTTCGAGCAGAACGGCAAGGCGAGCGACGCGCTGACGCGCTTTCGCGAGTACCTGCGCAAGGCGCCCGGCCTGAGCGCCGACGAGCGCGCCCAGGTCCAGGCCCACATGACGGACATGGATCAGCAGGCGCAAAAGGCGGCTCCCGCGCCCGTCGTCGCCGCCCCGGCGCCCGCGGTGCCGCCGCCCGCCGCGGCCCCCGCCGCCGACACGAGCCGCCGGCTGCGCGTCGCCGCGATCGCCGCGGCGTCCGTGGGCGTCGCGCTCGTCGCGTCGGCCGCCTACTTCGGCGCCCGCACGCAGGCGCTCAGCGACGAGGTCACGGCCGACGCGAAGAAGGGCCTCTTCTCGCAGGGCAAGTACGACGAGGGCCAACGCGACCAGCTCTTGCAGTGGGTGGGCTACGGCGTCGGCGCCGCCGCGCTCGTGGGCGGCGGGCTGCTCTACTTCCTCGGCGTCAACCGCGCGGCCGAGCCCGGCACGGTCACGGCGATGCCGTCGGTCGCGCCGGGGACCGCGGGCGCGTCCTTGCAGGTGACCTTCTGATGTCCGGCGCGCGCCTCCGCGCGGGCCTCGCGGTCTTCGCGGGCGTCGCGGCCGCCGCGCTCGGCTGCGGCTTCGACCCCCAATTCCCCGAGGGTGCGATCTCCTGTCGCACGGAGAAGGACTGCCCGCCGAGCTACGTGTGCGCGCAGTCCCTGTGTCACTCGCGCCAGTTCGTCATGGCGGCCAGCGACGCCGCGGGCGCCGCGGGCGCGGGCGGTGGCGCCGCGGGGAGCGCGGGTGCCGCGGGGAGCGCGGGCGCGCTCGGCGCGGGCGGCGACGGAATCGCGGGCACGGGCGGCGGGACGGCAGGCGACGGCGCGGTGGGCGACGGCGGTCCGGCCGGCGACGGCGCGGTGGGCGACGGCGGCTGCGTCGACGCGTGCGCGATGGGCGCGCACCGCTGCGGGACCATGGGTGTGCAGAGCTGCGTGAAGGTCGGCGCCTGCACCGCGTGGAGCGTCGACATTCCCTGCCAGGGACGCAAGATCTGCCAGGCGGCGGGCGCCGACGGGGGCGCTGCCGGGACGTGCGCGTGCCCCGCGCGGCCCGCGGGCTGCACGGGCGGCGCCGGCACCGTGTGCACGAGCGACGGCAAGCTGCGCGCGTGCGCCGCGGACGCCGACGGCTGTATCTTCGAGCAGGCGCTCGACGCGTGCTCGGCGGGCAAGCCGTGCGGGGGCGCCTTTCCGACGGCCGCTTGCACCTGCCCCGCGCCGCCCGCGCTGTGCGGCGGGAAGTCGGGCACGGTCTGCGAGGCGA
>DASXOE010000013.1:0-64414 GCA_036494575.1 Polyangia bacterium | reverse complement strand
TGCCGACGAACGAGCAAGTACCACGGATCCTCAGAGCCTTCGTCGACGCCGAGAGATGCATGCCAGGTGTCATAGCTTGCCGTTCGATCGTCGCTGATCACGTTTAGGCCTCTTACAAAGCGGGCACCCTAGCATGGCCTGCGAGGTCATGGGAGGGAATCATCGACGCGCCAGCGTCGGTAGACGCATCCGATTCGCTGTGGGAAACTGCGCGCCCATCAAGCCACGGGCCCGCCGCATGTATTTCATAGTTGGTGCGAACGTCGAGGATTCACTGACGACCGGCATGGGTCGCCAGATGCACGGACTCGGCGACGCGCTCGCCTCGCGCGGGCATCGGGTCGACTATCTGTTTTCGGGGGGAATGGGCCTGCGTCTGGGACGAAAGCTGGCGCGGTTCGAGGCGCCTCTTCGCACCGCGATCGCGATCGACAAGCTCGCAAAGCGCTCGACGGAGGTCCCGATCGCGATCCTGCACGAGCCGATCGCTTGGCCAACGGCCCTGCGGTTGCGGAGGCGTGTCCGGACGCTCGCGATGGTTCACGCCTGCGAGACGAGATGCTGGCGTGTCCAGGTCGAGACACGCAATGCCACGGGAGAACAGATCTCGCCGAGCTCACGAGTCGTTTGGCCGCTCACCGAGTTGACCCAAGCATTCGCGTCGTTGAAGACATCCGCCGGCGTATTGTGTCTTTCTACCCAGGATCGCGAATACATGGTTGACAGTTTGGCGATACCGGCGGAGCGAATTGCGCGGATCGACAACGGTCTCGAGCCGCGATTCATTGGCGTGCCGTTGACGGAAAAGCCACCGGAGCGCGATCTGTTGTTCCTGGGGAGTTGGCTTCCCCGAAAAGGAACCAAGATTCTCATTGCGGCATTGGAGCGACTGTCGGCTTTGGGCGTGTCGGCCAAGCTGACACTCGCTGGCACGGGCCCGACAGAAAGCATCATCCGCGATGCGTTGCCAGCCGCGTGGAGAGAAACGACCGAAATCGTTCCCCACGTTCGTCCCGAGGGACTGATCGACGTCTACCGGCGACACCGGATCTTGTTGCTCCCATCAGTGGCCGAGGGGATCCCGCTCGTGGTCTTGGAGGCGATGGCCTGCGGCTTGTGCCCGATCGTGACGGCCGTGGGCGGGTCTCCCGATGTGATATCCAGCGGCACTGATGGGATCCTCGTGCCCATGCTGGACTCGGAGGCTTTGGCTCAAGCGACGATCAGAGCCCTGCGCGAACCCGAGGAGACCCGCCGGATGGGCAAGAATGCCCACGCCAAGATGCAGGCCTATAGCTGGAGTCGGGTCGCTCAGCAGCTCGAGCATTTCCTCGACGTTCGCTTTGGCGCGGCCAGATGACCGAGCAGACCTGACGGGTCATCGCGACGGTCTCGGCAGCTTCAACCGCTCGCGCGCCGACCGCCGCCGTACGCGGCGTTCGACGAGCTCGTGTAGATTCCGGCGCGCCTGGACCGCGGTGTAGAGGAGCGCGTCCGTCAGCCTGTCGAAGTGGGCGAACTTTCGCAGGAGCTGCTCGGGCCGCGGGACGGCGGGCAGGGCACCGAAGCGGGCCGTGACTCGGGCGGCAGGCCATGACGGCGGCTCGAGTGGTTGCGTCGCCGCCCAGCGTGGTTGAAAGGCCGCCGCCAGCGCCACGCTCGTCTTCAGGGGACGGTGACAGCGCCAGGCGCGCGCGGTCGCGTGGGCGGCGGCCGCGTCGGCGCTCGTCGGGAGCAGGCGCGCCAGATCGAGCAAGTACAGCGCGGGCACGTCGAAGTGATCGATGGCCATGTGCAGGGCGTGAAACACGGCGGCGTGTGTCGGCGCCAGCGCGAACGCGCGCGCGGCGCCGAGCTCGAGCGGGCGCATGTCGCGCCACACGTCCTCGTAGTCGATCGCGCAGCGGGCCAGCGGCGCCAGGGCCATGTGCAGGTCGACCTCCACGGGTCCGCGACGCCAGGCCACCTCGTGGTAGTCGGGCGCATCGAAGCCAGGCGCCGCCGCCCGCGGCTCGAAGCCCAGTCTGTCCAGCACCTCGAAGGCGCGTCTGCGGTCGCGGTCGCGCACCAACAGATCGATGTCGCTGGTCGGTCTCGCGCCGGGCTGTGGGTACAACGTGCGTTCGTAGGCGAGGCCCTTGAGGAGCGCCACGTCGACGCCGGCGTCCGTCATCGCGGTCACGCACTCCTCGGCGGCGCTCGAGAGCGCGAGGTGCCGCGCCGCCGTGAGCAGGTGGTCGCGGCGGCAAGCCTCGTCGAGAGCCGCCGGCAAGAGTCTCCGGCATCGGATCGACAGCAAGGGCGTGAGGCGATGTCGGCGCGCGACAACGAGCACCAGCGGATCGTCGGCGATCATGGCCGCGCCTTCGGGATCTTCGAGGGCTGCCATGAGCGCGACGAGGGTGGCGCGTTCGGAGCTCGATGGGCCGGCGATCAAGGTCGCCTGATGCCGTACTTGAAGATGCAGTAGAAAGCGCGGACGCCGTCCTTCCAGCCGATCTTCTTCCCTTCGGCGTAGGTCCGACCCTGATAGCTGATGGGGACCTCGTAGATGCGCAGGTTCATCCGCGAAACCTTGGCCGTGAGCTCGGGCTCGATGCCGAACCGATCCTCCTCGATCGCGATGCCTTTGAGGACGTCGGCGCGAAACGCCTTGTAGCAGGTCTCCATGTCCGTGAGGTTCAGGTCGTTCAACATGTTGGACATGAGCGTCAGCCCGCGGTTCACGACAGTGTGCCAGAAGTACAGCACCCGCCTCGGCGATCCGATGAAGCGCGACCCGAAGGTCACGTCGGCGATTCCGTCGCGGATGGGTTTGATGAGCCCTGGGATGTCCTGGGGATCGTATTCGAGATCCGCGTCGTGCATCACGACGATGTCCCCGGTGACGAGCGCGAACGCCGCCCGCAACGCAGCGCCCTTGCCCATGTTCTTCGGCTGGAGATGAACGCGCGCGGCGTTTCGGCCTCGCGCGGCGGCGGGGTCCGGCAGCCAGGCCGAAAGTCCGATCTCGGCAAGCTCGCTCAAGGACTCGCGGCTGCCGTCGGTCGACCCGTCGTCGACGATGATGAGCTCCTTGTCGAAATCGACGGCCGTCACGCGCTGGATGGACGCCTTCAGCGTGGCCAGCTCGTTGTAGACGGGAATGGCGAGCGACACCTTCACGGAAGCGCTGCAGGAGACCATGTCCGAATTCGGACGTCAACGCGCGCGGCCGCGCTACGTTGGCTCTCGCGTCCATGTCCACGCCGACTCCCACCTGCGACGTTCCCTTCCTCGATCTGACGGCTCAGCACGCGCCTCTCCTGGCGGAGCTCGAGGCGGCGGCGCGCCGGGTCCTTCTGTCGAACCAATTCATCCTCGGTCCGGAGGTCGCGGCGTTCGAGCGGGAGCTCGCGGACGCGCACGGCGTCGCTCACGCGGTGGCCGTCTCGTCCGGCTCGGACGCGCTCCTCGCGCTGCTCATGGCTCACGGCGTGGGCCCGGGCGACGAGGTGGTCACGACCCCCTTCTCGTTCTTCGCCTCCGTCGAGGCCATCGTCCGCTTGGGAGCGCGTCCGGTCTTCGCCGACGTCGAGGCCGACACGCTGAACCTGGATCCCGAGGACGCCGCCGGCCGCGTCGGCCCGCGCACGAAGGCGATCCTGGTCGTGCACCTCTTCGGCCGCGCCGCTCGCACGGCCGCGCTCGAGGCCCAGGCCGGCAAGCACGGCGCCGTCTTGCTGGAAGACGCCGCCCAGGCGCTGGGAGCCCGTCAGGGAGCCGCCGCTGGCGGAAGCCGACCGGTGGGCGGGCTCGGCCGCGCAGGCGCCCTATCGTTCTTCCCGTCGAAGAACGTCGGCGGCTTCGGCGATGGCGGCGCGATCGTCACGGACGAGCGCATCGTGGCCGAGCGCGTGGCGCTCTTGCGGACGCACGGGTCATCGGAGCGGTTCCGGCACGTCGCGATCGGAGGGAACTTCAGGATGGACGAGCTCCAGGCGGCGCTGCTGAGGGTCAAGCTGCCGCACCTGTCCGCCTGGACCGCGCGGCGCCGTCACATCGCCGATCGATACCAGGACCGGCTCGCGCCTTGCCCCGTCGAGCTGCCCCCCGCGGATCCGGGATGCGTGTGGAACCAATACGTCATACGCGTGCCGGAGGGGCGGCGTGACCCTTTGGCGGCGCACCTGCGCGCGGCCGGCGTCGCGACGTGCATCTACTATCCATTGCCGCTCCATTTGCAACCGGCGTTGGCGGCGTTCGGCGGCCGTCCGGGAGAGTTTCCACGCGCCGAGAAGGCCGCCGCCGAGGCGCTCGCGCTCCCGATCTATCCCGAGCTCTCCGACGACAAGGTCGACCACGTCTGCGCGGCCGTGAGCGCCTTCTTCAATTCGCGATGAGGGCCCGCCCGATGCCACGGCCCCTCTCCGCGTAACGGGCGCCGCAGGCCAGACAGGTCCGTTCGCGTCGGCCGGTCGGCTTCGTCGGGAGCGGCTCTCCACATCGACAGGCCCAGCCCACGCGGCGCGCGGGTATGCCCGTGACCACCGCGTGCGCGGCGACGTTGCGCGTGACGACCGCCCCCGCGCCGACGAGCGCGTAAGCTCCAACCTCGACCCCGCACACCACCGTGGCGTTGGCGCCGATCGTCGCGCCACGGCCCACGCGCGTCGCGATGAACGCGGCCTTGCGACTGACCGCCGCGCGCGGCGTCTTGACGTTCGTGAACACGGCCGACGGGCCCACGAAGACCTCGTCGCCGAGCACGACGCCGTCGTAGATCGAGACGTTGTTCTGAACGCGGCAGCCATCGCCCACGACGGCGCCCGCCGCCACGAAGACGTTCTGACCGAGCACGCAGCCCGCCCCGACGCGCGCGCCCGCCATGACGTGGCAGAAGTGCCAGATCTTCGTGCCCGCTCCCACGCGCGCGCCAGGATCGACGACGGCGGTCGCGTGGGCCCAGAACGCGCGCTTCTTCTTTTTTCCCTTCGCGGTCACGCCACCTCGACGGGGACGCCGCCCAGGCGCATCGAGCGCTCGCCGGCGTCGAGCACGCGCATGACACCGAGCGCGCGCGCCGCCTCGCCAGGCGCGAGCGCGCCCAGGCGGACGCGCTCGACGAAGCTCTCGCACTGGGCCAGCAAGGGCTCGATCGCGGGCAGCGCAGGCGCCTCGACCTCTCCCGCGCGCGCGATGAAGCCGGCGCGCGCGGCCGCCGGAACGAAGGCCCGATCGTGCAGGCGGAGCGGCCGCTCGGCGTCGGTCTCGTCGAAGGTCAGCATCTTGTGGCTGCCCACGACGGTCAGCAGGCGGCGCTTCTCGGGGGCGAGCCACGAGACGTGGACGTGCGCCACGCGGCCGTCGGCGAAGGTCAGCGTCGCGAAGGCGACGTCGTGCTGGCGCATCTGCAGATAGCCCGCGCCGGTCGCGCTCACGGCCGTCGGAACGGCGTCGAAGAGGTACAGGGCGGCCGCGAGATCGTGAGGCGCGATCGACCACCACGCGCTCTCGCCCGGCCGCACGGTGCCGAACCCGACCCGCGTCGCGTGCAGGTACAAGACGCGGCCGAGCTCTCCGGCGGCCATGAGCGCGCGCGCGTGCACGAGGCCGGGATGATGAAGCAGGACGTGCCCGACCATGAGGACGAGCTCGCTCCGCTCGGCGAGCTCGACGAGCTCGGCGCCCTGGGCCAGCGACAGGGCCATGGGCTTTTCGACGAGGACGTGGCGGCCGGCCGACAAGGCGCGCTTCGCGACGGCATGGTGCCGGGGAGAGTCGACGGCGACGACGACGGCCTCGAGGCCCGGCGTCTCCAGCAGCCGGTCGAGCTCGCCCGTGAGCACGACGTCCGCGTGCTGGGCGCCGGCGCGGGCCAGGCGCTCGGCGTCCAGGTCCGCGATGGCCACGAGGCGCGCCCCGCCGGCCCGCGCGAACGCGCGCGCCACGGTGAGCCCCCAAGGACCGGCGCCGACGACGCCGACGCCGACCTTTGCCGCCATCGAAGACGGCATAATTTCACATCGGCGGTGACGCGACCGTACAGAAATGACCCGGAGTCGCCGATGATTCGGGAAGTCATGTGCTCCGAGCGCGGCGGCGACTTGCCCTCCTGCGGGCCGTCGCTCGTCCTGGCGGCCGTCGCCCTCGCGCTCATCGGCTGCGGCACGTCGGGCGCCGTGACCTCGGCCAGCGGCGTTTCCCGCGAGCTCGTCCTCGCGTACGACGACGCCCGCGCCACGGGCACGCTGGCGTTCCCCTCGCTGACCTACGAGAGCGTCCTGCGCTTCGAGCTGCCCGACGGCGAGCACCGCCCCATCCGGCTGCGGCTGCAGGCCGGGGCGGAGGGCAAGCTCGAGGTCAGCATCTACGAGAGCACCGTCCTCGAGACACCCGGCGAGACGCTGCGTACGGTCTCGTGCGACCTCGCGAAGGAGCACGTCTCCAACGGAAAGGACGGCCGCTGGGTCGTCGCCGACCTGTCGGACATGAAGCCCATCAAGGGCGTCATCTGGATCGGTGTGCGCAAGTCCGGCGGCGAGCCCACGCTGTGGGCCAGCAGCGTCGTCTCGGGGCAGGCCTTCGTGCGCAACAACGATCCCAACAACTTCATGGGCCTCTTGCCGACGAAGCGCACGCCCATGTTGCGCCTCGAGCTCGCGCCCTAAGTCGCCGCCTGAACAGTGCCTCTTCTCGGGACCGCGGTACACTGAGAGGGTCATGTCTGGCGCTGCAAAGCAGATCCTCGAAGCTGCATTGAAACTCGCACCCGACGAGCGTGAACATCTGGTGCAAGAGCTCGCTGCCAGCTTGCCGAACGATTTCGCCAGCAAAGACCTCGAGAAGGTTTGGCTCGACGAGATCGGCCGCCGGAGCGACGAGATCGACGCTGGTACAGCGGACCTGCTCGATTTGTCCGACGTCCGAGAGCAGATAGCCCAGCGTCGTGCCCACCGCTCCCGTCCATAGAAGACGGGAGCGGATTCTTCGCGCCTCAAACGCGGAGATGATCATGCCGCGGATGAATACGACGAAGCCATGCCGGGGCTCGGCGACGAATTCTTGGCAACCGTCGAGCGAGGCTTCGATCTCATCCTCTCGGCGCCGCACCGCTGGCCTCGTATCGACGGCCGCCACCACCGCTACGTCGTGCGGCGATTCCCGTTTAGCGTCGTCTATCGTTACAGCGAGACAGAGGTAGTTTTCGTCGCCGTCGCGAACCACGAACGCCGGCCCGGGTACTGGGTACGCCGCCGCTGATCCACCGTCTCGGGTGGGACCTCGCCTACACCCACCCGAGGTGGCGCTCGGCGCCGACGTCGACGGCCGCGGCGAGGGCGCGCGCGAGCCATTCGGTGGCGGCTTTCGCGGCCGCGAGCGGCGGCGCGCCCCGCCCGAGATGAACGGCCAGCGCGGTCGCCAGAGCGCACCCGGTGCCGCGCACGTCGCCGCCCGCGACGCGCGCGTGCGCGAGCTCGTGCAGCTCCGCGCCCACGAGCAAGGTGTCCGTGACGGGGTCGCCTACACCCCCGAGGTGGCCGCCCTTGACGAGGACCGCGCCCACGCCGAGGGCGGCGAGCGCTCGCGCCGCCGCCGCGGCCTCGGCGGCGTTCGCGACGGGCAGCCCGCTCAAGGCGGCCGCCTCGGCGGCGTTCGGCGTGACCAGGGTCGCCCGCCGCAGCAGCGGCAGCAGCTCGGCCGCGGCGCCCCGGAAGAGCGCGCCCCCGCGCGATGACGCCAGGACCGGGTCGAAGACGACGGGCCCGGCAAAGAATCCCAGGCCTTCGATGACGGCCGCCGCGCGCTTGGCGTCCGGAACCATTCCGATTTTGACGGCGGCCGGGCGCTTGGCAACCTGCTGACGCACAGAGTCGGCGAGCTCGGCGGCGTCGCGGGGCTCGACGCGGTGAACGCCCGTGTCTTGCTCGGTCCAGGCGGTGGCGACGACGAGCGGACGGGCGCCGAGCGCGCACGCGGTCAGGACGTCGCGCACGAGCCCGGCGCCGCCGCCGGGGTCGAGCCCGCCGAGAATCAGCACGCTATCGAGCGGAGTGTCCAGCACGTCGCTCGCGCGCTCCAAGCGGCGGGCCCCGGCGTCCGGCTGCGAATCGGCACCCGGACGGATTTGCGACGCATCCACGGGATGGCTATCATAGACCGCTCTCGGGCAAGCCTTGCCTCGCCTCCCACCCCGGCAAGAACCCCGACTTAGGCCCTCCCGTGTCGGTGCAACTCTCGGAGCCGATTCAGTTCGGCAAATACACGCTCTTCGAGCGCATCGGCCGCGGCGGTATGGCCGACGTGTACAAGGGGCGCGTGACGGGACCGCAAGGGTTCGAGCGCACGTTCGTCGTCAAACGCATCCTCCCGCACCTCTCGGACGACGCGACCTTCATCAAGATGTTCGTCGAGGAGGCCAAGCTTTCGGCGCGCCTCGCGCACCCGAACATCGTCCAGATCTTCGAGCTCGGAGCCGTCGAGGGCGAGTACTTCATCTCGATGGAGTACATCCGCGGGCGCGATCTCTCGGAGACGATGCGCGCCATCTGGAAGACGATGGGCCCGCCGCGGCCCGAGCTCGTCGCCTACATCGGGCGCGAGGCCTGCCGCGCGCTCAGCTACGCGCACAGCCTCGCCGACGAGCGCGGCCGTCCGCTCGGCATGATCCACCGCGACGTCTCGCCTTCGAACATCATGATGTCCTACGAGGGCGCCGTGAAGCTGCTCGACTTCGGCATCGCCAAGGCGCTCGGCGAGGCGCCCGAGACGACGAAGAGTGGCACGATGAAGGGCAAGTACGCCTACATGGCGCCCGAGCAGACCGAGGGCGACGACGTCGACCACCGCATCGACATCTTCTCGTGCGGCATCGTGCTGCACGAGGTGCTCACGGGCCGGCGCCTGTTCAAAGGCCAGAACGACGTGCTCACGATCGAGCGCGTGCGCCGCTGCGAGGTGCCGCCGCCGTCACAGCAGAACCCCTTGGTGCCGCCCGAGCTCGACGCCATCGTGCTGCGCGCCCTGGCGCGCGATCGCGACGAGCGGTGGGCCACGGCCGCCGACATGGCGGACGCGCTCGACGACGTCGTTCACGCGGCGCGCTTCCAGCCCACGCACCTCTCGCAGCTCCTTCACGACCTCTTTCCCGTCGATGGCGGCGCGCCGTCGCCGCGCCTCTCGGTGAACGCCAGCGCGCAGATCACGAGCTCGAGCATCCGCGCGGGGCGCTCGGCGACGATCCCGCCCGTGACGCGCACGGGGTCGGGTACGGGCACCGGGTCGGTGCGGCGGCGCTCTCTGCCCGCCTCCGAATCGTCGATGGACGTCTCGGAGGTCTCGCTCAAGCCGCGCGCCAAGTGGAAGGGAGCGGTCGCGACCGCGCTCGTCCTCGCGGCGGGCGGCTTCTTCGTTTGGAAGGGCGGCCTCAGGAGGAAGCTCGAGGACGATGGCGGCGCGCGCCTCACGGCCGTGAGCGATCCCTCGAAGCGCTTCCACGTCTACGTGAAGTCGGAGCCGCCGGGCGCCGACATCTTCGTCGAGGGAGAAGCCATGCCCATCGGCGAGACGCCCGTGACGTTGCCGATCGATCTGACGGGCAAGAACTCGCTCAAGCTCATCCTTCGCAAGGACGGCTTTGAGGACTACGACCAGCGCGTCATCAACGAGATGCCCCTCTCGATCAACCTCAAGAGGCGGGACGCGACGCCGGACGGCGGCGAGAGCGGTGGAGAGGGCGCCAAGGCGTCTCAGGGATCCGAAGGAGCCGGAGCCGCGCCCGCCGCCAAGCTCGCCGAGGAGCCGGCGGGCGCGCCGCCCGAGTCAGCCGACAAAGGCGCGCACAGGCACCACCACGCACACAAGTCCGCGCCGCCACCGCCGCCGCCCACCGAAGTCGATCAGTAAGCCGACGCCTCGATGTTCCGTGGACGCACCGTGGCCGTGGTCATCCCGGCCTACAACGAGCGAGACAAGATCGCCGCGACGATCCGCTCCGTCCCCGGCTACGTCGATCACATCCTCGTCGTCGACGACGGCAGCGCCGACGGCACGTCGGCGGCGGCGCGACGGCACGCCGGGCGACGGCGCGGCGGCGTCGTCGAGGTGCTGCGGCACGAGGTGAACCGGGGCGTGGGCGCGGCCATCGCGTCGGGCTACGCGCGCGCGGTGGCGCTCGGGGTCCAGGTGACGGTCGTCATGGCGGGCGACGGGCAGATGGATCCCGCCGATCTCCCGCGTCTGCTCGAGCCGGTGGCCGCCGGGCGCGCCGACTACGTGAAGGGCAATCGCTTCGCGTGGCCGGGGGGGTGGCGCCGCATGCCACGCGCCCGCATGGTCGGCAACCTGCTGCTGTCGCTGGCGACGCGCGTCGCCTCGGGCTACTGGCATCTGCTCGATTCGCAGTGCGGATACACGGCGGCGTCGCGTCCCGCGCTGCTCGCGATCGCGCCCCAGAAAATGTTCGCGCGCTACGGCTACCCCAACGATCTGCTCGCGCGCCTGGGCGCCGCCGGCGCGCGCGTCGTGGACGTGCCCGTTCGCCCGGTCTACGGGCCCGCGTGGCGTTCGGGACTGCGGCCGGCCCGCGTCGCGCTGCCGATCGCGTTGCTGCTCGCGCGCGCGTGCTGGCGACGGCTGTGGACACGCCGCGGGGCGCGCGCTCTCGGGCCGCTCGCGCCGGTGGCCGAGGCGCTCGGCGACGGGACCTGAGATGCGCGTGGGCGTGCTCACGACGTCGTATCCGCGCGGCGTGGGTGACTTCGCCGGTTGGTTCGTGGCCGAGCGGGCGCGCGCGCTGCTGGCCGAGGGTCACGAGGTCGACGTCCTCGCCGCGGGCGCGGGCGCGCCGCTCGGCACGACGCGCGCGGGCCGCCTCGCGCTGACGCGGCTGCCTTCGAGCTTCGGGCACGCCGATCTCTTCGCGGGCGCGGGCGCGCCCGAGGCGCTCGAGGTCGGCGGTCTCGCCGCGCGCTGGGCGGCGGCGCGCTTCTCGGCCGCGCTGGCGGCCGCCGTGGCGGCGCGCGCTGCCGGGTGGTCGCGCGTCGAGAGCCACTGGCTGGCTCCATGCGCGCTGGCCGTCGTCGCGGCGGCCCCGTCGCTTCCACACCACGCGACGGCGCACTCGGGCGACGTCGCGTTGCTCGAGCGGCTGCCCTTTGGCCGCTCGCTCGCGCGCCTGCTCGCGCGCAGCGGCGCCGAGCTCGCCTTCGTGAGCGAGGATCTGCGGCGCCGGTTCGCGGCTCTGGCGGGCGGTCTTCACGGCGTCGTCGCCCCGCTCGTTCCCCGTGGCCCTGCAAAGGCCCGCGGCCCACGGCTCGGTCACCCCACGCGCCAGTCCCTGGGTGTTGCGGGCCCAATCGTCGTCTCGGTTGCGCGGCTCGTGCCCATCAAGGGACTCGATCTCCTAGTCCGTGCTTGCGCGCGGCGTGCCGGCGACCCGGCGACGCTGAACCTCGTTCTGGTCGGGGATGGACCCGAGCGCGATCGGTTGCGGATCCTCGCGGATCGGCTTGGAGTTTCGCTGAGCTTCGCGGGCGCTGTGCCGCGGGACGAGGTGCCGGCCTGGCTCGGTGTCGCCGACGTCTACGCGCAGCCCTCGCGCACCCTCGCAAACGGGCGCGCCGAGGGCATGCCGCTCGCGACGCTCGAGGCGCTTCGGGCGGGAGTGCCCGTCGTCGTTTCCGACTCCGGCGGGTTGGCCGAGCTGCGGGCGGCGCGCGCGCAGATCCGCGTAGTTCCCGCGGGCGACGCAGGCTCACTCGCCGCGGCCCTCCGCGTCAGTCTGGCGGAGCTCATCGCGTCGCGGACACCGATTTCTGAAAGCGAGGTAAAATAGAAACCATGGAGGACGCGGAGCGGCGTATCCGCGCGGCGGCGCGAAGATCGAGGGCCATACTCCACAGGACGCGTCTTGAGCCCACGGAGAAGGACCTCACGCCGATCGCGGGAGCCGATGCCATTTCCCTGGTCGCCAGTTTGACCCGCGAGAGCTGGAGCCTCGCCAGACGCGAGGACCCGATGTACACGCGTGGAGAGATTCCTTGCCGGGTGGTTCCAGGCCGCCTCACGTGATCGATCTTCCCCAGGATTTTCGCGATCTCTTAGTCGAGCTCCATGACGCTGGAGCTGCGTTCGTGATCCTGGGGGGTCATGCAGTGGCGTTCCATGGCCATCCGCGGGCGACGAAAGATTTGGACGTTCTTGTGCGCGCCGATCCCGCGAATGCAGCACTCGTCTATAGAGCCCTGGCCGCATTCGGTGCGCCGCTGGACACCATCGACGTGAAGGCGTCGGACTTTGCGACCTACGACGGCGTGCTGCAGATCGGATTACCCCCACGACGAATCGACGTTCTCAATCGCGCCTCCGGAATCACCTTCGCCGACGCCGTAGCCGCGGGCGATGGCTTTGTCCTGGAAGGCAGGACGATTCCCGTGATCGGCCTGGACGCGCTGCTGAAGAACAAACGAGCCGCCGGACGGGACCAAGATGTCGCCGACGTGAAGGCGTTGGAGGCGGCGGCCATGCAACGCCGTTAGCGACGCCTTTGTAACCACCGTGTAACCAGATTCGCACCAGATAGACCCAAAAACCGCGCAACGGGGTACGCACCTGTCGGGCCGTCCACGGATAAGGGCTTGATAGTACTGGTATCCGTGTCTCGGCACGTGGCGTGCTGTGATATTGGGGTGATGGGTGTTGGTTCCCCACGCGCCGCCGCGGACCCCGAGATCTCGGTGGTCCTGGCGGTCGGTAACGCCGAAGACAAGGTCGGTCACCAGATCCGCAGTGTCGCCGGACACTTGCGGGAGTTAGGGCTCACTTTCGAGATCCTCGTCGTCAACGACGGGTCGTCGGACAACAGCCTGTCGATCGCGGCGCTCCTCGCGTCCAGCGTGCCGGAGCTGAGGGTGCTGTCGCGCAACGTCTCGGGCCGCGCCTTCTTGCGAGGCACCTCGGAGGCGCGCGGTGCCGCCGTCGTATTGCTCGAGGCCGCTCGGACCGTGTCGTTCGCGCCGCTCGGCTGGGCGCTCTCGCGCCTCGCGGCCGGCCGCGAGGCTGTGATCCTGCGCGACCGCTACATCGTGGCGCGCCGGCTCATGGCGCTGCCGGTGATCGTGCGCGCGAGCGGGCCGGGCCTGCTTTTCGAGCCGATCTTCGAGCGGCGCGCGCAGGAGCTGGGAATCGACGTCGTCGGGTCGCGGCGCAAGCGTCCCACGCCGCTGCTGCTCCGTCCCGTGTTGCGGTTCTTGGCCGCCTGAGGGGCGTTTGCGTCGTGCCAGGGCTGGCGCGCGCGCCCCGAGGGGCGGCCCGTGCTAGGCTAGCCCGTCATGCTGTCGTTCGTCATCGCCATCGTCGGCCTGGGACTGCTCATCGTCCTTCACGAGGGTGGGCACTTCCTGGTGGCCCGCCTGTGCGGGATGCGGGTCGAGCGCTTTTCGATCGGATTCGGTCCGACGCTGCTCGGCTTCAAGTGGGGCGGCACGACGTTCCAGATCGCGCCCATCCCCCTCGGCGGGTTCGTCCAGATCACGGGGCTCAACCCGAACGAAGAGTTCGACAAGAACGACCCCAACGTCTATCCGAACCGCCCGCGCTGGATGCGCCTGCTCACGATCCTCGCGGGTCCTGCGGCGAACTACTTCACGGCGTTCGTTCTCATGCTCGTCGTGCTGCTGGCGTACGGCATGCCGTCGAAGACGCAGAAGATCATCGAGCCCGTGCCCGGCAAGCCGGCGGTGGCGGCGGGCCTCAAGGCCAACGACGTGCTCGTGTCGGCGAACGGGCAGCCGGTCTCGGCCGATGCCCCCATCAGCGACGTCATTCGCGCGGGCGGGGGCGCTCCCGTCACGATCGGCGTGCTCCGGTCCGGCACGCCCATGACGTTCGTCGTGACGCCGGAGCGCCAATCTTCGGGCGCCTATCAGGTGGGCATCCAGATCGGCGCCATCGACGCCCGCACGCCCGTCGCCGTGGGCGCGGCCCTCAAGGAAGCCGTCATCTACCCGTACTACACGTCGGTCGGCATCTTGGTCGGGCTGTCCGACATGATCCGTGGACGCGTGCAGGCCGATCTCGAGGGGCCCATCGGCATCACGAAGAAGATCGCGAAGGCCGCCGATCGCGGGGCCGTCGACTTCCTCGGCATCATCATCGTGCTGTCGGTCTATCTCGGGCTCTTCAACCTGCTCCCCCTGCCGGCGCTCGACGGCGGCCGCGCGCTCTTCCTCGCCATCGAGTCGATCACGCGCAAGCGCGTCAACCCGCGCATCGAGGCGGCGGTCCACACGGCCGGGTTCGTCCTGCTGCTCGGCGTGCTCGTCATCGTCAGCTTCAAGGACATATTCGGCAAGGGCTAGGCGGGCGGCCGGTGGCGCGGCGCTCGTCGCGGATCCACCGCGGGCTCACGGGGACGCGCGCGCTCGTCGGGACGCGCTACCTCGCGGATCCGGAGCTGCGCCGCGAGTACGCGGAGGAGATCGCGCCGCGGACGGGCGCGGCGCTCGCCAAGATCCTCGGCGAGCTCTACGGGGCTGGCGCGGCGCCGCCGGCGCGCGCGCTCGATCTCGGGGCCGGAACGGGCGCCGTGGGCGCGGCGCTGCGGGCGCGCTTCGGCGTGGGTCTCGACGTCGTCGCCGTGGATCGCGTCGCGGCTCCGGGGGTCGTGGTCGCGGACCTGGCGCGCGAGCTGCCGTCCGTCGAGGGGCGCTTCGACCTCATCGTCGCCGCGCACCTGCTGGGCGAGCTTCATCTCGGCGAGCCGGCCGCCGCGCGGATCGACGCCCTCGCGCGCCGCGTGCTGGCCTGGTGCCGCGGCTTTCTCGACGACGGTGGGCTCGTCATCCTGCTCGAGCCGGCGCTGCGCGAGACGTCGCGCGCGCTCATCGCCGTGCGCGATCGCCTCGTTGTCTCGGGATTGAGCGTCGTCGCGCCGTGCTTCTGGACGGGGCCGTGCCCAGCGCTCTCGCGCGAGCGCGACTGGTGCCATGACGCCGCCAAGGCGCCGAGCGCGCCACGCATCGACTTCAGCTACCTCGCGCTGCGCGCCGAGGCCGGCCCCGCGCCGGGGTCCGCGCTCTTTCGTGTCGTGAGCGATCGCCTCGTCGAGAAGGGCCGCCTCAAGATCTTCGCGTGCGGGGCCTCGGGCCGGCATGCGTTCGCGCGGCTCGACCGCCACGCCTCGGCGGCCAACGCGGCGTTCGGAGAGCTCGAGCGGGGCGACGTCGCGACGATCAAGGGCACGCGCTTCGCGTCCGACGGGCTGCGCGTGACCGAGGAGACCCTCGTCGCGCGCGGCAAGCTCCCCGAAGGCTGACGGGTCGATTTTCACGGAGGCGTCGCGCGCGAACATGCCGCGCCGTGATAAAATCAAGGCGGCGCCTCGGCATGCATTCGCCCCTTTCCCAGGAGTGGTCGGCACAGTGGCCGCTGCCCGTCGTCGCCCTCGCGATCCTGGCGCTGCTCTTCGCGATGCGGTTCGTCGTCGGACCCGACGAGCGCGGGCGGGTCAGGGCGGGCATCTTCTTCGTGGGGACCTATCTCGTCTCGCTCTCGGCGATCGGCCTGCTGCGCCCCGCCGTGGGGCCGCACAATTGGCCGCGCGTCCTCTCGGTTCTGCTCTTCTCGTTCAGCGTCGTCATCGCTTCAGGGCTGCTGCTCTTCGACGTCGTGCTCGCGCGGCGCGAGTTGCCGCGCATTCTGCGCGACCTCGTGCACGCCATCGCGTACCTCATCACGGCGGCCATCGTGCTCACGCGCTCCGAGGTCGACGTCACGCGCGTGTTCACGGCGTCGGTGCTCACGACGGCCGTCATCGGCCTCGCGCTGCAGGAGACGCTCGGGAACATCATGGCCGGCCTGGCGCTGCAGCTCGAGCGCGATCTCGAGATCGGAGACTGGGTCAAGATCGACGACAAGATCACGGGCCGCATCCGCGAGGTCCGCTGGCGCGCGACGACGGTCGTCACGAAGAACGGCGATCTCGTCCTCATCCCCAACGGCGTCATCGCTCGGTCGCTCATCACGAACTTCAGCCGGCCGACGACGGCGCACCGTCAGTGGATCACGATGCGCGTCCACTTTCGTCACCCGCCCGCCAAGGTGCGCGAGGTCGTCGTCGAGGCGGTGCGCGCGCAGTCGTTCGTGCGCGCCGATCCGGCGCCTGACTGCATCCTGCTGGACTTCAAGGAGGACGCGTCCACCTATGCCTGCCGGTACTGGATGGACGACTTCCAGCGCGACGACTCCAGCGACAGCGCCGTACGCAGCGCGATCTGGTACGCGCTCCACCGCGCCGGCATGGAGATCCCGTTCCCATCGATGAACATCAACGTGACCGAGATGAACGAGGACCGCGAGCAGCGCAAGCACGACGAGGAGTACGCGCGCCGCGTGGACGCGCTCTCGCGCGTCGACGTGTTCCGCGCGCTCGACGCCGAGAAGATCGATCGCCTCGCGCGCCGCATGCGCATGATCATCTACGGGCCGGGCGAGGTCGTCCTGCGGCAGGGCGATCCGGGCGACTCGCTCTACGTCGTGCGCTCGGGCAGCGTCGCCGTGCAGCTCGGCGCGCACGGCGCGCGCAAGGAGGTCGCGACGCTGTCGGCGGGACAGTTCTTCGGCGAGATGTCGCTCATGACGGGCGAGTCGCGCGCGGCCACCGTCGTCGCGAAGAGCGACTGCGAGTGCTACATCGTCGACAAGGAAGCCTTCCAGGAGATCCTCGACGAGCGGCCCGAGCTCGCGGGCGTCATCAGCGACATCCTGTCGCGCCGTCAGGTCGCCCTCGACGGCGCCACGGCCGACGCTGCCCTCGTCAACCAGACCGTGCAAAAAAACCAGCTCCGCTCGAAGATCGCGGCGTTCTTTGGAATCGGGACCCTGAGAGGGTCCCGCACCCCCCGCGACGAGCGCTGACGAGCGAAGCTCGTCCTCGCTCACGCGATGGAATCGGCGCCAAACGCTAGGTCGAGGGCGTGAGCGCCGCCAGAATGATGGGGCGAACGTCGATGCCCTTCATGCCGGCGCGGCGCGCGGACTCGAGACCGAGGTCGGTGTCCTCGTAGACGGTGCAGCGCTCGGGCTCCACGCCCAGCCGCCGCGCCGCCTCGAGGAACACGTCGGGCTCGGGCTTGTGCCGGACGGTGTCCTCGGACGCGACGACGGCGCCGAACCACCCGGCGATCCCGAGCACGCCGAGGGTGTGCGTCACGACCCGGCGCGTGCTCCCCGAGGCGATCGCGAGCGGACCGTCACCGCGGCGCGCGCGCGCGATGGCGAGGATGGGCTCGATGGGGCGCACGGCGAGCGCGCCGCTGAAGAGCCCGTCCACGTAGGTCTGCTCTTTCTCGGCGGCGACCGTGATGGCGTCGAGCGTCAGGCCGGCTTCCTCGATGAGCATCGCGGCGATCCGCCGCGTGGGCACGCCGCCCAACTCGTAAAAGCGCTCCTTGGGGAAGGCCAGCCCATACTTCTTCGCGACGACCTGCCAGATCTCGAAGTGCACGGGCATCGAGTCGGCGAGCGTGCCGTCGAGGTCGAAGATGAAGGCCTGTTTCTGGTCACCGGGCGTCGGCATGTCCACGTTGCGCCGACTCTGGAGAGGCGCGCACGGGCTGTCAACCGGAGGGAAAGCTGGCCCGTCACATCGGACAGGCTAGACTGGCGACGTGTCCGTTTGTCCTCGGTGCCTGACGCAGTATCCCGCCGGGGTCGCGGTGTGCGCGAAGGACGGCGCGGCCTTGACGCCGTCGGTGGTCGGCGCGGCCGCGGACCTGGTGACGGCGCCCACGATGCCCGATCTGCCCGCGGCGCCGTCGACCCTGTCCGCGTCGGCGACTTCGTCCGTTCCGGCGCCCGCGACGCAGTCCGAGGCGTCGCTCTCCGCCGCCGTCGCCACCGCGCCGGCGCCTTCCGGCGCCGACCCCAATTTCGACTCGCTCATCGGCGCGACGCTCGCCGGTCGCTACGAGATCGTGCGCCGCATCGGCGAGGGCGGCATGGGCGCCGTCTACGAGGCGCGCCACGCCGTCATCGGAAAGCGCGTCGCCGTCAAGGTCCTGCTCGAGAAGTTCCTCACCAAGAGCGACTTCGTCGCGCGCCTGCTCCAGGAGGCGCGGCTCGCGAGCTCGATCGGTCACGAGAACATCGTCGACGTCACGGACTTCGGCACGACCGACGACGGCCGGTCGTTCGTCGTCATGGAGTTCCTCGACGGCGAGGCGCTCTCGCAGCTCGTGATGCGCGAGGCGCCGCTGCCCGTCGAGCGCAGCCTGCGCATCGCGCGCCAGGTGGCCTCGGCGCTGGGCGCTGCGCACGCCAAGGGCATCTATCACCGCGACGTAAAACCCGAGAACGTCTACCTCGTCCGGCGCGGCGAGGCCGACTTCGTAAAGGTCGTCGACTTCGGCATCTCGAAGGCCGTCAAGCAGGGCGGCCAAGGTGACAACGCAGAGGGCGGCGATACCTATCGACTCACGCACACGGGGCTGCTGTTGGGGACGCCGCTCTACATGTCGCCCGAGCAGGCCCGCGGCGACGAGGATCTCGACCACCGCGTCGACATCTGGGCGCTCGGCATCATGATGTACGAGTGCCTCACGGGCGAGGTGCCGTTCCGCGCGAACAACTACCTCGGCATCATCTCGCAGGTGCTGACGCACACGGCGGCGCCGCCGTCGCAGGTGCGCCCCGAGCTCGGCATCCCAGACGCCGTCGAGGCGGTCGTCATGCGGGCCATGGAAAAGGATCGCACGCGGCGCTATGCCGCCATGGCCGACCTCGAGCACGATCTCGAGCGGCTGCTGGCCGGCGACCAGAACGTCGGGTCGCCGCTCGTCGTTGACACCGGAGGCCTGGTCTCCCGTAGAGGGTCCGGGGGGCCGCCCCGTCGCTGGCACCTCGGCCTCGCCGCGGCGCTCGCGCTCGGCATCGGCGTCTCCTTGGCCCTCTCGCGGCCCTCGGGCGGCGACATGAAGCCACCCTCGGCGAAGAAGTCCACGGCCACGGCCACGGCCAAGGCGCCGGCGATGCCGGCTCCCGCGGTGCCGCGATCGGCCGAGGCGCCGCCGCCCGTCAGTCGCGCCGCGACCGACCGGCCGCCGCGGCCGGCTTCGCCGCACGCTCGCGCGCGCATCGAGCGGCGCGGTCCCGCGCCCGCGGCCGCCAAGGCCCAGGGCGCGACCTCGGATTCAGTGAAACGTGGCGTCCTCCCGTCGGGGTCGCGCGAGGCCTATCCGGAATAGTGACGCGGTTGCTGGTATCCTCGGGGCCCTGAACGTGCGGGCGCCCTTCGTGTTTCGCTTGGCCTTGGTTACGCTCGTCGGGCTCGCCGCGCTGGCGCGGCCCGCGCGCGCCGACGACGCGATGACGCAGGCGCGTTCGCACTACGAGATGGGCCTCAAGCTCTTCGACGCGCGCGAGCACGAGCAGGCGCTCGTCGAATTCCAGGCCGCCAACGACCTCAAGTCGCGGCCCGCGGCGCTGTTCATGATGGCCCAGTGCGAGTACCTGCTCGGCCGGCTCAAGGAGGCGCGCGCGCACTACGAGCGCTACACGAGCGAGAACCCCGGCGGCGAGTTCGTCGAGCTCGCCAAGGACCGCATCGAGAGCATCGACAAGCGCCCGAGCACATTCGTCATCAACACCGTGCCCGACGGCGTCGCTGTGCGCATCCGCCGCGAGGGCGGCGCGCCCGCCGCGGCGACCGACGTCTCGGGCCAGGCGCCCAACAACTTCGAGATCCCGCGCGGCCGCTACCGCATCGACGTCACGAAGGAGAACTACCAGGGCCAGACGCGCGTCGTCGACGTCGACATCGCCGAGAAGAAGCCCCTGTTCTTCAAGCTCGAGCCGATCCCGGCGCGCCTCGAGATCGAGACCGTGCCGCCGGGCGCGACGCTCTACGTGAACGGCAACCGCGCCCGCAACCCCTATCGACAGGACGTCGCCCCCGGCCACGTCGAGATCTTCGCCGAGGCGCCCGACCACGAAGGCAAGACCGTGGACCTCACGCTTTCGCCCGGCGAGCAGATGAAGTTGCACGGGCCGACCGCGCTGCGCCTCTCCTATGCGCAACGCTCCGGGCGCCCCGAGCTCGTCGTTGCCTCGGGAGTCATCGGATTCTTCATCGGGGCGGGCGCCGTGGCGGCAGCCATCGGCACAAACCTCCAGAAGCCGAACGTCGCATCCGTGCTGCTCGTCGGCGGCGGGGGGGTTGCGGGCTTCATCGCGGGCTCGCTCATTGCTAAGCCGCTCGTTCGCTACATCCCCGACAATCGCGCGCTCTTCATCATGGGCGACATGTGGATCGGCGGCGCCGAGGGGTTCATCGCAGGAAATATTTGGCAGCAGGTGAAGTCACACGGAGAGGCCCCGCAGCCTCCTTGCTCAAGCCCTTGCCGCCCCAGCTTGGGTGTTCAATTGCGGGCTGGTTTCATCGGCAGCTTGCCGGGCTTGGCGATCGGCCTGACGACGGGCGCGCTCACGGCCAATCGCGCGCCGAACTACGGGCGGGCGACGCTCATCCAGAGCGCCGCGTTGGGCGGCATTCTGACGGGAGCGCTCGCGCAGGTGGCGCTTCGTTGGCAGCCATACGGAGCCGGGTGGGAGGAAACGGTCCGCCCGCCCCAGGCCACGGACAAGGTTCTTGGCGGCTTCGTCACGAACGGCTTCGTAGGACCCGGGAAGAAGGGCTCCTCCTGCAAGTACGATCCTTTGATGCCCGACGCGAGCACGAACAGCCCCCTCTGCGCGTTCCAGGCAACCAGCGTGATGGACCTCATGCCCGGCGCGATCATCGGGCTCAACGTCGGTCTGGCCGCCGGTCTCCTCGGCGCGTACCTGCCGGACCAGTCGAAGTACGGTCCGACCTGGAAGCGCGTCCTCATGATCGACCTGGCCGTCGGAGGCGGCATGCTGGCCGGCGGCGTCGCCGGTTGCGTCGCGAACACCGACGATTGCCTCACCCACGATCCAACGCCCACGGCCCGAGCCATTTCCGCCGGCGCGGCGCTCGCCGGGGGCGTGGTCGGACTTGTCGGCGGCATTCTCCTCACGCGCCACGACGACGACGACGCGCAAACGCCATCGACAATCGCTTCGACGCTCGTGCTCATGCCCACGCCCGCGCCCGCCGGCGGCGGATTCCCCGGCCTGAGCGCGATGGCCGCGTTCTAGATCTCGAGGCCGAGCGCGCAGAGCTCGGCTTCGAGGGCGTCGAGCTCGCGGCGCACGCTCTCGGGAGCGGGGCCGCCGGTCACCGCGCGGGCCGCGACGGCGCGCGCTGGATCGAGGGCGTCGAGCAGCTTGGGCGTGAGCTTGGCGTCGATGGCGGCGAGATCCGCTGCGTCGAGCGCGCCCAGCGACACGCGGCGCTCCTCGGCGCGCCGCACGAGCTTGCCGACCACCTCGTGCGCCGTGCGAAACGGCATGCCGCCGCGCACGAGCTCCTCGGCGAGATCCGTCGCACCGAGCGCCGGATCGGCGGCCGCCGCCTGCATGCGCGCCGTATCGAACTCGAGCCCCTCGATGAGGCCGGGCATGACCGCCAGAACTTGCCGCGCCGTCTCGACCGCGTCGTAGAACGGCTCCTGTGTCTCTTGCAGGTCCTTGTTGTAGGCGAGGGTGAGGCCCTTGCTGATCGTCAGCAGCGCGACGACGTCGCCGATGGCGCGCGCGGGCTTGGCGCGCAGCAGCTCGGCGATGTCCGGGTTGCGCTTCTGCGGCATGAGCGAGCTGCCCGAGCAGTAACCCTCGCCGAGGCGCACGAACCCGAACTCCGTCGTCGACCAGAGCACGAGCTCCTCACCGAGGCGAGACGCGTGCACGCCCAGCAGCGCGCACGCGAAGGCAATCTCCGCCGCGAAGTCGCGGTCGGAGACGGCGTCGAGGCTGTTGTGCGTCGGCCCATCGAACTCGAGGGCGTCTGCCGTGTGCGCGCGATCGATGGGCAGACCCGTCGCGGCCAGCGCGCCCGACCCGAGCGGCGATTGCCCCGCGCGCTTCGCCGCGTCGAGCAAGCGCCCACGATCGCGCCGCAACATCTCTGCGTAGGCGAGGAGGTGGTGCCCGAGCGTCACGACCTGCGCGCGCTGCAGGTGCGTGTACCCTGGCAGCAGCGTGTCCGCGTGCTCGCGGGCGCGCCGCGCCAGCGCGAGGCGCGCGCGGTCGATGGCGGCCACCAGCTCGATCGCGGAGCGGCGCGCGTAGAGACGCAGGTCGGTCGCCACCTGATCGTTGCGGCTGCGCGCCGTGTGCAGCCGCCGCGCCGGCTCGCCCACGAGCTCGATGAGCCGCGACTCGACGTTCATGTGCACGTCCTCGAGCGCCGCGTCGAGCTGGCGCTCTCCGCGCTCGAGCTCGCCGGCCACCTGATCCAGCCCCGTGACGATCGCCTGCGCGTCGGCCGCGCTGATGAGCCCCACCGACGCCAGCATGCGCGCGTGCGCCTGGCTGCCACGCACGTCGTCCCGCAGCAAGCGCCGATCGAAGCCGATCGACGCGTTCAGGGCCGCCGCGGCCGGGTCCATCGCGCCCGAGAACCGCGCACCGCGTCCACCGCTCGGGCCTTGGGACTGGCCCTTGGGCGTGGACTTGGAGGACATGCGCGATTTTCTACCATCGATGGTCGATCAAGGTTCGAACAAGAAGAAGTTACACGTCGAAACGTGCGTTTCTCCGTCGACCACGCTACGATAATCCTCAGGGCGACCGTGACCGGCTGGCCCAACAAAGGAGGACAAGAACGCATGAGTAAACGCACCCACCTGAACGGTACGATTTCTCACCGCACTCTGCCCCGTTTCGGTGCCAAGGAGCCCGAACGGAGTTAGCCCTCCGGAGCCCGCGGGGGCTCCCCAAGTCGACAGGGTTTTCGAGCTCGTAGCACCCGAAACCGGCCCGGCGGCGAAGCTCGCGCCAAAAGGCCATAAATCGGGCGGCGCCCCGGGGCGCTAGCTCAGACCAGCCCAGTAGCGGCACCAAACCACAAACGCGCCGGAGAGGTCTCGAACCTCCCGGCGCGTTTCTCTATTTGATCGGGGACCCGCTCGCTGCCGCTCGGGGCCCCCGCGCCCCCCTCGCTACGGCGGCGAAGCCGCCTTCGCTCGCTCAGCTTTTTTTGGGACCGGGCCGGAGCGAGCATCGCGAGCGGGTCTAAGGACAAGGAGGCCCAGCTTTGCTGGGCCGGCACGCCTTAAAAAAAGGGGAGGGCCGCGGGGGGGCGAAGCCCCTTTCGCGCGCGGTAGCGTTAACTAGCGCGCTTGACGCGGAGGCCGTTCACTTCGTCGAGGAACTTGGCCGTGGTCTCGATGCTGTTCTCGAGCGACTCGATGACCAAGTTCAGAAGCCCTTCGTTCTCGAAGCGCAGGACCTCGTAGTACCGCTGACGCTCGATCGAATGGATGACCGCCGGCAGATAGCCGTGGCGGATCAGGATGTAGTTCATGAGGAGCCGCGCGACCTTCCCCGAGTTCTTCGTCCAGGGATAGATATTGAGCAGCTTGAAGTGCGCCTTCGTCGCCCGCTTGATCGGGTGAAGCTCCTGGAACTCTTCGGATTTCAACCACTCGTCGAGCTTGCGCATCTTGTAGGAGATCTTCTCGGGCGGCGCGATCTCGTGATAGTAGAGGCGGTGCAAGGGGTTTTCCCGTCGGTACGGGAAGGCCTTGGCGGCGGCCTCGGGCGTCAACAGCGCGTAGAGCTTGCGCACGAGCTCGATGTCGATCGGCATCGGCTTCTTCGCCGTGTTGGCGTCCCGCACGAAGTCCACGGCGAGCTTGTGGTTTCGGACCTCCTCGTACATCGGGATCAGCGTGACGTCGCTGATGATGCGCGAGTCGATGGCGGCCTTGAGCTCCGAATAGGAGAGCACCACACCCTCGAGCGCGTTGTCATGGAAGATCCATGAGACATCCAAGCGATCCTGGTACGTCTTACGGATGTTCGCGGGAAAGCCGTTCTGCTTTCCGCGGAGCGTCTCCATCTTGGCGTCGAGCTCGAAGAACTTGGCGTCCATCCCCATCTCCTACGTTGTTCCTTCCTTTAGTCCCTGTCGCTGTCGGACCGACTCCGAGCTTGGCCCGGCTTCGATAACCGACGAATCGTAGTCCCCTAGAACCCTGTAGTCAAGCGGGGTTACGCCATTTCGGGTCGCGGTCATCAGAAGCTCGCCTGGGCGGCTCCGACGCTGCGGCGGAGGCGAATGTTGCTCGTACGTTTCCACAGGTGAGGTGGCTCACGTGCAACTTGGAATCAACTGCCGTGCCGCTTCGGGCCAACCTGACCATAAAGCGGCGACGAGAGGCAGGGGAGTTGGGGCAGATGGCACCAGAATCATTTAGGATTTCCAGAGCTGCAAAACTTGACTCGGCGGGCCGCTGGGGAAAAATGGGGGACCATGGTCCGATCGACCGTTCGCGGCCGCTATCTTGCCGCGTCATTCCACCCGGTTGACGGAATCCATGCGCCCTCTCGAGGAGCCCCGTGATTGGGGACACCGAAATCGACCCGCCGATTTCGCCTCGGCTGCACGAGCCCGTCCTCATCGGGCCCGTCATGGAGTGGCTGCAGCCGCGTCCCGGGGCTTTTTTTTGTGATGCGACGATCGGGATGGGTGGGCACGCGCGCGCGATCCTCGAGCGCACGTCTCCCGATGGGCGCCTCGTGGGCATCGATCGGGATGGCGACGCGCTCGCCGAGGCCGCGGTCACGCTGCGGAGCTTCGGCGAACGGGTGACGCTCGTGCACGCGCCGTTCTCACGGGCCGGCGCCGTGCTGGAAGAGCTCGGCGTCGTGCCGGTCGATGGCTTCCTGATCGATCTCGGCGTCTCGTCTCCCCAGCTCGATCGGCCGGAGCGCGGGTTCTCCTTTCGGTCGACCGGCCCGCTCGACATGCGCATGGACCAGAGCGTGGGCGAGACCCTGGGCGACTTCCTGCGTCGCATCGACGAGGGAGAGCTCGAGCACATCATTCGCGAATACGGCGAGGAGCGCTTCGCGCGGCGCATCGCGCGCTCGATCGTGGAGGCGCGCGATCGCGTGGGCCTGGGAACCACCGCGGAGCTCGCGGCCGTCGTCGCGCGGGCCATGCCACACCACGAGCGGCACAAGAACCCAGCGACGCGGACCTTCCAGGCGCTGCGCATCGTGCTCAATGACGAGCTGGGTCAGCTCGAAGCGTTCCTGGAGGGCGTCACCGATTGCCTCAAGCCGGGCGGGCGCCTCTGCGTCATCGCGTTTCATTCGCTCGAGGACCGCATCGTCAAGCGCCGGCTGCGCGCGCTCGCGGGGCGCGACGGTGGCGGACCGGCCAGGCTGCGCCTCCTGACCAAGCACGTCGTCGTCGCGGACGACGCGGAGCGAGAGCGCAACCCGCGCGCGCGCTCCGCCAAGCTGCGCGCCGCGGAGAAGCTCTAGTGGCGGGGATCGACTCCGTGGTGAAGCCCGACATGGGGAGCCGGCGCGGCATCGGCGTGAGCGCGTTCTTGCTGGCCGTCGTGACGGCGGGCGCCATGGCGCACGTGGGCGTGCGCATGAAGGGCATCGAGGTCGCGTACGCGCTCGGGCACGAGCGGCGCATCAACACCGAGCTCGAAGAGGAGCGGCGGCGGCTCAACATCGAGATCGGCATGCTCAAGGATCCGGTGCGCGTCGTGAGCATCGCGCGCGACAAGCTCAAGATGGGTCCGCCGGCGCCGGCGGACATCGTGCGCCACGTGCCGGGGCCGATCCTGGGTGCGCGGCCGGCCGAGGCGACGCCGCCCGCCAGGCGGCCCGAGCGCGCGACGGCGCCGAAGCCGCGCGCGCGCGCGGCGACCGCGGCGCAGCCCGTCGAAACGCCGCCGACGTCCGCGGCGGCCAACGAGGCGCAGGCCGAGGCGCCGCCGGCCGCCGCGGCGTCAGCGGCGGGCCGACCCGCGCCCGAGGGCCGACTCGCGCCCGAGGGAGACGAATGACCTTCCCGGGGCGCTGGACGCGTGTCCGCATCATCGCGACGGGCGTCGTGTTGGGCGCGCTGTTCGCCGCCGTCGGCAAGCGGGCCTTCAATTTGCAGGTGCGCGAGGCCGAGAGGCTGCGCGCCATGGCCGAGGAACAATACCTTCGAGAGGTCGAGCTGCCGCCGCGGCGCGGGCGCATCCTCGACCGCAACGGCGCCGAGCTCGCGTCGACGGCCGACGTCGATTCTATATATTGCAACCCGCGGCGGCTGTCCGACCCGGCGGACGCCGCGCGGCGGCTCGGGCGCGTGCTGGGCATGGACCGGCGCGAGCTCGAGAAGAAGCTCCAGCAGCGGCGCTTCTTCGCCTGGGTCAAGCGCAAGGTCACGCCCGACGAGGCGGCGGCCGTCAAGGCGCTCGCGCTGCCGGGCGTGGCGTTCGTGCGCGAGCCGCGGCGCTTCTATCCGAACCGCTCGCTCGCGGCGACGGTCATGGGCCTGGCCGGCTCGGACGGGCGCGGCCTCGACGGCGTCGAGCTCGCGCTCGACAAGCAGCTGTCGGGGACGACCTCCTCCGTCGTCGGCATCCGCGACGCGCTCGGGCGAGACCTCGTCGTCGAGGGCATGCCCGACGTCCCCACGGGCGCGGGCAGCGACGTCGTGCTCACGATCGACCGCTACCTCACGTTCGTCACGGAGCGCGCCATCGCCGACGGGCAAGCCCGCACGCACGCCAAGGACGTCATCGCGATCGTCATGAACCCGGCCACGGGCGAGCTCCTCGCGATGGCGTCGGTGCCGACCTTCAACCCCAACGACCCCGGCGAAGCGAGCGGCGCGCGCGACCGCGCCATCGCCGACGCCTACGAGCCGGGCTCGACGATGAAGACGTTCACCATAGCGTCGGCGCTCGACGCGGGCGTCGTGCGCGCGGGCGACCGGTTCGACTGCCTCATGGGCAAGATGATGGTCGGCAAGTACTCCATCCACGACACGCATCCCCGCGGCGTGCTCACCGTGGCCGAGGTCTTCAAGTACTCGAGCAACATCGGCGCGACCAAGATCGCGCGGCGGCTCGGGCGCGAGGGGCTCGCGGACGCGCTCGAGCGCTTCGGCTTCGGACGGGCGACGGGCGTGGGCCTGCCGGGCGAGCGGTCCGGCGTCATCCGGCCCGTCGACAAGTGGGGCGACATCGGATTCGCGAACGTGGCCTTCGGCCAGGGGCTCACCGTGACGCCGCTGCAGATGGTGACCGGCGTGAGCGCCATCGCCGCGGGCGGCGTCTACCACGCGCCGCGCATCGTCTCGCGCGTCGTACAGCCGGACGGCTCCGTCGAGGTCCCGGTCGCGCTCGCGACGGCGGCCGTGCCCGATCACCGCGTGATGTCCGATTCCGCGGCGCGCACGATGCTGGACATCATGCGCGGCGTGACCGAGGACGGCGGCACCGCGAAGCAGGCGGCGATCGACGGGTACGTCGTGGGCGGCAAGACGGGCACGGCGCAAAAGGTCTCCAACGGGCACTACGATCCCAACAAGTGGGTGTCGTCGTTCGTGGGCGTCGTCCCCATCGAGGCGCCGCGGCTCGCCGTCATCGTGGTGGTCGACGAGCCGCAAGGAGGGCACCTCGGCGGCGCCGTCGCCGCGCCCATCTTCAAGGAGATCGGTGAGCAGGCGCTTCGCTACCTGCACGTGCCGCCCACGGTCGAACCCGTGGCCACGTCGGTGTCGGCCAAGGCGACCAAGACCTCGCGCGGGCCGTCCGCGGCGGAAGGCGAGGACGCGCCGGCGGCGGAAGGACCGCCCACCGAGCTGCCCGTCTACGCCGACACGGACGGCCCCGGCGACGACCCGGCGCTCGCCGAGCAGTGGAACGCCGTGGCCGGCGCGGAGGGCGGGCGAGAGCTCGCGGCGCCAGCGCCGACCTCCATCCCCAACTTCGCGGGCATGACGGTGGGCGAGGCGATCCACGCCGCGCACGGCAGCGGCATCGAGCTGGCCTTCGACGACGCCACGGGCACGGCCTCCGGCATCGTGCTCGCGCAGACACCGAGCCCGGGACCGTCGTCGCGCGGCGCGCTCTGCCGCGTGGCGGTCGGGCGCCGCGAATGAGCTTCGCGCTTTCGGACCTGCTGCGCGGCGTGGAGGGAGCGGCCGTCTCACGCGCCGGCGACGTCACTGTCAACGACGTGCGTGACGATTCGCGCCTCGTGCGGCCTGGCGATCTGTTCGTGGCCGTCCCGGGCGAGGCGCAGGACGGCCGGGCCTTCGTGGCGGACGCGGCCGCGCGCGGCGCCACCGTCGTCGTCACGGAGGGCGCGGCGCCCAGCGGGTTTCCGGGCGTGATCGTCATGGTGCCTCGCGCGCGGTCAGCGCTGGGCGTCATCGCGGCGAACCGCTTTGGCGCGGCCGGCGCGCTGTCGCTGCTGGCTGTCACGGGCACGAACGGCAAGACGACGACGACCTATCTCGTCGAGAGCATGCTGCGCGCGGCGGGGCGGGCCGCGGGCGTCATCGGCACGGTGAGCTACCGCCTCTCGGCGGCCGGGGGCGCGCCCGCGATCGCGCGGCCCGCGCCGCTGACGACGCCGGGCGCGCTCGTGCTGCACGGCCTGCTCGCGGAGATGCGCGACGCGGGCGCGACGGACGTCGTCCTCGAGGCGTCGTCGCACGCGCTCGAGCAGGGGCGCCTCGACGGGTGCCGGTTCCGCGTGGGCGCGCTCACGAACCTCACGCAAGATCACCTCGACTTTCACGGCACGATGGCGACCTACTTCGAGGCCAAGGCGATCCTGTTCGAGCGTTTGCTCGAACCGGCCCGCGGCGTGGGCGTCATGTTCGTCGACAAAGAAGAAGGCGTGCGGATGCGCGCGCGTTGCAAGGGGCCGACGCTGGGCGTGGCCCGCGGGCCAGGCGCGCCGGGCGCCGACGTCGTGAGCGGGCCGGCCGTCATGGACGCGCAAGGGATTCGCGTGACGTTCGAGACGCCGAAGGGTCCCGTGCGCGTCACGTCGCCGCTCGTGGGCGATTTCAACGTCGAGAACCTCGCGCTCGCCGTGGGCGTGGGCATCGCGGCCGAGCTGCCCGTCGCGGCCATCGAGGCCGGCCTCGCGCATTTGCCGGGCGTGCCGGGGCGACTCGAGCGCGTTGCGAACGAGCGCGACGTGCTGTGCGTCGTCGACTACGCCCACACGCCCGACGCGCTGGAGCGCGCCATCGCCGCCGTGCGTCCGCTCGCTCGCGGCCGGCTCGTCGTCGTCTTCGGGTGTGGCGGCGATCGCGACCGGGGCAAGCGCCCGCTCATGGGGCAGGTCGCGGCCAGCGGCGCCGACCTCGCCATCGTGACGTCGGACAACCCGCGCCGCGAGGCTCCCGACGCGATCATCGACATGATCATCCCCGGCCTCGAGAGCGGAGGGGCCCGCGCCGTCTCGACGGCGGAGGCCGAGGAATGGAGCGGCCGTCCGCGCGGCGGCGCCGGGCGCTCGTATTGCCGCGAGCCGAACCGGCGCGCCGCGATCCGGCTCGCCACGGCCGTGGCCATGCCCGGCGACGTCGTTCTCATCGCCGGCAAGGGACACGAGGACTACCAGATCGTGGGCGCGACGAGGAGTCACTTCGACGATCGCGAGGAAGCGGCGGCGGCCTTCGCCGGGCGGGCTCGACAAGGTCGAGGGGACCTCGCATGAGGGCGCCCGCTCCGCACACGTTCGAGCTCGCCCTGAAGGCCATGCGCGGGACGTTGCTGCGCGCGGGGACGCGCGGCGGCGCGTTCGCGGGCATCGCCTACGACAGCCGCACGACGGCCGTGGGGCAGCTCTTCTTCGCGTTGCCGGGCGAGCGCGTCGACGGTTTCGCGTTCGCGGCTCAAGCCGCGGCGGCCGGGGCCATGGGCGTCGTCGTCACGCGCGCGCGCGGCGTGCCGCCCGGTTGCGACGGCCTCACGGTGATCGGCGTCGACGATCCGCGCCTCGCCATGGGCGACCTCGCGCGCGCCGTGCGTGCGGCCTTCCGCGGCCACGTCGTGGGCATCACGGGCTCGATGGGCAAGACGACGACCAAGGAGCTCGCGGCGGCGGCGCTGCGCACGCTCGGCGACGTGTTGCGCACGCCGGGCAGCCTCAATACTGAGATCGGGCTGCCCGTCACCGTGCTCTCGGCGAGCGGGAGCGAGGCGGCGTGGGTCCTCGAGATGGCCATGCGCGGGCGCGGCGAGATCGCCTACCTCGCCGACGTCGCGCGGCCGAACGTGGGGGTCATCACCAACGTCTCGGGAGCGCACCTCGAGCGCCTCGGCTCGATCGAGGAGATCGCGCGCGCCAAGGGCGAGCTCTTCGCGGGCCTCGGGCCGGGCGGCGTCGCCATCTTGCCCGCCGACGATCCGCTCATCGCGGCCGAGGTCGAGCGCGTGGCTCCCGAGCGGCGAATCACGTTCGAGGGCGCCGAGCGGGCGCGCCTGCCCGTCGACGTCCGCTTGCTCGAGGTTCTCCCCGCGAGCGTCGCGGGCTCGGTCGTGCGCTACGCCGCGCGGGGGACGCCCGTCGTCGTGCGCCTGCCGCTCGGCGGCGCGCACAATGCGCGCAACGGCGCGGCCGCGCTGGCCGTGGCGCTGGCCGTGGGCGCGCCCATCGTCGAGGCGGCGCGCGCGCTCGAGACCCTCGAGCTGCCGCCGCACCGCTCGGCCGTCGTGCCCGCGGGAGGTCGCGTCGTGCTCGACGACTGTTACAACGCCAACCCGGACGCGATGCGCGCGGCGCTGGCGTCGGTCGTAGCGTCGGCGGGCGGGGCGCGGGCGTTCGCGATCCTGGGCGACATGCTCGAGCTCGGGCCCGCCGCCGAGGAGCTGCACACGGGCGTCGGTCGTGACGCGGGCGTGCGCCTCGCGGGTCTCGTCGCCGTGGGCGCGCACGCCGAGGCCGTGGTCGCCGGCGCCCGCGCCGCCGGGCTCGCGGCCGCGCGCGCCGTGGCGGCGGCCTCGCCCGAGGAGGCGGCCGCGCGCGTCGCGGCCTGGACGTCGCCAGGCGATTGGGTGCTCGTCAAGGCCTCCCGTGGCATGAAGCTCGAGCGGGCGGTCGCGGCGCTCGTGGCGGCCCTGCGGCCCGACGCTCCCGATCCGCGGCGTTCGTCCCCATCCCCCCATCCCCCGAACGCGGGGCGCGGCTAGCGGTCCGGAGGATCCATGCTCTTTCACCTCTTCCACGCCCTGCGCGACACCGTCCCCGGCGCCAACGTCTTCCGGTACGTCTCGACGCGCATCGGCCTCGCGACGCTGACGTCGCTGCTCATCACGTTCGTCGTCGCGCCGTGGTTCATCCGCCGCGCGCGCGAGCGCCAGCTCGGCGAGGTCATCCGCGACGACGGCCCCGCGGGCCACGCCTCGAAGCGCGGCACGCCCACGATGGGAGGCGCGCTCATCATCCTGGCGCTCGTCGCGGCCACGGTGTTGTGGTGCGATCTGCGAAGCACGCTCGTGTGGCTCGCGCTCTTCGTGACCGTCGGCTACGGCGCCATCGGCTTTTTCGACGACTACATCAAGATCGTCAAGAAGAACAAGAAGGGCCTACCCGCGCGCGTGAAGCTCCTCGGCCAGCTCGTCATCGGCGTCGTCGCCGTGGCCTGGCTCTATTCGGGCGACGCGCTCGCGCCCGACGTCCGCCTGCGGCTCGCGCTTCCGCTCGTGAACTTCCACCATTCGGCGCTCGCGCTGCCGTTCGCGGCCTACGTGGCCTTCGCCGTCTTCGTGCTCATGGCGGAGTCGAACGCCGTCAATCTCACCGACGGCCTCGACGGCCTCGCGATCGGCCCCGTCATCATTTGCTCGTTCACGCTGCTTCTGCTCGCGTACGGCGCGGGCACGACGCTGCGCAGCTTCAACATCGCGGAGTACCTCGGCATGCCGCACGTCGCGGGCGCGGGCGAGCTGGCGGTCTTCTGCGGCGCCATGGGCGGCGCCGGGATCGGGTTCTTGTGGTTCAACACGCACCCGGCCCAGGTCTTCATGGGCGACGTGGGCGCGCTGGCGCTCGGCGGCGCCATCGGCTTCGTGGGCCTCGCCACGAAGACCGAGCTCTCGCTCCCCGTCATTGGCGGCGTCTTCGTGGCCGAGGCCGTGAGCGACATCGTCCAGGTCGTCTACTACAAGCGGACGAAGAAGCGCGTCTTCCTCATGGCGCCCATCCACCATCACTTCGAGAAGCTCGGCTGGCCCGAGTCACGCATCGTGGTGCGTTTCTGGATTGTGTCGTTCGCCTGCGCGATCCTGGGCCTCATCATCACCCTCAAGATTCGTTGACCCAAGTCCCATGACGCAGGTTCGATGACGGTGGAGCTCGCCGGAAAACGCGTTCTGGTCGTCGGCCTCGGGCGATCCGGGACCGCGGTGGCGATCCTTTGCGCCGCGCGCGGCGCGTTCGTCACCGTGACCGACAAGCGCGCCGCCGACGTGCTCTCTCCCGCGCTCGCCGAGCTGCCGCGCAACATCGACGTCGAGATCGGCGGGCACCGGGCAGTGACCTTCCTGGCGGCCGACCTCATCGTGCTGTCGCCGGGTGTTCCCGAGATCCCCGAGCTCGCGGCAGCGCGCGCCGCGGGCGTGGCCGTCACGGGTGAGATGGAGCTCGCGTCCCGCTTCGTCGGCGCGACCATGGCCGCCATCACGGGCACGAACGGCAAGTCGACGACGACGACGCTCGCGGGCGCCATGACGCGGGCGAGCGGCCGGCCCACGTTCGTGGGCGGCAACCTCGGCGATCCGCTCGCGCTCGCCGTAGGCACGCCAGCGGGCTCGCCGGGTGGCGCCTGCGTCGTCGAGGTGTCGAGCTTCCAGCTCGAGACGGTCGAGACGTTCAGCCCGCGCGTCGCCGTGCTGCTCAACATAACGCCGGACCATCTCGATCGCTACGCCGACCTCGAGCACTACGCCGCGACGAAGGCCCGCATCTTCGCGGCCCAGCACGCCTCGGACTTCGCCGTCGTGAACCTCGACGATCCGCTGGCGGTCCGCCAGACGGAGGGCATCCGCGCGCGGTGCCTCGGCTTCTCGCTCGAGAAAAACCTCGGCGAGGGCGCGTGGCTCGACGGCGAAGAGCTGGTGGTGCGCCTGCCCGGCACGCGCACGGAGAGCTACCCGACGGCGGTGCCCGCGCTCGTGGGCCGGCACAACCAGGCGAACGCGCTCGCGGCGCTGCTCGCGAGCCGCCTGCTGGGCGCGACGCACGCAGAGGCGTTGCGCGCCCTCACCGAGTTCCAACCGCTCGCGCACCGCATGGAGCTGGTCGCGAAGGCGGGGGGCGTGCTGTTCTACGACGACTCGAAGGGCACGAACGTGGGCGCCGTCGTCGCTGCGCTCGACGGGTTCCCCCGGCGCGTCGTCCTCATCGCGGGCGGCCGCGACAAGGGCGGGGACTACGCGCCGCTCGCGCAGGCCATGGCGCGCGTGGGCCGCGCGGCCGTGCTCATCGGCGAGGCCGCGGAGAAGATCGAGGCGGCCTTCCGCTCGATCGTTCCTGTCGAGCGTGCCGCGACGATGGAGGACGCCGTGGGCGCGGCCGCCCGCTTCGCGCAACCGGGCGACGCCGTCGTGCTTTCACCCGCCTGCTCGAGCTTCGACATGTTCCGCGACTACGCGCACCGCGCGCAGGTGTTTCGCGCCGCCGTCGAGCGGCTCGCCGCGGGCGGTGGGACGGCGGGGACGAAAGGATGAGGGCCGCGAGCGCCAGGAAACCCGCGCGCGGCGCGCGCCGAAACGAGGCGCGCCGCGGACACAGCGTGCCCGCGCCCGAGCCCGAGGCGCGGCGCTGGCCGCTGTGGGAGGCCCTCCAGGCCCGCCTCGCGCGCGTGCGCACCGCTATCCTGCGCCCGCTCGACGGCTCGCCGCAGGTCCGCCCCAGCGAGGTGGGCGTCGATCGCGTGCTCGTGGGCGCCGTCCTCGCGCTCACGGCGTTCGGCATCGTCATGGTCTTCTCGTCGGGCGCCGTCTTCGCCGCGAAGAAGTACGGCGACTCGACCTATTTTCTCAAGCGCGAGCTCATCTACGCGACGCTGGGCCTGGCCGCGATGTCGCTCGCGACCCGCGTCGACTACTCGACCTACCGGCGCATCGCCTACCCGCTGCTCATCGTGAGCATCGTCTGCCTCGCGGCCGTGCTCAAGATCGGCTCCCGCGCGGGCGGCGCCATCCGCTGGTTCCGGCTCGGGCCGCTGTCCTTTCAACCGAGCGAGCTCGCGAAGTTCGCGCTGTCGATCTATCTCGCGTCGCTGCTCGCGCGCAAGGCCGAGACCGTCAAGGTCTTCGCCGTCGGCTTCCTGCCGCCGCTCCTCATCACGGGCCTGCTCATGGGTCTGCTGCTCAAGCAGCCCGATCTCGGCACGGCCGTTATCTTCGGGTGCGTCGCGCTCGGCCTGCTGTGCGTCGCCGGGACGCGCGCGAGCTACCTCATCCTCGCCGTCCTCGTGGCGGCGCCCGCGGGCTGGAAGTTCATCGTCTCGACGCCGTTCCGCATGCGCCGCATGCTCGCGTTCCTCGATCCCTGGGCCTTTCGCCGCGACGTCGGCTACCAGATCACGGAGTCGCTCATCAGCGTCGGCTCGGGCGGCGTCACCGGCCTCGGCCTCGGGGACGGCCGCCAGAAACTTTTCTTCCTGCCCGAAGCGCACACCGACTTCATCCTCTCGATCGTCGGCGAGGAGCTGGGTCTCATCGGCGTGCTCTTCGTCGTCGTGACCTTCTCGGTCCTCGTGTGGCGGGGGTTACGCGCGGCCTTCCGCGCGCGCGATGTCTTCGGCTGTTACCTCGCTTTCGGCATCACGGCCATGTTCGGCCTGCAGGCGCTCGTCAACATCGGCGTCGTGCTCGGCTCGCTGCCCACGAAGGGTCTGCCGCTGCCCTTCATCAGTTACGGCGGCACGTCGCTCGTCGTGAGCCTCTTCATGGCGGGCGTGCTCGCGAACATCTCGGCGCGCAACCCCGAGCCCGGCGAGGGACTCGAAGGGCTGCTGGCCGAGGTGCGCAACCGTGCGCGCAAGGCCAGCAACCGGCGCCTCGCGGGCGGGCCGCGCCTCGTCGTCGAGGTGGGCGGCGCCAAACGAGATCTCTCGAATGGAAAGGCCGAGCCGCTGAGCTCTCGCCCGCAGCGAGAGAGCGAAGATCAGGAGGTCTAGCGTGCCCGCGCCACCTCCGCTCCGCGTTCTCATCGCAGGTGGGGGCACCGGCGGCCATCTTTATCCGGGCATCGCGCTCGCCGAGGAGATCACGGCGACGGGCGGCGAGGTGCTGTTCGTGGGGACCGCGCGCGGCCTAGAGAGCAAGCTCGTCCCCGAGGCCGGTTTTGCTCTCGAGCTCATGGACGTGAGCGGCCTCAAGCGGACGGGCGCGCGCGGCCTCGTGCGCGGCCTCGCCCTCCTGCCGCGCGCCTTCGCGCACTCGCGCGTGCTCCTGCGCAGCTTTCGGCCCGACCTCGTCGTGGGCGTGGGCGGTTACGCCTCCGGCCCGCTCGTCTTCGTGGCGGCGCTGAGCGGCTATCCCACGGTGATCCAGGAGCAGAACAGCCGCCCGGGCCTCACGAACCGCATCCTCGGCCGCCTGTCGCGGCGCGTGTTCGTCGCCTTCTCCGAGGCGCGCCGGTCGTTCGGCAAGCGCAAGCTGCGCCTCTTCGGCAACCCCGTGCGCCGCCGCTTTCTCGAGCGTGTCACCGCGGGTGAAGGCACGCTTTCGGGGGCCGCGCGCCGACCGGCCTCGGAGCCGTCGCTGCTCGTCCTCGGCGGCAGCCAGGGCTCGCACGCCATCAACGAGGTCGCGTCGTCGATGGTGCAGGTGCTCAAGGCCCGTGGCATCTTGCCGCGCGTGGTGCATCAGACCGGCCCCGGAGAGATCGACCGCATGGTGCTCTACTACGAGGCCCTCGGCCTCTCCGACCGCGTCGAGGCGCGCGCCTACATCGACGACATGCCGGCGGAGCTCGCGGGCGCGTCGCTCGTCGTCGCGCGCGCGGGCGCGCTCACGCTGGCCGAGCTCGCCATCATGGGCCGTCCGGCCGTGCTGATCCCCCTGCCGACGGCCGCCGACGATCACCAGACCTTGAACGCGCTCGAGTTCCAGCGCGCCGGAGCCGCCGTGATCGTCCCGCAGTACGGCACGACGCCTCCGCAATTCGCGAACGTCGTCCAGACGCTGCTCGCCGACCCGGCGCGGCTCGCCAAGATGTCGGAGGCCATGCGGGCTCTCGCGCGGCCGAACGCGACGCGCGAGATCGTCGCCGAGCTGCGCGCGCTCGTCGAGGGTCGTCGCGGCCACGCCCGAGCGCGAGACGTCGACGCGGAGCGCGCCTGATGTTCCGCAAGCGCAACGTCACGATTCACTTCGTGGGCATCGGCGGCATCGGCATGTCGGGCATCGCCGAGGTGCTGCTCACGCTCGGCTATCCCGTCTCGGGCTCCGACGTGCGCGAGAGCGACGTCACGCGCCGCCTCGTGACGCTGGGCGCGCGCGTCACCGCGGGTCACGGCGCCGAGAACGTCGCCGCCGCCGACGTCGTCGTCGTGTCGAGCGCCGTCAAGGCCGACAACCCCGAGGTGGCGGCGGCGCGCGCGCGCGACATTCCCGTCATCGCACGCGCCGAGATGCTGGGCGAGCTCATGCGCGTCAAGGACGGCGTCGCCGTCGCGGGCAGCCACGGCAAGACGACGACGACGACGATGATCGCCGTCATTCTCGCGCAGGCGGGCCTCGATCCCACGGCCGTCATCGGGGGCAAGGCGCGCGCCTTCGGGTCTAACGCCCGTCTTGGGCAGGGAGAGCTCCTCGTCGCCGAGGCCGACGAATCGGACGGGTCGTTCCGCCACCTGTTCCCGACGGTGGCGGTCATCACGAACATCGACCGCGAGCACCTCGACCACTTCGGGTCGATCGAGGCGCTCGAGGCCGCGTTTCTCGACTTCGCCGAGAAGGTGCCGTTTTATGGACAGGTGGTCCTCGGCGTCGACAGCCCCCTGGCCGCGCGCCTCGCGCCCCGCCTCACGAAGCGACACGTGAGCTACGGCATCCAGGCGGGCGACTACCGCGGCGAGATCGTCGAGGCGCGCCCCGAGGGCACGCGCTTTCGCATCCGCGTGCGTGGGCTCGAGCGCGGCCTCGCGCACGTCCGCATGCCCGGCGTGCACCACGCCGAAAACGCGCTCGCCGCGCTCTGCGTATCCGACTTCCTGGGCGTCTCCTTCGCCGACTACTGCACGGCCCTGGCCGGCTTCGAGGGTGTCGACCGGCGCTTTTCGGTGCGCGGCGAGGCGGGCGGCGTGCTCGTCGTCGATGACTACGGGCATCACCCCACGGAGCTCGCCGCGACGGTCGCGGCGGCGCGCCTCTACGGCCGGCGCCTCGTCGTCGCCTTCCAGCCACACCGGTACTCGCGCACGCGCGAGCTCCTCGCGGATTTTGCCCCCGCGCTCGCCGGCGCCGACCAGGTGCTGCTCACCGACATCTACGCCGCGGGGGAGCCGGCCATCTCCGGCGTCACGGCCGACGCGCTCCTCGCGACGTTCCCCAAGTCCGCGCGCGTCGCCCACGTCGCGCGCGCCGGCCTCACGGCGGCCCTCCTCGCCGTCACGCGTCCCGGCGATCTCGTGCTGTGCCTCGGCGCGGGCGACATCACCGCCGTCGCGAACGAGCTCCTGGCGGAGCTGACAGCCCGTGCCGCTCGGGGGACGTCGTGAGGCTCTTCCGCGACGGCGAGCGTCCGCCCGCCCGCTTCGACCCCCGCGAAGATCTCGAGCCCGTGCCCCGCGTGACGATGGTGGTTCCGCGGCGCGGCTGGTTCCGGCGGCGCCGCAATCACCGCATTCTCGTCGCGCGCCCTTCGCTCGTCGTCTTGGTGGGGGATGCGCTGCGCGCGGTGGGCCGCCGCGTCGCGTTTCTCGGGAAGCTGCTCGCGACGCTGGCTTTCCTCGCGGGCGCCGTCGTCGCCGGCCGGCATCTCGTCCGGCACGTCGTCGCCTCGCCCCGCTTCGCGCTCCGCGAGGTCCGCGCCGATGCGACACTTCACGTCTCGCACGAGGAGATCGTGGCGCTCGCGGGGGCCGAGCTCGGCGATCGCCTCCTCGCGATCGACACGGACGTCGTCGCGGCGCGCGTCGCGACGCACCCGTGGGTGGCTTCGGTGCGCGTCAGGCGCCAGCTCCCGTCGGCGCTGGCCATCGACGTCGTCGAGCGCCGCGCCGTCGCCTCGGCGCTGCTCGGCACGCTCTACCTCGTGGACGAAGCGGGCCGACCCTTCAAGCGCGCGAACCTCGACGAGGCCGACGGCCTGCCCGTGATCACCGGCGTCGCGCGCGATCAATACACGCTCGCGCGCCTCGCCACCGAGGCGGCCTTTCGTGAGGCGCTCGGGCTCCTCGCGCTCTACCGCGTCGGCGACGAGCTCGCGTCCGCGCGGCGCGCGGACGGTCCGGTCCCGGCGACCCGTCCCGCGCTGTCGGAGGTGCACGTCGACCCGCGCTCCGGCTACTCGCTCGTCCTGTACGAAGGCGGCGGCGAGATCCTGCTCGGTCGCGGCGACTGGGCGGGCAAGCTCGCCCGGCTCGACGAGATCCTCGCGGCCTTGGGCCCGCGCGGTCCCGCCGCTCTGCGCGCCGTTCACCTCGATGGACCGACGCAGGATCGCGTGGCCGTTCGGCTGGCCCCGCCACCCGGCGCGGGGTGAAGCGGCCGATCAGCCCCGCCGATCAGCCCCGCCGATCAGCCCGAGCTTCGCTCGGCCACGCCGCGTGCGCGCCGCTCGAGTTGGTGCCGCGCGAGCCGCTCGGCCTCTCGAACGATGAGCGCGCGCCGCCAACCGAGCGGCGTCGTGGAAGCGGCGCCGCCACAACCTTGCGCGGAAACGCCCGTGGCGAGCGTGGACCTTCGCTCGCGGCCCTTCCTGGGCACGATCTCACCAACCACGCTCTCGCAGCTCCCGTCTCTGAGGAGTCGGAAGACGCGCTCGGCCTCGGGGGTCGTCGGTGCATCGTCTCGCGACGCGTGGACCTGGAATCGTTCGCCCAAAACGGGCCCACGCTCACCGAGCTTCGAAACCTCGATCCCTCGAAGCGCGGCGACTCGGTGCCATAGAGAGTCCTCGTGTTGCTTTGTCTTCACGGCTGCGACCTTCGTCGCAAGACGCGTGCCGCCTTGGAAAAATGGGCATTTTGCTCGGACGCTTGGAGTCCGAGGTTACGTCGCGGTGTCGTCGCAGTCAGAAGAGGAAGCCTCGCGCATAGCGCCAGTTACGCGTCGGTGCCGCTGCTCAGCCTCGCCGACCGCTACAAGGGCCGCATCTTGCCCGTCGATGAACCGGTGGCGCGGCTTTGGGGCAGGCTCAACGTTCCCGATCCGCTGCCGGCGGTCGACGGACTGCTGGCCGCGACGGCCCTGATTAACGATCTGACGCTCGTGACACGCAACACGCGCGACGTCGCCCGGACCGGCGCTCGCTTGCTGAACCCCTTCGATCGACGCGGGTGAGCGAAATGCGCACATGAAAAAATTTGGGCCCCGCCCGAAAGCCCATGAAGATGGACTACCTCCATGCCCCGCAAATCGTCGGACATCATCGTCGGGCTCGACATCGGGACCACCAAAATCGCCGCCGTCGTGGGCGAGATGGGGCCCGAAGGGCTCGACATCATCGGCGTCGGGACGCACCCCTCGCGCGGCCTCAAAAAGGGCGTCATCGTCAACATCGATTCGACGGTGGCCTCGATCAAGCAGGCCATCCTCGAGGCCGAGAGCATGTCCGGCTGTGAGATCTCCCAGGTCTACGTCGGGATCGCGGGCGGACACATCAAAGGCGTCAACTCGACGGGCACAGTCGCCATCAAGGACAAAGAGGTGCGGCCGCCGGACGTCGTCAAGGTGCTCGAGCTCGCGCGCGCCATCGCGTTGCCCGTCGACCGGCACATCATTCACGTGCTCCCGCAGGAGTACAAGATCGACGGCCAGGACGGCGTGCGCGAACCGCTCGGCATGTGCGGCGTGCGGCTCGAGTCGCGTGTCCACATCGTGACGGCGGCCGCCGCGGCCGCGCAGAACATCATCAAGTGCTGCACGCGGTGCGATCTCGAGGTGCTCGACATCGTGCTCGAGCCGCTCGCGTCGGGCGAGGCCGTGCTCGAGGACGACGAGAAGGGACTGGGGGTCGCGCTCGTCGACATTGGCGGCGGCACGACCGACATCGCGATCTTCACCGAGGGTTCCGTGGCGCATACGAGCGTCATCCCCATCGGGGGCCATCAGGTCACGAGCGACATCGCCTTCGGCCTGCGCACGCCGCCCCACGAGGCCGAGAAGATCAAAATCCGCTCCGGCTGCGCGCTCGCGAGCATGGTGGGCGAGGACGAGACGCTCGAGGTCGCGTCCGTGGGTGGGCGCGCGCCGCGCGTGCTTTCGCGTCAGATGCTCTGCCGTGACATCGTGCAGCCGCGCATCGAGGAGATCTTCTCTTTCGTCAAGGCGGAGATCTCGCGCCTCGGCTGCGATGACCTGCTCGCGTCGGGCGCCGTCATCACCGGAGGCACGACGCAGCTCGCGGGCATGACCGAGCTGGCCGAGGAGATCCTCGGGATCCCCGTGCGGCGCGGGTTCCCGAAGGGCGTGGGCGGCCTCGCCGAGGTCGTGCGCAGCCCGACCTTCTCGACGGCGGTGGGCCTCGTGCAATACGGTATCTCGCGCCAGAAGCACGAGCGCGTGAGCGACGTGCCCGCCAAGCGCGGCGGCATCCTGTCGCGCCTGCGCCGGACGCTCACCGCCGCATTCTGAGCGGGCGCGCGCGGGAGCTCACGCGCAAGGAGCTCAGTTGTTGAGAGCGCCGGCCGTGATCCAGGCCTTGATGACGTTCAAGTCGGCCGCCGGCATCTTGGGCCGCGACTGAGGCATCGATCCCGAGCTCAGCACGCTCACGAGCTTCGAGGCGCTCGGCGAGCCGGGCACCAGCATCTTCTTGATGGACGTGTAACCCGTGCTCTGGGTCGAGAGCGACAAGCCCTTCTGCGACCCGGGATTGTGGCAGCCCCCACCCGTACAGTTCGACGCGTACCCTTGGTTGTCGAGCATCCGCGTGTAGATGTTGGTCCACGTCTCTCCGCCCAATGACGTGACCTCGGCGCTCGCGCCGTCCGAGGCCGGGCGCGCGTCCTTGTTGGCGGCACCGTCAACGGCGCCCGCGTCGGCCGACGACGTCGAGCCGCTCGAGCCGCCCGCCGCGCCAGCGCCGCCCGACCCGCCAGCTCCGAACATTCCGGCGGCTCCCGAGGGAGCACTCCCGGCCGCTCCGTCGACGCCGGCCGCTCCCGCCTGGCCTGCCGACGGCGTCTGATTCGTTCCGCCCGTCGAAGTCATGATCGGTTCGGCGCCCGGGCCGGACGGCCTCAAGTCGACGGGTTCGCTGGTCACGCATCCGAGCGCCGCCAACGCCGCCACTGACACGAGGCGGCAATGCTTTGGTCCCATCCCTGTATGAGTTGCGCCACCTAGGGCCAACCGATCAGCTTAGGGGTTCATCTCCGCGCGCGTGGAGAGAGACACGCGTGTATCCGACGGGTTACCTCACGGGCCCGGACGCTACCTCGTCGAACCCGCGGTCACCGCCGCGTGACCGCGAAATGCCTTCGCGATGCGGATTTGCCGTTGGTACATCGATTGAATCTCCTCTCGGTTGCGCGCTCGCAGCGCGGGCGGCAGAGGAGCGGAGGTCATGCGGTACTCGACGTTGGCGGTATTGACGGTGATTTCATCGATTTCATTCGGTCCAGCTCTGGCCCGCGGTGGCTCCTCCGAGCCGGCGCGAAGACCGATGGCCGTGCCGACCCAGATCGTCGGTGCTGGTGGAACAGTGGGCTCTGGCGGCGGCGGGACGACGGGGACCGGGGCGGGCGGAACGATCGGCGTCCCGACCGGGATGGGCGGCGACGTCGGCCCGGGCGCGGGGGGCGACGTCGGGGGCGCGGGGGGCGACGTCGGGACCGGTACGGGCGGCATCACGGGAACGGGCGGATTGACGGGCGCGAGCGGCACGACGGGGGGAGACACGACGGGCGCTGCGGGCAGCGGCACGACGGTGGGCGCCGCAGGGAGCTCGGGCCCGGCTCCGACGTCGTGACTACGGACGCCACCTGGCTTGCGCGTCGCAGCCGGGGATTTATTGAGTGAGAACCGAGGAGGTCGTCATGAGTCGAATCAAGATGTGGGGTCTGGCGATTGTCGCGGGTTGGTTCATGAGCGCCGGTGTCGGCTGGAGCGCCGATGCGCCCGCGACGGGCACCGTGCTCGGCAAGCTGCATCACGCGAATCAAAAGGAGATCTCGATGGGCAAGCTCGCGCAGAAGAATGGCAAGTCGCGCCCCGTCAAGGATTACGGGCGGACGCTGGTCAAGGACCACACGGCCGCTGACAAGAAGGTCGCCGCGCTCGCGAAGCAGGAGAACATCGATTTGGCCGCCAACACGCCGGCCATGGACGACTCCGACATGGCCAGTCTGCCGGTCGACGCCGACTTCGACGCGAAGTTCGCCAAGGCCATGCTCGACGACCACGAGCAGGCCATCAACGAGCTCTCCTCGGCGCGTGACGGGACACGCGACGCCAAGCTTCGCGACCTCATCGACGCCCTTCTGCCGACCTTGCGGTCACACCGAGACACGGCCAAGCGGCTCGTCGAGTCCGGGAGCTCGCGCGCCAGCCTTTGAACGCGGTCTCGCCAGTCAGCGAAGGCCGCAGGAGGCCGCGTTGGCGCCTTCCCGGAGCGCGCTCACGAATGCCGAGGTCGCGCGCGCATCGACGGCGTCACCTGCGAAGACGACACGCCCGGCGCGGTCGAACACGATGGTGGCCGGGATGCGCCGCTGGCCGAGAGCGTCGGCGAGCGTGAAGGGCTCGTCGGTGAGCTGCGGATAGGTCAGGGCGCGCGCGCGTGCGTACGCGGCAATCGAGGCCGGCTTCTCTCCGACGGCGACGCCCACGACGGCCGCGCCGCAGGGGGCGGCGGCGCGCGAGAGGCGCTCGAGCTCGGGCAGCTCGCGCACGCACGACTCACACCATGGCGCCCAGAAGCTCACGAGCGCGGCGCGGCCTCCCAGCACGGAGGAGAAAGTCGCGCCTCGCCCCTCGCTGTCGAGGACGGTGACGGCGCCGGCGGCTCCGCCAATTGCGGCGCCGGGACGGTTCGCGGCCGACGACGCGGGTCCTCGCGTCTCGGTAGCGCAGGCCAGCGCCGACAGCGCGACCGACACGAGGGCGATCAAAAGCGAAAACCGACTGCGCATGTCGTGACGTCGACCCTCAGGTTATCCGAACGGAGGTAGCGTTCATAGCCGATGTCGACGTGGAGGTCGCGCAGCCGTCGCGCCAGCGGCAGATCGAGCAGAAGGGCGCCCCCGAAGGTCTGGGCGTGCAGCCGCCCGAGGTCGCTGTCCGACGTGCGGAACCCGAGGCCCGACGGGTCGGCCGCGATCGTGAAGAAGCCTGGCGCCGATTGCCAGTGGATGCGGTAGTTGGCGCGCAGCGTGAGGCCCGCGGGCAGCCGCTGCGCCAGCGTCCCCTCGCTCGAGTGCGCCGCGATGCCCCACGAGTCCAGATAGGCGCGGTACGAGAGTGTGAGCGCGCCGTTCCACGGCAGCCACTGGGCGACGCGCGCCGTGGCCGCGTCGCGCAGGCGATGGCCTGGCAGCCGCTCCTCGCCGCGCGATCCGTCCGCGAGCAGCACGCTGCTCCACGTGTTGCCGAGCGTTCCAACCTGGATCGTGCCACCGTAAGAGAAGCTTGCGAGGGTCGTCGGGGACAAGACCTGGGTGACGTCGACGTTGACGTTCGTCGTCGAGCGCGTCGCGCGTCCGTGTCGATTGCCGTCGAGGCTGAAGTGGTCGAACCAGTCGAGGATCTGGTTGGCGCTCACGCCCACGACGGTGTTGTCCTCGGCGAACGAACGCGAGGCGCCCAGGCCCACGATCCACGACTCGAACGGCTCCTCGATGTGGAAGGCGGCGCGCATCGTGAAGTCCGTCACGCGGTCCCAGTGGTACGTCGTGAACGTGTCGACCGTGCCGGAGGGCGTCGAGCGCGAAGCCGTCGACACCGTGTCGACGGCGTCATAAGGCCGGTCATAGCGGGAGTGATCGGGCGACGCGGCCGTGACGACATCGACGGGGATCCAGACGCGCTCCGTGATGCGCTCGCCGAGGCGCGCCGTGACCTCGGCCTGCGGCTGCTCGACACGCGCCCACTCGGAGCCGGGTGCGCCCGGCGGCCCGGCCGCGGACTGGTAGCCGACGCCGGTCTGATGGAATTGCGTGTAACGGAGCCTCACGGACTCGATCTCGTAGGGCGGCGCCGTCGACGTCACGGCTGTGAGGAGGAGGGTCAACAGGGCCGGCGTGAACGTCACTGACAGGCACAGCCTCCGCCCGCCGGCGTGCCGTCGCCTCCCGCGGCGGCCTCGCGCGAGCCGTACAGCTTCTGGTGCGCGTGCGCGTCCAGGCCATCGGTCTGGAAGCGCATCATCGGATCGGCGAGGTGCTTGCGCCGGTTCTGGGGCACGACGACGCAACCGGCGAAGGCCGTCGCGAGCACGAGCGTCACGACGGCGGCGAAGGCCGCGAGGCTGCGCGCGAGGCGGGGAGGCGACGTCAAGGCGTCGACCGCGTCGGGCTCGAGAGAAAGCTGTCGAATATGCCGATGGCCGAGGCGAACATCGCAGACGTCAGGAGCATGCCGAAGGCGACGCGCTGCCGGTTGAGGTGGGGCGCGTAGAAAGGATCCGTCGCCTCCATGACGATGAGCGTCGCCGCCGAGGTCGCGGCCGACAGGGCGCCGAAGACCGCCGCGCGCCGCCAGCGCCGCTGCAGGCCGTGGGAGACCCAGGGCGCCGCCGCGAAGCCCGCCGCCATGACGAACGTGCCGGCCTGCTCGAGGTCGGCGCGGTCGCTCTGCGACCACAGCGCGCAGCCCACGACGAAGGGCACGAAGGCCGTGAGCACGCCCGCGACGAGGGGAGAGCCGCCGCTCGGCTCGCGGGCGGGGGGGAGAGGCTCGACGAGAATCGTCGCCGAGGCCGGCGCGGACGCGCGCGGCGGCACCGCCGCGGGGACGGGCTCGGCGGTCTGGGGTGGCGCGGAGTCCAGGGGTGGCGCGGAGTCCAGGGGTGGCGCGGAGTCCTGAAGGGGCGATGCGGCCAGAGCTGCGCGCGCGATGCCCAAGACGAGCAGCGCCGCGACCAAGCGCCCCTTCATGCGCCCGAACCTAGCACGGCCTCTGACGCGGCCGTGCTGACATGCCGCGTCGCCGTCCCGAGACGACGGTGACCGCTCTCGGGAGCGAAGAGCTACTATAAGTGGGCAACATGAAGTCGCTTCATCCGGGAATGTTGGCGAACGCGCGCGGGGGCGGACCCCTCGCGCCTGATCCGCTGGCCGAGCTGCTCGGCGACGCGAACGCGGGTAACCGCGACAGCCTCGGGCGCATCCTCTCGGCCACGGCCCCCGCCGTGCTCGGCGTCGTCCGCGTCATCCTCGGCGCCGACAATCCGGACGTGCCCGACGTCGCCCAGGAGAGCTTGCTCGCCGTGAAAGACGCCTTGCGCACCTTCCGTGGCGAGGCGTCGCTCACGCAGTACGCGCGGCAGATCGCCGTGCGCACCGCGCTCGCGGCGCGACGCGGCCGCGGCGCGCGCGACCGTCTCCTCGAGCGCTTCCGGCGCGAGTCGGCCTCGGCGCCGTCGGACGACCGGGCTATGGATCCGGTGCTGCGCGCGCGGCGCACGGCGGCGTTCCGCACGCTCCTCGACGAGCTGCCCGAAGAGCAGGCCGAGACGTTCGCGATGCGCGTCGTGCTCGACTACAGCCTCGACCAGGTCTCGGCCGCCACGGGCGCGCCCATCAACACCGTGCGCAGCCGCGTGCGCCTGGCGCGCGAGAAGCTCAAGCTCAAGATCGAAAATGACCCCGATCTCTTGGACGTGCTGAAGGGTGAGGCGTGACGATGGAGGGGCGAGGCGTGACGACGATCGATTTACATCCCGAGGACATGCTGGACGCCGCGCGACGCGGAACCTTGGCCCCTGCTGGCGTCGAGGACTTGCGCGCGCATCTCGGCCGCTGCGTCGCTTGCCGGATGTCGCTCACGTTGCCGGACGATCTGCAGGTCGAGGCCGCCGTCAAGGACTCGGACGCGCTGCTCACGACCATGGTCCGTGGCGCGATGGCCGGAGAGCGAATCGCCCACGAGACGCGCGCGTATCGGGCGCGCGCGAGCGGGACGGGCCGCCGCGTCGCCGTCGCCCTGGCGCTCCTCTTCGCGGGCGGCAGCGGAGGCGCCGCCGTCTGGTCGATGGGAGGCGCGACGTTGGCGCGTCGATTCGTGCCGGAGATCCTCCAGCTTCCGCGCCACCGCGACACTGTGCACGTTCCGTCCGCGCCGCATCCAGCCCGCCTTGCCATCTCCGTCGAGCCGGTTTCCGCGCCGGCGCCCGTTCTCGCGCCCGCGCACCCTCAGCGTGTGCGCGTCTCCCCGCCGGCCTTGCCGCGCGCCTCCGCCGACGAGCTCTTCGTCGAGGCGAACCGGGCGCGGCGCGCGGGCGATTATCCCCTCGCGCTCCGCAGATACACCGACCTGCGCCGCAGCTACCCGGGCTCGCGTGAGGAGCTCACGGCCCGCGTCGTCGTGGGCGATCTGCTCCTCGCCGAGGGTCCGACGCGCGACGCGCTCGCGAGCTTCGACAGCTACCTCGCGGCAAGCCCCGACGGCATCTTGGCCGAGGAAGCGCTCGTGGGCCGCGCCTCGGCGCTCATGCGTCTCGGCCGTCGCGACGAGGAGCGTGGGGCCTGGGCCCAGCTCTTGCGCTTGCACCCGGACTCGGTCCAGGGCGCCCGCGCGCGCCGTCGCCTCGCCGAGCTCCGCTGAGGCGCTCGTGCTCGCGGGGTTGATCCTCCTCGTCGCCGCGGCGCAGGCGGCTGGCACCGCGCCGTCCGCCCCGCCGGGGACCCTGGGGCCGACCGACGTGGAGATTGCGATCGCGTCGGAGTCGCCTGGCGCGGCCGCGGCCGTGCGCGAGGACCTCGAGGATCTCCTGGCGCGCCGGGGTCTCGCCGCGCGTTACCGAACGCTCGCCGCCGTCGATCGCGACGAGGTTCTGCGGCCCCCGCGCGTGGCGCCCTGCGCCCTCGCGTGCATCTGGGTCGATCTCGGCGTCGCGAAGCCGGGCCGCGCCTTCGTCTACATCTCCGCGACCGTCTCCGAACAAGTCGTCGTCCGTCAGCTGCCGCTGCCGAGCGGCGTCGACGAGGTCGCGCGCGAGGAGGTCTCGCACATCGTCGCGACGTCCGTCGAGGCGCTGCAAGCCGGCCGCCCGCTGCCCGTCGCGCCGAGCCAAGCGGACGGCGCCGTCGTCAGGACCCCGCCCTTGCCGCCGCCGGCCCCGGCCGCCGCGCCGCCGCAGAGCCTCTGGTTGGCCGCGGGCATCGGCGCGGGGGCCGCTCACGAAGGCGCGGCGCAGCTCGCGTTGCCCATGGCCGCCGTTTCCTTCGTCGTCGCCGCCGAGAGTCGGCGCCTCGTGCCCGGGCTCTGGCTCACCGCCGGCGCGTTTTCGAGCGACGCCAGCGGAGACCCCGTGGCGCTGCGCTTCCGCGGCGGCGAGCTGGCCACGCTGGGCACCATCGGTACCCGCCCGACGAGCCCGCGAGCACGCCGCGTCGCCGCCCGCTTCGGGCTCGGCCCCGGCGTCGAGATCCGCGAGACCACGCCGACGGCGTCGAACGGCGCGACGAGCGTCGCCGTGGATGCCGCGCGCGTCGATCCGAGCGTGTTCGTTCGGGCGGCCGCGCGCCTCGAGGTCGGGCTCTTCGGGGCCGTGGGTCTCTTCGTCGCGGCGGCGTGCGACGCGAGGGTCTTGAGCCATCGCTACATCGTCGACCACGCCGGCACGACGGAGGCGTTGTTCCAGCCCGACTTCTTGCGGCCCTCGCTGGTCGTCGGGCTCGACGCGCGCTTCGCGGGGGAGGACGCGCCATGATGCGGCCGACGATTCAGCGGTCGCGAGCCGTCGCGTTCGCATCACTGGTCGGCCTCGCGACTGGGTGCACCCTCGACGCGCGCGTGGCCTCGGTCAGCCCCGGGGTGGACGCGCCCACCGAGGCCCCCGAGGCCGCCGAAGCTGGCATGGTCATCTCGCAGTTCCAGACGTTGCCGGCGGGCTCGCCGCTGCCCGACGACGCGACCTGCACCGCGCGCGTGCGACGCATGGCGTTCGAGCCGCGCCCGGCGAACACGGTCGCCAATCACGTCGTCCCCACGGCCGCCGAGCTCGCAGGCCTCGCGCCCTGGAACAACGAGAACAACGGGTTCGACGATCGCGCGCTCGCCTTGCAGGCCCGCGTCACGGGCGCGTTCACGGGCACGACCGACGAGATCTTGCAGTGGGCGGCTTGCAAGTGGGGGTTCGACGAAGATCAGATCCGGGCCGAGGCCGTCCAGTCGAGCGGGTGGACGCAAGGCCTCGCCTCCGACTGGACGCAAAACGCTTCGGACTGCCCGCCCGACGCGGACACGCGGCAGACCGAAGGCGGCGTCGAGTGCGCCAAGACCTACGGGCTGTTCCAGATCGTCTGGCAGTTCCGCAAGTCTGCCTGGCCGATGCTCCGCGACAGCACGCCCTTTCACGTCGACTTCAACTTTGGTTTGCGCCGCGTCTGTTTCGAAGGTTGGGAGCCGAGCCTCGGTGATCACGCGCCGTCGTCCCGTCCGTACATGGCGAACGACGCGTGGGGCTGCCTGGGCGCGCACTTCACCGGGAACTGGTACGATGCGGGCGCCAAGTCGTACATCACGGCCGTCAAGGGCCAGCTCGCCGGTCGCGCCTGGACGCGCCCCGACTTCTAGGGACCAGCGACGAGCGGCCCGCGCGAGGCCACCGCGCCTTCACCGCCGGCGGGATCGACGCGGGTATGTGCGCGTGGCGAAGTGTCGCACCTTCGGCGTGACCGGCGCGACCTCTGTCGAACGAGCGCACGACGATCGGGATCGTGGCATCATGTTTGCGTTGAGCCCGGGCATGGTACGGACGAAGGGTCGGCCCGGCGCGCTCGCGTTGGTGCTCTGCGCGGTCACGGCGGCGGCGACGAACGGTTGCTCCGCTCTCTTCGTCGACGGCCCGCCGGCGAACGCCCGGAAGCTGCGGGCGTTCAACTGCACGACGAGCAACTCCTGGCCAACGACCGACGTCATCCTCGGAGGCCTCACGTTGCTCGACGGGCTCGGCGCGGTCACGAGCGCGAGCCAGACGTCGTCGGGCGGAATCAACAACGGGAATTACGTCGCCGCGGGCGTGGCGCTGGGCGGAGCGGCGCTCTTCGCGGCCTCCGCCGCCTCGGGCTACAAGAACACCTCGGCTTGCCGAGATGCCACGGGCGAATTGATGACGCGCCTCTATCCGCCGGGCGGCGCGCCGCCCAATGGCTTCGCGCCGTACGCGCCGACGGCGCAGCCGTACGCGCCGACGGCGCAGCCCTACGATCCCTGGACGGCGCCGCCCCCGGCCGCAGCGTCCCCGCCAGGGAGCGCGCCGCCGCTCGGCGACCTGCCGCAGGCGGGTCCAGCGGCGCCGCCGCCGGCCGCCGTGCCGCTGTCCCTGCCCGAGACGTGGGACAGCTCACCGCCTGCTCCGAAGCGTCCCGCCGCCGGACAGTCCGCGGAACCGACGCCGCCGGCTCCTCCCGCGCCCGGCGGCGGAGCCGCCAAGTGAACCCTGACATTTGCGTCCGAATTCCAACAGTGATGTCGCGATTTCGTCGCGTCCCCCGACCTCAGGAGCGAAAAACAGTATGAACAAAACACTGCGCGTCAGCGTTCTCGGTGCTCTCGTCTGCTTGTTCGCGCCGACGGCCCGCGCGGCCGGCCTCACGATGGCCTTGCTGCCACCCACGGGAGACAACGTCGCGCCCGCGATCCTGCAGGCCTCTCGCGAGCTGTTCAAAGACCACCTCTTGCGCACGGGGGCCTACAATGTCGTCGAGGCGCCCGCGACGCAGGAACAAACGAACGTCGAGCCCACGCCCGCGCAGGCCGCCGCGGTGGCGCAATCGCTCGGCGCTGCGGAGGCGGTCGTCGTTCGACTCACGCACCTCGGAAACACCGCGCGCGTGCGCCTCACGGTGTACGCCGCAGGCTCGGCCCAGATCGTCTACTGGGACAGCATCGCGGTCACGGGTGGGCCCGACGAGCTCGACACCGTGTTTCAGCGACTCGCGCACGCGATGCTGACGGGCAAGCCCATTCGTGAGAGCGCCGAGATCGACACGGTTTCCGACAAGGAGATGCAGAACCTGGGTCGGCGGCAGGCCAACAAGGTGTTCGGCCTGCACTTGTTGACGTTCCTCCCTTTCAATACGGCGGGCGGCTCGTTCAAGGCGCTGCCGGGCGGGGGTCTCTTTTGGCTCTACGACGCGCGATCCTGGATGGCGGACGTCTCGCTCGATCTCGGCGGCGGCAACGGTCAAAGCCTCTTCTCCGCGGCCATCGGCGGCTATTACCCCCTGCTGCGCGAGGACTTCACGCCTTACTTCGGCGGCGTCGTTCGTTGGGCGTACATGGACTTCGGCGGCAACGGAGGCAGCGGCCTCAGCTTCCAGCCGACGGCGGGGATTCTGCTCGGTCGCCTCTCGTCGGTGCAGCTGCGCGCCGACGTCGGTTACTTCATCAATTCGTTCGGAGAATATTCGAAGACGGTGTCGCCGGACGGCCTGACGGCCAGCACGGGCAATCTGCACTACAGCCACGGCGTCGTGCTGACCGTGGGCCTCGGCTTTTAGTTCCTTCTAGCTCTTCGGCAGCTTCGCCTTCAGCAGGTCGCCGAGCGTGCCCATGCCGCCGTGCCCGCCCGAGGCGCGCGCGGCCGCGCTGCGGCCTTCGTCGTCGACGACGTCCTCGCGGGCGCCGAGGCCGAGCGAGATGCGGCGCTTTTCGCCGTCGATCGCGAGGATCGTGACCTCGAGCGTGTCGCCCGGCTTGACGGCCTCGCGGGCGTGACGCAGGTGCTTGCCGCCGCCGAGCTCGCTGACGTGCAGGAGACCCTCGACGCCGGGGGCGAGCTGCACGAAGGCCCCGAAGGGCTCTGCGCGCGTCACCTGACCCTTGACGACGGCGCCCGCGCGCAGCGACGCCGCGGCGTCGTCCCACGGGTCGCGCTCGAGCGCCTTCAGCGAGAACGAGACCTGCTCGGGCCGCTTGGGATCGTCGCGCTTCTCGACGCGCATCACCTGCACCGTCACGGCCTGCCCGATGGCGAGGACGTCCGAGGGCTTCGTGCCGCGCTGGAACCCGATCTCCGAAGCCGGCAGCAGACCCTCGATGCCGCCGACGTCGACGAAGGCGCCGAAGTCTTTGAGCGCCGTCACTGTGCCCGACAGCACCGCGCCGGGGACGAGCTTGGCTCGCGTGTCGACGGCGCGCACGCGCATCTCGTCCTCGAGCAGCGCGCGCCGCGAGACCACGACGTTGGGACCGCGGCGGTCGTCCTCGAAGCGCGTGACGCGAAAGAGCAGCTTCTGGCCGACGTAGACCGCCGGGTCGGCCACGGGGCGCAGCTCGAGCTGCGAGACGGGACAGAACGCCCGCACGCCGCCCACGGTGACCTCGACGCCGCCCTTGTTGACGCCCGTGACGAGGCCCTCGACGGGCAGACCGCTCGCCGCGGCTTCGGCCAGGCCCGCGCGCGCATCTCCGCCGCGGCTCGCGCCGCGCCGGAGCCAGACGAACCCCGCCTTGTCGCCGAGTCCGACGACGCGCGCCTCGAGGACGTCGCCGGCCGCGACGGTGAGCTGGCCGGCGTCGTCGCGCAGCTCGAGCGTCTCGAGCGTGCCCTCGCCGCCGCCCTCGAGCTCGAGCACCGTCACCTCGTTGCCGATCGACGCGACCTTGCCGCGCACCCGATCGCCGACCGCGACCTTCGGCCGCCGCGCGCGCGGCGCGCTCTTCTCGGCGGCCGCAAACATCGCGGCGAAGTCCTCGGGGGGTGCGGGGCGCTCGTCGGATGGGTCTTCCGCCATGGGGTCGTCAGTCTAGCGGGTCGTCGAGTCCGAAGCTCGCGCCTCGAAGTGTGCCAGCAGGCGGCGGGCCTCGGCGGGGCGATCGCGGCGCGTCGACACGGCCTGGGCGCCGGCCCTCAGCTCTGCGGGCAGGTCCATGGCATCGAAGAGAACGGCGAGGGCGGGCTCGACGGCGGCGCGCTCGTCGGCGTCGAGCGGGCCGGAGGTCGGCGCGGGGCGGCCACGGAGCCGCGCCAGACGGCGGCGCACCGCCATGTTGAGCTTCATCTTGAGCGCCGCGAAAAGGAACACGGCCGAGCCGTTCATGTCGGAGATGACGTAGTCGCGCTCGGCGCGCCAGGTCTCGTCGAGCTCGGCGTCGAGGGCCTCCATCGCGGGCGTCGCCAGGGCGCGCGCGACGGCGCGAAAGAAGCCCACCTGGCCGGCGTGGTGCTCGGGCGCGACGAACTTCTCGAGGTGACACAGGTCGTGCAGCACGAACGACAGGCCGTCGGGGTGACGGGGATCGCCGTGGGCGCGCGCCGCCGCGTCGTCGAGCAGGCACACGCAGCGCCGCCCGCGCGCCTGGCGCGCGAGGACGCCCTGGGCGGGCGGGATCTCGAAGAGCAGGTCGGCGGGACGCAGGCCGCGCTCCCACGCCAGCAACCCGCGCGCGACGTCCTCGGGCACGCCGCGCACGCGCCGCTCGGCAAAGACGCGCAGGGCCGGTCCGACGGGCGGCGTGGCGGCCGCGACCCGGGCGCGCCCTTCATCCCACAGTGCCCCACGCGCGGCCCGCACGCGCTCGAGGAGAAAATGCGCCGCAGTCTCGGCGTCCGAGGGCCGCGCGTTCATGCGTTCTCGATTCTACACGGGCCCTTCGCCGACGAGGGCGAGGGGCGGAAACGGAAAATCATAGGCAAAAAATTGGCGTCGTGTTGCGAGGCATGGGATCGATAGTTTGAGGAGTCCCACATGCTTGAGTTCGACGACGAAGGTGCAAGTCCAGGCCGTCCCAACATCAAGGTCATCGGCGTCGGTGGCGGCGGCGGGAATTCCGTCAACACAATGATCGAGGGTGGGATCGAGGGCGTGGACTTCATCGTGGCCAACACGGACTGCCAGGTGCTGGAGACCAGCATGGCGGGCACGAAGGTTCACCTCGGTCGCAATCTCACGAAAGGCCTCGGCGCTGGCGCCAACCCAGAGGTCGGCAAGGCCGCCGCGCTCGAAGACGCGTCGCGCGTCGCCGAGGCGCTCGCGGGCGCCGACATGGTGTTCGTGACGGCCGGCATGGGCGGCGGCACGGGCACGGGCGCCGCGCCCATCATCGCCCAGGTCGCGCGCGATCTCGGCGCGCTCACGGTGGGCGTCGTCACGAAGCCGTTCGCGTTCGAGGGGTCGCAGCGCAAGAAGAAGGCGGCGGCCGGCATCAGCGAGCTCGCCAAGGCCGTCGACGCGCTCATCGTCATCCCGAACGATCGCCTCGTGTCGATCGCGGGCATGAAGATGACGCTCAAGGAAGCCTTCGCGATGGTCGACAACGTCTGCCTGAACGCCGTGCGCGGCATCAGCGATCTCGTGATCGCGCCCGGCCTCATCAACGTCGACTTCGCCGACGTGCGGACGATCATGACGGGCATGGGCCGCGCGCTCATGGGCACCGGGCGCGGCTCGGGCGACAAGCGCGCCGTCGAGGCGGCGCAGCAGGCCATCAGCTCGCCGCTGCTCGAGGACGTCGCCATCAACGGCGCGACGGGCATCCTGCTCAACATCACGGGCGGGCCGGACCTGACGCTGGCCGAGATGAACGAGGCCTGCAGCCTCATCGCCGAGGCGGCCGATCCCGACGCCAACATCATCTTCGGATCGGTGATCGACGCGCACGCAGGAGACGAGGTGCGCATCACTGTCATCGCGACGGGGTTCCAGTCGCGCGACGCGGTCCAGCCGGGATCGGGCTCGGGGCGCATGGGCGGCGGAGGCGGCGGTGGGCGCGGGCGCGAGAACCAGATGGCGCTCCCGATGCAGCCGACGATGTATGCGCACGCACAGGCGCCCGTATACGCACAGGCGCAGGCGCCCCTGGCCGCGCCACCTTGGGCACAGCAGGGTGGGGGTGGGCCGGCGCGCGGTTACGCGGTGGCGCCGGGCCGCCAGATCGAAGGCGAGGCCGTCGGCTACGACGAGTTCTACGACAACATCGAGCAGGTCCCCGCGCCGCCCGTGGCCAGCAGCCAGCAACCGACGGCCCCCGGTGGCTTCGGGATCGCGACGGCCGCCGAGTGGACGCCCGCCGAGCGGCCCATCATCCGGCCGCCGGTTCAGGGCGCGAGCCCGGGGGGCGGGGCGAACGTCGCGCCGAGCGGCGCGCCGCCTCAGCGTCGCATGGCCTCGCAGATGGCGTCCAGGCCCGCCGATGAGCTGGGCGTCGAGGAGTCGGAGTTCGACAAGCCGACCTACCTGCGGCGCGGCATCTTCGCGCCGGAATAAGCGCGGCGCCGAGCAACGCCCAGGGGCGCGGCCCGATAAGGGGGCATGGCTCTCGGCGCGCTCGTCAGTGGAACCTTACAGCTGCTGTGGCCCCAGCGCTGTGCGGCATGCGATCGGGCCGTCGACGACGGCACGATCTTCTGCTTCGAGTGTACGCCGTCGCTGAGCGCGCTCCTCGGCGCGTGTCCGGGGTGCGCGCTGCCGCGCGCCGACTGGAACACGCGCGGCGGGCGCTGCGGCCTGTGCCGGCGCATTCCGTTTTCGTTCCGCGAGGCGCGCGCGGCCTACGAATACGGCGCGGCGCTCGCGGACGCCATCGTGCGCATGAAGCACGGGCGGCGCTACATGGCGCGGCGTCTCGGGTCGCTGCTCGTGCCGGCGCTCATGGACGCGCTCGCGCGCGGGGGCTTCGGGGCCGACGACCTGGTCGTGCCCGTGCCCCTGCACACGCGGCGGTTGCGCGAACGCGGGTTCAATCAGGCGCTAGAGCTCGTGCGCGCGGCCTTTCGCGACGTCGCGCGCACCCCAGCGCTCGCCGTGGCGACGCCGCGCGGCTTGCCCCGGCTCGAGCGGCGGCTCCTGCGCCGCACGCGCGCCACGAAGGCGCTCGGACACGCGGGCCCCGCGGCGCGCATGGCCGAGGTCGCGGGCGCGTTCTCCGTCGCGCCCGCCGCGACGGAGCGCGTGCGTTACCGGCGCGTGCTCCTCGTCGACGACGTCCTCACGACGGGCGCGACCGTCAACGAGTGCGCGGGGACCCTGCTCGGCGCCGGGGCCCGCGACGTCCACGTGCTCGCGCTCGCGCGCGCGGTATAGTCGGGGCCGTGGCCAAGCCCCCCGCCGCCAAGCAGGAAGAGACGAAGGTGCTCGCGCGCAACCGCAAGGCGCGGCACGTCTACCACATCGACGAGACGCTCGAGGCGGGCATCGTGCTCGCGGGGTCGGAGGTCAAGTCCATCCGCGACGGCAAGGTGACCCTGGTCGACGCCTTCGCCGACATCGACAAGAACGAGGCTTGGCTGCACCAGGTCGACATCGGCGTATACGGCTTCGCGCACGGCCGGAACCACGAGCCGCGGCGCAAGCGCAAGCTGCTGTTGCACCGGCGCGAGATCGACCGCCTCGCGGGCAAGATCCGCGAGAAGGGGTACACGCTCGTGCCCCTGTCGCTGTACGAGAAGAAGGGCCGCGTCAAGGCCGAGCTCGCGCTCGTCCACGGCAAGCAGGAGTGGGACAAGCGTGAAGACTCGAAGAAGCGTGAGAGCCAGCGCGAGATCGATCGGGCCATGTCGAGCCGGAGACGCTGACGTGGAGACTCTTCGCGCACGCGCACGGGTATTGGTGGCGACGGCCGCGCTGGCCGGCCTCGGGTGCGGCTCGTCGCCGGGCGCAGGGTCGCCAGGCGCGGGCGGCCAGACGGGAGCCGCCGGCGATACTTCGGGCGACGGGGCGAGTGGCGCGGGCGGCGCCGACGCCGGCGTCGGAGATGTCGTCGAGATCGACGGGGGCGCGTGCATGGCCACAATCGCGCAGCACCCCAACGAGGGCGCTACGCACGTCGATTGCCTGCCCGTGCCGAAGTACGGAACCAATCCGCCTTCGTCCGGGAACCACTACATGATCTGGGCGGACTACAAGACCTACCCGACGCCCGTCCCTTGGGGCCACCTCGTCCACTCGCTCGAGCACGGGGCCGTCGTCATCGTCTACAACTGTCCGGGGCCGGACGGCTGCCCCGCTGAGGTCGCGCGCGCGCAGGCGATGATCGACGGCCTTCCGTACCCGCTCGATCCCGCCGACGTCGACGTGGCGGGCGGCAACGCGTGCGTCGCGCCCACGAAGGGGCGCATCATCCTGGCGCCCGACCCCACGCTCGACGTGCGCTGGGCGGCCTCGGCGTGGACCTGGACGTTGCGCTCGTCCTGCTTCGACGAAGCGACGTTCAGCGCCTTCGCGCGCGCGCACTACGCGCAAGGGTCCGAGAACTTCTGCATCGAGCTGCACGAACCGTTCTGCGCTGTGCCGTAGCGTCGACCTTGCGGCGGGCGCCGCGCCGTCAGCTGCCGAGCAGGCGCTCGATGAAGGCGTGCAGGTCGGGAGGCTGCGCCTCGAGAAAGGCACGGCCGATCTGCGCCGCGAGGCGCGCCAGTGGGGGACCCGTCTCGGCGGCGCGCTGGAGCGTCTCGCGCGCCGCCGCGCGTTCGGCGGGCGCGATCGCGGCCGTGCTCTTGCCGCCGCTGCCGCCCGTGCTTCCTTGCGCCTTCATGACGAGCGCCTCGAGCGCGACCAGGCGTCGCGTGCTGTCTGCCTCGGCCTCTAGGAGGGCGCGGCCGAGGTCCTCGCCGGGCTGGCGGCGCGACCAGGCGAGCGCGAGGCCCGGGATGGCGGCGTTGCGTACGTCGTAGGATGGGTCGCGCACGGCCCGCTCGAGATAAGGCTGGGCGTATTCGGGCTCGCGCTCGGCGAGGTGACCGAGCGCGCGCGCGGCCGCCGTGCGCAGGGCCTCGCTGCGCTGGCCGAGCGCCTCGCCGAGCAAACGCGCCCCCGCTTCGCCCGCGCCCTGCAGGTCGCCGACGCCGATGACGGCCGCCTCGCGCGCCGCCTTGTCACCGCCGCGCAGCATCGACTCGAAGATGGGCAGCACCTCGCGCGCGCCCGCGCCCGAGATGGCGGCCAAGATGCGCGTCGCCTCGGCGCGCACGGCGTTCGCGCGATCGTCGACGGCGCCGCGCACGACCTCGAGGGCGCGGCCCCCCAGCGTGCCCGCGGCGCGCACGGCGTCGAGCCGCACGCTCTCGTCTCCGTCGGCGCTCGCCTGGCGCAGCACGGCGACGAGGCCGGCCTTGGCGGCGGCGCTCACGACGGCGCGCCGCTCGGGCGCGTCGCCCTGCGTGAGCGCGCCGTTGAGCGCATGCTCGGCGTCGGCGCCGCGCTTGCCCACGAAGAAGTCGCCGCCCGTGCCCGCGCCGGCCGCGCCAGTCTTTTCGGCGATGGCGCCCAGCGATCGCTCGGCGGCCATGCGCACGGTCCGCTCGGGATCGCCCACGAGCTTGAGCAGGGCCGGCACGGCCAGGTCGCGCGCCTTGACGCCCAGCCGCCCGAGGGCCTCGGCCGCCGCCACGCGCACGTTCGCCTGGGTGGCGTCGCCGAGCTCGGCGGCCATGCGCGCCGCGCCCTTCGGATCGGCCTCGGACAGCTCGCCGAGGCAAGCGGCGGCCGCCGTGCGGACCTCGTCGCGCTCATCGCGCGCGGCGATGCGGAGATAGGGCGAGGCGGCGGCGGCGTTCTTCTCCGACAGCGCGCAGAAGGCGTTGGCGGTCGCGGCGCGCAGCCCGACGTCCGGATCCTTGAGCGCGTGCGCCAGCGGCGGCATGACCGCCGCCGGCTTGGTCTCGCCGATGCGCGCGAGCGCGTCGATGATGTTGCGGCGCACGCTCGAGCGCACGCTCTTGAGCGCGTGGCCCAGCATCTCGGCCACCTGGTAGGCGTTGACGGGCGCGAGCACGACGGCCGAGTCGATGGCGGCCTTCTCGACCTCGGCGCTGCCGTCCTTGAGCGCCTTTTCGACGAGCTCGAGCCCCTCGCGCTTGAGGTAGCCGAACGAGCGCGCCGCCTCGAGGCGCGTCTCCGTTGCCGGATCGTAGAGCAGCGCCCGCAGCGGCTTGCTCGCGAGGTCGGGGCGGCTCATGGCGACCGTGCCCCACACGGCGGCGCCCGCGGCGCGCGCGGCGGGCGACCCTTTCATCTCGGTGCGCGCAATCTCCTCGGCCTGCTCGGGCGTCACGAGTCGCGCGTAGAGCGGCAGCGCCGCGGCCCGCAGGCGCGGCGACGCCTCCGGGCGCACGGCCTTCTCGAGCAACGGGCGCAGCTCGGGCGACGGCGCGCCCGCGCGGCGCAGGATGAGGAGCGCCTCGACGCGCGCCTCCTCGGGCGCCTTCTCGTCGGCGACGACGTGCCGCAGCGGCGCCGCGCAGGCCGCGGGGTCGTGCGCGGCGATGGCCTCGAGGAGCGACAGCCCGGCGCGCCGCACGCCCCCGTCGGGGCTCTCGAGCACGAGCTCGAGCGCGCCGGCCGCGGCGGCGGGCGCCCGTTCAGCGAGCGCGTTCGTGGCCTCCTCGGCGCCCTTTCGGAAGGCCGGATCCGGATCGCGCAGCGCGACCGTGAGGATGCTCGCGGCCTCGGCCGCCGGCAGCGTGGCCGTCTCGCGCAGCACCGCGGCGCGCACGTCGACCGACTTGTCGCCGAGGGCGCTGCGCAGCGTGTCGCCGTGCGCGCCGTTGCCCTGGCGGCGGTCGATCGACGCCGCGACCTCGACGCCGCGCCGGCGGATCTCGGGCGCCGCGTCGGTGAGCGCGGCCGCGAGGATCTCGTCCTCGCCTGCGCGCCCGCGGCCGATGACGGCGAGCGCCTCGAGCGTCTCTCGCCGCGCGAGCGGATCGCTGAAGGCTTGCTTGAGCGCCGTGACGCCGTCGGGCTCGCCCATGAGCGCCTTGGCGACGCCACGCGGGACGGGGCGCAAGCCGTTCAGCACCTCGCGCAGCCAGCCGGGAATCGCGGTCCCGCGCGGCAGGTCCGACCCCGCGACGTCGAGCGTGCCCGACGCCTTGCCCGCGCCGATGCGCGCGACGGTGTCGGCGCCGAGGCCCGCCGCAGAGAACCCCGTGTCGGCCAGGATGGCGCCGAAGCGAGGATGGTTCGGGAGGAAGCTCAGGAACGAGAGGCCCTCACGACCGAGGCGCACGACGACGCGCGCCGCGCCGCCGCCCTCGTGCGGCTCGAAGCCCAGCGTGTAGGAGCGGCGCATGTTGCCGACGAGCGCGACGAGCAGCGCGATCGCGAGCGCGGCGCCGAGCCCGATCTGGATGGCGCTGCGGCGCAGGCTGCGCACGAACGTCACCTGCTCGTCGGGCGCGAGCGCCGAGCCGAGGTGCCGGTGCACGGCCCAAAGCTCGGGCAGGCGCAGGCGGTCGCTCGCCGTGAGGCGGCGGCGCAGCGCGCGGCGGGCCGCGGCCGCGCGGGCGCGATCCTCGATGGCGAACGATTCGACGACCGCGGCCAGGCCGGGATGAGCCAGCGCGTAGGCCTCGCGACGCCCGCGCGCGCGGGCCCGCAGCACGCCGCGCACCTTGAGGGCCGCGAGCGCCTCGGCGGCGGCCTCACGGGCCGTGGCCGTGCTCGCGTCGAGATCCTCCGCCATGACCTCGCGCCGCTCGGCTGCCGCGAGCAGCGCTCGGCGCGCGACGCGTCCGCCCGATTCGTTGCAGACGCGCTCGAAGAACAGCGCGGGCAGTACGGCGGCACCGCCGCTGCGCTGGTACTTGCGCACCGACGGCAGGCGCAGATCCACGATGGCGCGCGCGACGAGCTGCAGATCGAGCGGCCGGCAGCGGCTGGCGCGGCACAGGTCGGCCGCCACGGCGCTGGCCAGGCCGTCCTCGAAGAAGGTCCCCGACTGGATGGCCGTGCGCTCGAGGATGTCCGAGACCTGTTCCTGCGAGAGCCCGGGCAGCGTCATCCAGGCGCTCGACGCGAGCGCCGCGCCCGCGCCCGCGTCGCGCAGCTGGTCGAGCCGCGAGAACGACGTGTCGTCGACGGACAGCACCAGCCGCAGGCGGCTGCCGCCCTGTTCGACGACGCGCGCCAGCAGGGCGCCCAGGTCGGCGCCGCGCCCGACCTCGTCCGACAGGGCCTCTTCGAGGTGATCGAAGATCAGCACGAGCCCGTTTTGCGAGTCGCGCGCGATGCGCGCGAGGTAGTCGGCCGAGCTCTGGTTGGGGATGGGCGGCGTCACGCCGAGGCGGCTCGCGGCGCGCAGGATCTCGCCGTCGAGATCCTCGTAGGCGCCCACGGCGACGACCTGCGCGCCGCGCCGGCCGAGCGCGGGCGCGACCCCGGCGCGCAGGAGCGACGTCTTGCCGATGCCGCTCGGCCCGGCCAGCACGACGACCCGCGCCTCGCCCGAGAGCAGTCGCAAGACGCGCGCCACCTCGTCGGCGCGCCCGTGGAAGGAATCGCCCGCGCCCTCGTCGTAGGGCAGGAATCCACGGAATCCCGACATTTATACGGGGACCCTGGGAGGGTCCCCGTGCCCCCCCGCGAAGGACTCCGCGGGGCGGAGCCCCGCTGCGTCCACGCGATCGATCGCCTTGCTCTCCGTTGAAGGCTTACGCCTGCCGGATGTCGGACTCGAGCATTTCGGGCTCTTCGTCATAGTCCGAAATGATGATCTCCCGATTGTGGGCATCCGTCGAGGATGGCGTGAAAAAACCTTCGACGAGGTCGGCCACCTCTTCGTGCGAGGTGCCGCGCTTGACGGTCGAGAGCGCGTAAACGACGTGCCCGTCGTCGACGACGGACAGGAACCCGATGCGGCGGCCGTCCTCGACGGACCAGAGGTCCCAGGACTCGCCGGCCTGCGTGCGGGTCACGCGCGTCGCGTAGAAGGTCCGCGGCTCGTGCCGCGTGATGGGCGTGATTTTCGGATCGCGTGCCAACGTCGAGCTCCGGCGAAGGATCAGAATAACGGCCAACGGGGGCGTCGTCCAGATTCACGGCGCGCCGCCGGGATCGCTGGACCGGTCGTGGCGGGGACGACCCTCACGCTGTCCGGGGCGTCGAGATCGGCAGCTCGAACCAGAACGTCGCACCGCGGCCGGGGACGCTTTCGACGCCGATGCGGCCGCCGTGGCGCTCGACGATGGCGCGGCTCAGGTAGAGGCCGAGACCGAGGCCGCGCGTGCCGTCGCCGTCGGCGCGCGCGCGCGCGAACCGCGTGAAGACTCGGTCTTGCTCCTCGGCGGGGAGGCCGGGGCCGCCGTCGCGCACCTCGACGCGCGCGCCGCCGCCGACGCGTCTCACCGCCACCGAGATCGGCGCCGGCAGCGGTGCGTACTTGGCGGCGTTCTCGAGCAGGTTGAGGAGGACCTGAATGACGCGCTCCGGGTCGAACGTCACGGGCAGCGGCGCCGCGGGCAGGGCGCGCGCGATCTGGCGGACGTTGCCGCGCTGGAACACGTCGACGGCCTCGGCGACGGTGGCCGCGAGGTCGGCGGCGCGCGGCCGCATGGGGAATTGATCGGTGTCGAGGTGCGTGACGTCGAGGAGGTCGTTGACGAGGTGCGAGAGCCGCCGCACCTGCGCCCGGGCGAACGAAAGATCTTGCGGCGGCACCGTCTCGCCGCCGAGCAGCTTGCGTTCGACGAGCTGCAACGTCATTCCGAGCGGGCCGAGGCCGTTCTTGAGCTCGTGCGCGGCGCTGCCGAGCGCGAGCGTGAAATCGAGGGCGGCGTCGAGGGAAATCGGCTCGTCGCTCGGGTTGGGCGCCTCGACGGCGGCCGCCAGCGCCTTCGCCGGCGGGCCTCCGGTCCCACGCCGCGTCTTCGCCGCTGGTTTCGCCTTGGCGCGCGTGGCGCGCTTCACCGCCGCGGGTTTTCGCGTTGCGGGCTTGGCGCGACGAGGGCCTTTCATGCTCGCTCGAAGAGGGCCGAGATGCCTTGGCCGACGCCGATGCACATGGTCGCGAGGCCGAGGCGTGCCTTCCGGCGCGCGAGCTCGTGCAGGAGCGTCGTCACGAGCCGCGCGCCCGAGCAGCCGAGCGGGTGGCCGAGCGCGATGGCGCCGCCGTTGACGTTGACGCGCTCGGGATCGAGGTCGAGCTCGCGCACGCACGGCAGGGCCTGCGCGGCGAAGGCCTCGTTGAGCTCGACGAGATCGATCTGCCCGGCCGTCAGGCCCACGCGCGCGAGCGCCTTCCTGGTCGCGGGGATGGGGCCGATGCCCATGTATTTCGGGTCGACGCCGGCCACGGCCGTGACGACGACGCGCGCGAGCGGAGCGCGTCCGAGGCGCCGCAGGCCCTCCTCGGAGGCGAGCAGGAGCGCGGCGGCGCCGTCGTTGATGCCCGAGGAGTTACCGGCGGTCACGGTGCCGCGCTCCTTGCGAAAGGCAGGCCTGAGCGCCGCGAGCTGCGCGGCCGTCGTGTCGGGGCGCGGGTGCTCGTCGACCTCGACCCGGCGCGGCGGCCCCTTGCGCTGCGCGATCTCGACGGCGACGAGCTCGGCCGCGAAGCGTCCGGCGGCCTGCGCCGCGGCCCAGCGTCGCTGGCTCGCGAGCGCGAAGGCGTCCTGGTCTTCGCGCGACACGCCGTATTTTTCGGCGACGAGCTCGGCCGTCTCGCCGAGCGCGTGCGTGCCGTAGAGCTCCTCCATGCGCGGGTTGACGAAGCGCCAGCCGAGCGTGCTGTCGAATGCCGTGACGTTGCCGCGCGCGTAGGGCTCGCTCGCTTTCGCGAGCACGAGCGGCGCGCGCGACATGGACTCGACGCCGCCCGCGATGAGCAGCTCGGCGTCGCCCACGGCGACGGCCCGCGCCGCATCGCCGACGGCCATGAGGCCCGAGCCGCACAGCCGGTTGACCGTCCCCCCGGGGACGCTCACGGGCAGGCCCGCGAGCAGCGCGCTCATGCGCGCGACGTTGCGGTTGTCCTCGCCAGCCTGGTTCGCGCACCCGAGCAGCACGTCGTCGACGGCGGCCGGGTCGGCGCCCGTGCGCCGCACGAGCTCGCGGATGACGAGCGCCGCTAGATCGTCGGGACGCACCTCGGCGAGCGACCCGCCGTGGCGGCCGATGGGCGTTCGGACGGCGTCGACGACGAAGACGTCGCGCAGCGCTTTCGTCATGACCCTTCGATGTTATAGCCTCCGGGGCGCGATGGCGAAGATCAACTCCAGCTACCAGAAGCTGCAGGCCGGCTACCTGTTCCCCGAGATCGGCAAGCGCGTGCGCGCGTTCTCCGAGGCCAACCCCGCCGCCAAGGTCATCCGCCTCGGCATCGGCGACGTCGTGCTGCCGCTGCCGCCACCCATCGTCGAGGCGCTCAAGGCGGCCGCCGACGAGCTCGGCCGCCGCGAGACCTTCCGCGGCTACGGCCCCGAGCAAGGCTATGACTTTCTGCTCGAGGCGGTCGCGGCGCACTACGCGAGCCAGGGCGCCGCGGTCACCGCCGACGAGGTCTTCGTCTCCGACGGCTCGAAGTGCGACACGGCCAACATTCAGGAGATCTTCGGCCTCGACAACGTCGTGGCCGTCACCGATCCGGTCTACCCGGTCTACGTCGACACGAGCGTCATGGGCGGCCGCACGGGCGCCGCCGACGCGTCGGGGCGCTTCCCGGGCCTCGTCTATTTGCCGTGCACGGCGGAGAACGGCTTCGAGCCTGCGCTGCCCGACAAACCCGTCGACCTCATCTACCTCTGCTCACCCAACAACCCGACGGGCGCCGTCATGTCCCGCGCCGCCCTCGAGCGCTGGGTCGCGTACGCGCGCGACCGCGAGGCCGTGATCCTGTTCGACGCCGCCTACGAGGCCTTCATCCGCGAGCCGGGGCAGGTGCACAGCATCTACGAGCTGCCGGGCGCGCGCGCGTGCGCCATCGAGTTTCGCAGCTTCTCGAAGACGGCGGGCTTCACGGGCACGCGCTGCGCGACGACGGTCGTGCCGAAGGAGCTCGCAGCGCGCAACGACAAGGGCGAGAAGGTCGCGTTGCACGCCCTGTGGAACCGCCGCCAGACGACGAAGTTCAACGGCGTGAGCTACCCCATCCAGCGCGCCGCCGCCGCGGTCTTCTCGGCGCCGGGCAAGGCCGTCGTCGACGCCAACGTCGCCTACTACATGCAGAACGCCGACATCATCCGCGAGGGACTGAAGAAGGCCGGCTACGCGGTTTACGGCGGCGTCAACGCCCCCTACATCTGGCTCGAGGTGCCGGCGGGCCTGACGTCCTGGCAGTTCTTCGACAAGCTCCTCGCCGAGTGCCACGTCGTCGGCACGCCCGGCTCGGGCTTCGGCAGCTGCGGCGAGGGCTACTTTCGCCTCTCCGCCTTCGGCCTGCGCGAGAACGTCGAGGAAGCCGTGACGCGCATCGGCCGCGGCAAGGCTTAGCGCTGGCGCCGCGCTCGGGTCGCAGTTCTCGAT
>DASXOE010000012.1:0-50992 GCA_036494575.1 Polyangia bacterium | reverse complement strand
ACGAAGCAGAACCTGAACGAAGCAGAACCTGAACGAAGCAGAACCTGAACGAAGCAGAACCTGAACGACGCCGAGCTCGACGGTCAGCGGGCCATCCAGCCGCCGTCGACGAGCAGGACGTGGCCGTTGACGTACCGGGCCGCGTCCGAGCACAGGAAGACCGCCGCGCCGCCGATGTCGTCGGCCTCGCCCCAGCGTCCGGCCGGGATGCGATCGAGGATCTGGCGGCTGCGCACCGGGTCGGCGCGCAGCGCCGCCGTGTTGTTGGTGGCGATGTAGCCAGGGGCGATGGCGTTGACGTTGACGCCTTTCGCGGCCCACTCGTTGGCCAGCGCCTTGGTGAACTGCGCGACGGCGCCCTTCGACGCCGCGTAGGCGGGAACCAGAATGCCCCCCTGGAAGGCCAGCAGCGAGGCGATGTTGACGATGCGACCTCCGCCTTGCGCGAGCATCAGCTTGCCGACGCCGCGCGACAGCCGAAAGGGCGCCGACAGATTCACCTCGAGGACGACGTCCCAGTCGGCGTCCGAGTATTCGACGGCGGGCGCGCGCCGGATCATTCCCGCGTTGTTGACGAGGATGTCGATGCGTCCGTACGCGCCCGCGGCTTTGGCGATGACCGCGTCCTGCGCGGCGCGTTGCGAGAGATCGCCGGACAGAGGCAGCGAACGCCGACCGAGGGCGCGGATCTGCTCGCTGGTCTCGCGCGCCTCGTCTCCGAGCGAGTGGCAGAGGACGTCGGCGCCGGCCCGCGCGAGCGCCTTGGCTATCGCGGCGCCGATGCCGGTGTCGGATCCCGTGACGAGAGCGACCTTGCCGTCGAGGCTGAACCAATCCAGGGCCACGTCGCGTCCCTCAGCCCTTGCGGCTCGCCTCGAGCCCCGAGCCGGATTTGTCGAAGCCGGGCTGAACGTTGACGACGCCGAACTGCCGATCCTCGACCTCCCGGTGGGCCGCCATCATCCAGATGAAGTTGATGCTGTGCCCGGGCGCCGCGACGTTGGGGTGATACCCCGCGGGCATGAGCACGGCGTCACCGTCGCGCACCAAGCTCACGAGCTCGGGCCTGTCGGGCTGCGTGTAGACGAGCTGGATGCCGAAGGCGGGCTCGGGCATGTCGAAGTAGACGTAGACCTCTTCGAGGAGCTTCGTGTGCTCGTGCGGAGGCCAGCTCGTCCAGTTCCCGGGCATCGAGCGGGTGAATCCCGCGAGGATGCGGCCGGCGCGCACGTTGTTGCCGATGATGATGTTGAGGTCGCGCGTCGTCGACGCGCCGCCCGCGGTGAACTTCAGCGCCGGATCCTTCTTGATCTCGGCGTAGCGCACGATCTGGAGAGGATAGTCGCCCTCGACGTCGGCCGCGCACTCGACGAGGTCGACATCGCTCGTCGTCGTGACCTCGACCGCAGAGCCTCTGGGAATGTAGATGGCGTCGTAGGTGTCCAGATCGTATCCGGTGCCGCCGACGGTGACGCGGCAGGCGCCCTTCATGCACATGAGCGCCGTCTCGCGGTCGTTGGTCTCGAAGGCGGCGCGCGGCGAGGTGGAGTCGAGCCGAATGCGGCCATAACAAAGATGGGCAAGCTGGCTGTTCTTGGGGGTGACCGCCACGGTGCGGCCCCGATGCGCCGCTGTGCCCGAAAAGATCAGGTTCTTGGGATCGAGGGTGGTGTTCGCCATGAAAATGTCCTCGGGGCCGCGTTCGCCGCGGAATGATTTCTCAGGGCCCGGAGTGTAGCTCAAACGTGGCGGCCGCGGGCCACGCCCGGGCAGCAGGAAACCCGAGAATTCGCGCGGGCGTTACGGTTGTTCATTCGAGCCGTTTGTGTTATCCGACCGCCCGATGAACAGGAATCTGGCAGGCCTCGCCGCTCGCTTCGGATTGCTCGCCGCGCTGGTCACCGGCGCGCTGGTCGCTGGAGCTCCGGGTCGAGCGGAGGCCGCCGAGCGGACCGTCGAGAGAGTCTCGGTGACCCTCGTCAATCCGCTGGTCGCGCCCCGGCCGAGCGAGACCGTCGTGGTCACGAGAGCCGAGCTCGGCAAGGTCGCGCCGTCCTTCGACATCACGAAGGCTCTCGTCGTGGACGCGCAGGGCGCGCCCGTCCTGTCCCAGCTCGTCGACATGGACGGCGACGAGGCGCCCGATCAGCTCGTCTTTCAAACCAACCTCGGCGCGCGCGAGACGAAGACGCTCGAGCTGAGGCTCGGTCAGCGCCCGCCGGCGTCGCGCGCCGAGTTCAAGGTCTACGGTCGCTTCGTGCGCGAGCGCCACGACGATTTTGTCTGGGAGAACGATCTGGTCGCCCATCGCGTTTACGGGACAGACCTCGAGACTTACAAGAAGGATCCTCTGGTCTCGAGCGGCGTCGACGTCTGGGTCAAACGAGTGCCCAAGCTGATCGCCAACGACTGGTACCTCACGGGTGACTATCACCGCGACTTGGGAGAGGGCGCCGACTTCTACTCGGTCGCCAAGTCGCGCGGCTGCGGCGGGCTCGGTCTGTGGGCGGGCGGCAAGCTGGCGGTCTCGAGGAACTTCACGAGCTCGCGCGTGCTCGCCAGCGGGCCCATCCGGCTCGTCTTCGAGCTCTCCTATGCGCCGTGGGATGCTGGGAGCGCGCGCGTCGCCGAGGTCAAGCGCGTGACCCTCGATGCCGGCTCCCACTTCAATCGCTTCGAGAGCACGTTCACCGCGAAGGACAGAAACGCGCTGTCCGTGGGCGTCGGCATCGCCAAGCACCCCGGGAATCTGCTGAAGGTCGACGTCAAGCCCGCCCATCAGACGCCGTGGATGGCCGTGTGGGAGCCCCTCGACGGCGGCAAGAGCGGCCACCTGGGCTGCGCGGTCGTGCTGTCACCGGGCTCCAAGGCGGAGACGCAAGCCACGGACACCGACTACCTCCTCGTGACGCCGGCGTCGGCTGGGGGGACCGCGGTCTACTACGTCGGGACGGCCTGGGATCGCGCGAGCGGGCTCGCGGACATCACGGGCTGGACCAAGGAAGTGCAGAGCCTCGCCAACCGGCTCGCGGCGCCCGTCAAGACGACGCTGGCTCCGATCTCGGGACCATAGGACGCCGCCTCTGGGCCTTGCGACTCGATCCTGACGTTCGGCCAATGTTCGGTGTCTTCGCCGCGCTCGCCGCGTTTCGTTGGCTCCGTGGCGGAAGATGATGTATATACATCATATGAGTAAGCTGGTCCGGAAGCAGGTGTACCTGACGGCCGAGCAGGACGAATGGCTCGTTCGGACCGCCGCCCAGGAGAGGCGTCCTGCCGCGGAAGTCATCCGCGCCGCGCTGGATGCGAAAATGCGTCCGCAGCACGCACCGATGGCTCGCCTGGCGACCGATTCGCTTTGGGACATCGTCGGGCTCGGGTCGTCCAGGGAGCAAGATGTCTCCGAGCAGGTTGATCACTACCTGTACGCTGCGCCCAAGCGATGACCGACTTGTTCGTCGACACCAGCGCCTTCTATGCTCTGGCCGACAAGAAGGACACCAACCACCGGCGCGCGCGCGCGTTCCTAACGGAGCTGCAGCGCAAGGGCCAGGCGCTCGTCACCACCACGGATGTGTTCGACGAGACCGTGACGCTCGTGCGCTATCGGCTCGGGCATAGCGCCGCGGTGACCTTGGGCGGCAAACTCTTGGAGTCGCGCTGGTGCCGCATCGTCGAGATTATGGACGAAACTCGGCGCGGCGCCTGGGACGTCTTTGTCCGCTACGCGGATCAGACGTTCTCGTTCACCGACTGCACCTCGTTCGCGACCATGCGATCGATGCACTTGCCCGAAGCCTTCACCTTCGACCGGCGCGACTTCGCCGCCGCAGGATTTTTGGCCCGGCCCGACTGACCGGCCTGGCCTGCGTCGAGCCTTCGCGAGCCTGCGATGCCCTGCTTCTTGATTGGATAGCCGCGCCAGAGCCACAGCAGCGTCTCGGGCATGAACTGGTGGATGGCGGCGCCGTCGGTGTGGCCGGCGCCCTGGGCGAAGACATAGCGACGGTGATAGCCCTTGGCAGAGCAAGCGACGTTTGCCGCCAGCGCGCCGGCCATCACGAGTGCACCGCGAAATCGCCGCGTCGCCATGTTGCTCTGGACGGGGAAGCAGCAACCTCCAGGCAGAAACGCGTACCAAGCTACATCCGATTGTCCGATAATAAGCATTCTGTCAACTACGGCGGATCGCGGCTGACCGCCTCCGAAACAGGTCCCCATTCTGGCTGGTCCGGCTGGCCCGGATCGGAATGTCGCGATGGCGACGCTTTCCAGCGCAGATCTGCGGGCAAGAGTGCGCGGCCCGTCGATTGCTGATGAAACCGCTTATGAAACGTCACGAGATTCGGCTGCTGGCCTTCGCGGTAGGATTCTCGGCGCTGACACCGCTCGTCGCCTGCGATGGTTCGAGCATGTTGGTGGGCCAAAGCGGCTCCGGCGGACAGATGATGATCAGCGACGCCGGCGACGACACCGCCGACGGTCCGGTGCCCAGCGGCGCGACGTGCTCAGTGCCGCACCGTGCGACTCGCGAGGTCTGCGCCGCGACGGTGTTCCCCGCCTCTTGTCAGACCGACGCCGACTGTCCGGCGGACCCGTGGGCTGGTCACTGCGTGCCGTCCGGTCAGTGCTCGTACGACCAGTGCACGACCGACACAGATTGCGCGCAACCGGCCGCCTGCTTGTGTCAGGGCCAGTGGCGCGGCTTCTCCGCACGGTCGCAGGGCAACATGTGCGGTTCCGGGAACTGCCAGGTCGACTCGGATTGTGGCGGCGCGTATTGCTCCCCCACCGCCACAGCCTTCTACGGAATCTCCGGCTATTTCTGTCACACGCCTCGCGATCAGTGCCTTTGCAACGGCGACTGTTCGGGTGGCCTCCTCTGCCAGTACGACAGGCCGCTCGCCGGTTGGTCGTGCGCCGATCCCGGCGGCGCAGGCTGAACGTGGCCGTCGCCGCTCTGATGTCGGCGCCCGCATGTATGGGTACGTGCGCGATCAGATCTCTTGTTGCGAGATCGTCAAGGGATTCGTCGCGCGCTCGCGCTCGAGGCTTCGCTGCTCGACCGCATCTCAAGAAACGCAGGCGCTCCGTCGTATGCTACTGTTAAGAGCGTCGTCATGGACTTCGATGAGTTCGAACAGCTGGTCTTGAAGGTGCTGTTCGAGACGGACGTGCCCGTGACTGCGGCCCACGTCGCCTATCTCGGCCGCGTGTCGGTCCGGACGGCCGAGCGGCACCTGGCGCGCATGGTCGAGCACGGGACGCTGCACGTGCGCACGTCGGCGGCCGGCGTCGTCGAATATGTGTACCCCGGCCGCAAGCCGCTCACGCAGAACGCGGGCGCCGGCGCCGGCTTCAACCTGGTCGGGCCGCCGCCCATCTCGGCCGGCGATGCCTACTTCCTGACGCTGCGACCGAAGCCGAATCCCGTCACGGCCGTGATGCTGTCGATGCTGATTCCGGGCGCGGGCCACATCTACGCGGGCCGCGCCGGCGCCGGCGTCGCCTGGATGGCGACGACGCTCATGGGCTACGCCTGCTGTTTCTTGCCTGGCCTCTTCCTGCACGGCCTCTGCCTCGTAAGCGCCGCGCAGACCAGACAGTCCTAGCTGGAGGCGAGCGAAGCGCGGCTTAGCCGCGCGCAGCGCGGGGGGCCGGGGTTCGCGAGCGGCAGCGAGCCGGACCCGGTCAAGAAACCGGTCGGATCAGCCCGCTCTGCTCGTCGATCGGCTTCTCGAGGCTCTCTTCCTTGCGCTTGCGGAGCTCGCGCAGGTCCTCGAGCGCGCGCGCCACCGCGGGCGAGCGCGCGTCGGGCGCCGTCTCGAGCGCGGAGACGGCGCTGCCGATGACGCGCACGTCGTCCTCGGCGCGCGCGCGCAACGACGCGTGCATTTCCTTGAACGCGCCGTAGAACTCCTGCAGCTCGTCGCCCTTGCGCAGGTTGGCGGGTGTCGGCCCGAGGCGGTTGTCGCGCACGCGGCCGAAGAAGCTCGCGATCTTGTAGAGGGGCCCCGCCACCTTGTGGGTGATGAGGATGCCCACGGCGCTGATCGACAGGATGAGCACGACGCCGAAGCCGACGATGCCCCAGAGCACGACGCGGTCGCTGTTCGCGAATTGCGACTGCAGCTCGTCGGCGCTCGCGGGATCGACGAGGCTCGTCCAGAGGATGACCTTCGAGACGTCGCGCGTCGCCTGGTACATCTTGAAGCCCAGGCCGGCCGTCAGGAAGATAGCCACGACGACGATCGTCGCCGTGTAGCGGAGCTGCAGGCCCACGTCGAGCAGGTAGTTGCGGACCTTGCGCTTGTAGACGGGGCGCGACGTGGTCGCCGCTTCGGTGCTGTTCATCTGCGCCTCCAAATCCGGGGACGAGCCGGAGTTTTCACCTTGGTCAGCTTGATCACCCCGGCCTCCCTGTTCAGACTCAGCATACTAGCCACCTTGCGCTTTGAAGAATTTTCCTAGGTCTTCGGCCAACTGGCCGGCCGAGGCCTCGAGACAGTCCTTGCGGGCGCTGACCTTGTCCTGCGGGCGCGTTCCGGATTGCAGGCTCGCCCCCGCGTTGGTCCACAGGATGATGCTCTTCGATGGCCAGCGCGCCACCATGACCTTGACGTCGCACGACGTCTCGGAGCTGCCGCCCGCGGGCACGTCGTCGAGGCGCGTGATGTTGCCGTCGATGTAAAACCCCAGCATGCCCGTCTTCGGAAAGGCCTTCTGATCGGCCGGCGCGAGCGTGAGGGTCACCACCTGCAGCTTGCCGAGCTCGCGCGCGAGGGCGTCGTGGATGACCTTCGCGGCGTCTGGGCTGGCGGCCTTCACGCCGCCCGTGAACGGGCCGAAGCTCAGATAGATTTTGGCCTTCTTCTGGCCGATGTCGCTCGAGATGAGCGCCAGCGCCTTCTCGGTCTGCGTGCGCACGAACGGATCACCTTCCCGCTTGAGCAGGTCGCGCAGCGAATCCGCGGCGTCGCGGTCGGCGAGCTGACCGAGGGCTTGCGCCGCGATGGCGCGCACCGTCTTGTTGGCGTCGCCGAGCGCTTTGACGAGCGACGGCACGGCCGAGTGATCGCCGAGACGCCCGAGGACGAGCGCCGCTTGCACGCGCACCTTGTAGTTCGCGTCCTCGAGCAGCGCCTTCGTGAGGTCCTCGACCTTCACGGCCGGTGGCGCCGCCGCGCGCGCGGGAGCCGCCGTCAACGACGACCAGGAGATGAGAAACGCGAGACCTGCCGCGAGTCGGACGCGGGTCACATCTTCTCCAGGCCGCCGGCCGGCCGCGGCGACGAAGAGCCGCGCCGCTGCCATCTGAGCTCGAAGACGAACGCGCAGCCGCCCTCGGGCACGTCTTCGATCCAGAGGTGCCCGTCGTGCAGCTCGATGATGGCCCGCGCGAGCGCCAGGCCCAGCCCGTAGCCAGGAGCGGACACGGAGCGCTGCGCGTACGGCTCGAAGATGTTCAGGCGATCAGCACCTTGCAGGCTCTCGCCCGGCACCGTGACGCGGAAGCGCGCCGCCGCTTCCGTCTCGGTGACGGTCATGCCGACTTCGGCGCGCGCGGGCGCGCGGCGCATCGCGGACAACCCCAGGTTCAACATCGCGCGGCGCAGGAGCTCGCGGTCGCCCTGCAGCTTGCGCTCCGTCTCCGCGGGTGGCCGCGCGAAGGAGAACGGCCGCTCCGAGACGAGGGCCTGTCGACGAAGCTCGTCGGCCACGTCGGCCGCGACGTCGCCGAGCACGAGGCTGGTCTCGTGCGGCACGAGCTGGTTCGTCTCGTAGCGATCGTAGTCCTGCACCGTGCGCACGCTGGCCATGAGCTGGGCGAACACGGTGCGCACATCCTCGATGCTTTCGAGAAAATTCTCCAGTCGAACGTCGCCCTTCGCGGGCGCGAGCTTGGCGAGGTAGTCGACGTTCACGTTGAGCGCCGCGACTTGCCCCTGCAGATCGTGGAGAAAGTATCCGAGCCAGCGGCGCCGCTCGACGATCTCGGAGCCCTGCGCGCGCTGCTTCTTCTCGATCTGCCGGTAGAGCGCGCGCGTTCGCAGCAGCGCCCACAGGCGCGTGCGTCGCTCCTGGGCATCCGTTCCCGGTCCGAACACGGCGTCGGCGCCGGCGGCTGTGGCCCGTAACCGGTGCTGGCGAAGATCGTTGAGCGCGAAGACGATCGTCGGCACGAAGTGCGTCCGCACGTTGCCCTTGAGCCGCTGGCACAGCTCGATGCCGCCAGCGGGCGGCAGCCGGTCGTCGATGAGCACGACGTCCGGCGGATGCAGCAAGGCCTCCTCGAACGCCGTGTCGGCATCGGACGTCGTCTGGACGTTGATCCCCTGCCCCTTCAGGAAGTCGACGAGCGGACGCGCGACGCCCCGCCCCGGCGCCGCCACCAAACCTTCGACGTCGCTGGGCAGCGACAACGTGTTGTTGTGTGTGGTCCTCTCGTCGGGGAGCATCGACACTCGGGTCCGGCGCCATCATACAGGAACGCGAGCGCGACGCGCCCTCCCTTCGACAGACGCATCGCTGGGCGAACCCGCGAGCAGACCGCCGAGCCGAAGATCAGCATTGCCCACAGAGACCGGGCGCCAGGGCTTGGGAGGTCAACCTGTTATCCCACATGTAGGTTTTTTGACTTCATTAGGGCACAAGGTAGGATGTGCACATGGCGACCCAATCCGAGCTTCCCTTTCCGACTCTTCCCCCCACGGACGAGGAGAGCGAACGCGCGACCAGCGCCGAAGCGGCGGCGGCCGCGGCCGCCGATCAGCGCGCCCATCTGCGCTTCGACAAGATGTTCGCCGTGAGGCTCGAGTCGCTCCTCTTCGGCGAGATCTACTGCATCGCGAGGAACATCTCGGCGGGAGGCATCTTCCTCGAGCTCCCCGATCCGTTGCCGTTGGGCGCGACCGTGCGCGTGTGCTTCCCCGTGCCGGACGGCTCCGGCGAGGTCGTCGCGACGGGCGAGGTGAAGAACCACTATTTCATCAACTTCACGCAGGGCGGTTCGAGCCGCGCCGTCGCCGGCATGGCCGTCCGCTTCACATCATTCGAGAGCGAGGGTCACCATGTCCTCGCCGACTGCCTGACTCGCATGCGCGTTTTACACTAAGCTTTCACTCTTCCGGCTGCGGGCGGACGACGACGGGCTCGGGCAGGTCGACTGAGACGCCGGGCTCGATGGGGACCTCGACCTCGCGAGGGCCGCTCACGATGGGCAAGACGCGCGCGCCGACGCGCACGGAGATCTCGTAGCGGCCCGGCAGCAAGCCCGAGACGACGAACTTGCCCGCGTGATCGATCTCGCCCACGACCTTCCGCGGCAGCGCGAGAGGCGAGCGACCGAAGAGCACGGTGCGCTCCTCGGGTTCGACGGGCGCCCCGGCGCGCGCCACGACGGCGCCGCGCACGCGCGCGCAGCGGTGTGAGAGCTTGAGCTCGACCTCGGCCTCGAGATCGTCGGCCGCGATCTCGATCTTCTCGGGTGGGTAGAGGAGCATCTCGCCGTGGCGCGCCCACAGGTAGTAGGTCCCGGGCTGGAAGCGGTCCTGCGCGAACTCGCCGTTCGTGTCGACCTTCCAGATGACGGGCGAGCCGGCCTCGCCGAGCCCGCCCGAGGCCAGCGCGACGACCGTGGCCCCCGGCTGGCCGTCTCCGTCGGCGTCGAGCACGCGGCCGCGGATGACGCCCGTGCGCGTGAGCTTGAAGGTCACGCGCGGTCCGGGAACGGTCACGGGCGTCTTGAGGGTCACGGGCAGCCACCCGAACTTCGAGGCGCGCAGCGTGTAGCGCTTGGCGTCGAGACCGCCGAGGCTGAAGCTGCCGTCCTCGGAGGTCTGCGCCTCGGAGGCGTCGATGGGGTCGTCGGCGGTGCGGAGCGCGTGCACGGTGGCGCCGGCCACCGGGCCTCCCGCGCCGTCGGTGACGCGCCCGCGCGCGATGGTCTCGGGAGGCAGGCGAAAGTTGCGCGACAGCGTGCCGCCGCGATCGATGCGCAGCTCCGTGAGCTCGGTGGCGAGGCCAGGATGGCTGACGCGGACCGAGTAGCTCCACGGCCCCGCCGGCAGCTTGAGGTGAAAGCCCCCGTCCTTGCCCGAGGCGTCGTCGACGATGGCCGTGCCCTGGAACCAGACGCGGATCTTGGCGCCCTCGACGCGGTGGCCGGCCTCGTCGCTCACGCGGCCCTGGATGAGCGCCTCGGCCCGGTCCGCCGTATCGCGCCGGAAGAGCTCGCGTCGGAACTCGAGCTCCGACGGCAGCAAGCAGCTCGCGCCCCCGCGCCACGGGACGGCGCACTCGGGCGTGAGGCTCGTGCAGAAGTCGACGCAGGTGCCCGGATCTTTGGGGTCGCAGAGCGAGGCCGGGAGCGCGTCTGGATCGACGAGCGGCGACGTGGGGCCGTGCCCTTCGCAGAACACGCAGCCCTCTGGGCGCTCGACGCAGCGGACGTCGCGGGTGTCGAAGGGCGCCGAAGAGGCGTTGGGTGCCGTCGACCGGCCGCGCGAACGTCGGCACGCCGCGCCCGACGCCACGAGCGCCGCGAGCGCGAGCGTGATCGCCGCGTTCGCCCTCCCCGGGCGCAAGATCGAGCTCGTGCTTTCCGCCACCGTCGGCTCCGTGTAGTAGGTTGGTAACTCGGGCGCCGCGATGACTCAAGCCTCCTGTCGGGACAAGCCACATTGACCACGCCGCGCGCCATCTTCATCGCCCTCGAGGGAATCGACGGCTCGGGCACGACCACGCAGCTCGAGCGCCTCGTGAGGCACCTCGAGGCGGGCCTGGGCCGTCGCGCGCACGCGACGCGGGAGCCCTCGACCGGCCCGGTCGGTCGCCTCCTCCGTGAGCTCTTGCTCGGACAGCACGCGCTGCCCGATGGCGCGCCGGCCGACGGCCATGCCATGGCGCTGCTCTTCGCCGCCGACCGACGCGATCACCTGCGGCGCGAGATCGAGCCCCGCATCGCGGCCGGCGTCGACGTCGTGACGGACCGATACCTCATGTCGTCGCTCGCGTACCAGGCCGAGGAGGCCGAGCGCGGCTGGGTCGCGAGCCTCGCACGCGCCGTGCGTCCCGCGGACTTGACGATCCTGCTCGACGTGCCCGTCGACGTTGCGGCCGGCCGGCGTCGGGCCGCGGGGCGTGTCGTCGAGCGCTACGACGACCACGACGTTCAGGCGCGCGTGGCCGAGAACTATCGCCGCCTCGCGGCCGGTGACCCCTCGGCCGTCATCCTCGACGGCAGCGGGAGCGTCGAGCAGGTGGCGAGCGCCGTGGCGGCCGCCGTCGACGGGCTGCTCGCACGGCTCGCCTGAGCTCCCGCTATCGGTGCTTTTTGGCCTTCTTCTTGGCCGTCCTGGCGACGTGCTTGCGCGTGGGCTCGGGCGCCTTGGCTTCGGCGGCCGGCGCCGCAGCGGCCGGTGGCGGAGCGGCCGCTGCGGCCGGCGCCGCGGGAGCGGCGGCGGGCGCGGCGGCAGGAGGCGGCGGAGCGGAGGCCGCGGGCGCGGTCACCTCGGCGGACGGTGGGGGCGCAGACTTCTTGTGCATCGACATGACGATGATCGCGGCGATGACGCCGACCACAGCGACCGCGACACCGATGATCAAGATCTTCTTGCCGCTGCCGATCTCGTTGATCATCTCGTCGTCGCTCATCCGTTCGCCGGGCACGACGCCGACCGTCGGGAGCCCCGCCGCGGTTCCACCGCTGCGCAGTGAGAACTTCTTGCGGTCCTCGACGGTCACCGACCCATCGTCCCGATAGCGGTCCTCGAGCGGCTTGGCGTCTTCGACGGGAGGCTCTTCCGCCGCCGGCGCGGGCTTGCCTTTGGCGGCCGCGGCCGCGGCCTTCGCTTTCGCCTCTGCGACCATTTGCTCGACGTCGCCCTTCTTGAACCACAGCGTTTCGCGGAAGCCGGCGGCACCGCCGCCACCGCCACCGCCGCCACCACCCGCGCCACCGCCACCGCCGCCTGCCCCGCCGGAACCTCCAGCGGCCGCCATTTGCGCCGCGGGTGCGGGCTTCCGTTCGGAAGGCGCGTCCTGCGAAATGGGCGCGCCGGCCGCGGCGGCGGGCAACGCCACCATCGTCGCGGCGATGGCCGCGCCGTGCGTCCGCCGGGCCGCCGCCGCGACGGCGTTTGCATCGGCGGCTGGAGGCGGCGTCGGAGCCTTGGGGACCGCCGCTGCGGCGGCCGCGCCGTTGGCGGCGTCGCGCGCGGCGACGGCCTCTTTGACCAAGCTCTGGACGTCGGGACCTCCGCCCGCGAACATCATGGTCTTCGCGAACGCCGCTTTGGCGGGCACCGCGGCTGCGACTCCTGCGGCCGGCAGGCCGACGACGCCCGCCACCTCGGCCAGGAACTGCCGCATCGTCAGAGGCCGGCGGCTCGAGTTCTTCTCCATGGCCTTGAGCACGACGCGATCGATCTCGGGCGTGAGGCCCTGCCGCAATAGGCTGGGAGGCGTCACCGTGCCTTCGCGAACCTTGGTCAGGATGGCCGCCGTGTCGGCGCCCGAAACCGGCGGCTGGCCGGTGAGCATGAGCTGCAAGATCGCGCCGAGGCTGTACGTGTTCGAGCGCTGGTCGACGAGCTTGCCCTCGGCCTGCTCGGGCGAGAGGTATTCGGGCACGCCGAACACGGTTTCCGTGGCGGGCCGGGGCGTGACGAAGTTGATGACCTTGACGTCATCGTTCGGCCCCACGAGGACGTTCTTGGCCGCGAGGTCATGGTGAACGACGCCCACCTTCTGGCCCTCGAGGAGCGCCTCGCCGATCTGCGCGACGATCTTCTTGGCGCGGTCGACGGGCAACGGCCCCGCGTCACGCACGACGTCGCTGAGCGGCTGTCCGCTCGCGAGCTCGTGGACGACGAACAGCCGACCGTCTCCGCTGCGCCCGAAGTCGACGACGGCCGCCAGGTGCGCGTTCTGCGCGCGCTGAAGCTGCTTGAGCTCGCGCTGCGCCCGCTCGAAGGTCGCCGGCGTCGGCAGCACCTCGGGCGTGACGAGCTTGTAGGCGACGTCGTTGCCGGTCTGCGTGTCGCGCGCGACCCACACCTCGCCGCTCAGCCCGCCGCCCAGCTTGGAGGTCAGCTGAAAACGAGGCGCGGGCTCGGCCGGAACGGGAACCAGTCGACGCGGGCCCTCCGCCGTCGCGCAAGTCTCCTGAGGGCAAAAGTTGGCGTCGTCGGGGTACTTGCTGTGGCAGTTCGGGCAGGCTTTCATCCGCTTTGCGGCTCCTGACGTCAAGACCCGGTTGTGAACCTCGCCGAGTGCCCTAGGGCGCGACGTTGGCAGATGTTAACGCAGAAATCCCGCAAAGGATCAATTACGTGCGCCCATGATCCGATCAGGGCGGCTCAGCGCCCCGCGGGCCCTGGGCGGAGACGTCGCGCCGGCTGGAGATGCTAGGCGGGTTTGCCGGGCTCGCCGAGCCCCGCGAAGAGGACCTCGGCGGGCGGCGTCGAGCGTTTGCTGTCGATCGCCTTGCGCTTCTTGCCCATGTTCGAGTGACGGCGGGCGCGGCGCTTCCAGCTCTTGCGGGTGTTTGAAGCCATGACGGGCCGCTTTCTACCAGCCCCTCCCCCGCGGGTCAAACCCGCTCATATCCGCGTCGCGGTGACGACGCCCTCGATGGCGTGGAGGCTGCGCAGGACCGTCTTGAGCTGCTCGAGGTGGCCGACGGTGACCTGGAAGGTGTTCACGGCCCGGCCGTCCTCCGTCGTTCGACACTTGGCCTGGGAGATGTTGACGCCGTTCTCGGTGAACGACCTCGAGATCGCGGCGAGCAGGCCGGTCCGATCCTCGCAGGTGACCTGAACGGCGACCGGCCGCAGCGTGCGCGTCTCGTCGTCCCAGGCGACCTCGACGCGCCGGATGGGATCGAGGTCGAGAGTCTTCGGGCACTCGCGCGTGTGGATGACGACGCCGTGCCCGCGGCTGACGAAGCCGACGATCGAGTCGCCGGCGACGGGGCTGCAGCACTTCGCGAACTTCACGAGGATGTCCGACTCGCCCTGCACGCGGATGCCGGCGATCGAGCGCTTGGCGGGCGCACGTCTCGCCGTCGCGGGCGCCGTCTCGGGGGCCGGGCTCGCGGCGGCGGCGCCCTCCCCGTCCGGTTGATTTTGGCGATCGAAGAGGACGGCGTCCGCGGCGTGCTCGGGGCTGACGCGGCCGTATCCCACGGCCACGAGCAGATCCTCGGCGTTGCCGACGCGCAGGCGCTCCGCCGCCGCCTCGAGGAGGCCGTCGCGCTCGGCGCTCGCGAGCGCGGCGCTCCGCTTGCGCAGCTCGCGGTTCAGGAGATCGCGCCCGAGGTGGCCTGACCGCTCTCGCTGTTCTTGCCGGATGTAGTGCCGGATCTTCGTCTTCGCGCGGCTCGTGACGACGAACTTCATCCAGTCCTTGGACGGCTTTTGGTTCGGCGACGCGAGGATGTCGACGGTGTCGCCGTTGCGGAGCGCGTAGCGCAGCGGCACGATGAGGCCGTTGACGCGCGCGCCGGAGCAGTGCTCGCCGAGCTGCGAGTGGATGGCGAACGCCAGGTCGATGGGCGTCGAGCCTTTTGGCAGCGCCTTGACGTCGCCCTTGGGCGTGAAGACGAAGACCTCGTCCTGGAAGAGATCGATCTTAACGGTCTCGATGAACTCGGTCGGGTCCTTGAGATCGCGCTGCCACTCCATGAGCTGGCGCAGCCACGCGAAGGCCTTGCCGTCCTCCTGAATGAGCGCTTTCTGCGCCGGTCCACCTTCTTTGTACTTCCAGTGCGCCGCGATGCCCTGCTCGGCGATGCGGTGCATCTCCTGTGTGCGGATCTGCACCTCCATGCGTTCGGCGCGCGGGCCGATCACGGTCGTGTGGAGGGACTGGTAGAGGTTGGGCTTGGGCAGCGCGATGAAGTCCTTGAAGCGGCCCGGCACGGGCGTCCAGTTCGAGTGCACGACGCCGAGGACGGCGTAGCAGTCGCGCACCGACTCCGTGAGCGCGCGAAAGGCGATGACGTCGAAGATCTGCTCGAGGTCGCGCCCGGTCTTCTTCATCTTCTGTTGGATCGACCACAGGTGCTTTGCGCGCCCCGAGATCTGCGCCTTGATGTCGTTCTCGGCGAGGGCCTTGCGCAGCCTCTCGCAGACCTCCTCGATGTAGCCGCCGCGCGTGTCGGACGTCTCGGCCATGCGCGCCGTGAGGTGCTGGAACTCCTCGGGCTCGAGGTAGCGGAAGGCCAGGTCCTCGAGCTCGACCTTCATCCACTGGATGCCGAGGCGGTTGGCGAGCGGCGCGTAGATCTCGCGCGTCTCGCGCGCGATGCGCTCCTGCTTTTCGCGCGGCATGTGCTGCAGCGTCCGCATGTTGTCGACGCGGTCGGCGAGCTTGATGAGGATGACGCGGATGTCGCGCGCCATCGCGAGCAGCATCTTGCGGAAGTTCTCCGCCTGCCGCTCCTCGCGCGTCGTCCACGGGATCTGGCCGAGCTTGGTGACGCCGTCGACGAGGAACTGGATCTCGGTGCCGAACAGGCGGCCGATGTCCTCGGCCGTGGCGCTCGTGTCCTCGACGCAGTCGTGGAGCAGGCCGGCGCACACCGAGGCGACGTCGAGGCGCAGGTCGGTTATCGTGCGCGCGACGCCCAGCGGGTGGACGACGTACGGCTCACCCGAGCGGCGGCGCTGGCCGGCGTGGCGCTCGGCCGCGAACTCGTAGCAACGCCGGACGAGCTCGACGTCCGCGGCGGGATCGTAGAGCGCGAGCGACTTGCAGATGTCCTGTATGGGATTGACGGGGGTGACGGTGAGGGCGTCCGGGGCGCTCACGCGGAGCCGCCTCCGCCGCCTTCTCTCTCTTGCGCCTCGCTGAGCAGCATCTGCCCGTAGTGCCCGCGCCGTCCGCGCGCGCAACGGGCCGCGACGTAGATCGAGGACAGCTCCTTGAGCGCCGTCTCGAGGTTGTCGTTGACGACGAGGTAGTCGTATTGCGCGAAGTGCTCGAGCTCCTTGGTCGCCATGTCGAGCCTGCGGCTGATGGCCTCGGGCGAATCGGTGGCGCGGCGCCGCAGGCGGCGCTCGAGCTCGGCCATCGACGGGGGCAGGATGAAAACGAGCACGCTCTCCTCGGGCCATTGCTTGCGGAGTTGGGCGCCTCCCTGCCAATCGATGTCGAAGAGGTAGTCCTTGCCCTCGTCGAGCGCGCGGTTGACGGTGTGCACGGCGGTCCCGTAGCGCCCGCCGTGCACGACGGCCCACTCGGCGAACTCGCCGCGCTGGATCATCCGCGAGAATTCGTCCTCGGTGACGAACTTGTAGTCGACGCCGTCGCGCTCGCCGGCGCGCGGCGCGCGCGTCGTATAGGACACCGAGAACTCGAGGCGCTCGGTCTGGGCGAGGAGGTGCGCGAGCGTGGTCTTGCCCGCGCCCGAGGGCGACGAGACCACCATGAGGATGCCCCGCCGTGCCGCCGCTTCCGAGTCCGCCATGACCATGAAATGTACCATTCTCGGGCGCCGTTGTCGGGCGCGCCCGGGCGGTTCCCCGTCGGAGAGGCGGCGTTCACTCGACGTTCTGCGCCTGCTCCCGCAGCTTCTCGAGCTCGGCCTTGCCGTCGATGACGAGGCCCGAGACGCGCGCGTCCTGCGCCTTCGACCCGATCGTGTTGAGCTCGCGACCGACCTCCTGGACGAAGAAGTCGAGCTTGCGCCCCACGGCGCCCGGCGCGCGCAGAAGCTCGCCGAGGTGCTCGAGGTGCGTCGCGAGGCGGACGAGCTCCTCGCTGACGTCGAGGCGCTCGGCCATGAGCGCCGCCTCCTGCGCGATGCGCGCCGGCTCGAAGCCCGGCTGGCCGCGCAGCGCCGCCAGGCGCTCCTCGAGCTTGCGCGCGAAGCGTTCGGGGAGCCCCTCCGTGGCCGCGCGAATTTCCGCGACGAGCGCGCCCAATCGTTGGATGCGCCCGCCGATGTCCTCGGCGAGCGCCGCGCCCTCGCGGCGGCGCGTCGCCACGAGCTCGCCGAGCGCCCTCTCGACGCCGGGGCGCAGCGCCTCCCAGAGCGCCTCGCCCTCGAGCCCGCCACCGTCGCTCCCCGACATGAACGCCGCGATGGCCGCGAGGCCCACGGGCTCGGCGATGCCGAGCTCGGCGCGCAGCCTCTCGAGCGCGGCGTGCACCTTCTGCGCGCGCGCCTCGTCGATGCCGGCGCGCGCGGGCTGCGCCTCTTCGCGGATGTGGACCGTGACCGAGCCGCGCTCGACGGCGGCGCGCACGGCGCGCCCGATCTCGGCCTCGCAGAACGCGTCGGGTTGCGGCGCCCTCACCTTCAAGTCGAGCCCGCGGTGGTTTACCGAGCGGATCTCGACGCGCAGCCGTCCTCGAGCGCCGCCCGCGTCGAAGTCGACGAGCGCGCGGCCAAACCCCGTCATGCTGAGCACGGGTCTCTTCTATCGCAAAGCGCGCCGACTAAGGGGCGCGTTGCGCGAGCGCGCTCGCCGGCCTCGGGAGGCGCGCCAGCGAGGCGAAGCGCTTGATGACCTCCGCGAGCGACGCGTCCTCGAGCTCGACCCGCTTGGGCGCGGCCATCGTGATGGGCGGATCGTCGAGCACGGGCTCGGGCGACGCCGAGAGCGAGCGGACGGTCACGACCGAGCCGAGGGCCACCATCAATATGATCAGTGCGTTGCGGATATTTCCCGACATAAGACGACAATAACCTACGTTTAACTCCATGGGAAATTCTCAGGGTATGGGGAGGCCCGCGAGGCCCGCGCCGTAGCCCGACTTCAGCTCGGTCCGAGCCAGGCTCACGGTCGGCAAACCACCCTCCCTTCGTCCGTTTCCTGCCGACCACTCGCAGCCCGTTCCGAGGTTCAGCGTGTGCATCGCCTCGGCGCCCGCGCCGGTGAGCACCGTCACGACGACCTGATTGGTCCTCCCCGCTGGGAGCCGAGACTCGGGCGCGAGGCCGCCGGTGGCCTCGATGAGGTGGACCCCTCGCGTCTTGTCGCCTAGAAGGTCGAAAAAGAAGGAACGCTGGAAGCCTCCGACTCCCAGGCCGATCGCGACGCGTCGCACGTCACCCTCGACGCGCGCGACGGGGCCGTGGGTCATCGTCGCGAGCGTGAGCTCGTGAAGCGTCACGCCGCGGAGGGCGACGTCACCCGGGCGCTCGCCGCGCACGAGCTTCTCGGCCGTCACGTAGGCGATCCGGCCATGCTCGGTCGACACGGCGAGCGCGACGACGTGACCGTCCTCGGTCGTGACCTGACGGTACCGTTGCGTGCGCGGCGCATAGGCCCACACCTCCTGGTGCGGGTTCAGGATGAACACGCCCGCGCCGTCGGGCACGCGCAGCGGCGGGCGCTCACGCGCCACGAAGAGGACGCTCGCGTCCAGACCTTCGCCCCACTTCGCGGCGGACGCCGCCATGGCGCGCTCGATCTCCTTCCATTCGGGGCGCACCTTGAGCGCACCCAGATCGGCGGCGTCGATGATCTCGCGCGCCCACGGCACGTAAGCGCGGTCGAGCAGCGCGACGACCTCGGCGGTCGCCTCGGCGAAGCGCTCCTGCCGGACGAACGAGCACGCGATGTTGAGCTTGGGCGCGAGGAACTCGGGATCGACGGCCAGCGCGGCACGGTAGCGGTCGCGCGCCTCGTCCCACCTGCCCTGCCGGTACGGAGCCTTCCCGCCGGCGTTGAGCTCCAGGGCCTTGGGCGCGGGCGGGCGGAACGGATCGAGCGACCCCGGGCCGGGCGCGGGCCCGTCGCTCGCGCAGCGATCGTCGGCCTTGGCGCGTGGCTTGGCGCGCGCGGCGGCGCCGGCCCCGCTCGCGAGCGCGACCGCGGCGAGGGCGGCGAGGCGGCTCGCGCGCGGCAGGGTCACGGGTCGAGCCACACGCGCCGCAGGTCGAGGCGATCGCCGATCGCCGCCAGGCCGTGCACGCGCGTCGACACGAGGGCCGGCACGTCGGTTCGGTAAAGGAAGATCACCGCCTGCTCGTCGGCCACGACGCTCGCGATCTGCGCGAGCAGCGGCCGCCGCCCCGCCTCGCCCGCCGCGACGCGCAGCTCGGCCCACAGCGGCTCGAGCGCGTTCGATTGGTAGCCGCCGTAGTTGAAGGTTCCGTTCGCGGCGTAAAGCGGTGACGGATCTTCGTCGGGCAGCTCCTCCCACACCATGGGCGCGAGGTCGAACTCGCCGCGCTGCAGGCGCGCCTGGACGGTGGCGGCATCGGTGGCGACGACGTCGACGAGCAGACCGGCCTTGCGCATCTCGAGGACGAAGGCGTGCGCCTCGACGGGCAGCGTGCGGCTCCCCGCGACCTCGAGCATCGTGAGGCGAATGGGCCGCCCGCCGCGATCGCGGACGCCGTCGGCGTTGGTGTCGCGATACCCGGCCGCGTCGAGCAGCTTGATGGCGCGCGCGCGATCGAAGGCGGGCGGCGGCACGGCGCCGCCGAAGACCGGCCCGCCGATGGGACGCACGAGATCCTTGTGCAGCTCTCGCGCGAAGCGGTCGCGATCCCACAGGAGCGCCATGGCGCGCCGCACGCGCGCGTCGCCCAGCGGCTCGTGGCGGTGATTGACGACGAGGAACGACGTCCGCTGCGGGGTGAGCCGATAGAGCTCCGTCATGCCGTGCAGCGTCGCGGGCTCGACCTGGTCGGGGTAATGGACGTCGAGCACGTGGGGCAGGATCTCGAGCTCGCCCCGCCGCGTGCGGTTGAGCGCGCGCACGCCGTCGGCGTCGAGGTCGAAGATGATCTCGTCGACGCCCACGGGCGGCCCGGGCCCCCAGGCGTCGGGCGCGCGCTGGAGGCGGATGCGCTTTCCGCGCTCCCACCCGGCGAAGCGGAACGGGCCGGTGCCCACGGGCTGCTTCGCGATGGGCGACGATTCCGGGCGCACGTCACGCACGAGGTGGTCGGGGAGGATCGGCACGTCGCAGAGCGCCCGCAGCGCGAGGTCCGAGGGACGCTTGAGGACGAGCCGGATCGTGCGCTCGGAGACGAGCTCGACCGAGTCGACGTCCGCGAGCTCGGCGCCGAGGACCGAGGCCTCGGTCCAGCCGCCCTTGCTCTTGCGCAGAAGCGGCTCGAGCGTGGCCTGCGCGTCGAGCACACCGAAGGCGTGGTGATCGTGCCAGCGGACGCCGGAGCGCATGCGGAGCGCGATGCGCATGCCGTCGTCCGAGACGTCCCAGCTCTCGGCGAGCAGCGGGCGATACACGCCGCCCGCGCAATCGATGAGCGTCTGGTAAACGAGACCGTCGGTCACGGCGCGGACGGCGCCGTCCGTGGCCGCGAGCGGGTGCAGGTTCGTGGGCTCGGTGTCGAGGTGGACGTGGAGCGTCCCCGCGGGCGGGTGCGGAGGCGCCGGGACAGCCGTCGGCTCGGGCAGCGTACCCGCGGGAGGCGGCTCGGGGCGCGGCGGCGTCAGATCGGGCCTGGCCGCGCCGCGCGCCCCCTCGTCCTTCGCAGGACGCTTCGCCGCGCGACAACCCGATGCCAGCGCGCACAGCCAAATCGCCGCCGCGAGGCCCGCGCGCCGTCGCGGGAGGCGCCACGAGGCTTGCCCGCTAAAAACCCCCGTGTTATTCAGGGCGAACCGCATCGAGCGGGAGAAGAGGTCTGCCATGAAACGAGTCCGGACCGTATACCACCACATGGTGCCCTTGGCGTTGGCGCTCCTGATGCCGCTCGCCGCCGGCCCGGCCCGCGGTCAGGGGACGGAGCTGCCGCCCATCAAGGTCGATCTCCCGCCCCAGCCCAACTTCAACATCCAGACCGCGCCCGAGAAGTATCCCTCGGGCGAGATGTCCATCTACGGCCTGCGCAAGCACATGAGCCAGTACCTGGACAAGGACGTGCAGGTCAAGGCGTACCTCCTCGAGATCTACGAGTGCCCGGCCGAGCAGCGCAAGTGCAACGACGACCTCGCCGCCAAGGCCAAGAAGGAAAAGAAGAAAGAGGCGAAGGAGCTCAAGGGCGGCGCGCCCGGCAAGGGCCCTGCCGCCGCGGCTCCGGCGATGACGGGCGGCTGCCGCCCCTGCGACCAGCCGCACTTCTTCCTCGGTGACACGCCGACGACGAAGCTCGACCACGGCCTGCTCGTGGCCGATTACCCGCTCAAGGACTGGAACACGGGCAAGGCGAAGCCGCTCGTCGCGAAGGCCGGCGAGCAGTACGTCGTCACGGGCACGTTCGCGATCAATTCGATCGGCGGCTTCGCGGCGTCAGACGGCCTCATCATTCACAAGAAGTTCCAGGACGCCTCGGGCAAGATCCTCGCCGAGGGCAACGCCGTCCTCCCGCCCGACTCGCAAGACATCAAGCTCGAAGGCCGTCCGGCTGAAAAGGTCGGCGGCGCGCGCATCGACGCCGAGAAGGCCGACGGCAAAGGCAAGAAGCTCTAGCGCGGAAGGGGCTTCGCCCCTCCCGCGGACCCTCCCCAGATCGCTCCGTAAGGCGAGCCGGCGAGGCAAAGCCGCGCCTCCCCGGTGTCTGGACCCGCTCGCTGCGCTCGCTCCGACTCAGCCAGTCTTCAACTAAGAGTTCCCTACTCTAGGCCGCGATCTCTCAGGGAGCCGTCGTCTTCGCCGCGGAGGTGGCCGACCTCGTGGAGGAGCGTGCGCGTGATGGCCTGGTCGAGCTCTTTGTCGTCGTGGACCGTGCGCAGGATGTTGCGCCGGTAGAGGATGATCGTGCGATCGGGCGCGTCGGTGGGCGCGCAACGCGGCGGCGGCGGCGCGCCTTCGTCTTCGGCGCGGCCCTTCTTGCTCGGTCGGCCGGACTGCGTCGGCAGCGGCTCGCGCGCGTTCCAGTCGAGGGGGAGCCCGCGGAAGAGGCCGAGGATCGTCGGCGACAGCGGCGGCTTCTCCGCCGTGAGGTCCTCTTGGGCTGGGACGTCCGCCGCTTCGACGGGAATGCCCGTCAGGTCGCGCCGAATGTCGGGGTCGAGCGCCGCCACGGCGCGGCTCACGCGGGCTGCGAAGTCGGGCTGCGAGACGTCCGGCGCCGGCGGGAACGACTTCGAATCCTCGGCCGTCGCCGCCGCCAGGTGCCGCGCGGCCGCGGCCTCGTTCCCCTGCCGCTCCTCGATGAGGCCGAGGTGATAAAGGGCGTGGGCGTGATCCGAGTCGTCGGCGAGGACCTTCTCGAACATGCGGTGCGCTTCGTCGAAGCGACACAGCTCGAAGAGAGCGACGCCGCGCTCGTACTGCGCGGACGCGACGTCGGGCTCGGCGGCGAGCGAGGCGTCGAGCCGACGCAGCGCCTCGGCGGCCCGGCCGAGATCGATGAGCGCCTGGCCCTCGAGGAGCGCAAGCCGCGCGCGGCGCGCGGCGTCCCGCGCCGGCGTGTGGCGCGTGCCCCGGCGCGCGTACTCGAGGCCGAGGAGCGATCGGTCGGCGGACGGCGGGAGCTGGTTGATGTAGAGGTCGGCGGCCGCCTCGAGCGTCTCCGGATCCTCAGGCGCGAGCGCGAGCGCGAGCGCGAACGCGTCGCGCGCCTCGTCGAGACGTTCGAGATGGAGCAGCGCCACGGCCCGGTTGTGGTGCGCCTCGACCGAGCGCGGCGCCTGGCGCGCGGCCTCCTCGGCGCACACGAGCGCGCCCGGGTAGTCACCGGCGTCGAAGAGGTCGGCGGCGCGATCGAGGAGGTCGGCGACGGCCGCGTCGTCCCAGGCCGGCCGCTGGGGGAAACAGCGGCGCAACGGCCGCGGCGGCGGCTCGGGCACGGCGCCCTTGGCGGCGCTCGCGGACGCGCTCGGCAGGCCGTCGCGCGCCGGTGCCGTCGCAGCGTCGGCGCGAGCTTCGAAGGTGGGCGCGCCCTTCGCGGTGGGCGTCACGTGCTGCTCGCAGCCCGCCGCCGCGAGCAAGAGGCCCGCAGCGGCCATCCGAGCAAAGTCGATAGCGGCCGCGCGATTCATCAAGTGACAGTTGATGATAACCGAATCGCCCGCGGCCGTCAGTGCGCGCTGCTCCAGGTGAGGCCCGAACCGACGTCGACCGTCAAAGGCACGCGCAGCGCGTAGACCGACTCCATCTCTTGCTTGACCCAGGCCCCGAAGGCAGGGACGGCCGCCTCGGGCACCTCGAAGACGAGCTCATCGTGGACGGTCAGCAGGAGCTCGGCGCCCGCCGCCCCGGGGGCGCCCGCTTCGATGCCGGCGTCGACGCGCAGCATGGCGAGCTTGAGCAGGTCCGCCGCCGTCCCCTGCACGGGCGTGTTGCGCGCGATGCGCTCGGCGTACGCCCGGTCCTGCGCGCGCGTCGAGCGGATGTCGGGCAGCGGGCGCCGGCGGCCGAGCAGTGTCGCCGACTCGCCCGTGGCGCGCGCGGTCACGATGGCGGTCTCCATGTAGGCGCGGACGCCCGCGTAGCGGTTGAAGTAGCTGGCGATGTACTCGCGAGCCTGGGCGCGCGGGATGCGCAGCACTTGGCTGAGGCCGAACTCGCCCTGACCGAACACGAGGCCGAAGTTGATGGCCTTGGCGATGCGGCGGTGCTCGGCCGTGACCGCCTCCGGGGCCACGCCGAAGACCTCGGCCGCCGTGCGTTGGTGGATGTCCTGACCCGAGCGGAACGCGTCGAGGAACGCCGCGTCCTCCGAAAGATGCGCGAGGATGCGCAGCTCGATCTGCGAGTAGTCGGCCGAGACGATCAGGTAGCCGGGCCGCGCGACGAAGGCCTCGCGGATGCGCCGGCCGATCTCCGTGCGGATGGGGATGTTCTGGAGGTTGGGCTCGCTCGACGACAGGCGGCCCGTGGCGGCGACGGCCTGGTTGAAGGACGTGTGCAGGCGGCCCGTGCGCGGGTTCACGAGCGCGGGCAGCGCGTCGATGTAGGTACCCTTGAGCTTCGAGAGCCCGCGGTACTCGACGATCTTGGCGGGAACGGGGTGGAGCGCCGCGAGCTCCTCGAGCGTGTCGGCGTCAGTGGAGGCGCCGGTCTTGGTCTTGCGGATCACGGGGAGGCTGAGCTTGCCGAAGAGGACGTCGGCGAGCTGCTTGTTCGAGTTGATGTTGAAGGGTCCGCCCGCAAGCGTGTGAATCTCCTTCTCGAGCGCCGCGAGCGAGACGCCGACCTCGGCGCCGATGACGCGCAGCTTGTCGGTGTCGAGGCGGACGCCGCGGCACTCGATGCGCGCGAGCACGCCGGCGAGCGGCAGCTCGAGCTCGCGGTAGAGGCCGTCGAGCTTTTGGCTCGCGAGCCGTTCGGTCTGGAGCGGGGCGAGCCTCAGCACGGCGGCGGCCTCCGCGGCGAGGCGCCGTCCGACCTCCTCGGCGGGGATGTCGACCCCCGTGCGGGCCGTGCGGCCCGTGCCCATCCAGGTCGGGCGCGCCGCGACCTCGACCGGGCCCGTCCGTTCGGTCATGGCGACGATGTCGAGATCGTGCCGCGCGCGCGAGGCGTCGAGCAGGTACGAGGCGATCATGGCATCGGTGGCGACGCCCCGCATGAGGTGGCCGCGCTGGCGCAAGAGGACGTCGAGCGTCTTGGCGTCGTGGGCGTGCTTCGCGATCGTCGGGGACGCCAGGAGCGGACCCAGCACGGCGAGCACCTCGGCCTCGGGCACGCACGCGGGCGCGCCGAGGTAGCGGTGGCAGATGGGGACGTAGACGCGGTCCGGCGGCCCGTCCGCGCCGCGCGGGATCGCAAAGCCGAGGCCCACGAGATCCGAGCGCACGGCCGAAGGGCCGTCGTAGAGCGCGGCGACGGCGACGACGCCCGCCGCTTCGATGGCGCGCGCCACGCCGGCGAGGCCGGCGCGGTCGAGGACGACGCGCGCGTCGGGAGGCGGCGCCACGGGCGCGAGGGCCTCGGGCACGGGCGCGGGCTCGGCGGGCGCGAGCGTGGGCTCTTCGGCGTGGACGGCGATGGCCGCGGCGCCCGACGGCGAGAGCTGGTTCTCGAGGCGCGAGAATTCGAGCTCGCGGAAGAGCGCCCGCAGCCGCTCGCGATCGGGCTCGACGCGGTGGAGCTCCTCGAGCGTCTTGGGCAGCGGCACGTCGTCGCGCAGGCGGACGAGCTCGCGCGACGTACGTACGAGGTCGCGCGCGGCGACGAGCGCCTCGCCCCGCTTGCCCTTGACCTCGCCCGCGTGCTCGAGGAGCGTGTCGAGCGAGCCGTACTTGTTGATGAGCTCGGCCGCCGTCTTGGGTCCGATGCCGTCGACGCCCGGGACGTTGTCGATCGAGTCGCCCATGAGGGCGAGCACGTCGCCGACCTGCGCCGGACCGACGCCGAACTTCTCCTTCACCTCGGCCGAGCCGAGGCGCCGGTTCTTCATGGTGTCGAGGATCCAGACGTCTTCATTGCAGAGCTGGAGGAGGTCCTTGTCGGACGAGCAGATGACGACCTCCATGCCGGCCGCCCTGCCCAGCCGCGCGAGCGCCGCGATGATGTCGTCCGCCTCGTAGCCGGGCACCTCGATCGTCGTGAGCCCGAAGGCCTCGACGACGGTGTGCACCATCGTGATCTGGCCCGCGAGCTCGGGCGGCATGGGCGGCCGGTGCGCCTTGTAGCCGGAGTAGATCTGGTTGCGGAAGTTCTCGCCGGGCGCATCGAAGACACAGGTGAGGTGCGTGGGTCGCTCCTCGCGCTCGATCTTGAGCAGCATCTGACAGAGGCCGTAGATCGCGCCGGTCTGCTCGCCCTTCGTCGTCTTGAGCGGAGGCAGCGCGTGGAAGGCGCGAAACAGGAAGTTGAGCGCATCGAGGACGTAGAGGCTGGGCTTTCCCGAGGGCGAGAGCGCGGACATTGCATCGACCCTACCTCATCAGCACCGCGAGGCGAGCCTTCAACAGCGCACGGGCGTGAGGCCAGGTTGTGCGAAGATGGCGGGCCTCCGTGCCGAAGTCCCGCATCGCCAGAGTGATCCGTCTCACCGTCGCCGGGATCGTCGGCGCGATCGGCTTCGCCGTGCTCGCCGCTTCGGTGGTCTTGCAGGGGCCCCGGCTCGGCCACCTCATCGAGGGCGCCCTGCCCGCCAACGCCGGCAAGATCTCCCTCGGCGGGGTCGAGTGGCACCTGCGGGCGCTCCTCGACATCATCACCGACGTCCCGAGCCCCGTCGCCGTCGACGGTCTCAAGATCGTCGATCCCGAGGGGACGGTCGTGCTCGACGTCCCGCACCTCGACGCGCGCATCAAGCTGCGCACGCTCATCGGCGGCAGCTTCTCGATTCACGACCTGCAGGTGCCCAAGGTCTTGTGGCGCTTCGCCGCGATGGAGCACGCCGAGGGCATCGGATTCCTGGCCGCCCTCGGCCCCAAGGTGCCGCCGCCTCTGCCCCCCAAGGACGCGCCGCCCGCGCCGGGTGGCTTCTTCGAGATCGCGAGCGCCGAGCTCGGCGACCTCGACGCGATCTTCGACTTTCCCGGGTCGTGGGGGCTCGAGCTCCGCCACACGCACGCCCGCGCCTCGCTCATCCAGTCGTCCGTCGACCCAAAGCACCCCGTGTTCGGATTCGACGCGGGCCCGATCGTCTCGACGGGCGGAGGCTACCTCAAGATCCTCGACGACAACGTGCTGCCCTTCGACCGCGTGGTGATCAACCGCGTGGCGACGACCCCGGAGTGGTCGGACGACATCTTCCTGGACCTGCCGGGCGCGGAGACGGGCAAGAGCACGCTCGTCGCCAAGGGTTTCTTCACGGGGATCTACGGCGCGACGTCGGTGCCGGGCATCAAGCTGAAGGGCGATTTCACGCGCGCGGGAGACGCGTTCGCGGCCGTGGCAGCGGGGCGCAAGATCGACGGCCTCACCGTGGGCGACGGCGGCGCCGGCGCCCGCGCGACCATAGAGCTGCATGACACTTTCGCTAAGCTGAAGGTCAAGGCGCGCTTCGACGATCTCGACGTGGCCTTCGATACGAACCAGGCTCTCGGCATCGGCTTCGAGCTGGGGTTCGACGCCGAGGCTGGCAAGGTCGACGTCACCAAGCTCGGCTTCCGCGCCCCGGGTGGCGGCCGCCTGGGCCTCGACGCCCACCTCGACACGAACCGCCTCGCGCTCGACGCGGCCGTTCGGCTCGACGGTCTCCACACGGAGAGCTACGTCCCTCCCCCGCTGCGCGCCCTCGCGGGTGGACAGCTCGACGGGCGCATCGACGCGACGGCGGATCTCGGGCACCAATCCGCGCGCGTGCGGCGGCTGGACCTGCGCCTCGCCCGCGCGCGCGCCGGCGGTCTGCCGCGCGTCGTGCGCGTGCACGGGGACGCTTTCATTTCGCCCGAGGTGGCCCGCACCGACGGACTGACCGTGGCCGTCACGGGGGCCGAGGCTACGGCCAAAGGCCGCGTGCTGCTCACCAAGCAGGTCCTCGAGCTCGGCCTCGACGTCGTCGCGGCGGATCTGGCGCGCCTCCTCGGCGAGCTGGGCCTGCCCCCGCTCGCCAAGAGCGCGCGTCTCACGGCGAGCGCGCGTGGCACGTTCGAGCAGCCCGAGGCGACTGGCGAGGCGGTCGTCGACGGCATCGCGGCGAGCGGCCGCTCGGTCAAGGAGCTCAAGGCGCGCTTCGGGCTCAAGGACGGGATCGCGCGCCTCGACACCCTCTCGGGGGCAGCGTTCGGCGGCACGCTCGACGCCCACGGGAGCCTCCGGTTGTGGCAGAAGCGGGCCTCGAACCCGCTGCGCTCGCCACAGGTCGACCTCGAGCTCGCCGCGAGCGGGCTCGAGCTCGCCGCCCTCGCGGGCAGTGACATCGTCGACGGGCGCGTATCGTTCTCGGCGTCGGCGCATGGACCGCTCGATGGGCCCACGGCCTCGCTGCGCGTGCCGGCGGGCACGAAGGTGACGGCGCTCGGCGCATCCTACTCCGTAGGTCCCGTCGACGTCGCGCTCAAGGGCGACACCCTCGAGGTGCGGGCTCTGCGCATCGCTCAGCCGGCCGGAGGGGCGGTTGACGTCACGGGGCGCGTGGGGGTCAAGAAGCAGGATCTCGATCTCTTCGTCGTCCTTTCGGACGTGCCGCTCGAGAGCCTGCCGGGTCTCGCGGACGCGGGCGTGCCCGTCACGGGGCGCGTGAGCGCGCGCCTGAAGATCGGGGGCCGGCCGGACCGGCCCGAGGTCGCGGGCACGCTGGACCTCGCGGACGTCGTGGCGCGCGGCATCGCGCTCGGCCCGGCGCACCTGACATTCGCACCGGCACGCGTCGGCGCGCGCGGTGTCCCCGGCGTGTCCGTGCGGGGCGAGCTCTTCAGCCGCTTCCAAGTCGAGGCGGAGGCCGCGCTCATCGCGGGCGGTCCCCTGGCGCACGGCCTGGTTTCGTTTCAGCGCGTCGCCCTCGATCCGCTGCTGCCCGAGCTGGCGGCCTTTGGCGACGGTCGCGGCGTGGTCTCTGGCCGTGTCATCCTCGACGTCGAGCCCGGCAAGCCCCTCGCGCTCGACGTTCTGCTCTCCGAGCTTTGGCTCTCGATCGCACGCGGCACGACGGGCGAGAGCGGCGAGACCATCGTGCAGCGCGTGCGCGTCGAGACGACGTCGCCCCTCCACGTGACGGCCAAGGGCGATCACGTCGCGCTCGACAAGGTGACGTTCGCGACCGATGGTGGCGCGCTCGCGGCGGAAGGCCGTCTCGACGGGCAGGCCATCAGTGGCGCCATGTCCGGCCACCTCGATCTCGAGCTCCTGCAGCCGTTCCTGCGCGGCGCGCTCCAGAGCGTCAGCGGAGATCTCAAGGTAGAGGTCCAGGCGGGCGGCACGCTCGCCAAGCCGAGCTTGCGTGGGCAGATCGCGATCGTCGACGCCGTCAAGCTACGTCCCAAGGACTTCCCGAGCGACGTCACGATCGGCTCGGGCGTCTTCGCGCTCGACGCAGGCGGCGTCTCCGTCGAGAACGTCGCCGTCACCGTCGAGGGCGCGACGCTCCACTTCTCGGGGGGGGCGAGCCTGGGGCCGGGCTTCGTGCCCGAGAACCTCTCGGCCGACCTCTCGGGCGACGTCAGCGCCAAGCTGCTCGCCTACGTCGCCCCTGACGCCATCTCCGACGCCCAGGGAACGGCGCGCATCAAGGGTCACCTCGCGGGCACGCTCGCGAAGCCCGATGTGCGCGGCCGCCTCGATCTCGGCGCCATCGACTTCCGGTTGCGCGATCTCGGGACCGAGGTCCAGGTGAAGAGCGGCATCGTCGAGCTGTCGAACGGCGGCGTCGTCCTCAGGAACGTCAAGGTCGTGCTGGACGAGCAGGGGACGCTCATCATCGGCGGCGCGGGCGTGCGCGCCGGCCGCATCCAGTTCACGTCGCTGTTGCCGTTCAAGCCGGGGAACGTCGATCTGCCGCTGCACGGAGAGCGCCTGGCATACCGCTCTCCCGGCACGTTCGAGGTCGACGACCTCGGCTTCGATCTCGATCTGCGCGGCAACGTCGACGACGGCTTCGCGCTCGCCGGCGAGACGCGGCTCGTGTCCGGTCGTTTCATCCAGGACTTCAAGGTCCAGAGCCTCGTCATCAGCCCGCGCGTCGACGAGTCGTCGGTGCGTCCGTTCTACGAGGGCAAGCCGCTGCTCGAGGGGCTCGGGCTCGACCTCACCGTGCGCACGGTCGGAGAGGGCTTCGTCGTGCAAAACAACATCGCGCCCGAGATCCACGTCGACGTCCTCATTCACGTGGGCGGCACGCTCTCGCGGCCCGCGATCGCGGGCGACGTACGCCCCACCGACGGCCGGTTCAACCTGCCAGGCATGCGCGGCGACTTCGACCTCGTCGCCAACGCGAACCACATCATCTTCGTCGAGACCAAGTCGATCCCCGACGGCGAGACGCCCGAGCTCGACATCCAGGCGCTGAGCACCGTCACGGACGCGAACGGCGCGGACCACCAGGTGCGCTTGCGCATCCACGGCCCGCTGCGCGAGGCGCAGATCGATCTGTCGACCGACGACGGCCTCGATCGCACGCAGACGGCGTTCTTGCTGCTCACGGGCCGCACGACGACCGACTCGCAGCGCATCGGCACGCAGAACCCGACAGTGGGCGCCAACATCACGACGGGGGCCGACGTCGCGGGTCAGCTCACGCGGGACACGCTCGACAACCTCTTGCAGCCCTACATCGACAACACCTTCCTCAAGCTCACGGGCCTCAACCTGCGCCTCACCGTGGGCCCGGACGGCTTCCAGGGCCGCATCCGCAAACGCATCAGCCGCAAGCTCAACCTCCAGGCGGACTATCTCCAGGGCTTCCAGAACAACAGCAAGGCGACGGCGCAGTTCGATCTCCAGGGGTTCGATTATCTCGGTGTCAGCCTGGGGGTCGAGCGCCTCACGCTGTCCTCTCAGCAAGGCGTCTCCGAGACGCTGCCGCCGAACTTCAGCGGTGAGTTCCGGCTGGACTACCCGATCAGGAACTGACGCCCCCACCGTGAGACGCCGCCGCTCAGCGCTACTCCTGCTCTCGCTTCTGCTCGCGCCTCCCGCTCGGGCCCAGGAGGAGGGGATCGACGCCGACGACGCGAAGGCCGAGCGGGCCGGCGCGCCGGCCCCCGAGCCGTCGCCGGCGGCGGCCATGCAGATCATCGTGGGTTACGAGCTCGCCGGATCGTACTTCGACCCGAAGGAGAAGCTCGAGGCGCTCCTCGCGAGCGTCGCGCCGCTCGGCTCTCCCTTCGTCGCGTCAGGCCCCGCCGACGAGGTGGGCGGCGTGCTCATCGGGACGCTGCCTCGCGAGAAGAAGGCGCTCGAGGCCGTGGGGTACAGCGCGCGCCTCTCGACGCGCGCCGGGCGCGGGGGGATCGTCGTCATCGCGGAGGTCGAGCGCTACGATCGGTTGCGCTACGTCTTCGTCGAGGGCAACGGGTGGAACGTCCGCCAGGACGAGCTCCAGCGGCGCGTCTCGATCCGCGCGGGCCACGTCCTTCCGCCGGCGGGACCCGCGCGCGTGGCGGCGCTCGAGGTCGAGCGCGGACACGTCATCGAGTACCTGCGCGCCGCCGGGTACTTCGAGGCGAACGTGCGCCTCGACGCCGTGCCCTCGCGGCGCGTCCCCGGCGCCGTGGACTTCTACGTTCGCATCCAGCGGGGTCCGGGCTACCCGCTGGGGCCGCTCGCCATCTCGGGCAACCGCGCGATCTCGGCCGCAGACATCGACCCTCTCTTCCGGCACCGCGACTGGGAGACCTTGTGGCTCGAGCCCTCGCCGTTCACGCAGAAGCAGCTGCGCGAGGATGTCGAGAAGGTCGTCAAGAAGTACCGCGCGCTCGGCTACGTGGGCGCGCGCGTCTCCCATGACTTCAACCTGCAGCAGAGCATCGATCGCTCGGCGAAGAACGTGCGCCTCGGGCTCATGATCAATGAGCGCAAGCGCATTCAGATCGCCTTCGAGGGGAACGCCCACAAGGGCGAGGGCACGCTCAAGGACAAGCTGACGATGTTCGACCGCGGTTCGTACGACGACTACGAGCTCTCGGCGAGCGCCGACGGCATCCAGCGCTACTATCAGCAGGAGGGCTACTTCTTCGCGCGCGTCGAGTGGCGGCGCGATCATCTGTCGGCCGACGAAGATCGCGTGACCTTCGTCGTCGACGAGGGGCCGGAGCTCAAGGTGCGCGGCATCGAGTTCGTCGGCAACAGCGTGCTGTCCAGCGCCGAGCTCGCCGAGGTGGTCTCGGTCCGGACGTTCCCGTTCCTCGGCCACATCGGTCTCGGCAGCGGCGGCTACGTCACGGGCCGGCAGCTCCAGCAAGATGCCGAGCGCCTCGTCGATCACTACCGGGCCCACGGCTTCCCCGAGGCGACGGCGCACGGCGAGGCGGCCACTTCGCCCGAGGCGCTGGGCGCGCTCGGCGCGATCGCGGCGGGCGCCGAGACCGAGTCGCGCGACGCGCGCGCGATCTACGTGCGCTTCACGATCGAAGAGGGCCCGCGCGTCAGGCTGCGCTCCGAGTCTTTTCGCAGCGCCGAAGGCGGCCCGCTCCCCTATGGTCAGAAGTACCTCCTCGAGAGCGTCTCGCTGCGGCCCGGCGAGCCGTTCATGCCGGCCGTCGTTCGTGACGACGGCCGCCGCCTCGAGCGCGCCCTGGGCGACGCCGGCTATCCCACGGGGACGGCCGAGCCAGAGGCGCCGCGCGCGGGCAACGACGTCGACCTCACCTGGGTGCTGAAGCCGGGTCCGCGGGTGCGCGTCGGGCCCACCTTCGTGCGCGGCAACTTCGTGACGAAGGACCAGACCGTGCTCGAGCAGATCCCGCTCGGGACTGGATCCTTGCTGACGACGACGGCGGCCGAACGCGGGCAACGCAACCTCGGCTTCATGCAGCTCTTCAACAACGCCTCGCCCGTCTCCTTCCCCGGACGCGAGGAGGATCGGCCCGTCGTGCCCATGGTCGTCGACGTCGAGGAGCGCTACGAGCAGTACAGCCTCGTCCACGTCGGCGTGGGCGGCTCGACCGAGCAGAAGGATCCGAGCTCGTCGTTCCCGATCGGCCTCTATGCGCGCGCCGGCTACGAGAACCGCAACCTCCTCGGGCACGCCTGGGGCTTCACGAGCAACCTCGCCGTGGGACAGTCCTTGCGGCGCGGCACGGCGACCTTCCTCGACCAACGCTTCCTCGGCACGCTCTTCCGCCTCGACGCGTCGCTGAGCTACCTCCAGCAGGCGACCGTGCGCCTCGGCGACATCCGCTCGGGCGGCGGGTCCATCGGCTTTTCGCGCGAGCTCTATCCCGGCGTCGACGCCGGCGTGCACTACAACCTGCGCAACACGACGCACACCGAGCCGCTCGTGCGTGGCGGCGGCCCCGACGAGGGGCAAACCAACATCCAGCTCTCGACGACCGTGGGCAGCGTCTCGGCCAACGTCAGCTGGCTGCGTCTCGACAACCGCCTTCTGCCGACGGCCGGCCTGCGCGTCGACGCGACGGCTGAGCTCGCCGTGCCGGCGCTCTCCGTGCCGCTGCGGCCGCTGCCCTTTCCCACGGGCGACGACTCATTCCTCAAGATCGGCGTGCACGCGCTCTCCGTCGTGCCGCTCGGCCGCATCTTCTACTTGCGCGTGGGATTCCGGTTCGACCAAGGCCTGCCGCTGGGGGGCGCGTCGCTCTTGCCGAAGGTCGAGCGTTACTTCGCCGGGGGCGACACGACCATTCGCGGCTTCAACCTCGACCGCGGACGGACCGAGATCGTCGAGTACACCCTCATTCCGGCCGCCACGCCGGGCGGCCAGTCGCTCGTCGGCATCGAGTACCGCCCCATCGGCGGCAACCTGCGCATTCTCCAGAACATCGATCTGCAGTTCCCGATCAGCCCGCCCTGGTACGGCTCCGTGTTCATGGACAACGGCGTCGTCGCGGACTCGCTGCAGGGCCTCTCGGCGTCGCAGTTTCGCCACGGCGTCGGCGTCTCACCGCTCCTGCTTCGCCTGCCCATCGGCGACCTCAGCTTCGCCTGGGCCTGGCCGCTCGACCCCCGCCCGGGCGACACCCGCATCGGCGTCTTCCACGTGAACGTGGGCCTGTTGTTCTGACGGGCACGGCCCGGCGGCGGTCTAGCGGGTCGCGACCAGGGCGATGACTTTGTTCTGCCTCTCGAAGGCGGCTTTTGCCGCGGTCGCTTCTTGGTACGACGTGAAGGCACCGCAGCGCACGCGGAACCAGGTGCCCTTGCCCGGAAGCTCGGTCGGCAGCACGAAGGTGCCGTCGTATTTCTTGGCGAAAGCCTCGGCCTCCTCGCGCGTCGGAAACGCCGACAGCTGCAGCGTGTACCTCGTCTTGGGCTTCGCGGGCTCGGCCACCACGGGAGCCTTGGGCGCCGCGGCCGACGGCGGCTTGGGCGCGGCGAGCGCGACGGGCTTGGGCGCGGCGGGAGCGACGACCTTGACGGCTGCGTTCGTGGCGGTGGGCTTGGGTGCCGCGAGCGCGAGCGGCCTCGGCGCGGCAGGCGCGGTGGGCTTGGGCGCCGCGGCGATCGTTCTCGACGAGGTCATGCCCTTGCTCGGCCCGGCGCCGAGCGCCTTTTGAAACGTCAATTCGGCCGGCGGCGCGGCGGGTCCCGCGACCATGGGCGGCTGGTGCGCCCGATCGAGGGCCGCGAGGGGATCCTGGACCTCGAGAGCGTCGGCCCGCCCGCGCGACTCGATACGCTTGCCGACGATGACGCCAAGCACGAACAGCATGCAGGCCACGACGGCGCTCCCGAAGAACAGAAAGAAGACCTGCCGGTTGTCGAGGCGGACCTCGATCTTGTCCCGCCAGCGGTCGACGTCGCGGAGGCGGTCGACGTCGCGAAGGGCGGTTTCGTTCATGCCAGCCGCTGCAGTGTAACGCACCCTCATGATTCGTCTTCTTTCCGCGCTGGCTCGGGTTCTCGGGCGTCCAAGAGCATATAGACCTACATGTAGTCTCTGCTCATACCAACTCCACGTCAAATTCGTGAGCACCCTGCCCCCGCAGGCCGCCGCGAGCGCAATCGTTACTGGATCGGGAACAGGTTGGCGCTGTTGGTCAGATCCTCGTACCAGGGCTCTGCGCCCGGGACGGGAGTGGTGATGAGCTCGCCGCGCGGGTGAATGCGAAGCAGCTGACCGCGCGTCGGGCCCCCGCCCTGCGTTCGCCCGAGGCGCCGTTGATCGACGACGAACAGGTACGGAATCTCCGAGGTCAGACCCGTACCTGTCTGCGGCTTGGAGTCGAAGGGCCCGAGGGCGAGGCGCGCGGGCATGGTGACCTCCACCGTGCTCGGGATCGCGACGGTCTGGGGCTGGAAGCCGCCGTGGACGTCGAAGCTGATCTGAAACAAGCCCGATGGCGGCTGCTCGAGATTGGTCATGAGGAACTGGATCTCGCGGTTCCGGAACAGCGCCTGGACATGCGACGGCGCCAGCTGGCCGAGGGGGTCGGCGTCGTTCGGCCCTCCGTTGAAGACGCACGGGTTCGGGTCGGGCTCCGTGTTCTCCGCCAGTTGCTGGAGCTTGCTGGCCATGGGCATGCATAGCTGCGGATTCGAGAGGAGCGGTTGGCAACGGCTGTCGAACGTGCTGGCGTCGTCGGGGACATTCGTGCAGACGGGCGCGTTCATGGGGATGCGGATGCGGACGCGCGGATCGAGGCCGGGTAAAGGCACGCAGGCGCCGTTCGCATCGGCGACGCCCGTCGAGGGAACGCCGGTTTGAGAGCCCGCGACGAGGAAACCTCGACCGACGCCCAGCGTATAAGGGAACAGCTCGCCGAGGCAGACGTTCGTGTTCGTCGCGTGCGCGCCAACGAGCGGCGGCGCGTCGGCGCAAAAACAGTCGTGGGTGTCGCACTCGTTCATGCTGGGCGTCGCACCGTCGCCCGGCTTCGGTTCGAACGCAACGCACGTTCGCCCCGCGCGGCAACCCTCGGTCGAGCCCGCGGTCTTGCAAGGGAAGAGGCAGCGACGATCGCGCGTGCACTGGAAACCGGTCGTGCTGGGATCGGCGGGATTGAAGCAGTCGTTGGTCTGCACGGCGCCGCCCTGCGCGTTGGAGGCGGCGTCCGCAAGTTTTGCGTCAGCGGCTGCGACGCGGCCGTCGGTTCCTGCGTCGACGCTGCCGTCAGTCCCACCGTCGGCGCCACCGGCCTGCGTGGGCGTGCAGGGGCGGAGCGCGGGACGCACGAGCTCGTCCCTGTGGGGCACCAGGCCGAGGGCGGTCTGCGTGGCCGCGCTGACGTCGTAGCGCTTCACGGTCGAAAGCAGGCTGTCGCAAGCGACGTGCTCGCTCTCGGCGTCGAGACATAGGCCGTTGATGGGAAGACCACCGGCTCCCTCGGTGCCGTTGCTGCCGAGGACGCACACCTTGCCGATGCCGCACTGGTTTGTGTTGGTGCAGCCCTCCAGCGTGACGATGTCGTCGTTCTGCGCGCCCAACCGGCAGAAATCCTCCCCGAGGTCAACGAGCGAAGGACCGCTCGCGCCGATGTGCATTTGACCCGATAACCGCGGGCTCGCCATCAAGTTGCCCTCCCAGGTCACCGACCACGTCTGGGGCATGGGGGCCGACGGATCGGGGAAAAAGACGTACGTCTTGATGAAATCGTCCGTGAGCGCCGTCGCGTTGGCTAGCGAGCCCTGGGTCCAGATGGACTCGATGCGCGGACCGATCAACGCCTGGGACGGTGGAATGTCGAGGCGCGGCGGGCCCGATGTGGGATCGAGCGCCAGCGAGTACCCGAGGACGTTGCGATTCCGCAGCGTGTTCGGCGGGGGATCGTCCTCGGTGTGGCAGTCGCTCGGCGGCTTCACACACATGAGCACGCCGCTCGCCTGGTTCGCGCTGTCGCGTTCCTCGACGAACGAGATGTTGCGAAGCACGGGGTCGATGTTGACGAGGTAGACCGAGCCGCTGACCGTGAGCACCCAGGCGTACGCTCCGGAGACCGACGTCTCGCTCTGGTCCGGCGGAGACGGGCGGATGTCGGCCACGGCGACGTCGACGGGCGGCGTGGCCAGCCGGATGCCAGGACCGATCGCGCCCGGCTGTCGGACCCTCGCGCCCACGACCGCGGGGCAAGCGGCCGTTCGGACCGAGACGTCCGTGATCGTCGAGAAGTCCAGGTTCGTCTCGCACTCGGTCTCTGGAAGGTGGGCGACCTGAACGACGCGCAGTGTGCCGTCGCGCGCGACGACGTACAGGTACTGGCGATCGGCGACGAACTGGCGCGGTGGATCCGTGTGATCGTCGCCCACGAAGCTCCCTGCAATTCCCTCGCCGCCGGTCGTCTTGTCCTTGTACGGATCGATCGAGAGACGGAGGCGGTTCGTGCCGAGCGCCCCCTCGTGCAGCGGAATGGCGCCCCCGCCGGCGGGCACGAGCAGCTGGTTCTGAGCGACGTTGAACGCCAGCACGTAGGCGGCGTTCGCCAGGCCGACGTAGGCGCGGCCGCTCTCCGGGGTGATGGCGAGGGGGCCCGGGCGGAGCTCGCCGGAGGCGCCGACGAAGGGAACGTCTCCGGGCTCCGTCGATGGCGTCCCACCTTCCCCACCGGCGCCCGCGTCGACACCAGCCTCGGAGATCCCTCCCTCCGCGACGGTGGCCCCGTGGGAGGCGTCGGCATCGGACGAAGTCGCTGACGAAGCATCGGACGAAGCATCAGACGAAGCATCGGACGACGTCTCTGACGAAGCATCCGACGGCGCGCCCGCGGGCCTGTAGAGGCAGTCGACGGGACACACCGGATCCTCGCCGTCAGCCAGAGGCACGAGCGCGACGCCATCGCCGCTCTTGCGCGCGTAGGCAGCCTTCTGGATGACGCCGCTCGGCAGGTCGATGAGCGCGACGAGATCGCAAGAGGGGAACGTGGCGAGCGCCTGCCATTGATGGCCCGGGTCGCCCGAGCAGAGATTCTCCCCGGCCACCGTCATCGTGGCCGTTCCCATGGGCAGGAACGTCACCTCGCCGGCGAACAAGCGCAGCTCGCGGCCGCTATTTTTGGCCTTCGGAACGACGTTCGTCACGATCGTGCTCCCGGCGGCCGCCACCGTGCTCGCCCTCGTTTGGCGCGCCACCGTCGACGCGAGGAGCGCGGCGGGGTCGACGACCGAGAGATCGCACGAGCCATGGTTGGCGGTCACGAGGCGGCATCCGTCGTCGCTCGCCGAGATCTGGCTCGGGAGCACGCCGATCGGCAATCGGTTGAATCCGGAGTTCGCCGGATCGAGGTTCACGAGGCTCCAATTGTCCGTGTCGATGACCGAGAGCTCGCCGCTCGAGCTGTTCGGCAGGAAGGCGAACGTGTGGAGGCTCGGATTCGGCACGTCGATCGTGCCGCGCGGGTGGCACACGCGCATGGGCCTGCCCGACAAGACGAGGTCACCGCTCGCGGCGCCCCCGTCGCCGGGCGCTCCCGAGCCTGCGTCAGCCAACCCGGCATCGCCGGAGCTCGCGGTCGCGGTCGCCGTCGAGACCGTCTCCATGCAAACGAACGTGATGTCGGTCGGACGATCGAAGTCGCGCGATGGCAACAGCACGGGCTGCGACGTGCACGCGGCTGCCAGAAAGGCCGCGAGACAGAGCCATGGGAGCACGCGGGCCCGCAGCCCGACGCCGAGCCAAGCGCGGCTCATCGGGGCACCAGGCTCGGGAAGCCAATGCGTTGGACGACGCGGTACTGGGTCTCGCTGCCCGGCGTGAGGTCGAGCACGGCGATGTCGTTGGCCGCAAATCCGACGACGTAGGCGAGGCGTTCCTTGCGATCGGCCCTCGGCGTTTGGGGGAAGGCCAGCCCGGCCGGGCCACGGCCCGCGTTGACGACGGCGATGAGCCGGGGTACCTCGGGATCGAATACGTAGATCTGTCCGGCGTCGAAGCAGGTGACATAGAGCCGCGTGCCCTCACCCGAGTCGTAGGATTGTAAGAAAGTTGGGGCGGCGCAGGTCTCGAGGACCTCGCTCGAAAAATTGCCGAAGGCGTTCGGATCTTTCGAGACGTCGAACCCCACGAGCGCGGGTGGGACGCGCTGCAGCACGAAGGCCCGGTTGCCTTCGGGCAGGAACGAGATGCCGCGGATCTCGGCTCCAAAGAGCGGCGTCGTGAAGGCGTCGGAGCCGGCCGCCAGGACGATGTCCTTGTGATCCTGCGAGCAGGTGCCGTCGAGCGATGGGACGACGTTCACGACGTTCGTGCCGTAGCGCGAGGACGCGTAGACCTGGTGCAGGTCCTCGCGCAACGTCAGCGATGTGATCCCGAAGTTCCCGTTGACGTCGGGGTTGAAGAACGCCGCAGACGCGCCGAGGAACGTGGGTGCGGCGCGGGGGCTGCCGCTCGGACGCGAGACGTCGAAGAGCGAAATACCACCCGTCTGAGGGTGCGACGTGTCGCCCCGCAGGTTGCCCACGTAGAGGAGGTCTTGCTGCGCGTCGAGGGCCAGCGCGTAGGGCTCGTCGGGAACGTGGATGGGCGTCGTGCTCGCGCCGGGCGCCTCATCGGGGTTCATCTGGGTCACCTGGCAGACGCGCGCGTCTGCGGCCATCTGGCCCGAGCACGAGAACGCCGGTCGCGTCCCGAGGACCGGATCGGCGACGCGTCCCGTGTCAGCGTAGGTCAGCGAGCTGTCGCCGCGCACGCCTATGAAGAGCCGGCCGAGGGCGGGCTCTCCGGGGCAATTCGTGTTGCAGTCGTGGCGGGCGCTGGAATAGGTCGTGACGTCGGCCGCCGCCGGACAGGCCGGCTCCTGGAACGATTGGAATGCCATGCCCGCGCTGAAGCTGCCGATCTCGACGGTCGAGTCGGTCGGGATGTAGAGCCGCTCGTCGCAATCGAGGATGTTACGGTCGAGGTAGTCCCAGCAGCAGGGATCGGGGTCGGAGTCGAGGCGGATGCGGTCCGCGCCCGCGCAGAGTTGCCAGGTCGGGGCCGCCTGCCCCCCCGCGCCGAAGCGATCGCGAATCGTGGCGTCGAGGTCGACGCTCACCAGCGTGCCGCTGTTGTAGCGCAGGTCCGAGTTCGAGTTCGCGACGTAGAGCCAGCGCCCGTCGGGATCGACGAGCGCGCTCGCGGGGAACGCGATCCGATCGAGCGGCGGCGGCACGCCCTGCTGGTTGAGCTTGCAGGCCGGGGCCGCTGCCGCGAGGACCACCACGGCCCACGCGCCCAGCGGCGTCCGCGCGCGGACCCGCCACGACGCCGTCGTCACCGCGGCGGGGATTTCGCGCATGCTGTTTCGACCGTGGGAGGCCAGCGGAGGTTGTCTCGAGCGCGTCAGCTCTTGAGCGCTGCTTGCGCGGCGGCGAGGCGCGCGATGGGCAGCCGGTAGGGCGAGCACGACACGTAGTCGAGGCCGATCTCGTGGCAGAACTGGACCGACGACGGGTCGCCGCCGTGCTCGCCGCAGATGCCGAGCTTGAGCTTGGGCTTCTTGGCCCGGCCGGCCGACACCGCCATCTTCATGAGCACGCCCACTCCGCCCCGGTCGACGCTCACGAACGGGTCGACCGTGTAGATCTCGTGCTCGAGGTACGAGGCCAGGACCCTCGGCACGTCGTCGCGAGACAGGCCGAAGGTCGTCTGCGTCAGGTCATTCGTGCCGAACGAGAAGAACTCGGCCGATTCGACGATCTCGCCCGCCGTGAGCGCGGCGCGCGGGACCTCGATCATGGTGCCGATGAGGTACGGCAGCTTCTTCCCCTTCTCGGCGAACACGTCGGCCGCGGCCTTGCGAACGACGGCGGCCTGCAGGTCGAGCTCCTTCTTCGTGCCCACGAGGGGGATCATGATCTCGGGGATCACCGCCTGGACGCCCGGACTTTCGGCTGAGACCTCGACGGCCGCCTCGAAGATCGCGCGCGCCTGCATCTCGGTGATCTCGGGGTAGGTGATGCCGAGGCGGCAGCCGCGGTGGCCGAGCATCGGGTTCGACTCCTTGAGCTCCTCGATGCGCGCGTGCACCTGGTCGACGGTGCGGCCCGTGGCGGTCGCGAGCGCGCGCACGCCGGCCTCGTCGTGCGGCAGGAACTCGTGCAGCGGGGGGTCGAGCGTCCGGACGGTGACGGGTCGTCCCTTCATGGCGCGGAACAGGCCCGCGAAGTCCGCGCGCTGCAGGGGCAGCAGCTTGGCGAGCGCGGCGCGCCGATCCGACTCGTTCTCGGCGACGATCATCTCGCGCATGGGCCCGATCTTGTCCTCGCCGAAGAACATGTGCTCGGTGCGGCAGAGGCCGATGCCCTCGGCGCCGAACGCCACGGAGGCCTCGGCCTGGTCGGGTTGGTCCGCGTTGGCGCGCACGCGCAGCTTGCGTGCCGCGTCGGCCCAGGACATGAGCTTGGCGTACGTCTGATAGACGGGCGCCTCCTTGGGATCGAGGTTCTTCTCGATGAGCACGCGGATGACCTCGCTCGGCGCGGTCTCGATGCGGCCGTTGATGACCTCGCCGGCGAAGCCGTCGATGGAGATCCAGTCCCCTTCCTTGACGACCACGGTGCCCTTGGCGGTCTCGACCGTCATCGTGCGCGCGTGGTAGTCGAACGAGAGCGCGTCGCAGCCGACGATGCAGACCTTGCCCATCTGGCGCGCGACGAGCGCGGCATGGCTCGTCATGCCGCCGAAGGCCGTCATGAAGCCCAGCGAGGCGTTCATGCCGCGGATGTCCTCGGGGCTCGTCTCGTGGCGGCACAGGATGAGGCTGGTCTCGCCCTTGGCGGCCAGCGCCTCCGCCTCGTCGGCGAAAAAGACGACCTTCCCCGTGGCGGCCCCGGGGCCCGCCGGCAGGCCCTTGGCCAGCAGGCGTCCCTCTTCGATGGCGGCCTTCTTCGCCGAGGGCAAGAAGACGGGGCGTAGGAGCTGGTTGAGCGCCTCCGGCTCGACGCGGCGGATGGCCTCCTCCTTGGGGATGAGCTTCTCGTCGACCATCTCGACCGCGATGCGCACGGACGCGAAACCCGTCCGCTTGCCGCTGCGGCACTGGAGCATGTAGAGCTTGCCGCCCTCGATCGTGAACTCGATGTCCTGCATGTCCTTGTAGTGCTTCTCGAGCTTCTTGCGGATGTCGAGGAGCTCCTTGTAGGCCTTCGGCATGATCTTGCCGAGCGCCTCGATCTTCTCCGGCGTGCGGATGCCCGCCACGACGTCCTCGCCCTGCGCGTTGACGAGAAACTCGCCGTAAAAGAGATTCTCGCCGCTCGCCGGATCCCGCGTGAAGCACACGCCCGTCGCCGAGTCGGTGCCCTTGTTGCCGAAGACCATCGCCTGCACGTTGACGGCCGTGCCCCACTCCGCCGGGATGTTGTTCAGGCGGCGATACAGGTTGGCGCGATCGTTCTGCCAGGACTGAAAGACGGCCTTGATCGCGCCGCCGAGCTGCTCGTAAGGATCCTCGGGGAAGCTCACGCCCACGCGGTTCTTGATCTCGGCCTTGAACTCGATGACGAGCTCCTTGAGCGCGTCGGCCGGCAGCTCCGAGTCGACCTTGACGCCGCGCTGTTGCTTCTTGCGGTCGAGCAGCACGTCGAACGGGTCGTGGTCCTCCTTCTTCTCGGGCTTCATGCCGAGGACGACGTCGCCGTACATCGCGATGAAGCGGCGGTAGCTGTCGTAGGCGAAGCGCTCGTTGCCGGACTTGGCGGCCAGGCCGGCCGCAGTCCTGTCGTTGAGACCCAGGTTCAAGATCGTGTCCATCATGCCGGGCATGGACGCGCGGGCGCCCGAGCGCACCGAGACGAGCAGCGGGTTCGCGGCGTCGCCGAACTTGGCGCCCACGAGCTTCTCCATCCTAGAAACGTTGGCGCGCATGTCGGCGTCGAGGCTCTTGGGCAGCTTCTTGCCGAGGGCGTAGAACTCGGTGCAGACCTCGGTCGTGATCGTGAAGCCCGGGGGAACCGGCAGGCCGATGTTGGCCATCTCGGCCAGGTTCGCGCCCTTGCCGCCCAGCAGGTTCTTCATCTCCTTGCTGCCCTCGGACTTGCCGCCCCCGAAGAAATAGACGCGCTTGCCGGCCTTGGCGCCGGTCTTCGGCGCGGCGAACGACGTTTTGACGCCGTTCTTGTGGCCGTTCTTCAGGCTCTTGACGACCTTGGCGACTTTCTTTAGCTGCTTTAGCTGCTTCAGCTGCTTGACGAGCAGCTTCGACTTCGATTTCGAGGACTTCGTGAGGCTTGGCATGGGCGCTTATTTACCGTGGTTTGTGGGTTTGGGAAATACCGATCTCGGAGCGGGACAGTGGCACCGATCGGCGCGAATCGTCAGACTTTTTGCGCGATGGCCGCCGGGAGCTCGCCGTGCTTGGCGCGCTGCTGCCCCATCGTGTCGCGGTCGCGCAGCGTCACGGTCCCGTCCTCGAGGCTCTGGAAGTCGACGGTGACGCAGAAGGGGGTGCCGATCTCGTCCTGCCGCCGGTACAGCTTCCCGATGGCGCCCGTGTCGTCGTAGACGGCGCGCACGCCCGCGGCCTGGAGGTTCTTCTTGATCGTTCGGGCGAGCTCGACGAGGCGGGGCTCGTTCTTCTTGAGCGGAAAGACGGCCGCCTTGATGGGCGCGAGCCGCGGGTGCAAGCGCAGCACGGTGCGGAAGTTCGTCTCCACCATCCCCTGCAAGGCAAGGCGTATCGCCTTTGCATGCTGTTTCTCGTTGCCGACCGTTGCGTCGAGCAGATGCACGACGCCTGCGATGTTGCCCTCGACGATCTCGGCGGCGATGCGGAGGAGCTCGGCCTTCTTCTCGGTCTCGGTCTCCTTCTTCTCGACGCCGAGCGTGAAGTTCTTCATCTCCTCTCGGATCCTCGCGGACTCCTCATCCGTCGGGGGTTTGACGACCTCGACGGAGTAGGCGTCACAGAGGAACGCCAGCGTCGCGCGGTCCGCGCCGGCGGATGGCTCGATGACGTAAGGGATGATGTGCTTCTTCTGCTCCTGATCGAAGTAGCGCAGCTCGACGAGGGAGTCCGGGTTGTTCGGGCCGCGGCTGTGCGCCTGGAGGTCGAAGTCGGTGCGGTTCGCGATGCCCTCGAGCTCGCTCCACCCCATGGGGAACTTGTACTCGAGGTCGACGCAGCGCTTGGCGTAGTGGGCGAGCTCGTCCCGGGTCTGTTCGCGCTGCTTGAGGTTCTCGGGGCGCAGGCCGAGCTCCGCGTACCACTTCGTGCGCGTGTCGATCCACATCTGGTGCGCGGCCTCGTCCTCCCCCGGCTTGACGAAGTACTCGATCTCCATCTGCTCGAACTCGCGCGTGCGGAACGTGAAGTTGCCGGGCGTGATCTCGTTGCGGAAGGCCTTGCCGATCTGCGCGACGCCGAACGGTAGCTTGCGGCGCATCGTATCGAGCACATTGTTGAAGTTGACGAAGATCCCCTGCGCCGTCTCGGGCCGCAGGTAGGCGAGCCCCGCATCGTCGCCCGTGTCGACGGCGCCCACCGTCGTCTTGAACATGAGGTTGAACGGCCGCGCCTCCGTGAGGTCGGTCGAGCCGCACTTCGGACATTTGAGGTCCTTGGCGGCGATGCCAGCGTTGATCTCGGCGAGGCCCTTCGGATCGCGGCCCTTTTGCGCGGCGAAGACGTGGTCGGCGCGCGGCCGCGACTTGCAGTTGCGGCAGTCCGTCATCGGGTCCGAGAACGTCGCCTCGTGGCCCGAATACTTCCAGACCAGCCGATTCATGAGGATGGCCGCGTCGAGGCCCTCCATGTCGTCGCGCTCGTGAACGACGCTGCGCCACCAGGCCCGCTTGACGTTGTTCTTGAGCTCAACGCCCAGCGGGCCGTAGTCCCACGTGCTGCCGAGACCGCCATAGATCGCGGAGGACGGGAAGACGAAGCCGCGCCGCTTGGCGAGGCTGACGATCTGTTCGAGCGCGGAGGCCGGCATAGCGGGCGCACTCTAATCGATCGTCAGTGGGACGTCGATGCCGCCGGCTGCCCCAAAGCCTCGATGAAGACCGCGACGTCCGTGACGACCTCGGGCGCGACGTGCAGGTCCGGGCGGTCGTACTCCGCGGGGCGCGACACGCCTTGTCCCGCCTCGCAGAGGTGGTTGAGCGCGGGGTAGAGCACGAGCTCGACGTCGCGGCGACCCGCGAGCGCCCTCGCCCACCCGTCGCAGTCAGCGCGCCGGACCTGGAAGTCGCGCTCGCCCTGGAGCACGAGCACGGGCCGGCGCAGCGCCGCGGCCACGGCGACCGGATCGTAGTGGCGCAGGTCGAGGAAGTAGGAGCCCGGGAGGGTCACGCCCAGCAGGTCGACCTTCGTCGACGGGCCGAGCTTCGGGTCGTGCACGGCCGGGATCACGAGGAACCGTCGGTCAAGGGCGCGTGGTGGATGATCTGGACGAGCAGTCCCTCGGGCGCCTGGAAGTAGAGCGACCGCGAGCCGTCGCGGTGGGTCTTGGGCCGCGCCTTCAACATCACGCCGCGCTCCTCCAGGTGGCTGGCCCAGGCGTCGACGTCGTTCCGCGCCGGGACAGCGAGCCCGACGTGGTCCAGCCGCTGGTCCGTTTCAGGCGGGCTCGCGTGTGCCGGTGAACGGTGCAACGCCAGGTTGTCGCGGCCGCCCCGCAGGTAAACGTTGTCGGGATCGGGCCGCCACTCGACCTCGTAGCCCATGACGTCGATCCAGAACCGTTCGGCGGCCGGCAGGTCACGCACGAAGAGCGCGACGTGACGGATTCCGAGCAGCGGCGGGCGCGTGCTCACGGATGCCCTCCCAACTTGGCTATGAATTCCAGCGAGTGGAGTGGACCGCTGATGTGATTCTTGACGATCTCGAGCAGCGCCTCGCGGCAGCCCCGGTTGATGTCCGCCGGCAGGGCCTCGACGGTGGCGTCCGCGAGCGACGTCTCGGCCAGGCGCGCGAGCGTGGCCCTCACTTCATGCCGCATCGGCCGACCCGCGCGCCCGCAAGCGCCGCACACCGCGCCGCCGCGATCGGGATCCCAGCGATAGTCCACGGGCCCCGGGCCGCTGCGCTCGCCCCCGCAGACGGCGCAGCGCGCGACCATCGGGCCGAAGCCCAACCGGCCGAGCAGCCCCAGCTCGAAGACGCGCAGGCGCTCGGCGCTCGCGCCGCTGGCGTCGAGCAGATCGAGAAACGTCTCGAGCCAGTCGAAGACGCCGAGCTCGACCTGCCTGGGCGCGCACAGCTTCGTGACCAGCTCCGCGACGTAGGCGGCGTGCGCCATCCGCGCGACGTCGGTGCCAAAGCTCGGATGACTCGAGGTCACGTCGAAGCTCTCGAGCGTCAGCAGCTCGGCGCCGGCCCGTTCGCGCACCGAGATGTCGCCCACGCTGCAGAGCCCGAGGCCGCCCGCGAAGCGTCGCTGACTCTTGCGCGCCCCCCGCGCGAGCGCCGACAAGCGCCCCGTCGTGCGCCCGAGCAGCGTCACGACACGATCCGCCTCTCCATAGCTGACGGCGCGAAGGACCACAGCGGTGGTAGCGAAGGCAGGCACGCCGGGAGTCTACAACTTCGCCAGAGGGAGCATCGCGAGCGAGTTTGATGCTGGGAGGCCCAGCTTCGCTGGGCCGGCTCCCTTACGAAGTCGTCTCGGGGAGGGCTCGCGGGAGAGGCGAAGCCCCCTCCGCGCCGCGCAAGCGGAGACTGAGCCCCTCGCCAGAGGGCGGCGGGCGCCGGAGCAGGAGCGACAGCGTGATCGTCGCGATGAGCAAGAGGACGATCACGAAGACCGCGAGGCCGAGGCCGCGACGCGATGACGCGGCCGCCTCGGAGTCGTCGTCCGATTGCAATTGCATCTGCGTTTGCCCTTGCCCGGTGGCGATGCCGGCGATCATCGGATCGACGACCGGCAGCGCGGACTCGGCGCGGGCGGCCTCGGTGCGGGCCCGCAGCGCGCGATCGAACTGAGCGAGCGGCTGTAGCTCGCTCATGCCGACGGCGCGGGCGTACGAACGGATGAAGCCCCTCACAAAAACGTCGGCGGGCAGCCCATCGAGACTGCCTTCCTCGATGAGCTCGAGGGCCGTGCGGGGAACCTTGGTCGACGCGGCAATCTCTCCGAGTGTCAGCGCGCGATCTTGACGCGCCCGACGGAGCGAGATTCCGAAGTGCTCGATGTCTTGGTTCATGGGCTCCGAGGTCGAGCTCCCGGCAAATGATGGGAGCACATCGCGAGATTCCCCAACGTTCTTAGGCACTTACTATGTAAGAAAGGCGCCAGGACGCTACCAGCAGGCTGCGCGCGTTGTCAACGGAAATCACGGTCGAGGTGCGTCAATTTATCCCGGTTCGGCGTCGACGGCCAGTTCTGGAGTCTTGCGGAATTTATCCACAGCCCTTCGCGACATTGTCCACATCGCGCGTCATTCGGCCGATGAGCGAGCAAACTTAAGGGAATTCCGTCAGACGCCGCGTGCTTCGGGCGACCAGATGTACTTGTGGATCTGGAGATTGAGCCGGGCCGGCAGCTTGTCGCGGAGCATCCATGACACGAGCTGTTCGGGCGCGAGGCGCCCATGGACCGGCGACAGGAGGACCTCGGTCTTGTCGGCGAGCCGCCGGCTTCGGATGACCTCTGTGGCCCATTGGTAGTCCGCCTCGCTCGTGAGGACGAACTTCACCGCGTCGCGCGGCCGAAGGCCTTCGAGCGATCCCCAGTGCATGCGGTGGGACTCACCCGACCCGGGCGTCTTGACGTCGACGATGCGGACGACCTCGGCGGGCAGCCCGTCGAGCGCGTGCGCCCCCGAGGTCTCGATCATGACGCGGTAGCTCCGCTCGAGCAGGAGCGTGGCGAGCGCGGGCAAGTCCTTCTGCAGCATGGGCTCGCCGCCCGTGAGGAGCACCAGGGGCGCGCCCAGCTTGCCGACCTCGGCGACGATCTCGTCCAAGGTCATGTCGCGCCCGCCGTAGAAGGAGAACGCGCTGTCGCAGTAGGTGCAGCGCAGGTCGCACCCCGTCGTTCGAACCAGCGTACAGGGGAGGCCCGCGTACTGGGTCTCGCCCTGGACGCTGGAGTAGATCTCGGTGATTCTCATGAGTCGTGTCTCGCGGCGAGAGTATAGGCAAAGACATGGAATTGTACGCGTCAATGGGACCTGACGCGGAGGAGACGCTCGCGACCGCCGACGGCCTCCGGCTGCACACGGAGCGCTTTTCGCCGCGGGGCGCGGCCCGAGCCGCGCTCGTCATGGTCCACGGCTTCTCGGCCCACTGCGGCGCGTTCCGGCACGTCGCGCGCGCCCTCGCCGCCGGCGGATTTGCGGTAACCGCCTTCGACTGCCGGGGGCACGGCCGCTCGGAGGGCCGGCACGGATACGTGCGGCGCTTCGGCGATTACAGCAACGACCTGAACCTGGTTCTGGAGCGGGCGAGGCGGGGCTCGCCTGGCCTGCCGGTCGCGGTCGTCGCCCACAGCCAGGGCGTGACCGTGACCCTCGACTATCTCTTTCGCGGCGTGGGCACCTTTGACGCGCTGGTCGCGGCGGCCCCATATCTGGAGCTCAAGATGCCGGTGCCGCTCTACAAGCGCCTGGCCTCCCCCCTGCTGGGCGCGCTGTGGCCCACGCTGGCCATGTCGAACCAGATCGGGCCCGAGCTCGTCGCGCGCAACCCCGACGTGTGGGACGAGATACGCAACGATCCGCTCGTGCGGCACGTCGCGACGCCGCGCTGGTTCAACGAGGTGCGCGCGACTCAGGCGCGCCTGCGCGCGTCGGCGCATCTCCTGAAAGTCCCGACCTTGATGCTGGTCGCCGGGGACGACCGGCTGGTCGACGCCGCGGCCTCCATCGCCTTCGCCCGCGCCGCGGGGGCGGGCGTCGACCTCGTCGTGTACGACGACCTCTTCCATGAAGTCTACCTCGAGCCCGAGCGCGAGCGCGTGATCTCGGACGTGATCGGTTGGCTGCAAGGTCGTTTCGGTGGCACGTCCGCTCGCGATCCGTATACTTGAAATCGTCGTGAGTCATCTCGTCGCGTACGTTGGCAACGAGCCCGACAACATGGCGTGTGCCTTGTTTTCGGCCCGGAGCGCGCTCGCATCGCGGGCGGCGGACAAGCCCGAGGGCTGGGGCCTCGGATTCGTCCAGGGCGGCGACGTCCTCCTCCAGAAGCGGCCGCGCGTAGAGAGCGCCGAGGTGGACCTCTACGGGCTCATCAAGGATCTGCGCGCTGACGCCGTCGTCGCCCGCGTCGGCTTCGATCAAAATGGCTTCGCGCGAGACGGCAGCACGGCCGCCGAGGACGCCGATCCGTTCCGGTTCCGTTCGTGGCTGTTCGGCTCGGTGGGCGAGATCAGCGCCACGGGCTTCGAGAGCGTGCGCGAGCGTCTCCTCGAGAGCGTGCCGGCCTTCCTGAGGCGGAACATCCGCGGCAAGTCGCCGAGCGAGCACGTCTTCCACCTCTTTCTCGCCTTCTTGCACGACGCCGGCAGCCTCGACGCGCCCTCGCCCTCCCCCGCCGTCGTCCACGGCGCCCTCCGCCACAGCATGACGTTCCTCGATCGCCTGCTCACGGGCAGCGGCAGCCCCTCGGTGCAGCTCGCGCTCGTCGCGACGAACGGCCGCTGCCTCGTGGCCGCGAACGGCGCCCACCCGCTGCGCTACCTGCACGTCGAGGGCATCTCGGACTGTCCCGTGTGTCACGGGCGCGTCGATCGCGATCGCGACGGGCGCCGCATCCAGCACGAGGGCGTGCGCGCCGTGATCCTCGAGGCGAACCGGGCCGCGCCGGCGCGGGCCGGCTGGCGCGACGTCCCCGACTGCTCCGCGCTCATCGTCGGCGCGGATCGCATTCCGATCGTCTCGCCGATCTGATCTGGGAACCCCGGGAGGGTTCCCAGACCCTCCTGCGCTCGCTCTGCGTGGCGAAGCCACGCTTCGCTCGGGTTAGCCAGTGGCGGCTGGCCAATGGCCGGTTCATCCGGCGATTAGCCGGTGGCGGCCGGGAGGCGGGAGAGGCGGCGGCGGCGGTAGTAGCTGAAGATGGTTTGGATGATCGAGGCGACGGGGACGGCGAAGAGCGCGCCCACGAGGCCATAGCCGTGCTCGCCCGCGATGAGCGCGAACACGACGAGGACCGGGTGGATCTTGGCCGCGTCGCCCATGATCTTCGGGTTGAGGAAGTTCGCCTCGAGCAGGTGGATGCCACAGATCCACGCGAGCACGAGGAGGCCTTGCCTGATGTCGAAGCTGCCAGACGAGATGAGCGCGATCGCGACGATCGGCACCGACGACAGGATCGAGCCGAAGATGGGGATGAGGCTCATCGCCGAGGCGATCCCGGCCAGCAAGAGCGGGTACTTGACGTGGAAGAGCCGCAGGCCGACGTAGGTCATGAACCCGTTGATGAGGCAGATCACGAGCTGCCCGCGGATGACGCCCGACAGGCCCCGGTCGATGCCGACGACGATGCGGTCGTAGTCGAGCTGATGGGCCTCGGGCACGAGTGAGCGCACGAAGCCCTTGATGCGCTCGAGGTCGACGAGGATGAAGGCCGCCACCATGAGCACGAGGAACAGGCGGCCGATCCCCGTGACGACGCCGGCCACGAACTTCTGGCCGTACTCGAGCGCGCGGTGGCTCTCGCCCTCCGTGGACTTGACCCGTTCGGTCATCCACTTTTTGATCGAGCGCTCCCATTTGCCGCCCGTGAGCGTCTCCGCCTCCTCCGAGTGCGGCGGGGCCACGACGTATTTCCCATCGGGCGTCGGCTCGACCTCGAGCGCGAGCCCGCGCAGATCCAGCTTGTAGCGGCCGTCGGGCAGCGGCTCGAGGATGATCCCCTCGCGCACCGTGTGCGGCGCGGGCGCGTCGGGATCGGCGGGCACGGCCTCTTCGCTGTCGGCCGCCTGCGGGCCGAGGTGCGTGTCGACCCAAGCGCCCGCCCGCGGCAACACCTCCTTGTTGAGCCGCGAGAACAGCTGCGGCGCCTCGCGGAAGAGGCGCGCGAAATCTCCCGACAGCTTCGGGATGAAGTACCCGATGAAGAGGCCGAGCGCCGCGAGGATGTTGATGTAGAGCAGGATGACGGCGAGCGCGCGCGGGAACGGCCGGCCGCCGATCTTGAAGCGGGCGAGCCTGTCGACGAGGGGCGCGAGGATGTACGCCACGAGGATCGCGAACAGAAACGGGAGCGCGACCTCCCGGAAGAAGTAGACGACGAAGACGCAGAAGAGCGCGAAGCCCCACAGCTTCGCGAACTGACGCAGCCACGCGAACGTGCGGGAAGCCGGCAACGTGGCCCGCGTGCGCGCGGCCTCGGCTCCGGCGCCCGGCGCCCCGGGGGGCTCGCCGCCGGTCGCGGGGCGTTCCTCCTCGGGGCTCATGCCGGCGCGCTCTCGACGCGGAGCGGACGACTACGAATCGTCCGAATCAGTGTCCTTCTTGCTCTGCGCCGTGAGCGCCGCGAGCTTGTCGCGCATGACGTCGCCGAGCGTCGCCGTGGGGACGCCGCCCGAGAAGCCCTGTGCATCGGCCAGCTCCTCCTGCCGCGTGGCGCCACGGAACGACAGGCCGATCTTCCGCTCGGCGGTGTCGACGCCGATGATCTCCGCCTTGAGGATCTGGCCCACCTTGACGAAGGCTTTAGGGTCCTCGATGCGCTCGTCCGCGAACTCGGAGACGTGGATGAGGCCCTCGACGCCCTTCTCGATCTCGACGAAGGCGCCGAAG
>DASXOE010000011.1:0-6638 GCA_036494575.1 Polyangia bacterium | reverse complement strand
CGGGGGGGCCGATCTCTCACACCGCGCGGTGCCGAGGGGTCCCAGGAAGGCCCGGGATCGGGTAACGTTGTCCCGAACGTGAGAACGACGGGACGCCCCGACGTGACGGAGCCCCACGACACCGGAGAGACGGGAATCCAGGAAGGCGCGAGCCCGACCGGCCGCGTCGGTCTCGTTGGCAAGACACTCGGGCGGTACCGCATCAGCGCCGAGCTCGGGCGCGGCGGCATGGCCACGGTGTATCGCGCTTTCGATCCTCAGCTGGCGCGCGACGTAGCCGTCAAGGTCATGCACGGCGCGTTCACGGGGCGCGGCGACATCGAGCGGCGCTTCCGGCGCGAGGCGCAGGCGGTGGCGGCGCTCAAGCACGAGTGCGTCGTCGACGTCTTCGACTTCGCGCCGGGCGGCGACGGCGAGCCCGCGTACATCGTGAGCGAGCTCGTGGAGGGCCCCACGCTGCGCCAGCTCCTCGAGCGCGCGGGCGGACGCATCGTGCCCGAGGTCGCCGTCCTCATCGCGGCGCGCGTGGCGGCGGCGTTGGGCGCGGCACACGCGCGCGGCATCGTCCACCGCGACGTCAAACCCGACAACGTCATGATCGATCTCGGCGTGGGTAAAGGAACCGGTGCGCGCGTCCTGCTCACGGACTTCGGCATCGCGCACATGACCGAGGACGACACGATGACGGCCACGGGGTCGATCCTGGGCTCGCCGTCTTACATGTCGCCGGAGCAGGCCAAGAGCGGCACGATCGTCCCCGCGAGCGACGTGTTCTCGCTGGGCGCGACTCTGTATCAGATGGTGGTCGGCCGCGCGCCCTTCCAAGGCAAGGATCCCCTCACGGTGATCGCGGCGCTGATCTCGGGCGAGTTCCTCCGGCCCGGGCAGGTCGACGCTCGCGTGGGTCCCGAGCTCGAGGCGGTCATCCTGCGTTGCCTCCGGCGTCAGCCCGCCGAGCGCTTCGCCGACGGCAACGTCGTCGCGGCGGCGTTGCGCGAGCTCGCCGCGGCGTCGGCGCGCGCCGTCGGCGACGAGGCCTCCGCACTGCGCGCGTTGCACGAAGACCACGTCGCGTTCGAACGGCGCATCGGCCCCGCCGTCGCGGACGCCAGCGTCGAACGGGCGCGCGCCTGCGTGCGGCGGCGCGAGCTCTCGAAGGCGCTCGCGCAGATCAACCGCGCGCTGGCCTACGCGCCCGGGCACCGCGGCGCGGAGGCGGTGCTCGCCACGATCTCGTCGCGGCGGCGCTGGGCCAGGGTCGCCGCCGCCGTGGCGACGCTCTGCCTCGCGGGCGGAGCCGTCGCGGGCGTGCGCGCGCTCGGACGGCACGCGTCCGCGCCCCCGCCTGCCGCGAGCGTCACGCCGCCCGCGCCCGACCCGGCGCCCGCGGCGCTGTTCCGGGAACCCGCGCCGCCTCCTGCGCCGACGCCCGCAGTCGCCGTCCCGTCCGAGCCCGCTTCCGCGCCGGCGCGGAAGCGGGACCCGCGCAGGCGCGCCGGGGCGGCGCTGGCGACCGCGCCCACCCCGCAAGCGGTCGCTGTCGCCGAACAATCCTCGCTCCCGACCGACCCGGCCTCGCCTCCGCCGACGGCAACGGCGACTGCGGCGCCTGCCGTCGTGCCGCCGGCCGCCCTGACCCCGGCGCGCGCGGTGGCGGTGGCTGGCATCACGCTGCGCGCGCGACAGGGCTTCTGCTCGCCGTCGCTCGACGATCGGCCGCCCGCGCTGCGGCCGATCTATGAAGGCGTCGCCGTGGGCCGGCACGACGTGTATTGCACGCCGCCGGGCGGCGCGCGCGTGCTCGCGGGAACGTACGAGCTCCGCGCCGGGACGCATCCCGATCTGATCATTCTGCCGGGCCCGGACGGCCGCCCCACGCTCGGGCGTCCTCAGTGAGCCAAACGACGTGATCGCGACAAGAATGTCGGCCACGGCGAGATCCACCCTGTTTCAACCGGCGAAAGGCGTTCGAATCGCCGAGATCTCTGGGACCAGGATGGTCTTTGCCTTGCAGTCCTCCCTGAGCCGAGCACGCCCGGCTCGAACGGTCGCGGCGTGTCCCCCCATGTGGCTTCCGGCTCTCACCGTCCTGCTCGTCTGCCTCGCGGCTCAGGGGTGCATCCTCTTCACGCCTTCGGTCACTTCGCCGCCCAGCGTGAAGATCTTGCCGCCGAACGGCCCGATTTTCCGCGGCCAGACGCTCGCCCTTTCGGCCGACGTGTCCGATCCGGACGGCGGACGCGTCAACCTCGAATGGACGACGTCGATGGGCGCCTGCCCCCAGCCGCTCGACGCCAGCCAGCGCCCCACGACGATGCCCGTCGGCGGCTCCGATGCCGACCCCACGTTTTCGTTCGCGCTGCAGCCGGGTGATCCGGCGACGCTCTGTGTTTGGGTCCTCGCCACCGACGCGCAGGGCGCGACGGCCGTCGACGCGATGCCGATCTCTTCGCAGAACCGCGCGGCCGTCGCCACCATCGAGGTGCTCGCGCCAACGACGAAGACGGCTGGCGGTCTGTTCGAGCTCTACTCGGTCTTCCACCTCTCGGCGGCGAAGTCGCACGATCCCGACGGCGACGTGGTCAGCGATCCGCAGTTCGCGCTCGTCGGCTTCCCGCCAGCGGCCATGCCCACGCCGAAGCTCGTGCCTTGTCCGGCCGCGATGCCCAGCGACCTTTTGGCTTGCCTCGACGTGGGCGGCTTCGCGGGCACGTACACGATCTCGCTCACCGTGAGCGACGGCTTCACGCGCAGCGACGCGGCGACTGCCACGCTGACGGTCGACGACGATCACCCGGCCTGCGTGAGCGGCACGGACCCGGGGTTGGACGCGAGCCCCATCGTCCTCGACCCGAGCGAGGGGAAGACCTTCAGCGTCGAGCAGATCCTCGACGATGGGGCGCCGCTGCCCACGCCTGCCGACGGGGCGCACGCCGCACCGACCTTCGCGTGGAAAGTGCGCCGCAACGCGGGGGCCTGGCAGCCGATCGTCGGCTACGACCACATCAACGCCTTCAAGGTCACCGAGAGCACGTACGCGACGGGCGACGTCGTCGACGTGAGCGTCACGATCTCCGACGGCGTCGTCATGCACCTGCAGCCGGCCTGCGATCCGCGCTGTCCCGCGGGTTGTCCCCAGTCGGCGCAGTGGACGGTGGAGTACCGATGACGCCCGGACGCGCCATTGTTCTCGGAGCGGCCACCCTCGCGTTCGCGGCCTGCGCCGCGAGCTCAGCCGCACCGGGGCGCACGGGTGGGGCCGGGTCGGGCGCCGCCGGAGCCACAGGCTCGGGCGGAAGCGCCGGTGGGGCACCCGCCTGTCAGGTCAACGTTCTGCCCATTTCGCCCGCGTCGTTCGACGGGCTGCCGGCCGGCCCGTCGTCGGTGATGCGCGTGCGCGGCGAGGTCACGGGAGCCGTCCCGCCGCTCTTCGACTGGAATTGGACGGTGTCGCTCGCCGACGGCTCGCCCGTCTCCGTGTCGAGCGTGGGCCGCGATCCCTCGCTCGTCGAGTTCACGATGGGCTCCGTGGGGACGTACACGATCGCCATCGCGCTCACGGGGACGTCTTGCGGTGGGCTGCGCACGATCACGGCCGCCAAGCCGGGCGGCCGCGTCGCGACTTTCGAGCTGCGCGTCACCCCGCCGTCGACCGAGCGGGTGCCCGCGCAGACCCTCGAGCGTCAAGTCATCGGCGGCACGCCCACGGGCGGGAACGTGCTCGCGCTCGACCCGGGAATCGTCGTGAGCGTCGCCGTCGTGCGCGCACAGGGCGGCGACGCCCTGCCCTCCTACGTGCGCATCACGGACGCCACCTCGGCAGCGGTCCTCGAGACGCACACGTCGAGCGACGGGCCGAGCACGCTGCGCGTCGCCCAGGGCATGTACCGCACGCTCGTCGTCCCCGACGGCGACGTCGCGCCGCTGACCATCCCGGCGCGCAGCGCCGCGGAGCTCGGCGCGGGCCCCATGCCCCTCGACGACGGAACGACGATCGCGGGAGCGGTCACCGACGAGAGCGGCGCGCCCGTCCTCGGGGCGACGGTCGTGCTGCGCGCGGGCGAGCTCGTCTCGACGACGGGCACGACCGACGCGACCGGCGCCTTCCACTTGCGCGCGCGCGCCGGCACGTTCGGCGTCGCGGTCGCCTCGACGCTCGCGGCGGGCCGTCTCGAGGCCACGCTCGCGGCGCAAGGAGGGCTCGGCGGGCTCGTCATCACCGACGCGACGCCGCCCCCGGCGCTCGCGATCAAGCTCCAAGCGGGTCCCCTCGTCACGGGAACCGTCGCGCTCAGCGCCAAGGACGCGAAGAGCCTCACGACCGACACGCGCATCACGCTCGCGGCGCTGCCGCCCTTCGCGGACGTCGCCACGCTCGCCCTGGGCGCGGGCGCGCCGCGCCTGCTCACGGGCGACGTCCGCTTCTCGCTCCACGCGGCGGCTGACGGAACTCTGACGACGGGCGGCGTGCCCCGTGGTTTCTACAGCCTCACGGTCTTTCCGGCCGACGCCGACACGAGTGACGCCGTCACGACCGCGATGCTCGACCTCAGCGCAGGGAACGGCGCGCAGGCGGTAACGCTCGCGCAGAAGGTGATGCTCAAGGGCAAGCTCCTGCCCGCGGACGTCGCGGCAGGCGTTCGCCTCGTCGCGCTCGACGACCGCGGCCTCCCGATCGTCTCCGAGGGTGACGCGGGCCCGGACGGCCTCTTTCAGATCCCTGTATCGCCCATGCGGAGCTACGCCCTGCGCGCCTTGCCGCGCCCGTATCAGGCGCTCGCGCGCGCGAGCTTCCCGGCCGTGGCCGTGCAGAACATCGACGTCACCGTTCCGGACCGCAGCATGCCGGCGGCCCTGCTCTACGCGGGCCGCGTCGTCGATCCCAGCCTGCAGGGCGTGGGCGCCGCCCTCGTCCAGGCCTTCTGCGCGCCATCGACGGCGGGCTGCATCGACGCGACGACGCCCATCGCCGAGACGGTCACGCGCAGCGATGGTACGTTCCAGCTCATGCTGCCCGATCCCGACGGGACGCCCTGACGTGAGACCCCCGAGCAGAACCCGCGGCGCTGGCGTTCTCGCTATCGGGACCGCGGCCCTCGCGCTCGTGGCGTGGCCCCCCGGCACGCGCGCGGCGGACGCGGACAAGGCGGCGACCACGTCGAAGCCCTCGCCACCGGACGTCCCGGCGCCGCCGAGCGCGCCCGCGACGCCGGCACCGGCCGTCACGGCGCCGGGCGCCACGACCGCCGTCACGGCGCCGGGCGCCACCACGGCCGTCCCCGCCGACGCCGAGGCCGCCCTCGAGCGCGCGCGGGCCGCTTACGAGTACGGCGAGATGGAGATGGTCGTCGATTCGGCGCGGCTCGTGGCCGAAGGACGTCTCCACCCGACGCCGGCGCAACGCGCGCAAGCGCTGCGCTACCTCGGCATCGGCCTCTTCCTCACGGACCGGCAAGAGGGGGCCGAGACGGCCTTCTTCGATCTCCTGCGCTTGCGGCCGCACACGCGCCTAGAGGCCACGACCACGCGCCCCGACGTCGTCGCGTTCTTCGAGAACGTGCGACGCCGCCACGCCGCCGAGATCAACGAGGCGGCCAGCAACCGGCCCGGCAAGAACTTCGCGCTCGCGTTCCTGCCGCCGCTCGGGCAGTTCCAGAGCGGGCACAAGGCGCGCGGCATCACGTTCGCGGCGCTCGAGGTCCTGTCGCTGGGCGCGGCCATCGCGACCGACCTGCAGCTGCGCGCCTGGGACAAGTACCCGGGCCACACGTTCATGCCGCTTCCCGGGCAACCGGGCGAGTCCCACGCCGACGCCGCTCGAACGTTGAAAACCCTCAACTACGCCTCGCTGGCGGTCTTCGCGGCGACGATCGTCATCGGCATCGTCGACGGCGTCGCGAGCTATGTCGCCGTCGAGCCCGAGGACACGGGCACGTCGCTCGCGGACGTCTTCCTGCGCGGGATCCGCTTCTAGGCGCTTCTAGGCATTCACGTGCGGGCGCGGGGAATTCGGTGCCCCCTCTGGCGGCGCCGAAGATCGTCCCTAGATTGGCTTCGTTCATGACGAACGGCGTGACCCGCGACGCGACGCCCGATGGCGAGGTCCGACTGACGGCCGGGAGCTGCACCTTCGCCTACAGGCGCCTGCGGCCGGGCGCCCTGCTCGTGAAGATCGCGGGCCACGACACGGGTCAGTTCGGGACCAGCACACTCGACGAGATCCGAATGGAGCTCCTGCGGCACCGCCCCCTCGAGCTCTTCGTCGACGCCAGCGCCGCCGAGGGCGCCGCCGTGACCGTGAGCGACGACTGGACGCACTTCTTCGCGCTCAACCGCGAACACCTCCGGCGCGTCAGCGTGCTCGTGGGGTCGCAGGTGGTGCACCTCACGATCGCCATCGCCCAGCACCTCTCGCGCACCGGCGACCTCATCCAGATCTACTCGGACCCCGAGACCTTCGCGGCGCGCGTCGGCTCGACGATGCCTTAGCGTCCCGCTCGCCACCGTCAAGCGGCGTACGCCCCTTGCGGCCCTTGCGCCGTCGACTAACATCGGCGCTCCCGAAGGCGGGTAGCTCAGTGGTAGAGCGGGGTCTTTACACGGCCCGGGTCGCAGGTTCAATCCCTGTCCCGCCTACT
>DASXOE010000010.1:0-14933 GCA_036494575.1 Polyangia bacterium | reverse complement strand
GTCTGCCAGAGGGTGCGTCTCGAAGGAGACGCGATGCCCACGGAGCGACTATCCATGCGAGACGTCAGGGAAATACTGAGGCAGAAGTGGCAACTGGGCCGGAGCCACCGGCAGGTGGCCGGGAGCGTCGGCGCGAGCGCCGGTGCCGTGGGCGAGACGATGCGGCGGGCGAAGGCGGCCGGCGTGACGAGCTGGGCGGAGATCGAGAGCCTGTCGCCGAGCGCGCTGGAGGCGCGCCTGTATCAATCGGCGGCGGCGGCGGCGAAGCCGACGCCGGACTGCGTGTGGATCCACCGCGAGCGGCGGCGTGTCGGCGTGACGCTACAGCTGCTGCACGACGAGTACGCGGAGCAGCAGCCCGGCGGCTACAAGTACTCGCAGTTTTGCGAGCACTACCGCCAGTGGCTGCGGCGGCGCGGCGCGACGATGCGCCAGGTCCACCGCGCCGGCGAGAAGACCCAACGATGTACATGACGCAATGGTGGGCGTTCTGAAGATGAGAAAGACCTATAGTACCGCCGACTTCCGGGCGGTCCCCGACCGTCCAGCTTCGCGCGTCTAGCTTGACGCGCGCGGGAATCCAACGGCAGGCTTAGCTGTAGTGGCCGCACGCATGAATCGACCTCGGCGAGGCTTGGGCGCGGCCCTCGCGCTGCTTTGCGTACTCGCGACGGCCGCCTGTGGCACGACGGGCGTCTCCTCAGGTGGGTCGATCGTCCCGGCGGACGATCGCGTCGTCCACATCGACTCGGAGCTCGCAGTGCGACGAATCGCCGAGGGCGCCTTCGTCGTCACGCACGAGCCCGCCTTCGATTCGAACGTCCTCGTCGTGCGCATGGCCGACGGAACGGTCGTCATCTGCTCGTCACCCTTCGACACCCAGGCCACGCGAACGATGCTGCGCTGGATCCGCGCCGCCTTGGCGCCTGGGCGCATCGTCGCCATCAACACCCACTTCCATCCGGACGGGACGGCGGGGAACGAGGCGTACGCCGAGGCGGGCGTGGAGACGTACGCTACCGACTTGACCCAGCGACTGCTCGCGGAGCGCGGCGCCCAGATCCGTGACGGGGCGGCGTCGGCAATGAAGGGGTCCGCGCTGGCGTCGAGGGTACTCACGACTCGGATCGTCCCCGCCACCCACACGATCAAGGCGGCCGAGGGAGCCGTCTTCACGATCGGCGGTGAGACGGTCCGCGTAATCTATCCTGGCCCCGCCCATTCGCCCGACAACGTCGTCGTCCACTTCCCGGCGCGCGGGATCCTCTTCGGCGGCTGCATGATCAAGACGGGCAGCTCCATCGGAAACACGGCCGACGCCGATCTCGGACACTGGGAGGCGGCCGTGCATTCCGTGGAGACCCTCGGAGCCCGCATCGTCGTTCCCGGACACGGACCCGTCGGCGGCCCCGAGCTGTTTCAGAACACGCTCGCGGTCGTCAAGGCCGCCCGTTCCTAGCGCGACGTGATACAGAGGCAACCTTCTGGCGGGAGCCGGATCGAATGAGGCATGGGTCGAACCCTGCCTCTTTCGCTGACGAGCGAACAGCGACGCGAACTCGAGGAGCTGGCTTCGCAGCGGAGCTTGAAGCAGGGCCACGCGCGGCGTGTACGTGTCGTCCTGCTCGCTGCGGATGGCGTAGCGGGCGTCGAGATCGGACGCCGGTTGAGCTTGTCCGAGTTCGCGGTGAGCCGGATTCGTCGGCGATTCGAAGAAGGCGGAGTCGCCGGCCTCGCAGATCGCCCCAAGCCTGGTCGAGGCAACGATCTGCCGCTCGAGATCGTCGGCAAGATCCTCTCGGCGGTGATGAGCGCGCCTCCCAAGGGACATTCTCACTGGTCGACCGGCTTGCTGGCGCGCAAGTTCGGTATCGGGCGGACGACCGCACACAAGGTGCTGCGAGAGAACGACCTCAAGCCGGACCAGCACCGGACGTTCACCCGAACCGACTCCAGTAGTCACACAGCTCACCGAAGGTCCGGGCCTCGGGGATTCGCCGGCGCAGCCCTCTTTTTACCTGTTCGGTGACCTGCTGGTGCTCACCCAGCTTAAAGGCAGCATCAGGATAGTCGTCATAGACCTCACTCTGTCGTCGACCGTTCTGGTCGAACCATCTGATCCGCCACCGTCCGCGGTGTTTGACTGGTTTGCCCACCCGTCTTGCTCCTATCGCGGGCAAGGCGGCGGAGGTCCTTCAAGGATCGGAGTCGATCTTGGAGGATGGGGACGGAGATCCGAGTGGCCCCAGAATGGCCCCAGAAGAAAAAACGCGGGGTCGACCTTTTGGGCCAACCCCGCGTTTTCCTGCGGTAGCGGGGGCGTGATTTGAACACGCGACCTTCGGGTTATGAGCCCGACGAGCTACCAGGCTGCTCCACCCCGCATCAAGTTCTGAGGCCGGGGAACCTTGCCCGATCGGCCGCTGGTCGTCAAGCGTCATCGGCCCCAGCGGAGATGGCTGAGGATGCACAGATTGTCTCGTGGCGGGGTGCCGAGCCGCGTGTCGCGGCGCCGGCCGCCTTGTCCGCGAAGGAGATTCGACATGGTGCGCATCAAGTACCGGACCCCGACCGTCACCTCGATCGGCGGCCGCAATGGCAGTGTTCGCAGCGCCGACGGGCTCATCGACCTCGAGGTGGCGATCCCGAAGGAGATGGGAGGTCCGGGCGGAAAGACGAATCCGGAGGAGCTCTTCGCGGCCGGGTACGCCGCGTGCTTTCACAGCGCGCTCAAGGGTGTGGCTCTCGAAAACAAGGCCGCGATCGACAAGTCGGTGGTCGAAGCGCGCGTCGGGCTCGGTCCTAACGACGACGGCGTCGGCTACGGGCTCGCCGTGGAGCTGCACGCCACGCTGCCAGGCGCGGACGCCGAGACGGCGAAAGAGCTCGTGCGCAAAGCTCACCGCGTGTGCCCCTACTCCAACGCTACCCGCAACAACATCGAGGTGAAGCTCACGGTCACGCCGGCCGACGGACAAGATTACGACGTCACCTGACGTGGGGATGGTCCGCCGCGCGTGGCTCGCGCGGCATCACCCGCCTCGACATCCGGCTGTCGCGCACCCCCTGCCAGCCGGGCATCCGCCGCGCGAAACGCAGCGGCAGGAGGACTCCGTCGGCGCAAGCGTACGCGGCGTCCGGCCGGCAACGCGGCGTCCTCACGACGGGCGCCTCGCGCGCCGTTGCATTGTCGTTGTCCGGCCCACGCGTCGACTTGAACCGCATCGCTAGGCCGCCTTCCGCGCCGCGGGCCCGCGATCTTCCGCCGCCCGGCCGATGCCCGCCTGCGCGAGCAGCTTGCCACGCAGCTCCGCCAACACCTCCGGGTGCGCGAGCAGGTGCTGGCGGGCCGCCTCCCGGCCGTTGCCGAGGCGCTCGCCCGCGTAGCTCACCCACGCGCCGCTCTTGTCGAGCAGGCCCGCCTCGACGCCGAGGTCGATGACCTCGCCCGCGCGCGAGATGCCCTGCCCGTAGGCCATGTCGAACTCGGTCTCGCGGAACGGCGCCGCGAGCTTGTTCTTCACGACCTTGACGCGCGTGCGGTTGCCCACCACCTGCTCGCCGTCCTTGAGCGCGCCGATGCGGCGGATGTCGAGGCGCACGCTGGCGTAGAACTTGAGCGCGTTGCCGCCGGTCGTCGTTTCGGGGCTGCCGAACATGACGCCGATCTTCATGCGCAGCTGGTTGATGAAGACGACGAGGCACTTGCTGCGCGCCGTGGCGCCCGTGAGCTTGCGCAGCGCCTGGCTCATGAGCCGCGCGTGCAGGCCCATGTGCGAGTCGCCCATCTCGCCCTCGAGCTCCGCGCGCGGCACGAGCGCCGCCACCGAGTCGACGACGATGACGTCGACGGCGTCCGAGCGCACGAGCATGTCCGTGATCTCCAGCGCCTGCTCGCCCGAGTCCGGCTGCGAGAGCAGCAGGTCCTCCGTCTTGAGGCCGAGCTTGCGCGCGTAACCGACGTCGAGCGCGTGCTCGGCGTCGATGAACGCGCACACGCCGCCCGCGCGCTGCGCCTCGGCGATGACGTGCAGCGCGAGCGTCGTCTTGCCGGACGACTCGGGGCCGTACACCTCGACGATGCGCCCGCGCGGCAGCCCGCCCGTCCCGAGCGCGATGTCGAGGCCGAGCGAGCCCGTCGAGACGATCCCGACCTCGGCCACGGGCGCGTCGGCCCCGCCGAGCCGCATGATGGCGCCCTTGCCGAACTGCTTCTCGATGTCGCCCAGCACCGCGCCCACCGCCTTGTCCTTCTGGTTCTCCTTCTCCATGGCTCCCTTTCTTGGTGAAGCCAGCATGAGGGGAACCTATGACAAAAGTGGTCCCAGTTGCCGGGGGCGGCGTTCCGGCGCGGATGAGGGCGCGGCGCGGGGCCCTACTCGGCCATGAGCTGGTTCGAGCCGCCCATCTCCTTGGGCAGGTCCTTCTGCTTGGGCAGGCCGTCGCGCACCGGCAGGACGCGCTCCTGGTAGTGGACGTGAACGCCGGGGCTGAATTTGAACCCCGGGATCGTCGCCGCATAGACGTCGATGAGCCCCCACTGCGGGTGCTCGGTCATGAGGTGGCCGCCGCAGGCCTTGCACCACTTGCGGAAGCTGTTGGCGCTCTTGCTGAAGGTGCCGATCTGGTCGGCCCCCTTCGTGACCTTCACGCCCTCCGGCTTCCAGAGCGAGAAGGCGTTGACGGGCCCCGCGCTCCACTGCCGGCAAGAGCCGCAGTGGCAATAACCCATGCCGGCGGGCTCGCCGCTCACGGCGATCTCGACGGCGCCGCAGAAGCATCGGCCCTCGTACGTCTCGTTCTTGGTCATGGAATCCTCCCCTTTGTGGACGCCTCGTACATTAGCCGGGTGTGCGCTTGTGCGGCAGTGGCGGTTCAGACACACTGCGATGCTGATTCCGCCACGGAGCCGCCATGCCCGGCTCCGCCCATGCACGGAGCCGCTATGATTGATGTCACCGTCGTCCTCCTCGAGCGCGCCCTGCCCTCCACCTCCGTCATGCCGATGGAGATCTTCAGCGCTGCCGGCGTCGTGTGGCCGATGTTGCACGGACAGGCGCCGTCGCCCCGCTTCCGCGTGCGCGCCGTCTCGCTCGACGGGCGACCGACGCGCCACATGGTTCCGCTCGGGCTCGAGCCGCAGGGCGCCTTCACCGACGTGCGCCACACCGACCTCATCGTCGTGCCCACGGCGGAGCTCGACATGGACGACGCAAGCAAGGCCAACGCCGCGCTCGTGCCCTGGCTGCGCCGCTGGCACGCGCGCGGCGCGAGCATCGCCGGCATCTGCACGGGCGTGTCGCTGCTGGCCGAGGCCGGTCTGCTCGACGGGAAGCTGGCGACCACGCACTGGGCCGTCGCCGAGCAGTTCCGCCAGCGCTATCCGCGCGTGCGCTGGCAGCCCGAGCGCTTCGTGACGGAGGCGGGGCGCGTGTTCTGCGGCGGTGGCGTGTATTCGGCGATCGATCTCAGCCTCTACCTCGTCGAGAAGTACTGCGGGCACGAGCTGGCCGTCGAGACCGCCAAGGCCCTCCTCCTCGAGACGCCGCGCATCTGGCAATCGGGCTACGCGGCCGCGCCGCCGCGGTCCGCCCATGACGACGACGGCATTCAGAAGGCGCAAGACTGGCTCTTCCGCAACTTCAAGAGCGAGGTGCGCATCGAGGAGCTGGCGACGCGCATGGGCATGAGCCCGCGGAACTTCGCGCGCCGCTTCACGGCGGCGACGGGCGAGGCGCCGCTCGCCTATCTGCACCGCGTGCGCATCGACGCCGCCCGCCACCTGCTCGAAACCTCCCAGAAGGGAGTCGCCGACGTGAGCGTGGCCGTCGGCTACGAGGACCTGAGCTTCTTCCGCCGCCTGTTCCGGCGGCACACGGGCGTCTCGCCCCGCGCCTACCGCACGCGCTTCGGCCCGCGGCCCCTTCGCGCGATCGCGCGCGCGCCCGTGCGAGGGGTACGCTCGGCGGCGTGAAGCGCCGGCCCGCCGCCGTGACCCGCTACGCGCCCGCGGCGCGGCTGCACCAGCTGCGCGCCATGCTGGACGCCGCGGGAGGCGTGTCGATCTACGACGTCGCCGAGCGCCTGGGCGTCAACCCGCGGACGGCCCTGCGCTACGTGCAGGCGCTGTTGCGCGCCGGCGAGCCGCTCTACGAAGAGCTCGTGGGCAAGCGCAAGGTGTGGCGCCTCATGCCCACGGCGCGCCGCCAGTCGATCACGCTCACGACGGCGCAGATGGTGGCGCTGTTCCTCTCGCGCCGCGTGTTCGACTTCCTGGCCGGCACCGGCTTCCAGGAGGATCTGGACGACGTGTTCGCGAAGCTCGAGGCGACGCTGCGGCGGACGGACGTCGCGGCCGCGCGCCACCTCGAGCGCAAGGTCTTCGACGTCAACGAGGCGCGCCACCTCTACGAAGGGCGCATCGACGACGTCAACGACATCATGACGGCGCTGCTGCGCGAGGAGCGCCTGCGCGTCACGCACGAGGGCGTCTCGGGAGGGCGCAAGACCTTCGTGCTCGAGCCGCTCACGCTGGTCGTCTACAAGAAGGGGCTCTACCTCGCGGGGCGCAGCGAGGGGCACGGCGGCGCGCTGCGCACCTTTGCGCTCGACGGGTTTCGCGAGGTCGAGTGGCTGCGCGGGCAGCGCTTCGACTACCCGGAGGACTACCGGCCCGAGCAGCTCACCGAGGGCGCCTTCGGCCTCATCCGCGGCGCCGAGGCCGCGCGCGTGCGCGTGCGCTTCGACGCCCAGGTCGCGCGCTACGTGCAGCGGCGTCTCTGGCACCCGACGCAGCGGTTCGAGCCGCTACCAGGCGGCGGCGTCGAGCTCACGATGGACGTGCGCGGCACCGTCGAGGTGGTGAGCTGGGTGCTCGGTTTCGGCGGCACGGCCGAGGTCCTGGAGCCGGACGGGCTGCGCCGCGAGGTGCGGGCCGAGCTACGCCGCGCCGCGAGCCGCTACGCGCGGTGCGGCCCCTCGAAGGGTCCGTGAGCGCCCGGCCTACGGGCCGACCGACTGCTCCCAGAAGACGACCTCGTCGTCGCGGTTCGCGACGAAGGCCACGCCCCCGTCTTGCGAGATCACGATGGCGAGGCCGTGCGGGTGCCGGCGCACGAAGCGGTAGGCGGCGCGGTGGCGCGTGCCGACGTCCTCGAGCGCCGCGGTCTCGCGCTGCCGCCCCTCGACGTCGGTGGCGCGCCACACGCGCAAGGGCGCGGGCAGATCGCCCGAGACCTCGCCGCCGAAGCCGAGGATCGCGAAGCGCTTGTCCAGCACGACGGCGCCGTCGACCGCGGCCAGGCTGGCGATGAGCCGGCTCATCTCGAAGACCGATTGCTCTAGCTTCTCGAGGTCCGGGTGCGTGGCGCGCGCGAAGTCCGACCAGTCCATCGACGGGCTCGTCGTGCCCGACGCGAGGCGATCGAGGATCTGGAAGAGCAGCGTCCGATAGCGGCGCGGCGGCTCGTCGTCGGCGAAGCAGTACTTGATGCCCAGGTTCTCGAGCACGCGCGTGGAATCGGCCAGCGCCTCCACGACGAGGATCATGCCGCCGTGCCGCGAGCCGCGCACGAGCTGGATGGCGCGGCGGAGCATGTGCTGGCCCACCCGCCCCACGAGCGACTGGTCGGCGGCCGTGGGTGAGCGCGTGCGCGCCTGCCCGGCGGCGTGCTCCTCCTGCACCTCGTGCAGCTCGCGCTCGAACAGCGCCGGCAGCCACTCCGAGTCGAACACGTCGAGCGTGGCGTTGACGAGCGCGCCCCGCTCGAGCCCGCCGACGAGCTTGCCCGCGCAGCGCACGGCCAGCCGCCCGGGCCCGTTGACGTGCACGATGGGATCGTAGGTCCAGTTCGGCACGACATTGCGCCCGCCCCACGTGGGCGCGAGCCAGGCCGGCCCCGAGTGCGCGATGCCCCAGATGCGGAGCTCGCCGCCCTCGGCGTGGGCGCCGATGAGGGCGGCCTCGAAGGGCGCCGAGGGGCCGAGGCCGCGCACCTCGTCGGCGGTCAGCGCGCGGCTCTCGGCGAACTTGAGGCGCAGCACGCCCTCGTTGGCGCGGCCGTTCTCCGGCAGCGCGTCCGGCGACGTCAGCAGGAGGCGAAAGCGCGTGGGCCGCGCCTCTTCGGACGTGAGCGATGCCTCGAACGCGATCGCGAGCGCCTCCGTGAGCAGCTCGTCGGACAGCCGGAGCGTGCGCCCCGCGGGCCAGTGGTCGCGCACGTACCGGGCGAGCTCGAGCGGATAGGCGTACCGGCGGGTCATGAGGGCAATCATACCCGGGCCCACGCCGCGCGCCGCGGTTGCGAGCGCGCGCGCACGCCTTAGCTTTCACGAAGGAGGCACCGGATGTTTCATGACGGTGACGAAAAGAGGAATCACCTGCACGAGCTCCTCGAGGACTTCGACACGGCCATGCTCGTGACGCGCGCGCCCGACGGCAGTCTGCGCGGCCGGCCGCTCACGGTGGCGGCGGCGCAAGACGACGGATGCCTGTACTTCTCGACGAGCACCGAATCGCCCAAGGTCGCCGAGCTCGAGGCGGACGCGCACGTCGCGGTGACCTTCCAGGACGACAAGCGCTACGTCTCGCTCTCCGGCACGGCGCGCCTCACGCGCGATCGGGCGCTCATCGAGCGGCTGTGGAGCGAGTCGTGGAAGGTCTGGTTCCCCAAGGGCAAGATCGATCCCACCCTGGCGATCTTGGTGGTGACGCCTGTCGCCGGCGAGTACTGGGACCAGACGGGCCTGGCGGGCCTGCGCTACCTGGCGTCGTCGGTGAAGGCCTACGCCACCGGCAACAAACCGCCCGACGGCACGGACGAGCGCCAGAACGCCAAGGTTCCTCTCTGAAATCGCGGCGGTGCACGGAAGGAGCGCGCCATGGGCAAGGTGGTCGCAGGGATGACGATGTCGCTCGACGGCTTCGTCAACGATCGAAACGGCGACACGAGCCGCCTCTTTCCGCCGCGGCCGAAGATCCGCGAGCTCGAGGTCGTCAAGCGCGCCATGGACAGGACGGGCGCGGTGCTCATGGGCCGCCGCGCCTACGAGATGGCCCACGGCGACTTCACGACCTTCGAGTACCAGGTGCCGATCTACGTGCTCACCCACCACCCCCCCGAGCGCGTCGCGAAGGGCGAGAACGACGACCTGCGGTTCCACTTCGTGAGCGAGAGCCCCGAGATGGCCGTGGCACAGGCGCGCGACGCCGCGGCCGGGAAGGACGTCACGGTCGTGGGCGGCGTGAGCGTCGTGCAGCAGCTGCTGCACCGCGGCCTCGTCGACGAGCTCGTCGTGGGCTTGGCCTCGGTGGTCCTGGGCGGCGGGCTCCGCTTCTTCGAGGGCGTAAACGACGCGGGCCTCGCGATCGAGCAGCTGGAGGTCATCAGCGGCCAGGGGCGGACGGACGTCCGATATCGCGTGATCGGCGTCGGCTGAACGCGCGAACGCTGCTGGCGCGCGCTACTGGTGCGCGACGTCGACGCCGTACACCTCGACGATGGAGTTGGCCGTTGTGCCCGGCGTCCCCTTCGTCGAGGTTTGATCGTAGTTGCCCACCTTGAAATAGAACTTGCTCCCCAGGATGGCGGCGCTGGGCGTGTGCGAGTAGACCTGCTTCCCGTTGATCGAGACCGTGAGCACGTTCTTGGATAAGCCCATCGTGAACGTGTAATTCGAATTTAGCGGGACGGCGTTGCCGAGGCCCGTGCTCACGCCGCCACCTTTTGCCTCTTCATAGAGCAAGGTGAAACCGCTGCTCGAATATTGTAGCTCCCCGAGCGGGATGGATTGAGGGCCGTTGAACACTTGAGCGATGGTGATGCGTCCGCCTTTCGTCACCTTCCCGGTCACGGTCATCGTGTTCGTTCCCGCGGGTGACCAGTCGGCGGCGCCGCCCGTGGCGTTCGATTCGCGCAGCTCGGTCCGAGGGTGCACCGAGCCCGACGTCGTGATGCCCGTGGCAGGGTCCATGAACATCTGCCCCCCGTCGTCGGCTCTGTAGAAATAAATGTTCGAGAAAGTCGCGAGCGCCGGCGGCGCGACGGTAATCGGAGAGGTCCCGCTCCCGATCGGCAGCTGCAGCAGCCAGATTGAAAGATCGAACGGCCTCGGAGGACCGGCGTCCTTGCCTGCGCCGCCGTCCATGACCTCCGCGCCGCCATCTTCTCCCACGCCGGCCTCGCCGCCCGCGTCCGTCGCCGTCGCTCCGGCGGTGGCGCTCGTTCCGGTGTTGCCGCCCGCGCCCCCGGCGCGCGCGCCCCCGCCGGCGCCTGCGACCAGGCTTCCACCCGCGCCGGCCGTCGGCGGCCCCCCGCTGTCCACGTCACCCGAGATGCGAGGGCTCGCGCACGCAACCGCGCAGAGACTCGCGCACACACCGAGACGAAGGCCCGCGTGAACAGAGCGAACTGGCGTCATACATCACTACCAGTGTCGTGAGCGGGCTCTTCGGACGCGCGACGAGGACTCGCACAGAGGAAGTCTTCGTCGTTCCGGCCCGATCTTGAGGCGACGCGTCGCGAAGGCGCGCCGCGTCGCCTCTGTTTATTTCCTAACGGGGCGGGATCAGCGGCAACGCCACCGGTCCGTCGTGAGGCAAAGGCAGGTGAGGCCGCCCCGCTCGCGACAAATCACGTCGGTGGCCGAGACGCATCTTCCACCGTTCGCGACCCCCTGCCGGCACGTGGGGATGGCGTCCGGGAGGGCGTCCCGCACGATGACGTCACGGACGATCGCGTCGGGACGGACGATCGCGTCGGGCCTGGTGAATGCGTCGCGACCGGTGCCGCCGTCGCGGCCAGTCCGTCCGCCCGCGGCCGCATCTCGCGGAGCTCCGCCGTCCCTGTTTCCGCCGGTGGTGCCGGCCTGCCCGGTCCCGCTGCCCCCGGCCTGCCCGGTCCCGCTGACGCCGGCCTGCCCGGTCCCATTGACGCCGGCCTGCCCGGCGCCCTGGTCGCCGGCGCTGCCCTGTCCCGTCGCGCCACCGGAGCCGCTGGCCGTCGTGCCAGCCGTGCCCGTCGTCTTCGGTCCAGAGTCCGTTGCGTCCGAGCTCGTCCCACCGCAACCCTGTCCGGCTGCGGCGAGGACGACCACGAGCGCCATCAAACTGCCGAGATAAATTGTTCTGGTCTTGGTCGTCATCGCGTCACTCCCTGTGAAGGATCGGGTCAGGTCAGGTGGGTAAGTGGCGGTGTGGAGGGATGCTCGTCAAAAAAGCCGACGCGCAATGCGCTCCAAGCACGTATGACCTTAGAATCACAATGGAAATAGCGAGCCCGGCAACCCGACGAACCTGGCGTAGCGGCTCACGGCGCGCTCCAGGGCTTCTTGAACGCCGGCCCCAGGACGCTCGAACAACTCGACCCGAACGCGAACGGCGCCCGGCTTCTCTTGTCGCCGCCAGGTACCCGCGATGCGGCCGTCGATCGTCACGACCGAGAAGATGCCGTTGCCCGCCCGCTTCGCGTGCGTCGCATCGAGGAACGCGTCGCGCGCGCGGTAGGCGACCGTGAATTCATCCCAAGGGGGCAGGAGATGCGCGACCGTCGCCCGCGCTCTCCTCCTCCGCGGTGCCGCGCTCCAGGCGTCGCCGGCCGGGCCGCGCCGGACGAGCGTCTTCCCGGCGATCTCGACGGCGCGTCTGGCCTCGCCGAGAGCGAGGCCAGACCACCACGAGAAGTCGACCGGCGTCGCGGGTCCGTGGCTCGTGAAGTAGCGCCGGGCGAGCTCGCCGAGCGCTTCGTCGCGCTCGAGGGCGCGGGACCTCGGGAGCCATTCGTCGAGGAGGACGAAGGTCGGTTGCCGCGCGCGCCGCGCGCCGAAACAGAGCAGGCCCTGCATCGCGAGCGCGCCGAGGATGTGGATGCCGCGCTGACCGGAGGTCGAGATGCCGGCGCGCTCGAGCTCGGCGTACGCCTCGGGGCGCGTGAGCGCGCGACCGCCCTCGAGCGCTCGGCCGAGCCGCGCCCCGCTCTTCGCGAACGTCCGTTCGTCGAGGTCGAGCTGGCCGTAGCGGCCCCGAGCGCGCACGAGCACGCGCGGCGCGAGGAGACGGAGCATCCAGCGGACATCCTTGGACGCGACGAGGTGGAGCGTCCCTCGCATCGGCCACGTTCGCACGATCGCGCGCTCGCCGATGGCGCGCTCGACGTCGAGCTCCGTCGCGGCGCGCGTGCGCAGGCCGACCCCCCAGAGCGATCCACGATAGTCCTGCGCCTGGACCGCGCCGAGCCACTCGACGGCGTCGGCGGGCCGGGCGTGTCGGGGCCCCACGAGACGCTGGCTCGCGAGGCGCTCGTGGACGACGGCGAGGGGGCGCATGGGTCGGGATCTTGATATCAAGAAACGTGCGATTGCGTCCTTCTCTCCCGATTGGCCGATCTACATTTCCCCCGGAGGTCGTCCCATGAGCCACCAAGTCGAACGCTGCGACTTCATCGACATGCTCGAGGAATCCGCCAAGCTCCACCGCCCGCTCGCGGTCACCCTGCGCGGCGACACGCACTTCTCCGACTCCGTCCGGGACGTCGTCACCGAGGCCGGCGAGGATTACGCCGTCTTTCGCCAACACGGACGCGTCGCCGTTCGCGAGATCCTCGACTGCGTGTGGATCGCGCCCCGGGAAGCCACCTACGACCCGAAGCTGTGAGCCTCGCCTCCATGCCCACCCCGACGACGCGCCTCACGACGGCCCGCGACTTCCCACCCGAGGTCCTGCGCCTCTTCGATCAGTACGTGCACAACCTGATCGATCGCCGCGCCTTCCTCGACCGCGCGTCCAGGTTCGCCGCCTCCGGCCTCACGGCCGCCGCGTTCCTCGAGGCGCTCAACCCTCGCTTCGCGGAGGCGCAGCAAGTGCGACCCACCGACGAGCGACTCCACGCCGAGAGCGTCGAATTTCCTTCGCCGAGCGGCACCGGCAAGGGCCGCGGCTATCTCGTGCGGCCGGCGGCCAAGACGCCCGCCAAGCACCCGGCCGTGCTCGTCGTGCACGAGAACCGGGGGCTCAATCCGCACATCGAGGACATCGCGCGCCGGCTCGCGCTCGAGGGCTTCCTCGCCTTCGCGCCCGACGCCCTCGCCCCCCTCGGCGGGTACCCCGGCGACGAGGACAAGGCGCGCGCGCTCTTCGCCAAGCTCGATCAGACGAAGACGCGCGAAGACTTCGTGGCGGCGGCCACGTTCCTGCGCGCGCGGCCCGAGAGCAATGGGCACCTCGGCGCCATCGGCTTCTGCTACGGCGGCGGCATCGTCAACCTGCTCGCGACGCGGCTGCCGGACCTCGAAGCCGCCGTGCCCTTCTACGGGATGGCGCCCCCGCTCGAGGCCGTCCCCCATATCAAGGCGGCCCTCCAGCTCCACTTCGCCGCGAACGACGAGCGCATCAACGCCTCGTGGCCAGACTACGAAAAGGCCCTCGAGGCCTCCCACGTCCGTTACGAGGCGCACTCATACCCGGGAACGGAGCACGGGTTCAACAACGACACGACGCCGCGCTACGATCCGGCCGCGGCCAAGCTGGCCTGGCAGCGCGCCGTGACGTTCTTGAACCACGCCTTGCGCAAGTGAGCGGCGCCGGCGGCGCGCTTTCAAGTCAGGGGAGCCGCCAGCAGCCGCGCGAGCAGCCTTGGCAGGCCATCGGTGTCGATGGGCTTCGTGACGTAGCCGTCACAGCCGGCCGCGCGCGCCTTCTCCTCGTCGCCCTTCATCGCGTAGGCCGTGAGCGCGACCACGAGCATGCCGCGGCGGCGCGGGTCCGCCTTGAGCCTGCGCGTGAGCTCGAGGCCGTCCATGCCCGGCAATTGCAGATCCATGAGGACGAGGCGCGGCGCATACCCCTCGAGGAGCCGCAGCGCCTCCTCGGCGTCGGCCGCCGTGCGGACGGCGTAGCCTTCGCTCGAGAGCAGCACGCGGACGAGCTTCAAGTTCTGCGGGTTATCGTCCACGACGAGGATCGGCTCATCGGCCACGGCTGCCCTCCGTGACGGACAGGGGCGCCGACGGCATGATCTTGGGGAGGACGGCGGAGAACGTGCTGCCGGCGCCGGGCGCGCTCGAGACCTCGACGCGGCCGCCGTGCGCCTCGACGATGCGCCTCGTGAGCGCGAGGCCGAGCCCCGTGCCCTGGAACTTCTTGGCAGAGCTGGCGTCGAGCTGTTGGAACTCGACGAAGAGACGGCCGAGGTCCTCGGGCGCGATGCCGATGCCCGTGTCCGTCACGGACAGACGGAAGTGGTGGGGCGGCTCGTTCTCGATTCGCAGCGTGATGCGACCCTCTTCCGGCGTGAACTTGATGGCGTTCGAGAGGTAGTTGTAGAGGACCTGCTTGAGGCGCGCCGGATCGAGCACCACGGTCCCCACGGCGTCGATCTGCATCTCGACCCGCAGCTGCTTGCCCCCAGCGAGGCCGCGCAGGATGTCGCGGACCTCGCCGACCACGCGCGCCAGGTCGATCGCCTCGGGGACGACCTCCAGCGTTCCCGATTCGACCTTGGCGAGGTCGAGCACGTCGTTGATCAGCTGCAGCAGGTGGCGCGAGCTGGTCAGGATGTCGCCGACGAACTCGCGCTGCTGGGCGTCGAGCCCGCCGACCATGCCGCCGTGCAGCAGGTCCGCGAACCCGATGATCGCGTTGAGCGGCGTGCGCAGCTCGTGGCTCATGTTGGCGAGGAACTCGCTCTGCAGCCGCGACGCCTCCTGCATCCGCCGGTTGTCCGCCGCGAGCTCCTCGGCCTTGCGGCGCAGCTCCTCGGCGCGGCGCTGCCGCTGCTCGTTCAGCGCCTCGAGCCGCTTGCGCTCGGAGATGTCGCGGACGATCGCGATGAACATCCCGCCCGGGTCGAGGTGGTTGACCTCGAGCTCGACCGGCAGCGGCGTGCCGTCGCCCCGGATCGCGTCACACGGCGCGGCGCCGCCGCGCGCGGCCTCGAGCA
>DASXOE010000009.1:0-19948 GCA_036494575.1 Polyangia bacterium | reverse complement strand
TCTTCCGGCCGACCAGCCGGTCGCCGAAGGGGAGACGCTGACGCTCGGCGCGGGCGGTGTCCCGGTCGGCGATCCGTCGCTCTACGCGCGCGTGCGGGTCGGCGATCCGATCTACGTCGCGGACGGGACCATCGACCTGCTCGCCATCGAGGTCGGCAGCGATCACGTGGTCTGCCGGGTGCGCGTCGGGGGGACGCTGCGCTCGCGCAAGGGGATCAACCTGCCGCGTGACACGTCGTCGCTGCCGGCGCTCACCGAGAAGGACCGGGCCGATCTCGCCGACCTGGAGGTCCTCGGGCCCGACTACGTCGCGATCTCCTACGTCCGCCACGAGCGCGACATCGAAGAGGCGCGCGGGCTCACCAAGCTGCCGCTCGTCGCCAAGATCGAAAAGCAGCAGGCGCTCGAGCGACTGGAGGCGATCGTGGCGGCCACCGACGCGATCATGGTGGCGCGCGGCGATCTGGGCGTCGAGATCCCGATCGAGCGGGTGCCGGCCGCGCAGAAGCGGCTCATCCACGCCGCCAACCGCGCGGGTCGCCCCGTCATCACGGCGACGCAGATGCTGATGTCGATGGTGCAGAGCCCGCTGCCGACGCGCGCCGAGGTCACGGACGTCGCGAACGCGGTGCTCGACGGGACGGACGCCGTCATGCTCTCCGAGGAGACGGCGGTCGGTCACGATCCCGTGGCTGCCGTCGACATGATGGCGCGCCTGCTCGTCGAGACGGAGCCGCTGCTGCCGCTGCAGGAGGGGCCATCCCACGCCGAGGAGGGCAACGCCCTCGCCGCCGCGGCCGCGCGCCTCGCCGAGGATCTCGACGCCGACGCCATCGTCGCGCCCACGCGCACCGGGCTGTCGGCGCTGCGCCTCTCCGCTTTCCGCCCGCGGCGGCCCATCCTCGCCTACAGCCGCGAGCCGGCGACGACGCGCCGCCTGGGCCTCGCCTGGGGCGTCAAGGCGATGGACCTCCCGGTCCCCGCGGGCGCCGATGCACTGGCGGCGACGCTCGAGGCGGCGCGGCGCGATCTGCCGGCGCGGGCGCGCATCGTCGTGCTGGACATCGCGCCGCCGGGCGTGCGTGGCGTCGCTTCGCTCGTCAATGTCATCACGTTGTGACGCGAGCCGGCCGTGGCCCCTCGCCGCGAGGGGCGATCACTTCGGCCGGTGCCCCTCCGTGAACGTCACGGGCAGGCGGACCTCGCGACCGTCGCGCTTGACGACGGCCGTGACCGTCTCGCCGGGCTTGCTCGCGTTGAGCGCGAACATGAGGTCCTCGACGCTGCCGATCTCGTGCAGGCCGAGGCGCACGAGGATGTCGCCGCGGCGCAGCCCGCCTTTTTCGGCGGCGCCCCCCACGCGCACGCCCGCGAGGAGGACGCCCGGCGTGCCCCCGGTCGGTCCGGCGTAGTCGGGAATCGTGCCCAGGGAGGCGTTGAAGGAACGCGCGTCGCCCTCGGTCGCGGGCACGAGGACCTTCTTGAACGCGAGCGCCTCGGACCGCTCGCCCACGGCCACGGCGAGCGCGGCGACGGCGGTCGCGATCTGTCCGGCGCCCGCGAAGTTGATCTTGTCGGCGGTGTCCGAGGGCTTGTGGTAGTCGGCGTGCGAGCCCGTGAAGAAGTGCACGACGGGCACGCCCGCGGCATAGAACGGCATCTGATCGCTCGGCCCGATGCCGCCGCCCTCGACGGGCGCGCACTCGACGCGCGCGGCGGCGCACGCGGGCGGCAACAGCGTCCTCCATTCGTCGGCCGAGGACATGCCGAACACCGTGACGCGGTTGTCCCGCAGCCGCCCGACCATGTCGAGGTTGAGCATGGCGCGCACCTCGCCGATGGCGAGGCCGGCGGGCGGCGAGCGCGAGAAGTGCGTCGACCCGAGCACGCCCGACTCCTCGCCCGAGAAGGCCACGAACACGACGTCGACGGGCAGCGGGCTCACCCGGGACGAAAGCAGGCGCGCGATCTCGAGGACGCCGGCGGTCCCCGAGGCGTTGTCGTCGGCGCCCAAGTGCGCCAGATGGCTGTCGGGCGCGAGCGAGTGACGGCCGCCGTAGCCGAGGTGGTCGTAGTGGGCGCCGACGACGACCGTCGCGCGCTTGCCGCCCAGTGTCTTCGTCCCCGGTAGGCGCGCGACGACGTTGAAGGCCGCCTCGGTCGAAAAGTCGAGCGCGACCTCGAGGTCGGCCTTCACGGTCTTCTTGTCGACGAGCTCGGCGAGGAGCGGCGAGAGGACGGCGCGCTTGACGAAGAGCACGGGGAGACCGGCATCGGAGTAGCCTTCGGCGCGCGGCTTCGCCAGGGTCGCCTCGTCGGGAGGGTGCCAGTCGGCGGCGGCCTTCGCCGGGCGCTCAGGGAGGTCGACGACCAGCAGGGCGCGCGCGCCGCGCTCGCGCGCGACCCAGGCCTTCTGTCGGAGATCGCCCGCGCGGCTCGCGCGTTCGGGCGCGTCGTACGGCGCGCCCTCGGGCACGAAGCGGCGCACGACGACGATCTTGCCGTGCACGTCGAGGTGCGCGTAATCGTCGACGCCCGCGGCCGCGTCGCGCAGCCCGTAGCCCGCGAGCACGAGAGCCCCTGACACGCGCCCGTTGGCCGAGAAACCCGCGGGGACGAAGGCGTCGGCGGCGACGGCGGTGCCCGCGAGCGCCAGGCGCGTCGCGGGCGCGATCGCGACGCCCGTGCGCACCTCGAACTTCTGCACGAACTTGCCCGCGTCCCCCGCAGGCTGCAGTCCGAGCGCGCGAAAGCGCTCCTCGATGTACGCGCCGGCCGCCGCGAGGCCGGGCGTGCCGATCCCGCGTCCCTCGCGCGCCGGATCGGCCAGCCAGCGGATGTCGGCGGCGACGCGATCCGCGGGGAGCTCCTCGGCCGGCTTCACGGGCGTGTCGCGCCAGTCGGCCACGAAGACGTTCGTGTCGTGCGCGCCGGGCGGGGTCGCGCGGTTCGACGAGAAGGCCAGGCGCTTGCCATCGGGTGAGAAGAGCGGAAACCCGTCGAAGCCGGGCGCCGTCGTGATGCGCTCGAGGCGCGTGCCCGCGACGTCGATGGCCCAGATGTCGAACTCGCGCCCGCGCGGATCGCCGTAGTTCGACGCGAAGACGAGCCGCTTGCCGCTCGGCTCCCAGGCCGGTCCGAAGGACGCCGCGTCGAGGTACGTGACCTGCGTCGCCTCGCTGCCGTCGGCGTTGGCGACGTAGAGCTCGAGCTTGGTGGGCCGCACGAGGTTCTGCGAGAGGAGGCGCTGGTAGTCATCGAGCTCGCGACCGGGCTTCGGACGGGAGGCGCGCCACACGATCTTCGTGCAGTCGGCGTTGAAGAAGGCGCCGCCGTCGTAGCCGACGTCGTGGGTGAGCCGCCGCACGTCGTGGCCGTCCTTGTCCATCCGATAAAGATCGATGTCGCCGTCGCGCACCGACGTGAAGACGATCGAGCCGTCCTTGGCACACACGGTGCCCTCGGCGTCGTAGCCGGGCGTCGTCGTGAGCCGCCGCGGCGCCGCGCCGTCCGCGCCCGCGCGGTAGATGTCGTAGTCGGGGTAGAGCGCCCAGACGTAACCCTGAGTGCGGTCCGGGCGCGGCGGGCACACCGGCGAGCCGCCCTCGGTCGACGCGTAGATGACCTCCTTGTCGCCCGGCAGGAAGTACGAGCAGGTCGTCGCGCCGCGGCCGCTCGAGACGGGGACGGGCCGCGGGAGCGCCGCATCGGTGGGCGAGGGCAGGGGAAGCCGGAAGATGCGGTCGCAGCCTTCGCCAGCCGGTCGCGCCTGCATGATGAGCTCGCCCCCGCCCCAGGCCCAGTAAGCCTCGGCGTTCTCACCGCCGAGCGTGAGCGCGCGCAGGTGGGCGAGCTGGCGCTCGGCCGGCAGCGCCCAGTCGCGTGGGGTGCGCCCGGACGCGGCGGCCACGGGCGGCACCGTCGAGACCGGCCCGGGCGCGGCGCAACCCGCGGCGGCGACGAGAGAGACCAGCCACGCTGCGCACGAGGACGACCGAGGGGGCGCGTTCACGGCCGTCAGTCTCCTTGCACGGGGGCGGCAGAGCAAGCCCGTCGGAGCAACCCTGCCGGCGCAATGACGACGGCAGCGGTGTTTTGCCGCGCGGGCGCCATGCCTTACAATGAGCCGCTTTTTACTCTAGCCAAAGGATTCGAAATGACCGGAAGACAAGGTGGGCTCAGGTTGTCGGTGGCGCTTCTCTCGATTGCTTCGCTTGGTTCTTTCGCTTTAGGAGGGTGCGGCACGGACGGCCCCACGTCCGCCGATCACACGGTTTACTTCGAGGGCAACGTTTATGACGGAGCCGTGGGCACGCCGCTCATGAAAGCCATGCTGACGTCGATCGCGATCGAGTACCGCGACAAGACCGTCAAGGTCACCATTGGCGACGACGGACGCTTCACGAGCCAGGATCCCCTGCCGACGTGGCAGGACTACATGGTGACGATCATGGCCGACGGTTACCGCCCGTTCGTCTCGCACAACCCTGGATTCGAGGTCCCGGCCTCGCTGGCCGGGATGCAGAGCGGGCTCGCCCAGATCACGACGACGCAGACCTTCTCGTTCGACGCGTACATGTTTCCCACGTCGCTGATGGCCCCGGCCGTCTCGCTCGCGATCGCGACGCTCGACGATGCGACGGGCGCGCCCGCGCTCGGCAAGGCCTCGGGCAAGATTCGCCTGCGGCCGCAGACGCAATCGGGGCTCCAGGTGGGCGCGGGCGACAGCGCGTCCGGCGCGCCGCGCGCGAGTCGTCGCGTCTGGGCCAACGACGAAGACCTCCTCACCCAGACGATCATCAAGGACTTCACGAACGGCAAGGCCGACTTCGCCGCGGGCGACCTCGTGTACGGCGTTCAGTACGAGGTTTCGATCTACGACGTCGACGGCTACCAGCCTATGGTGCTCTCCGGCACCGCGGGCATCGTCGCGGGCTCTGTCCTGAGCAAGACCATCCAGCTCGCCAAGGTGCTCCGCGATCCGCTGCGCATCACGGGCAACACGGCCACGATGTGCACGCCGCCCCTGGCGGCGGCGACGACGCCGGGCGCTCAGGTCGTCCTGACGTTCAGCGAGAACATCGAGGCGGTCGGGACGACGCTCGCCGAGGACGTCGACAACGGTCTCAGCATCGTGTCCGTGCCCATGCCGCCGTCGTTCACCTCCTGTCCGCTCAAGCTCAACGCCGACGGCACCAAGCAAGAGCGCGGCTCTTCGGTCGCGATCTCGGGCATGACGATGACGTTCGCGTTCAACCCGTCCGTGGGCCTGACCGACGGCATGGGAGGCCTCCTGTGCACGGCTCCCGCGTCCATCAGCTCGGTGACGTACGGGAACCTGAGCGCGATCGTCCTCCAGCCCATGGGCGACCCGAGCCGCAAGCGCAGCCTTCCGCAGATGCTGCAAGAGCTCAGCCCGAACACGCTCTCGACGTCCCTCGTCTGCCCGACGCACCCCTGAGACGAGTGCCTAGCCCGTCCTGCGCCGCCGTTGGCGCGGCGCAGGAGGGACGCCCAAACCGCGGGCCCGCGACGCGGCGCTTTCTTTCCCGCCTGAATCGCGACAGGATTGTCGGGCACCTGGAGAATTGCCGCGGCCGCTCGGCCTTCGGACGCGTCAAGCTTCACCCCTGCGCGAGGTCTCATTGGCTTATTCATTGCTTGAGAATCGGTTGGGCTTGGCAGTGGCGGCCGCCTATCTCTGGACCGGCTGCTACACGGGCCCGATCAACATGCGCCCCACCGTCAGCATCCACGCCCCGCCCGACCCGATCTTTCGGGGTCTGCCGCTGACCTACACGGCGACCGCGAGCGACCCCGACGGCGACACCGTCACGCTCGAGTGGGTCGAGACCGCCGGCGCCTGTCCGAGCGGTTTCGACCAGCCGAGCGCCTGGCCCACGACGGGCTGGACGCCTGGGGATCGACTCGTCGTTCAGGGTAAGGATTCAGAGAGTCCGTTCTGCGTCTGGGTCGAGGCCCGCGATCCGTATGGCGCCGCGACCGTGGATGCCCACACGGGCGATCCGCAAGATCGTGCCCCCGTCGCGGTGCTCGAGCTCGCCATGCCGCCGAACGCGCCGTCCTACCCGGCGCACACGATGTTCGTCCTGTCGGCCGAGAAGTCGACTGATCCCGATCCGGGCGATGTCATTCAATTCAAGTGGATGCTGAAGTCCGCGCCAACGCCGAACCCGCAGTTCGGCCCGTGTGCGCCCCCCTCGACCGACGCCGTCCGCTGTCTCACCGCCGATGCCGGGGGCGACTACCAGGTGGAGCTGCGCGTCGTCGACGACAGCATGAAGGAGTCGATCGTCGAGAAGACGTTGCACGTCCTGCCCGGGCAGCTGCCCACCGCGGCGCTCGACTTGGTGTCGCCCCCAGGGACCGTGCCGTACCCATTGGGGTCGACATTCCAGGTCTCGGGGAGCGGCTCGACGGGCGCCGATGGTCCCATGTTGCCGCTCGAATACCGCTGGACGCTCGATGCGGCGCCCACCTCGCTCGCCGCCCTCGCCGATTGCGACGGGAAGGGCGACATGAGCGTCCGCTGCTTCGTCGCCGACGTCCCGGGGACCTACCACGTCACGCTGATCGTCCAGAATCAGACCGGGCAGAGCCCAGCCGTTTCGGCGACGTACATCGTGGCCGCCGATCAGCCTCCCTGCCTCGACCAAGCCATGCCCGACGTCGCCACGACGGTGACGACGATGACCAGCTTCACGGTGAGCGGCGTGAGCGATGATCTCGATCCCTACCCGGGGACGGCGAGCATGCAATGGTTCGTCAGCGAGAGCGGCGGCCCCTTCGTCCTCCGGGAGAAGGATTTTCCCAGCTTCCAGCTCCCGCAGGTCTATTCGGTCGGCGACGTCGTGCGCGTGCGTCTCGAGATCAGCGATCGCGACACCGAGCGGAGCGCGAAGGCGTTCCTCGCCTGCGGCGACGCCGACGTGTGCACGCAGCCGAGCGCCATTCACGCCGGCACTTGCTTTCAGCGCGTCACCTGGACGGTGCACATCCTCCCATGAGCGCCGTCGATCACAGGCGCGCGCGGGTCGCGTTTCCGTCCGCCACGGCGGTGCGCGCGCTTTGCGTCGCCTCGCTCGCCGGCTGCGTCGGCAGCGTCGACGGCAGCCGCGGTCCCAGCGGCAACGGTGCGGGTCAAACCGGGTCAGCGGGCTCCGGTAGTAGTAGTAGCGGCAGCGCCGGGAGCGGCTACGCCGGGAGCGGCATCGCAACTGGAGCAGCCGGGAGCTCCAGCGGTGCCGGGGGCGGGCCTGCCATTCCCACGGGGGCCGCGGGCGCCACGGGCGCGGCCGGGGCCTCTAGCACGGGCTCCGCCGGGACGACGGGCACGGGCGGCGCCGGCGGCTCCATCGGTACGGGGCAGGACGGCAGCGCCGACGGCGCCCCAGCCGACGGCGGCACCGGCTCGTGCCTCGTGACGATCACGCCGCTCGCGCCCGGCTCCTTCGCCAATCTCGAGGCCGGCCCGTCGTCCACCTTGCGGTTGCAGGCAAGCGTCTCCGGTCGCGCGGGCGATCGCGACGCAGGCGCGCCCCACTGGCTGTGGTCCGTGAAGGTGGCGGGTGGCCCAGCGGTGGCCGACCTGCCGTGGACGCCCGTCGACGACACGGGCGCGACGATCGACGTGCCGCTCGCCTTGGCGGGGACCTATCAAATTCAGGCGCGGATCGAGGGCGCGCCAGCTTGCGATCGCGCGCCCCTCGTCGTCGTCGTCCAACCCCCGCAGACGCCGTCGTTCCGGTTTCGCGTGACGCCGCCCTCGGCTTCGCAGCTGCCCATCCGCGAGACGCTCGTCAAGGCCACGGCGATCGGAGGCGGTCCGCACGCGCTCGATCTCGGCGACGCCAAGTCGAGCCAGATCGTGAGCCTCGCGCCGCTCGACGTGCGTGGTTTCGCCGTCCCCGCGTACGTCCGCATCACGAGCCCCTCGTTCGCGTTCGATCTCGAGGGTGACACGGGACGCGGCGCCCTCGTCGCGCCGCTCTCGACGGCGCTGACTTACGACGTGCTCATCGTGCCCGATGAAGGACTGGCGCCGCTGCTCGTGAGCGGCACGCCCGATTCCGTCTCGAACAAGATGTCGATCCTTCCCGGCGCGGCCGTCACGGGCTCGATGGCGGACGGCAATGGGCACCCCGTGGCGGGCGCGCGGATCGTCCTCGAGGCCGGCCTGCGGCCGTCGACGGTGGGCGTGAGCGCGGCCGACGGCACCTTCGCGTTCACGACGCGCGACGGGGTCTTGGCGGCGGACATCCTGCCTCCGAGCGGCAGCGGCTTGCCCGACGCCCACGTCGCGGCGTCGCCCGGCATCGTCCTGCTCGCGGGCGCGACGAGCCTCGACCTCTCGATGTCCTGGGCGAAGGTTCCGGCGGCGCCCCTGACGATCACGGTGACGGCGCCCGGCGGCGCGAGCGCCGTGGCCGGCGCGCGCGTGCGCGCCGATCTCGCGGACACGCTCTCCAACGTCGGCACGCTGAGCGTGCGCGGCGTGCCCTCGGCGGACCTCCCGGCGACGGGGACGGCGCACGCCGACGGCGTGACCGACGCGCAAGGCGTCGCCCGTCTCGGGTTGCTGCCCGCGGGAACCTACCACCTCGTCGTCGCGCCCCCCGACGGCGCCCCTTCCGTCGCCATCGCGTCTTCGGACGTCGTGCTGCCCACCGTCGGCGCGTCTCCGCACGTCGTCCTCGCCGCGCCCGTCGCGTTCTCGGGGACGTTGCTGCCGAAGGGGCCGACCGCGGGGGCCAAGCTCACGGCCATCGATCGCGGGCCGCTCGCGGCCGCGACCTTGCCTCGGGCGACGGCGGCCGCCGACGGCTCGTACACGCTGCTGCTCGCCACCGGACGCAGCTACGAGCTGCTCGTCGAGCCCGCGCCCGGGGCGGCGCTCGGGCGCGGCGTCCTCGCCGTCGTGTCGCCCGATGGGACCACTCACGTTCGCGGCGACGTGGTTCCGCCCGCGCTCATCTGGGCAGGCTCGGTGACGGGCGCTGGCCGCGCGCTCGCGGGCGCGCTCGTCGAGGTGTTTTGCGCGCCCCCAGCGGCGTCGTGCGTCGACTCGACGCTCGCCGTCGCGCAGGGCGTGACGGGCGCCGATGGGACGCTCACGCTCGCGCTGCCGAATCCGCTCCCGTCGCCGTGAAACCTCCGCGCGGCCCCTTGTCGCGCCCCGCGCGGTGCTTTCACTCTGGAAGAAGGAGGTGACGGACAATGGCTACGTTGATTCGCAGAGACAATCGTGATGTTTCTCGCCGCCCTGCGACGGAGTCGGGGCTCGATCCGTTTCGGATCATGGACGCCCTGCTCGGTGGAGAGGTCTTTTCGCCGTTCGACGGCGGCCCGCGCGGGTTCGCGCCCAGCTTCGAGGTCCGCGAGACCAAGGACGCGTACGTCTTCAAGGCGGACGTCCCGGGCATCCCCGAGAAGGACATCGAGATCCAGATGACAGGCAACGTCCTCACGATGTCGGGCCAGCGGAAGCTCGAGAACGTCCAGGATGGGGAGAGGTTCTTTGCCCTCGAGCGTGGCTACGGCTCGTTCTCGCGTTCCTTTGCGCTGCCTGAGGGCGTCGACGTCGAGCACGTGAGCGCGGAGGTCAGGGACGGCGTCCTCACGGTGCGCGTCCCGAAGAAGCCGGAGGTGCAGCCGAGGCGCATCAGCATCGGCTCGTCCGCGCCGTCGGATCCCGCGAAGGCCTGAGGCTCGAAGCTTCGAGAAGGATCCCGTCCCGCGGCTGGCCGAGAGTCAGCGCGGGGCGGGGTTGTCTTGTCGGGAACGTGCCGCCGCGAGGGGTGCCCGGACGTCTGTCGTGGTTCGGGATCTTCTAGAGCAATGGCCTCATGGGCGAGTTCTAGATAATCTTCCGCGATGGACCCGGATCGCCTGCGAGACCTGCTGGAGTCCGTGGCCGCGCGTCGCGTGCAGGTCGACGAGGCCGTGCGCGAGCTGCGTGAGCTTCCTTTCCGCGCGCTTGGCTTCGCGCACGCCGACACGCACCGGCACCTGCGCACGGGCTTCCCCGAGGTCGTCCTCGGGGAGGGCAAGACACCCGAGCAGATCGCCGCGATCCTCGTCGAGCTCGCGCGCGGGGGGTCGACGGTGCTCGCGACCCGCGTCTCGACCGAGGCGGCGGAGCTCGTGCGTGCGGCCGTGCCGGAGGTCCGCCACTTCCCCGTGCCGCGCGCGCTCGTCCTCGGGCTGACGCCCGCGCCCGACCAGGGCCGGGGCACGATCGCCGTCGTGAGCGCGGGAACGGCCGACGTCCCGGTCGCCGAGGAGGCCGCGCTCACGGCGGAGCTGGCCGGCAATCACGTGGAGCGCCTCTTCGACGTCGGCGTCGCGGGGCTGCACCGGCTCGTCGCGCACCGGAGCCTCATCGAGCGCGCCGAGATCACGATCGTCGTCGCGGGGATGGAGGGCGCGCTGCCGAGCGTCGTCGCGGGCCTCTTCGCGCGCCCCGTGATCGCCGTGCCGACGAGCGTCGGCTACGGCGCGAGCCTGGGCGGAATCGCGGCGCTGCTCGCCATGCTGACCTCGTGCGCGGCCGGCGTCTCGGTCGTCAACATCGACAACGGGTTCGGGGCGGGCCAACTCGCGGCGATGCTCAACCGGAAGCGCAGCCCGTGAAGGGCGCCCTGCAGGGCCTGCATCTGCACCTCGAGCCCACCTCGGGCATCGCGGGCGACATGGCCGTCGCGGCCCTCGTCGACGCGGGCGTTCCCGCGAAGGTCGTCACCGACGCCATCGGCGCCATGGGCGTCGAGGGCCTGCGCGCGCGGTTCGAGCGTCGGCGGCGGGGCGCGTTCGTGGGCCGCGGCTTCGTCGTGAGCTGGCCCGGCAGCGAGCGAAGGAGCCCGCAGCACGAAGACGCTCACGGGCACGACCACGAGCACGCTCACGATGAACACGGCCACGGCCACGGCGTCGCGGCGCGCGGGCACGACCACCGCGACTACGCCGAGGTCAAACGCCTGCTCGGCCGCGCGCGGCTCGACGCGGATGCCCGCGCGCTCGCCTCGGACATCTTCGCGCGCATCGCACACGTCGAAGCGGCGCTCCACGGGACGCGCGTCGACCGCGTGACGTTCCACGAGGTCGGCGCCTACGACTCGATCGCCGACGTCGTGGGCGCGGCCGCGGCCATCGCGTGGCTCGCGCCCTCGTCGATCGGGTCGCTGCCGCCCGTCGTCGGGACCGGGCGCGTGCGGACGGCGCACGGCGAGCTGCCCGTGCCTGCGCCGGCGACGGCCGCGCTCCTGCGCGGCGTCCCCGTGCTCGCCGAGGGGCAGGGCGAGCTCACGACGCCCACGGGCGCGGCCATCGTGGCCGCGATCGTCGATGCTTTCGGTCCACCGCCGCCGCTTTCGATCGCGGCCATCGGCTACGGCGCCGGCACGCGCGAGCTCGCCGATCGACCGAACGTCCTGCGCGTCCTGGTCGGCGCGCGCATCGGCCGCGCCGACGCGCCGGCCGCCGGCGAGATCGTGCGGGTCGAAGCCAACCTCGACGACATGAGCCCGCAGCTCGTGGCGCCGCTCCTCGAGGCCCTGCTCGATGCGGGCGCCGTGGACGTGTGGTCGACGCCGATCGTCATGAAGAAGGGGCGGCCGGCGCTCGAGGTCACGGCCCTCGCGCCGCCGGCGGCGGTCACCGAGGTCCAGCGCGCGTTCTTCCGCCACTCGACGACGCTGGGCGTGCGGCTGCAGGCGATGGCGCGCGCCGTCCTCGCGCGCGCCTTCGAGACCGTGGCGACGCCATACGGCGCCGTGCGCGTCAAGCTCGGCGCGCTCGACGGCGAGATCCTCGGCGCGCAACCCGAGTTCGAGGACTGCCGTCGGCTCGCCTCGCGGGCCGAGGTCCCGGTGCGCGTCGTCATGGCCGCGGCCACGGCGGCGGCGCACGGGCTTCTCGCGGGCGCGACCGCGGCGACGCCGCGCGGGCGCGCGCCGTCGCCGCGTGGCCTCGTGCAGTCGCCGCGCGCCAAGGGGAAGAGACGGGCCCGATGAGTGATCGCCTGCGCCGCGCGCTCGACGAAGATCTCTGCAAGGCGGCGCAAGTGCTCGCGGTCGGCACCGGCGAGAGCCAGCTGCACGCGGCCGCCGAGCACATCGCGCACGCGCTCGCGGCGTCGTCGGTGAGCGTGTTGGCGGTGGTCGCCGATCCGGAGGCCGCCTATATCGTCGCCGACAGCGACGAGAGCGAGGTTGGGCGCATGCGCTTGCCGCTCGCGCAGTATCCGCACATTCAGCGCGCGCTCGAGACGGGCGAGGTGACTTTCACGGGCGGCGCGGACGCGCAGCCGCCTTCCGAGCTCTCGGCGGTCTTCCCGCTCATCGTGGGCCGCAAGCCCGTGGGCGCGCTCATCGCCCGATTCCCGCGCGACGGGCAAGGGGACGAGCGGCCGTCCGACGAGATCATCAGCTTGGGTCGGCTCGCTGCCTCGTTGCTGGGCATGATCCTGCGCGGCGCGAAGGCCCTCGAGCCGATCCGCGAGCGCACGCGTCGCATCACGCTGCAGGACTTCCACGAGGAGCGCCGACTGCGGGCGATCGAGCGCTACCGCGCGTTCATCGACAGCGCGTCGGACGGCATCGTCGTCCTCGACGGCGAGGGACGTGTCCTCTACATGAACCGCGCCGCCGAGGAGGTCACGGGCTACGCGCGCGACGGCCTGGCCGGCCGCCCGCTCACGCAGATCGTTCCCGAGATCCACCGCGCGCGCCTCGAGGCCGAGATCGTGCACGCGACGCGCGCCGAGCCCGTCGACAACTTCGACCTCGAGCTCGTGACGACGTCCGGTGATCGCCTCACGGTGTCCGTCGCCTCGATCGGCATCCTGTCCGAGCACGCGGCCGCGATCTTCTCGTTCCGCGACGTCACGCTCGCGCGCGAGCTCGAGCGCGAGCTGCGCCGCACGACCGAGTTCCTAGAGCGCATCCTGAACTCGACGGTCGACGGCATCATCGCGGCCGACATGCGCGGCACGATCCTTCTTTTTAACCAAGGCGCCGAGCGCATCTGCGGCCACAAGGCCGTCGACGTCATCGGAAGGATGTCGGTGCGGCGGCTCTATCCGACGGGCGTCGCCGAGGAAGTCATGCGGCTCATTCGTTCGGCGGAGCACGGCGGCGGCGGCCGCCTCGAGCCCGTGCGCCGCGATCTCCTCAGCATCGCGCGCGAGAAGATCCCGGTCTCGATCTCGGCGGCGCTCGTGTTCGACGACGAGGGGCGCGAGATCGCGACCGTCGGCATCTTCTCCGACCTCCGGGATCGCCTGCGCATGGAGGAGCGGCTCGCGACGGCCCAAGAGAAGCTCGCCGTGTCGGAAAAGCAGGCGGTGGCCGTCGAGCTCGCTGGCGCGGCCGCGCACGAGCTCAACCAGCCGCTGACGTCCGTCATGGGATACGCGCAGATGCTGCTGCGCAAGCTCGGCGCGGCCGACGCGCTCGTCCCACACGTGCACACCATCCTCGACGAGGCGGAGCGCATGGCCACGATCGTGCGCAAGCTCGGCAGCCTCACGCGCTACGAGACGAAAAACTACGTCGGCGGCGCGCAGATCCTCGACATCGATCGCTCGGCGCCCGAGGGCGGCGGACGACCCAAGTGACGGCGCTCGCTCGCCCGACGGGAAAACTTTCCGTCGCCGGCGAAAGCAGGTAAAACCAGGCGACGATGAAGCCCGAGCAGATCACTGAGACGCTGGAGCAGGCCGCCGCGCAGCTCGGAATCCGCGTGCGCTACGAGACGATGACGGGAGACACCGCCGGAGGCGGGGGGCTCTGCAAGGTCAAGGGCGAGTGGTGCGTCATCGTCGATCGCAAGACGCCCTCGGCCGAGCGGGCCGCGCTGCTCATCGAGGCGCTCGCCGGGTTCGACACTGACGGCGTCTTCCTGCCGCCTCAGCTGCGCGACGCCATTGCCACCAAGCGGACGCAGAAGCTCGGCGGCGTCCTCGAGACCGCCGCCGCCGGCGAGTAAGTGACGGTCGACCGGCGGCCCGGCCGGAGATCTCTCCCCCGTTCGCCCGAGCCCGCGCAGGCGTTCCCCAGCCGAGCCCGCGCAGGCGTTCCCTAGCCGAGCCCGCGCAGGCGTTCCCTAGTGCACCGCCGTCGAAATAATATCACCATGAGAATGGTTCCTCCCGTGCATCATGGGACGAACCATTCCAATGAAGATCGGGGTGAAGCAGCGCCGCGAGCTCGACGAGATCGTGGCGCGTCCGTCCGCGCCGGCTGGGCTCGTGAGGCGAGCGCGTGTGGTGCTGCTCAGCGCCAACGGCGTCGCCGGGACGGAGATTGCCGTCCGTTTGGATTTGTCGAGGGAGCAGGTGTCGCGCATCCGGGCGCGGTTTCGATCGGAAGGCGTGCCTGGTCTGACGGCGCGCCCCAAGGCAGGACGTCAAGATCACGCTGTGCCGCGTGAGACGGTTGAGCGAGTCGTTCAACTGGCGATGTCGCCCCCACCGGCAGGTCGAAGCCGCTGGACCACGAGGCTGCTCGGTAAGAAGGTCGGCCTCACAAGTGGCTGCATCTCCGATCTTCTCCGAGAGAACGGGCTCAAACCGCATCTGGTGCGGACATACAAGGTCAGCCGAGATCCGGAGTTCACGGCGAAGGTTAAGGACGTGGTGGGCCTGTACCTGAATCCACCCGACAACGCTGTCGTGTTGAGCGTCGACGAGAAGACGTCCATCCAGGCCCTGCAGCGCACGCAGTTGCCGCTCCCGCTGCGTACGGGACGCGCGACTCGGCACACGCACGACTACAAGCGCCACGGCGTCGTCGACCTCTACGCGGCGCTCGAAGTGGCCACCGGGAAGGTCACGCACAAGCTAACCGACGCCCACACGGCGATCGACTTCCTGGGTTTCATGAAGAAGGTCGTGCGCGTCTATCCCAACCAGGAACTGCACGTCATCCTCGACAACTCGTCTACGCACGGCACGCCCGACATCGAGGCTTGGCTTGCTGAGCATCCCGAGGTGCACTTCCACTACACGCCGACCAGCGCCTCCTGGCTCAACCAGGTCGAGGGCTTCTTTGGGATTCTCGGCAAACAATCTCTCGGCGTTACGAGCTTCAATTCCAGGCGCGCCCTTCGAGATCACCTCAACGCGTTCATGCGGTCGTGGAACTCAAACCCAACGCCCTTCGAGTGGACCAAGCCAGCAACCGCAATCATCCGCTCCCACCGCCGGATGCTTGATCGCATCTCGACGGCGTTCCCTAGCCGAGCCCGCGCAGGCGTTCTGTGATGAACGGATCGCTGCTGATCGTGTTACGGAGCGCGTCGCGCAGTTGACTGCGCAACGTGGCCGGCGCGTCCGCGCCGAGCTGGTGGTCGAGCACCCGCTCGACGACGCGATCGAGCGCGGCCTTTGGGTCGATCTTGCCGGCCTGAAGGTCGGCCGCGATGTCCGACGTGAGCGGATCGGCGGCGCCGGCGCGCGGGGGAACCGCCTCGGGCGCCGGACGACCGGCCCCGAGCGTCTCGGCAAAGGTTCGGTTCGCGCCTTCGGGCTTCTCGGCGCCCGTGGTTCCGGCCTTTCCCTTGACGGCGTCGGGCGCCGAAGCGGCGTCAGGCGCGGCGCCGGGGACGCCGGCTTGCGAGCCCGGGCCAGTGACCTTCATCGCCAAAACGCCCTCACCTTAGCACGTCAACTGCGGATGTTGGACACCGCCGCCTTGGCCGTGTCGTGCTTCGCGCGCAGCACGTTCGAGAGCGTCGTGAACCGCTGGCTGTCCTGCTGGACCTGCTCCTGCAGCCCGAGGAGCTGCATGTTGAACACCTGGCTCTCGCGCTGCATCGCTTGCATGGTCGCGAGATCGGACGAGTCCGAGCCGCCACCGAGCGGCAGCGCCGCTCCCGTGCTGGACGCCGGCGACGCCGCAGGCGAGCCCGCGATGGCGCCTGCGCTGCTGGTCGGGACCCGATTGCCGATGCCGCTCGAAGCTGTTCCCGTGATGACGTCCGTCGCCCGGCTCTGGGCGCCGGCGATGGCCGCCGCCAGCTGCGGCGCGCCGAGGACGTGCGTGGCCACCGCGGCGCCGCCCATGAGCACCGAGACCCCGCCCGCGAGGACGTCTCGAAACGGGGAGGCGGGGACCTCCGTTTGTCGCGGCCGCGTGCCGTCGATTGTGACACCGCCACCCGTGACGCGGCTGTCCAGGGCTCGGGGGGGATCGGGACTGAGTGTGGCCGTGGTCTGGGACATGGGGACCTCCGCTCTGGTTCTCGGCCCCCGGTCGCCCAGGTTTCGCGCCGCCGGTCGCTTCGCGGTGTACAATCGCTCCGTGGGGCTCTTCCGCGGCTTCCTGGCGCCGTTTCGCGGTGCGATCTACGTGGCGCGCGAGCGCATGTGGCGGCACCTCGTCGCGCCCATCCTCGTGAACTTGGCGCTCGGCGTCGGGACGCTCGTGGCCGCGTCGCGCTTTTGGCGGCAGGACCTCGCCGAGATGCTCGCCAAGTCCCCCGTCGTCGGATGGATCTTCGTGGGGGTCATGACCGTCCTAGGGGGAGTGATGCTGTTCATCCTTCTCCAGCCGCTCGTGAACGCGGTTTTTTGCGATCGCCTGGCCGAGGCCGTCGAGAAGCGCGTGCGCGGCAGCGCGCCCGCGGTCCCTCTCCTAGCCTCGGTGGGCCGCGCGCTCGCCCACGGCCTCCTCAAGCTCGTGCTCTACGGCATCGCGCTCGGCGTTGGGCTCGCGCTCACGGCGCTCACGGGCATCGGCAGCCTCGTGGGAGTGGCCTTGGGCGCGATCTTCCTGGCCTACGACGGCTTCGACTATCCGCTGGCGCGTCGGGGCGCGACCTTCGCGGGCAAGTGGGCTTATCTCGCGAAAAATCCGGGTCTGGCGCTCGGCTATGGCCTCGGCAGCTATGTGCTCTACCTCGTGCCGCTCGCCTTTCTGGTGGCGCCGCCTTTCGCCGCCGTGGGCGCGACCCTCGCGTTTCTGGAAACCGACGCGCGGAAGACGGCGCGGCGAACCACGGCCACTCCCGACGGTCCGGCGGGCGGCCAGGCAAAAGACGATCGAGCGATGTCCGACAGAATCCTTGGAAGCACACCACCGAGAAGTACACAATCCGGTTGACATTTCAGCCAGTTAGGTCAGATAAATAGCTTCCCAACGGCGGGCCCGGCCGCCCCAAGGACACGGGGTTCACTCGCATTGAAGAAACCCATCCTGTTCGGCAAGTACTACCTCCTCGAACGGATCAACGTCGGGGGTATGGCCGAGGTCTTCAAGGCGAAGACCTTCGGCGTCGAGGGCTTCGAGCGGCTGCTCGCGGTCAAGCGCATCCTGCCGAACATCGCCGAGGACGAAGAGTTCATCGCGATGTTCATCGATGAGGCGAAGATCGCCGTGCAGCTGCAGCACGCGAACATCGCCCAGATCTTCGACCTCGGTAAGGTCGACGACAGCTACTTCATCGCGCTCGAGCACGTCCACGGCAAGGACCTGCGCTCGATCTTCGACCGCCTGCGCGGCAAGGGCGAGGTCATGCCCATCCAGCAGGCTTGCCACGTCATCATGCAGGTCTGCGAGGGCCTCGACTACGCGCACAACAAGCGCGACGCGCAGGGGCGCGAGCTGCACCTCGTGCACCGCGACATCTCGCCCCAGAACGTCCTCATCGGCTACGAGGGCGAGGTCAAGCTCATCGACTTCGGCATCGCCAAGGCCGCGGGCAAGGCCTCGAAGACGCAGGCCGGCATCCTCAAGGGCAAGTTCGGTTACATGTCGCCCGAGCAGGTGCGCGGGCTGCCCATCGATCGACGCAGCGACATCTTCTCGATGGGCATCGTCATGTACGAGCTGCTGACGAACGAGCGCCTGTTCGTGGGTGAGAGTGATTTTTCGACGCTCGAGAAGGTCCGCAACGTCGAGATCATGCCGCCGTCCTCGTACAACAAGAAGATCCCGAGCGAGCTCGAGCGCATCGTGCTCAAGGTGCTCGCGAAGGACCCCGAGGACCGCTACCAGAACGCCATCGATCTCCACGACGATCTGCAGTCGTTCCTTCACAAGATCGGCGAGTTCTACTCGCGCAAGGACCTCGCGGCGTGGATGAAGAAGATGTTCGCCGTCGAGATCGAGGAGGACAGCGCGAAGCTCGAGCAGTACCGCCAGCTCGTGGCGCCGGGCGAGGCCGCGCTGCCGTCGGCGCGCCGGGCGGCCGTGGGCGGCGCCGGCGGCTCGGGCCTGACGACGCCGGCCCTGCTGACGCGCGGGGGTGGTGCGTCGGGCGGGCGCGCGGGTGGGCCGTCGGCGCAGGGCGCGCGCGGGGGCGCACCGTCGGGCGGGCGCGCGAGCGCGCCCAAGGGCGCGGGCGCGGCGGCCGGCAAAGAGTCGGCGATGGAGTGGGACGACGAAGAGCTCGACACGCAGATCTACGACAAGGACGATCCCGTCGACGTCAAGACGGTCACGTCGGCCGACGTGTTCTTCGAGGACGACGAGGACCGCACGGTGGCGAACGAGCCCCCGCCCGACATCCTCGAGCAAGCGCGGCCGCCCGGCGCGCCCGCGCCTCGGCTGACCCCCGCCCCCAGGCGCCTGCCGACGCCCGTGCCGGCCCCGTCCCCGCGCGCCGCTTCCGCGCTGAACGCGAAAGCGACGCTCATGGGGATGCCCTCGCCGAACTTGCCGCCGCCCGTGCGCGCGCCCGGGAGCTCCGGGCCGAACCTGGGACCGCCGCCCGGGCTCGCGGGGCTGCGCCGCTCGGGCTTGAATCTGCCGGCGCCGGTGCTGCCGCCGCCGACGGCGGCGCCCCAGCCGGTCTTCTCGTTCGACTCGCCCGCGGGCCGCTTCAGCTCGGGCGCGTTCGCGGCGTCGCCGCCGGCGCGCGGTTCGCGCGCGGGCCGCTACCTGCTCCTCGCGGTCGTGGCCGCAGGCGTGATCGGAGGAACGCTCTACTGGTATCAGAACGTCAACCGGCCGGGTCGCCTGCTGCTCGTCACCGTGCCTGCGGACGCCACGGTGCTCGTCGACAACACCAAGGTCGGCGACCACTCGCCCTTCGCGCTCGACAAGCCGCCGGGGTCGTTCACGTTGTCGGTCACGAAGGACGGTTACGTGCGCAGCGACCAGAACGTCGAGATCCACGCCGGCCAGCCCGTCGCGCTCAAGGTCGCGCTCGAGCCGTCGCCGGACACAGGCTTCGAGCTGTCGAGTGAGCCCCCGGGCGGCCTCGTCTGGCTCGATGGCGCGCCCATCGCCGGGCCCAACGGACAGGCGCGCACGGACTTCCGCGCCTATCGAATCCCGCCCGGCCACCACGTGCTCGAGATCAAGGGCGAGAACCGGTTCCGACCCTGGAAGGAAGACATCGAGGTCGAGCCGGGCGCGATTCGCAAGATTCGCGCGACGCTGATCCCGTCGGCCGAGGGCTCGGGACGCGTCGTGGCGCGCGCCGCCGAGCCGAAGCCGGGGCCCGCTCCGGAAGCGAAGCCCGAGCCCGTGGCCGTCGCGGCGCCGCCCCCGACGCCCACCGTGATCCCGCCCCCGAAGCTGCCGACGGCGGGCGCCGTGGCAGCGCGTCCGGCGGGCGGCGGCACGACGCCGCTGCGGAAGAGGAAGGTGCGCGACAACACCGCCGTCGGCGCGGCGGGCGACGAGGCCAAGGAGCCTGCGAAGGCGAGCGGCGACTCCGGGGCCGCCGAGTGCGCGATCACGATCGGGTCTCGGCCGTGGTCCGAGGTGTGGATCGACGGCAAGAACACGAACAAGCACACGCCGTTCGCGGACTACAAGATCTCCTGCGGCAAGCACAAGCTCGTCTTCAAGCGGCCGGACCTGCAGATCGACCGCGCCGAGAGCATCACGGTGCTGCCGGGAGAGAAGTTCAAGCAGTCCTTCTCGCTCGTGAACGACTCCGAGTAGCCGACGGGCGGCGTGCAGCGTGCAGCGTGCTG
>DASXOE010000008.1:0-30678 GCA_036494575.1 Polyangia bacterium | reverse complement strand
CAGCGCGCGACGGCGTCCCCGAGCGCCGACGGACCGAGCTCGCGCCGAATCTCCGCGAGGGCCGCCTCGATCTCGGCGGGGCCGCGGCGCGCGACGTCGCGCAGCCGCCCGAGCGGCGGCGCCGCGCCACCCGCGTCCATGCGCGCCGCCACGAAGCGCTGCTCGGCGGCGGCCGCGGCGTCGCCGCTCACCTCGTGGAAGCACGCCGCGGCCTCGAGCAACGCGGCGCCCACGACCTCGCCGGTCCCAAAGGCCGCCTGCTCGAGCGCCCGCGCGGCGTCGACCGGCGCGCCGCGACGGAGCGCCAGCTCGGCTTCGGCCAGCGCGCGCGCGGCCCCCTGCGGGATGGCGGCCAGCGCCGCTTCGGCCTCGGCGTCGCGCCCGTCCTCCGTGCCCCGCCGCGCGAACGTCCACTCCCCGGCGAGGGCAACGTACGCGTCGCGCTCGTCCGCGTCGGTGATGCGCGCCGCGAGCCCGCGCCAGGCCTCGTGCGCGCCTTCGACGTCGCCGGCCGCCTCGAGAAGGCGCGCGCGCGCGCGCCAGACCTCGGGCGCGTCGGGTGCCGTCGCGAGCGCGTCATCGACGAGCCGCAACGCCATTTCGCCGTCGCCGAGTCGTTCGGCGACACGCGCTGCGGACATGGTGAGCTCGAGCTGCTTGCCGCGCTCGTTCACCTCGGGCCCCGCTTGCGGCGCGCTGCGAACGAGCGCGAGCTCGTCGATGAAGAGAGCGCCGAGGTCCCGCCAGTACTCCTCGTCGGGCCAGGGCGGCTCGACGACCTCCGGAACTGTGACGAGCGCGCGCAGCCCGGCCTGCCAGATGTCGGCCGACATCTCGGGCAACGAGGGGAAGAGAGCCACTGGAGGCTCGTCATCCGGCGGCGCGCCCGCGTCGCCTCCGGCCACGAGCGAGGAGTAGGCGCCGGAGGAGTGCGCGCGAGAGAGGCTCGACACGAACACCTCGACGTCCTCGGCGTCCGCCACGACCGGGGTGGGAGCGGGCCCCGTGGCGTCCACGTCCGCGTCCATGAGCCCGGGCATGACGGTCGTGTCGTCGGACGAGACCAGCTCGTCCGCGGGCGCGCCGCGCCCGCCCGGCGGAGCTCGGCGACCTTTGCCGTCCCGGCGCTCCGCCATCAGCGCCTCCCTTCGCCTTCGTCCTCGGCCTCGCGCCGCAGCGCCGGATACACATCGCCGAGCGCGAAGCGCAAGAGGTCGAGCGCGCGCTCGCTGCCGCGCAGCTCGTCGAGCGCCCCGAGCGGCCCGGCGTCTTGGGGCGCGGCCTCCGCGCCCTCGCCGGACAGCATCGTCGCGAGACGGTCGGCGGTCTTGCGCACGGCGCTCTTCCAGCGCGCGGGATCGGTCCGGGCCGCCGCGCGAGCCGCCGCCGCGACGTCGCCCGCGAGCACGAGGCCCAGCCTGTCGGCCGTGCGTCGCACGGCGTGGCCCCAGCGCGCGGGATCGACGCTTTCGAAGCCGAACCGCGACGACTGCAAGACGAGCGCCTTGCGGTCGCGCCTGCTCATCGTCTTGCCGACGATCCGTTCGATGACGTCGTCGGGCCGCGGCAGACCGGTCGGCAGGCCGGCGCCCGCCGTGAGCGCGGCGCAAGCGAACAGCGGCGCCAGCGCGGACGGGTCGACGCGATCGATGACGGCCGCGCGCGCCCGCAGCATGCCGAGCGCGCGTCCCACGAAGAACCGTGTCGCCGCCTTGGGCTCGAGCGCCGCCATGCCCACGACGAGCGCCGGCTCCGGCTCTTCGATGATGAGCGCCGGATTCGCGTCGGGGACCGCTGGGGAGAGATAGAGGTGCAATCCCCCGAGACCGCAGGCCGCCGCCGTCGCGAAGACCCAGGCCAGCCGCGGCTCGGTGGCGGGGTCGAGCCGCCGGACGCGCCCCGGCGGCACCTTCGCCGTCGGCGGGAAGAGCGCGGACGCCGACTCCACGAGGTTCGGCCAGATCTCGGCACGAAAGCCCAGCGCCCCCGGAAAGGCGAGCTGGGACCAAAAGGAGCTGCCGCCCTCGCCGAGACGCAGCGCGAGCGGACGGGCCGCTGCCGCTGCGCCGCGCCCGCGTTCGGGCGCCTCCCCGTCGTCCTCGAGCAAGCCCTGCACCTCGACGACTGCCGCGTGTGCGGCGGCGACGACGGGCGAAGCCGCGCGCCGGCCAAGCTCCATGAGGAATTCCTCGAGTCGCGCGAGCCGGGCGGCGTCGAGCGGCTCGCGGGAGAGCGCGGCGCGCAGCTCGGTGATTTCCCGCTCGATCGTCAGCACGGCGCCGCGGCTGTCGTTCTGGGCGTCGTGCAGCGCCACGAGCTCGCGGCCGGCGGCGCCGAGCGGATCGAGCTCGGCGGCGCGCCGGAACGCCAAGGCGGCCCCCGTGGCGTCGCGGCCCACGTCGCGCAGCAACGTGCCGATGCGGAGCTGCAGCGCGGCGCGGTCGCGCGGGTCTGGCTGATGCTCCTCCCAATCACGCAAGATCTCGACGGCGCTGCGCCACTCCCCGAGGCGCGTGTGGAGATCGACGAGACGCTCGAGGGGGACGGGATCGCCGGGCCGGAGCGCGGCCGCTCGGCGCAGGGTCTCGATGGCGCGCGCGCGGTCGTGCGTCGCTTCATAGGCCGACGCCAGGTCCATGCGCGCGTCGTCCGCGCGCGGGTCATCGGGCGCCGCCTCGACAAAGCGGGACCAGCACGCCGCGGCCGCGCCCGGCTCTCCCGCTTCACTCGCGAGCCGCGCCAGACGCCACAAGGATTCGACGTGTCGCGTGTCGATGTTCAAGATTCGCTTGAAGTCGTGGCGAGCCCCTTCTGCGTCGCCCAGTCGCTCGAGCCGGTGCAAGGCCCGCGCGAGCAACAGCCCCACGCGCTCGTCGTCAGCGAGCGGCGCAGCGGCGAGGCGATGGGTGAGCACGCGCTCGAGCGCTTCGAGCCGCCCCGGCGCCTCGAGATCGCCGACGAGCAGCGCGTGCAGCCGGTCGAAGGCCGCCGCGTCGTCGGGCACGGCTTCGGCGGCGTGTCCCCAGAGGGCGAGCGCGTCCTCCCAGCGGCCGACTTGCTCGAAGAGACGCGCGGCCTGGCTGTAAAGCGCGCCCGCGAGCGCCGGCCTGCGCGCGAGCGCGCCGAGCCGACACAGAGCGCGCGCCTCGCCCAGCGGATCATCGCCCGCGCGCGCGACCCGCCGGATGCCCTCCCAGGCCTCGAGGTGATCGGGCGCGACGGCGATGACGCGTGCGTAGGCGCCGAGCGCACCCCCGAGCGCGCCACGGCGCTCGGCGTCGAGGGCCGCCTCGAGATCGAGCGCGAGCCCGAGCCCGCCGCCCAGCTTCGTCGCGCGGGCGCGGCGCGGGTCGGGTCGATCCGAGGGCCAGCCCTCCCCCGCCGTCACCGGCAGGTCGGAGATGAGAGTCGCGACGGGCGGCGCGTGCGAGACGCGCCATATTCGCCTGTGCAAGGTCTCGGTGACGTCGCGGCCCGCGAGACGCGCCCGCGCCGACGCGCGCGCGAGCAACGGAACCGCCGCCGCCGCGCCGTCTCCCCCCGCCGCCGCCATGGCCTCGCCAATGTCGAAGAGGGCCCCGGCCACGACGCCATCGTCGCCGCGCGTGACACCCGCCGCCCAACGCACGATCGCGGTCTCGGCGCGCTCGATGGCTGAAGCGCCCGCGGGCGCCGACGCCGCCAGGTCGGACGTGCCGACGAGGCCGCTCGCGACGCGCAGGAGGGCCTCCTCGCGCCCGGCGGCCGCGGCCACGCGCGGGTCATCGCCGCAGGCGGCCTCGAGGCCCGCGAGCGCGGCGCGCGTCGCCTCGGGCGCGACCGTCTTGGCGGCGACGCGCAGGAGACCGAGGGCCGCCTCGACCGAGGGCGCGAGCGCGAGCGCGCGCGTGAAGGCCGCGCCCGCGCGCTCGTCGTCGCCAGCCCGCTCGAGCGCCTCGCCGAACGCGACCTCGACCTCGGCCGGCGCCCCCAGGACGTCGCGCCCGCCCCCCGCCTCGTCGGAGAGGATGGCCACCTCGAGAATGGCATCGCGCGAGCGGCGCGCGAGGTCCCAGCTCCAGGCGCGCGCGAGTGCATCCTCCTCGGCTCGCAGCGGCGTGAGGGCGGCCACGGCCTCGGCGAAGCGGCCCGCGGCCGCGTGATGGTGCGCCAGACGAAAACGCAGCGCGCGCACGACCTCGGCGGGCGCGTCCGACACCGCGCTCTCGAGCTCGCGCGCGACGACGGCGGCACGATCGGCGGGCGCGGTCCGCGACGCCTCGAGGAGCGCCGTTCCGAGCCCGCTCGGGTCGTCGGGGGCCGCCTCGGCGAGCAGGCGCGCCGCCGCCGCGCGGCGCTTGGGCTCATCTCCCGCGGCGGAGAGCAGGCGCGCGCCCTCGACCTTGAGCGCGGCCGCGACAGCGGGCTCGTCGGCGCCCGCGGCGAGCACGCGCAGCGACTCGACCTCCTCGGCCGTGGCCTCGGCGACGTCGCTCGCCTCGCTGCCTCCCGCGAGCTCGAGGTCGTGAAGCCGGACGCGCTGGCGCACATCGCGCGGCGCCGCCGCGACGAGCTGCTTTTGCTGTGCGAACGCCTTCTCAGGCGCGCCGAGGTCGTCGCGGTAGAGGGCCACGAGCTCCTCGCGCAGCGTGAGCTCGCGCTCGGCGGAGCCCGGCGTGCCCACGATCTCGCCGAGCGCCGCCTCGAGCAGGTCGGCGAGCTCAGCCCAGCGCCCCTGCGCCGCGAGCAGCGCCTCGAGCGCATCCCAGGCGGCCCGCGAGGCGGGCGAGGCCGCGATGGCCCGTCGGTAGAGCTCCTCGGCGCCGGCCGCGTCGTCGGCCCACCACTGGCGCACGGCCGCCGCGAAGACCAACGCGCGGGCCCCGGCGGCGCCGCCCGCGCGCGCCCCCTCCGCCGCGAAGGCGTCGGCGAGGGCGTGGGCGTCACGCGCGCGCGCGAGGAGCGCGACGCGCAGCCCGAAGACCGCCGGCTGCCCGGCCGCCCGCCGGAGGCCGGGCGTGGCCTCGAGGGCCGCCAGCGCCTCGGCGACACGGCCGCCGCGCCCGAGGGCCGCCACTTGCCGGAGGGCGAGGACCTGCGCGCGCTCCGCGTTCCGTCCCGCGACACCTTCGAAGCGAGCGACGGCGCGTTCGACGACGTCGAAGCGATCCTGCTCGGCCGCGAGGTCGATGAGCTCGGCGGCCACGAGCGCGTGGCCGGGCGCGAGGCGCGAGGCGCCCTCGAGGGCCTCGAGCGCGCCGCGCGGATCGCCGACGTGCTCGCGCAAGAGGCGCGCCCGCTCGCGCAGCAGCGCCGCCACCCAGGGTGCGTCGAGCCCGCCCTCGTGGCCGAGCTCCTGCAGCGCCCGCGCCGCGACGGCGGGCTCGGCCCGCGCGCGCGAGAGCGCGTCGAGCTCCGCGAGCAGCGGCACGAGCGGCATCTCGGGTGTGCGCTCGCGGAGCACGTCGTGCAGGACGCGCAGCGCGCGGGCGGCGCCGGCCGCGCCCCCCGTGGCGCGCGACCTCCGCGCGAGCGTCGCGGTCAGCGCTGCTCTGCGGGCCGGCGTCGTGGCCCGGCGCGCGAGGCCCGTGAGTGCGCGCTCGAGCGCCGCGCCTTCCGGCGCGCGAGACGCTTCGAGTGCCGCGGCCTCCGGGGCGCGAGAGGCTTCGAGTGCCGCGGCCTCCGGGGCGCGAGAGGCATTGATGAACAGCGCGAGGAGCGCGGGCGCGTGATCCGGCGCGGCGGCGAGGGCGGCCTCGTAGCTCGCGCGGGCGTCGTCGGTGCGCTCCAACCGATCCTCGAGAGCGCGGCCTCGCTCGACGAGGAGGTCGGCGCGATCGTCCGACGCGAGCGAAGCGTGCTCGAGCACGGCGTCGTACGCGGCCACGAGCTCCTCCCACAGCCCGCGCGCGACGAGCAGGTGTCGCAGCGGCCCTAGAGCCGCGGCGAACGACGGGGTGGCGGCGAAAGCCGCGCGCGCCGCTCGCAGGGCCGCTTCGCCGTCGCCGAGCGCGGTCTCCGCGAGCCGTTCCACCTCGAGCCAGAGAACGGCCCGCCGGCCCGCGTCCGACTCGGCGACGGCCTCGGCCTCGAAAAGCTCCGCGTCGCCGCCGGCATCCTCGGCGGCCGCCTCTTCGAACGCCGGCGTGTCGGAGGTCGATGCCGTGGCCGCCGTCGGGAGCGCCGGCAGCCCAGGAGGTGTCGGGGGCGACGGCGGCCCGCCGCTCCCCTCCACATCGGGCTCCGGCTCCAGCTCGTCGAGGAGTAACTCTTCGTCGCCGTCGGATCCTGTTGGCATGCCTCTTTCGGGCGGAACGGCTCGGGGTCCGGGCGATTATGGCTAGCGCCGGATCGGACTGTCAATGCAGGGACCGCTCGGGACGGCCTCGTGTTAGAAGCGACGGCTCCCGCCGATGCCCAACCTGCTCGTCCCCATCGACCTCCGGCAGGGCGCTCCCACCGGCCCGTCGTTGTTCGCGCTCTCGGAAGCGCGGCGGGTCGCGCACATCGCTGGCGTGACGGTCGTCGCGGCCCTCCTCGCCGATCCCCGCCCCGAGGAAGAGGCCCATCGCATCGCGGCCCGGCTCGGCATCGCTGGCGCCGACAAGGTGTTGCTCTACGAGCAGCCCGGGCTCGACGCGCCGGCCCTCGACGCCACCCACGGCCCCGCGCTGCAACTCCTCGCCGAGCGGGTGCCCCCGCTGGTCGTCCTATTCCCAGCGGCGGGGGCCGGCATGCAGCTCGGCGCGCCTCTCGCGGCGCGCCTTGGCGCCGCCTTCGCGGCGGCGGCCGATCTCGAGGTCTCGGACGACCCGCTCGCCCTGACCGACAGCGTGGGCAGGTTGTGCTTGCGCCGCTGGCGGCCCGACCTGTCCGTGTACCGGCGGCTCGATCCCGTCGAGCTCGAGCGCCCTGTCGTCGCGGTGCTCGGCGCCCACGGAACGCCCCGCGAGGACGGCACGCCCGACGTCGAGCTCCAGGTCATCGAGGGTCCCGCGGCGCCCGAGTCGCCGAACATCGTCGAGCTCGAGTCCGTCGCTGACGAGGACGCCGCCGTCGCGCTCGCGCGGGTGCTCGTCGTCGTGGACCCGGCCGTCGGCGCGGACGCCGTCGCGCAGCTCGCCGCGCGAGCGCCGGTCGGCGTGGCGGTCGTCGGCCTCGACCAAGTCTGCCAAGCGGCGCTCGCGACCTGTATGCCGCGCCTTCTCCTGCGCGTCGGTGTCGACGCCGTCCCCGCCGTGGGAGTGCCCTCGCCGCGCACCCGCCAGGGCGCCATCCTCACCTCCCTGGCCACGGGCGCCGCGCTCGGGCGCGTCGACGTCGTCTGGCGGGGCGCGGGGCCCAAGGCCTGGGACGCCCTCGCCGCGCTCTTGCCGCGCCTCGCGCCCGAGCCGCCCGGGGCCGGCGCGTGAAGATCATCGTCTGCCTGTCCCCGTCGCGCGGGGGCTCCTCCCCTACGCCGATCGGGCTCGACGATGCGTACGCTCTCGCGCTGGCCCTGGGGCTCGGCGAGACCCACGCCGTCACGGCCATGCTCGCCGGGTCGGCGCCCGACGACGGACCGCTTCGCCGCGCGCTCTCGGCGGGTGCGGCGCGCGCCGTGCGCGTCGTGGGCGAGGACTTCGGCTCGGCGGACTTTCACACCCTCGGGCAGGCGCTCGGTACCGCCATCAAGCGCGTCGGGGCCGATCTCGTGCTCACGGGCGCGCGTTCGGTGGACGACGGCATGGGGGCCGTGCCGGCCGCCATCGCGCGGCACGTGGGCGGGCTCCACGTCGCCTGCATCGAGGCGCTCGCGGCGGCCGACGGCGGCGTCGAGATCTCGGTTCGGGGCGGTGGCCGCCGCCGGCGGCTGCGCCTGCCGCTGCCGGCCGTGCTCTCCGTCGTCGCGAGCGGCCCCGCGATGCCGCCGTTGCCCGACAGGGGAGTTGAGTCGCCCGCCATCGAGGTCCTCTCGCTCGTCGATCCCGAGGCCACGGTCGTGCGCCGCCGCACTGAGCTCCTCGGCCAACCCGAGCTGCCGCGGCGCACGACCGAGGAGGTCACGTCGGCCGGCGCGCTCGTGGACGCGCTGTTGGGTTGAGCCGCTGTCCGGTCAAGGTTTCTTCGAGCGGACGGTCGGCAACAACGAGAGCAGCTTGTCGCGGTCGTTGAGGGACGGATCGTCGAGGACGAGTTCGAGGAGCCGCTCGAGGATCTCGCCGATCTCGCGGCCGGGCGAAACGCCGAGCGCGCGCATGACGTCCTGACCGTCGATCGCGAGATCGGTCACGCGCAACGCGGCGTCCGCGGCCGCGACGTCGGCGATGCGCCGGCGCAGCTCGCCGAGCTCCGTCTCGGGATCCTCGCCGAAGCCGCGGCCCACGACGTCGCCCTCGCGCAGCGCGAAGAGCCCGTCGAGCGTCTCGTTGCCCACGCGGCGCACGAAGCGGCGCACGGTCCCGTCGGTCCAGTCGGGCGAATAGAAGAACATGTGATTTTCGACCATCGCGACGACGCGCGCGCGCTCGGCGGAGGGCAGCTTCCAGCGCCGGCAGATCGCGTCCGCCATGTCCTTGCCGACGTACTCGTGCTTGAAGAAGCTGTACTCGCCCGGCGCGCCTTCGCGCGGCTGGCGCGCGCGCGGCTTGCCGACGTCGTGAAGGAGCGCGCCGAGACGCACGATGGCGTCGGCCCGCGTGGCGTCGACGACGGCGAGCGTGTGGCCGTAGACGTCGTGCTTGTGAAACCGGTTCTGCGTGCAGCCCACGCCCTCGATGACCTCGGGCAAGACCTCGGCGAGCAGGCCCGCGCGTCGCATCAGCTCGAGCCCGACCGACGGGCGCGGCGCGGCCAGCAGCTTGAGCATCTCGTCGCGCACGCGCTCGGCCGAGACCTTGCGAAAGACGTCGAGCGTGGGCTCGATCGCGGCGAACGTGGGGGCCTCGACGTCGAAGCCGAGCTGCGCGGCGAGGCGCACGGCGCGCATGGGACGCAGGCCATCCTCGCGGAAGCGCGCCACGGGATCGCCCACGGCTCGAATGGTCCGCCGCGCGAGATCAGCCTGCCCGCCGAACGGATCGGTCAGCGCGCCGGTGAGGGGCTCGAGCGCGATGGCGTTCATCGTGAAGTCGCGGCGCGAGAGATCCTCTTCGAGCGTCGAGACGTAGGTCACCGACGACGGCCGCCGCCCGTCGAGGTAGGCGCCCTCGCCCCGGAAGGTCGTGACCTCGACCGAGCGGCGCGTCGCCGCGTCCGGGCCCGTGAGCACCGTCACCGTGCCGTGCTGCAGGCCCGTCGGGATGGCGAATGAGCGGCCGAAGATCTCGAGGACCGTCTCGGGCCGCGCGTCGGTCGCGAGGTCGAAGTCGGCGGGAGGCCGCCCGAGCAGCATGTCGCGCACGCCACCGCCCACGAGGTGGGCCTGAAAACCGCGCTCGCGCAGGCGCCGCGCGAGCGCGCCGACGTCCGGGGGGATCTGCGCCGTGAGCTCCGGCGGCGAAGTCACGGCACCTCCCCCGCCGCCTCGAGGATCGCGAGCGCCTGGGCCGCGGCGCTCTGCTCGGCCTCCTTCTTCGAACGCCCCACGGCGCGGCCGTACTCGCGACCGCCGAGGGAGATCGTCACCGAGAACCGCTTGTCGTGATCCGGGCCCTCCTGCCCGACGACGCGGTACTGCGGCGTCACCTGGAGCAGCGCCTGCGAGCGCTCCTGCAGGCGCGACTTGAAGTCCTGGCGCGTCTGGGTCTCGACGTCGTGGAGCGCCGCCGAGAAGAGCTGTTCGGCGACCCCGCGCGCCGCCTCGAGGCCCCCGTCGAGGTAGACGGCGCCCATGAGCGCCTCGAGCGCGTCCGAGAGGATCGACGCCTTGCCGCGCCCGCCGGCCTGATCCTCGCCGCGCCCGAGAAAGATCCACTGGCCGAGGCCGATGGCCTGCGCGGTGCGAGAGAGGCCGACCTCGCTCACGATGACGGCGCGCGCCTTCGACAGCTCGCCCTCGCTCCGGTCGGGAAAGCGCTTCATGAGCAGGTCGCTCACGACGAGGGCGAGCACGGCGTCGCCCAGGAACTCGAGGCGCTCGTTGTCGGTGCGCGCCGTCGCGGGGGCCTCGTTGAGCCACGATTTGTGCGTGAGCGCGGCCTCGCAGAGGGCCCGATCGGCGAAGATGTGCCCGAGGCGACCCTCGAGGCCCGCGTAGCCGTCTGCGTCTTTCCTGTCGTCTTCCTTCGGAGTCATGTCGCGACGCGCGCGGCGCCGCCCGCCTAAATTACCACCCCAGGCGAGCTCGGGGGCCGCCGCGCGGGCCGCTTTACCGTGCGCCGTTCGGACAGGTAGTATTCGTCCATGGGCGATTCGACGAACCTGTGCTGCGTGAAGTGCAACTCCGTCCTCGACAAGGCGCTGTTCCAGGGGCTGGAGGTCGATCTGTGCCCGAAGTGCGGCGGCCTGTGGCTCGACCGCGGCGAGATCACGCGGGCCGCCAAGCTGCCCGAGGCGGAGCTGGCGCGACTGCGCACCTTGCTCACGGGCTCGTCCGGTCCGCCCCCGGTGCCGACGCCCAACAAGGCGCCCTGCCCCGCCTGCACCGGCAGCCTGTCCGAGGTCGTGCTCGGCGCCGTTCACGTCGACTACTGCGGCACCTGCCACGGCATCTTCCTCGACCGCGGCGAGCTCGAGCCCGCCATCGAAGCCGTGATCTCGCGCGACCGCAACACGACGGGCCGCCAGGTCATCGCCGCCGCCGTCTCCGGCGCGGGCGGGTGACGCGCGAAAGGGGCTTGGCCGTTTAGATGATCCAGCCGCCGCCGAGGACGTTCTCGGCGTCGTAAAAGACGGCAGCCTGGCCGGGGGCGACGCCGAAGGCGGGCTCGTCGAGGCGGACGTCGACGCAACCATCGGCGCCGGCCTCGAGCCAGGCGCCGGCGGGCGTCGCGTGGTGGCGGATCTGGACGGCGCAGCGCAGGCGCTCGCGCGGCGCCGCGCCGAGCCAGCGGACGTCGGAGACGCGCACGGTGTCGCGGCCGAGGCACTCGCGCGGACCGACGTGGACCGTGCCCGTCGCCGCGTCGATGCGCAGCACGAAGCGGCGCTCAGCGGAGCCGCCGGGCAGGCCACGGCGCTGGCCGATCGTGAAGCGGTGCGTCCCCGCATGCGCGCTCACGACCGCGCCCGACGCGTCGTCGACGACGACGCCGCTCTTGCCCGTCCCGCCGTGGGCCTCGACGAAGGCCTTGTGATCGCCGTCGGGGATGAAGCAGATCTCCTGCGACTCGGGCTTGTCGGCATTGGGCACGCCGAGGCGGCGCGCGTCGGCGCGCACCTCCTCCTTGGTCTTTTCGCCGAGCGGGAAGCGCGCGCGCGCGAGCCACGCGGCCCGCACGCCGAAGAGGAAGTACGACTGATCCTTGTCGACGTCGGCGGCGCGCGCGAGCAAAGGCGGCCCCCCGCTCGCCGACGGCAGCAGGCGCGCGTAGTGACCCGTCGCGAGGGCCGTCGCGCCGATGGCGTCGGCGAAGGCGAGCAGCGGCCCGAACTTGAGCTTCTCGTTGCAGCGCACGCAAGGGTTCGGCGTGCGGCCGAGGCGGTGCTCGGCCACGAACTCCTCGATGACGTCCGCGGCGAAGGCCGCGCTCTCGTCGATGACGTAGTGGGGGAAGCCGAACGCCGCGGCCGTGGCGCGCGCGTCGGCGATGTCGCGGGGACCGCAGCAGCGCCCAACGGCCGCCGAGGTCCCCGACGCGTCGTAGAGCTTGAGGGTCGCGCCGACGACGTCGTACCCCTGCTCGACGAGCAGCGCGGCCGCCGTGGAGGAGTCGACGCCGCCCGACATGGCGACGACGATGCGCTCACGGGCGGCCCCAGCGCCCGCGCGCGACGCGCCTCCGCGCACGCGGGCGACGATCTCGGGGACGAGGGCGGCGACGCGCTCGATCTCGGCCGCCGTCGTGTCGCGGCCGAGACTGAAGCGCAGCGCCTCTCCGGCTGCGCGGGCGTCGAGACCGAGGGCGAGCAGCACGGCGGACGGCGCGAGCGAGCCCGAGGTGCAGGCAGCGCCCGTGGCGACGCACACGCCCTCGAGGTCGAGCGCGATGGCGACGAGCTGGCCGGGCGCGCCGGCGAAAGCGACGTTGAGCGTGCCGGGCACCCGCTCGCCGACGTCGCCGTGGACGCGCGCGCCGGGGACCTCGAGCAAGCGCGCCGCGAGGCGGTCGCGCAGGTCGCCGACCCGCGCGGCGGTCTCGGCCCTCTCCGCGACGACGAGGCGGGCGGCCGCGGCGAAGCCCACGATCCCGGCGACGTTCTCGGTGCCCGCGCGGCGCTCGTGCTCCTGGTGCCCGCCCACGACGAGCGGCGGCAGATCGAGACCGCGACGCACGAACGCGGCGCCCACGCCCTGCGGACCGCCCAGCTTGTGCGCCGAGATCGTCGCGGCGTCGACGCCTGCCGCCGCGAGCTCGAGCGCGCGCCAGGGCGCGGCTTGCACGGCGTCCGTGTGGAAGAGCGCGCCGCCAGCGCGCGCCACGGCGGCGAGCGCCGCGACGTCGCTCTCGTTGCCGAGCTCGTGATTTGCGGCCGCGAGCGTCACGAGCACCGTCTCGCGGCGCAGCGCCGCGCGCAGCGCCGCGGGCGTGACGCGCCCGTTGGCGTCGACGGTGACGTACGAGACGTCGAGGCCCTCGCTCGCGAGCAGCTCGAGCGCGCCCAGCACGGATGGATGCTCGAGCGGCGACGACACGACGTGCGGCCGGACGCCGGGCGCGAGGCGCGCCGCGGCCGCTCTCGCGAGACCGCGCACCACGAGGTTGTTCCCCTCCGTGCCACCCGACGTGAAGACGATCTCCTCGCCGGCGACGCCGAGCAGCGCCGCGACCTCCCACCGCGCCGCCTCGACCGCGGCGCGCGCGGCCCGCCCCGCCGCGTGGACGCTCGACGCGTTGCCGGCCGGCCCGCGCAAGGTCGCCGTCATGGCGTCCACGACCTCGGCGCGCAGGGGCGCCGTCGCGGCGTGGTCGAGGTAGATGCGCTCCTTCACGGCGCCCGATTCTGGCGGTTTTCCGCCCGTCCGCAAGCCTGGCCTGACTAGGCGCGCCTGAATGCGTGCATGTCGAGGCCGCCGGCCAGGTGCTTGGCGAGCAGGCGTTCGAGCTCGTCGACCTCGACGCGGTTGTAGAGCACGGCAGAGGGCGCGTCGAGGCCGGCGTACACCTGCCAGCCGCGCACCTCGTCGGTGTCGTACACGAGGACGTTGGGGCCGCGCAGGCAATGTCCGAAGCACGTCTCCCAGGCGAGCGTGACGCGCGACGCGAGCCCGCGCGCGGCGATGAGCTCCTCGAGCTTCGCGTGCAGCGCCGCTGAATTTCGGCGCTCGCCGCAGGTCGGCCCGCGGCAAACCATGACGGTGAGCCGCCTCGGCTCGCTCACTCGCCCGCCGCGGCCGCCGCGCGCGCTTCCGCGCTCGCCGTCTGCGCGAGGGCGTGCCGCAGGTGGACGCGCAACGGTTCCACCGTGTGCGGCTCCTCGGCGAGGTAGAGCAGGAGCTGCCGCTCCGCGGGTCCACCGAGCGCGAGCATCGCCTCCGACGCCGCGACGAGTGGCGTAGGATCCCCGTCGTAGATCGGATCTGCGCGATACATCGTGATGAAGTCGCGCAAGGCCGGCAGCGCGTCGGTCGCGCCGATGGCCGCGAGCGCGCGGGCGATCTGCGTGAGGGCCGCGGGCGGCGTCTCCGGTCGCCGCAGGTGCGCCACGAGCGCCGGCGCCGCCGTGGTCGCCTTCATGGCGCCTGCCGCGCGCGCGAGGATCTCGACGGCGGGCGCTGCCTTGCCGTCGGCGTAGTCCGCGTGCGCGCGCAGCACGCCCGCGAGCAGATCGGCGGCCGAGGCGTCCTTGCGCGCGACCAGCGCCTCGCCGGCCTTCTGGTAGACGGCGGGCGGAAGTCCTTCCTGCTCGGTGATCTTGAGGAGCTGACCCGTGACCTCGCGGCCCGGCTGGCGAGCCAGCTCCTCGATGGCGAAGATCTTGACGTCCCAGAAGCGCCGGTCCGGATCCCACACGATCGACGACAGCGTCTCCGAGAGGCCGGCCGACGCGCCGGCCGCCCCGCCGGCGCGCGGCGCCCAGCCCTCGGCATCGAACGTCGCCCCGCGCACGACCTCGCCCGGAAGCTTGGCCTTGAAGGTCCGCGCGCCCGTGCGCGCGTCCAGCGCGCCGAGCTCGCCGTCGGCCGTGACGAACGCCAGGGCGTCGCCGACGTCCGCCGACGCCACGGCCTCCGTCCCGGGATGGTTGTAGGCCCACTTGAGCGTCCCGTTGCGCGCGTCGAAGCCGAAGAAGAAGCGGTAGTTGTGGACGAAGGCCAGGTCGTCGCGGAAGCGCGCTTCTCCCGCGGAGGTGCCTGACGCCATCATGCGCCACAGGATCCGGTTGCGATCGAGCGCCGAATAGTCGCCCTGCTCGGGCCGGTAGAGATCGAACCAGTAGACGGGACGCACGAATTCCGGCAACGTCGCGCGTGCGTAACCGGCCGAGCGGCGCGAGCCGGCCGCCGTGGCGGGCGACAACCGGAAGACGCCGCTCGAGCCGAAGAAGAGGCCCTCCGGCAACGCGCGCACGAAGGTGGCCGCCTCTTCGCTCGAGAGCACCTGCGCCAGCTGGTCGCCGTTCTGCGCGTCGAGAAGCGTGACGTACTGGGACTGCAGCGGCACTGCGACGAGGCCTCCGCGCGCCGCCGGCGCACCCGCGTTCCCCGAAGGCAGCTCGTGCCGCCAGCGCGCGCCGCCCGTGCTCGCGTCGAGCGCGCGCACCGAGGCCTTGCCGCCGTGCAGGTGGGCGCCCCCGGTCTGGACGACGAGGTACGCCGTCTTCCCGTCGATCGTGTAGCCGAGGAGCCGCTCGTCCTTCGCGATGGCGTGCCGCCAGCGCTCCGCGCCGCTCGCGATGTCGCGCGCGACGACGGCGTCCCCGACGCCGTAAACGACGACGTCGGCGCCCACCTCGACGCGCGCCTTCAGCTCGGCCGGCTGGATCCACAGCACGCGCGATTCGGCGAGGTCATAAGCGGCGAGGCGCGGGCCTCTGGCGCCGCCCAGCACGAGGAAGGCGAGCGGCCGTCCCGCGGCATTCGCAGGTCGGTCCGCGACGCCGACGGCGCCCGTGCGCGCGAGCGCGGCGGCGACGTCCTCCGAGCTGCCCGCGCGCTGGTAAGAGCTCGTCGCGCACCCCGCCGAGAGCGTGACGACGAGAACGGCGGCGAGCTTGCTTCCCCGCGTCGTCACTTCGGCGTCCCCTTGTCGTCGACGAGCTTCTGCGCTTCCTTCTTGGAGGGTCGATCGTCCTTCGCGGGCACGGAGCCCAGATACTCGACGAGCGCCGTCGTGGCCGCCGCCCCCGAGAGCCGCCCGATCGTGCGCACGACGTCGACGCGCAAGCTGTCCGAGACGTCGTCGCGCTTGATGTACTCGCCGAGAGCCGACGCAACGACGTTGTCGTCGACGGTGCCCTGCAGCTCGGCGAGCTGCGGCACCAGCTCCGGCGACGCGAGCAGGCCGAGCGCGGGCGCCGCGCCCGCGTCGTTGCGCTTGACGAGCGCGAGCAACCTCGGGCCCGCCTTGGTCTCCTTCCGCGCAGCGAGCGCGTCGGCCGCGGTGGCGCGGACGTCCGGCGCCGCGTCGCCGAGCGCCCCCAGCAGCGCCGGCACGACACGCTCGTCCTTGATGGACGCGAGCGCCCTGACCGCGCGCCGCCTCACCTCCGGCATTTGATGACCGGCGTAGAGCTCGAGCACGTCGATGGCGCGCGGGTCGCCGAGCGCCCCCAGCGCCTCGACGGCGGCCTCGGCGCGCGCCGGGGCCGCGCCGACGCTCAACAGATCCACGAGCGGCTCGAGCGCATTCGAGGCCCCAGACTGCCCCAGCGCCTTCGCCGCCTCGACTGAGGCCGTGTCGTCGTCGCCCAGCAGCAGCTCCCGCACCTTCGCGAGCTTCTCCGCGGGCAAGACGGGCGCGGCCTTCTTCGCCTCTGCGGGCGCGGCCTTCTTCATCCGGCTGGTCCGGCTGGCCTTGCCGGCCTTCGTAGTTTGTGTCGCCTGCGCGCCCTGCGCTGCCCCCGAGATCAGCACCACGACCACTAACGAAGCGAGTCTCACGAGACTCGCTTTAATACCCCCACGGCAAAGTAAGGTCAATTGCCGGGGCCGCGCGCCGATCTAATGTCCCTTGGCTTCGGAATCCGAGAACTCGACCTTGCCACTGTAGTTCGCGCCCTTGCCGAGCAGCCAGAAGCTCGTCGTCGCGATGATGCGGCCGCGCGACTCGGCCGTCATCATGTAGTGCTTGCGCACGTCGAACTCGGGCTTCGCGAGCTGGATGCTCGAGCTGAAGATGCGCGAGCCGCGCTCGCGCGTGTACTGGGCGTCGCCGGCCACGTACTTCTTCCCCGAAGTGATGTCGAAGAACTTGACCTGGATCTCGCTGTCGTTGAGCGGCTGGGCGAAGAACGCGATGTACTCGATGTTCCAGATGCCCTTGTCGGCGCCGTCCTCCTCCGTGGGCCAGATCTTGTCGGTCTTGCTGCCCTGGATGGCCGAGATGAACGCGCCCGCCGACGAGAAGCGCATGGGCAGCCGCTTCTTCGTGATGATGATGCGCCCCTTGAAGACGTCCTCGGGCTTGCCGCCCGCCTCCGCCGCGGCGCCCGCGAGCGCCAGCGCGAGAAGAGCCACGAACCCGATCGCGAACCGCTTGTGCATGCCGTGCTCCCGAAAAGAAGAGGATGATTGTAAGCCGAGGCGACGGCCAGGGCGCCAGCGAAATGCGCCGCGCCATGCAGTTGACGTCGAAAAGCGACTCAGTTTCGTGGCCCGCGCCCTGCGCCGAAGAGGGCCTCGAGCCGCTTGACGACCTCCGGCTCGAGGTGCGACTTCTCGCGCGCGAGCCGCAACACGTCGCGCCCCACGAGGCGGTAGAGCTCGAGCAGGTCGGGCGCGCGCGCCTCGAGGACGCGCAGGTGCTGCTCGACCGACGAGACGTCGCCGCGCTCGACGGGCCCCGTGAGCGCCGCGGGCAGGCCCACCTGCGCGAGGTTCTGCACGACGCTCGACAGCAGCGGGATGAGCATGGGCAACGCCTGGTCCTGCGGCACGCCCGCCGTCACGAGCAGCCGCTGCGCCATGTCGGCGAGCGCGACGACGTAGTTCGAGGCCAGCACGGCGCCCGCGTGATAGAGGGGCAGGTTCTCCGCCTCGAGGAACACGGCGCGCGCGCCCATGGCGCGAACGAGGCGCTTCGCGAAGGCCTTGGCCGGCTCGTCGCCCTCGATGCCGAAGGCGACCTCGCGCATGTGCTCGATGGCGACGCGCGGGTCGGCGAACGACACGAGCGGGTGCAGCGTGCCGACGGCGCGAACGTGCGGCCGCGCGATGGCCAGCACGCTGGCCGCGGCATTGGCGCCCGAGGTGTGCAGCACGACCTGGGTCGGGCGCAGGCGCTTCTCGTTGACGAGCCGCTCCGCGACCTCACGGATGCGCTCGTCGCGCACCGAGACGATGATGATGTCCGACTCCGACATGATGTCGGGAATCTCGCCCGTGCTGCCGACGACGCCCGAGATCGCGCGCGCCGCGTCCGTGAGCTCGACCTGGCGCCCGTGCAGCCCGATGACGGGGATGCCGGCCCGCACGAGGCGGGCGGCCAGCGCCGTGCCGACGACGCCGGCCCCCATGATGAAGACGGACGGCGTGGGCTCGGGCGGGCCCTCGGAGAGGGCGCGGGCGTTCACTTCGGCTTCGGACATGTAGCTGGTCATGCGGGCTCCCTGTAAAGACCGTGGCGATATATGTAGTCGAGAACGGTGCGCGGTACGAGCCCCTCGGCGGACTCGCCGGCGCGCAGCAGCTTGCGCACCTCGGAGGAGCTCACCTCGGGAATCGTGACGGCGGAATACTCCGCCGCGCCCTTGGCGCCGCGCCGCCCGACGACGATGAAAGAGCACAGCGCCTGCAGGTCGGCCGCGCGGTACCACGTCGGGACCTCGTCGGCGACGTCGCTCCCGATGACGAGCGAATACGTGTGCGAGGGGTGCAGCTTGCGCAGGCGCCGAACCGTGTTGAGCGTGCGGCTCGGGCCGCCGATCGTGCGCTCGATCTCCGTGACGCGCACCCGCGCACCGAGGCCCTTGGCGGCGAGCTCGCACATGCGCAGCCGGTTCTCGAAGGGCGCGAGCGGCTTGTGGAAGGGGTGACGCCAGGCGGGCACGAACCAGAGCTGGTCGAGCCGCTCGGTCTCGAGAACGTAGAGCGCGACCATCTGGTGCGCGATGTGCGGAGGATTGAAGCTGCCGCCGAAGAGCGCGACCTTCATCGAACTGGGCCGTAGTCCGCCAGCAGATGCGGCGCGCGCCGCTCGGCGAACGAGCGCTCGAACTCGGCGAAGCCCGACGCGAGCTCGTCGAGGGAAGCGCCGCCTTCGATGGCGCGCCTCGCGGCGTCGCTGCCCGTCAGCAGATCGATCGCGGGCGGATCGGCGACGAACTCGTAAGGCTCGGTCCGCCAGCGGAACTCCTCGGGCGCCTCGGCGCGCGCCGCCGCGAGCAGCGCGAGGCCCGTCCGATACGGGTGGAAGACCGCGCGCTCGGTGACGTGGAGCTGGACGCCGCCGCACGAGCGTCCCGCGAACTTGTGGAACATGGGGCGGAAGGACAGCGCGCGGAAGCGCACCCCCGGCAACGCGAGCGCCTCGAGCCGCGCGGCGAGCCGGGTGCCGTCGAGGAACGGCGCCCCCACGATCTCGAACGGCCGCGTCGTGCCCCTGCCCTCCGAGAGGTTCGTGCCTTCGACGAGGCATTGGCCGGGATAGACGAACGCCGTGTCGAGCGTCGGCATGTTCGGTGACGGCAGCACCCATGGCAGCCCCGTGTCGACGAAGGCGTGCGGGCGCCGCCACCCACGCATGGGCACGACGGTCAGGTCGCAGTCGAGCGGTTGCGCGAAGCGCGGCGCGCCCCAGGGCATCCCCGCGCGCACGAGGCGCGCGAGCTCGCCCGCGGTCAGACCGTGACGGACGGGCACGGCGCCCAGTCCGACGAAGGACTCGCAGCGAGCCTCGACGGTGCCGCCCTCGAGCGCGACGCCGCCGAGCGGGTTCGGCCGATCGAGCACGACGACGGCGACGCCCGCGCGCGCCGCGGCCTGCAGGGCGAGCGCCATCGTCCACACGTACGTGTAGTAGCGGCTGCCAATGTCCTGCAGATCGATCACGAGCACGTCGACCTCCGCGAGCTCGGCGGCGGACGGCGTCAGCGACTCGAACGTCTCACCGTAGAGGCTCGTCACGGGGATGCCCGTGAGCGCATCCTTGCCGTGATCGACGCCGATCATGTCCTGGGCCTCGCCGCGCACGCCGTGCTCCGGCCCGAAGAGCCGCGTCGGCCGCACCCCCGCCGCCACCAACCGGTCGACGACGTGCACGAGGTTTCCGTCGACGCTCGCCGGATGACAGAGCACGCCCACCCGCCGCCCCCGCAAGAGGTCCAGCCGCTCCGCGCAAAGCACGTCGAGCCCTGTGAGGATCACGTCGGAACTTTACACAGCGGGAGGTGCCCGTGGGGAGGGCGCAGCCCTCTCCACGCTAAAAGATCGGGACGGGCTTCAGCGTGACCTGGTCGCCCTTGGCGTTGACGCGGAAGCGGACCATGCGGCACTTCCACTTCTGCTTGAGGCCGCCCTCGATGAGGCGCAGCTTCGCCGTGAAGGCCTGGACCGTGATGCCTTTCGTGGGCTTGCCCTGGCTCTTGAGCGCCGTGTTGTACTCGTTGAAGATGCGCGCGAAGTAGATCGGCTCGGCCTCCTGGCCGAGCGCCGCCGCCTCCGGATCGCCGCCTGCGGCAGCCGAAGCGCTCGCTTCCTCGACCAGCATCTGCTCCGACTTCCACTTGTTGGCCTCGTCCGCCTCGTCCTCGCCCTCTTCCTCGTTCGGCTCTTCCCGGCCGAGCAGGCGCGCCAGCATGACGTTCAGGGCATTCGAGAGCCCCTCGAAATCCTGGCCCACGGGCTTGAACATGTAGTCGATGTTGCCGTTGATGATCTCGGCGACGCCGAGCTCGATCTTGTCGAGCGGCTTGATGAAACGCAGCGCCGTCATGACGCTCGCGCCCAGCGCCACGACGATCGCGAGGACGCCGAAGCCGATGAGCTTGACGCCGACGTCGGAGACGGGCTCGAGAATGTCGGACACCGACTTGAGAACGACGACCCCGCTCGTCTTGCTGAAGGCGTTGCCCTGGAGCGGCGCCGCGATGGCCGCGTACTCCCGGCCGTCGAGAGACAGATGGAAGAGGTCGGTGGGCTTGCCCTTGTTGACGGCCTCCTGGCCCCACTTCTCGGCCGATTGAAAGAGGACGGTATTGAGCGCCTGCGTCTTGTTGCCGTCCTCCTTGGCGCTCTCACCCGCGCCTTCGGAGACGAAGCTCGAGGTGGCCATCTTGCCGTCGTGGAAGTAGCCGACATCGACGCCCAGCAGATCGCGCTTGAGCTGCGCGTCGCGCGCGTCGATGACGTAGCCCACGAGCAGCGCGCCCTTCGTGCTGCCGTCCGGGTGAACGACCGGAGCGACGGCGACGCGCGTCATGCGGCCGCCGAAGGTCCAGATGTCCTTCGTGGCCTCGCCGCGCAGTGCGAGCCCGACGGCCGGATACTTCGAACGAAGATCCTCGCCGTACATGGCGTTGACGTTGAGGTCGCGCGCGATGACCTTTCCCGCCGAGTCGAGGATGACGACGATGTCGGCCTTGCGCGAGCCTCCCTTCTGCAAGAAGGAGTTGACCTCCTCGCACTGCTCGAAGGCGGCCTGCCGGCGACCGGTGACGTCAGCCTTGTCGAACACGCCGACGATCGCCGCCCGGTGGCTCAAGCTGGCGACCAGATTGGCGAAATCGAGGGCTTCCAGGCGGGCAATCGACTGGTGCATCCGCTGCCCACGCGCGACCTCGGTCTCCACCTCTTGGACGACCGTGTCTTTGAGCTCTTTGGTCACGACGGAATAAAGACCGCCGGTGAGCGCGAGCAAAACGATGGCGGCGACAAGCCCGATCTTCATGCGGTGCATGTCCTGGCTCCTCTGCTGGGGCTGAAGGGTGGAAGGGGGAATGAAACGGGGCGGCACAGCTCGGACGGAACGGGCTAAGGCAGGAGTTTGCGGCTGGGTGGAGACGAAGTGCGCCGGGCGCGCCCAAAGGAGGCCGGATTATCAAGCAGCGCAGCGCTAAGAGTCAATGATCGGGGGACTCCTTCGGCAGAACGGGAAAAAATTTGACCTCCGACGTCGATGGAACTTACATGTAGGGAAACATCCCCCAGGAGGCCTCTTCATGTCGTCGAACTTTCGCATTCTCGATCGCCGCCACGAGCGCAGGAGCACAGCCTCGGATCGCCGCACGTTCGAGCGCGTCGGAACGGATCTCTACGTCAACCGCTTCCTGAACGGACATCCGTACATGTGCCGCATGACGGACATCAGCCGAACCGGCGCGCGGCTCGTCCCTCTGCTCGAGCCCGAGGCGAAATGCGCGCCTCGCTTCATGGGGTTGCAATTTCAATTGCCCGGACAAGACGCGATCCTCACGGCTTCGGGCGAGACAATCTCGCTCGAAGGCGGAAAGAGCGTCGGCGTGCGCTTCACCAATCTTCCCCCGCAGTCCGCGTGGGCGATCGAAGCCTTTCTCAAGGCCGCCTGAGCGGCCCCGCGACGAAGTGTTTGACGAAGTGTTTGACGAAGCATCTAACGACGCCTTTCCTTCTTCCTGCCAATCCAAAAACGCTCTGTGTTTTGGCGGGGTTCGCTTGACACCTCCGAACGCGATTTGTATGGTCCGTTCTCCGCGCTGACCCCCGCTCTCGACGCCGAGAGCGCGTGACACCAGCGTGGAGGACGACGCCGAAGACCACGCCGCAAGCCGCAGCCGGAGGATCTCGTGGATCAGAACCGAAAGCCGGGCGCTCCGCCCCCCAAAGACATCAGCGACCTGAAAGCGCGTCTGGGGCTCAAGCGCCCCGAGGCCGCTCCCGCTCCCGCTCCTGGTCCAGCCGGAGGGCGCCCCGTGGGAGGCCTCCCCGCCGGATTCCCCCAGGGTCCCGGCCGCGCCCAGATGCCTGGCCAGCAGGCGCACGCCGCCGCCGCGGCGCCGCCGGCCGCCCACGACCCCTATTCGGGGATGAGGCCGCAACAGGGAATGTTCGACCTTCGGACGATCGACGACGGCGCGCCCGTCGAGAACGTGCGTTCAGGCCGGGGCAAGGCCGCCCTCGTGACGGCCGTCATCGTGGGCCTCCTGGGCTTCGCGCTCGGGGCCGGCCTCGGAGTCTCGGGCGTCGGCCGCGCGAACATGAACACGGCGAACCACGCCGCCAAGACGGTCAAGTCCGAGCTCGACGAGATGCAGAAGACGCTGACCCAGGTGGGCCAGGCCATGGCGTTCAGCCAGCAGCGGCAGGCGAAGGAAAAGAAGGACCTCCTCGACTACGACCCGCAGCTCATCGCCGACCTCGAGAAGGTCAAGCTCGACCCGCGCCCCGACACGAGCAAGATCTTCCGCGTCGATTACTTCCGCCTCGAGGACATCGTCGTCGACCGGCTCTTCAACTACTACTACGACACGATCGCGCTCTACAACGAGGTCGAGCGTCACATCAAAAAGACGCACGCCGACGCCGAGTCGCTCAAGGCGTACCTCGGAAAGACCTCCGCGTCGTCGCAGAAGAACTACGGCCTCGTCTTCGACACGTCGGCCAAGATCGTCGTCGGCAACCTCGTCGAGATCGGCGACCAAGTGTGCAAGGGCGGCGGCAAGGATTGCTCGGCCGCCGACCTCGTGGGCTTCCAGGTGCGCATCAACACGGGCGCGCCGTTCGTCGACAAGAAGACGGGCGGCAAGCTCGACACGGGCAACGTCGTGCCGATCAAGCCAACGCCCCTCATGGACGCCGTCATGTCCGGCTCGCCCGATCAGGTGCGCGCCGAGGCCTACAAGCAGCGCACGGCCAACATCCGCTCGCTCGTGACCCGCCTCACCGCCTCGCAAAAGGAGCTCTTCGAGGGCATCGACCGAGCGGCGGCGCGGCCTGACGTGTTCACGATCTTCTAGGCCCCCGGGAGGCGCTCGCTCGCTGCGCTCGCATCGAGCGCCGGTGCTTGCCGGGAGCGCTCGCTCGCTGCGCTCGCATCGAGCGCCGGTGCTTGCGGCGCCTCCGGGTAACCCGGGCTACCGCGCGGCTTCCACGTCGCGGCAACCTGGCCGCCCTCCGCCGCTTGGTCGCTTCCGTCGACGAGTGGCATCCGCACGCTCTGCGAAAAAGGCTCGGTGACGGGCCGCGGTCTCCCCTGTTCGAAGGTCAACGGATGCCACTCGTCGTCGGAAGCCCAAGTGGCAGAGCTCCAGACGACGAGAGACCGCGGTCCGGCGCCGAGCTACCAAGCGGCTAGGGGCGGCCAGTTTGTCGTTACGTTGAAGCCGCGCGGTAGCTGACGCGAGTTGACGCGTCGCAAGCACCGGGGCTCGATGCGAGCGCAGCGAGCGAGCGTCCCAGGCAAGCAGCTCGACGCAAGCGCAGCGAGCGACCGCCCTCCCAGGCCGCGGCTAGAGCTCGAGCCCGTCGAGGTCGCCCTTCTTCGAGGCCTTCTTCTTGGCGTTGTTGTCCTTCTCCGGCGCGGCGGCAGAGGGAGAAGACGAAGAGGAACTGGAGCGCCCGTTGACCTCCGCGGGCGTCGGCGCCTTGACCGGGGACGGGACGACGATGTCGGCGTGCTTCTCTTCGTCGCCTGGCTTCTTGACCTCGTGGCCCGTGAGGCGGTCGATGATGTTGTCGTTCGAGTCGCGCCCGTTGTCATTCTTCTCGGTGACGGCGTCGACGAGCGAGTCGGTGTGCGGACCGCTGGGGTTCACGACCTTGCGGCGCTCGTTCAGGCGACGCTGGACGTCGTTGTCGAGGAGGACGAGGCAGAAGACGCCGTAGAACTCCGAACGGTCGACGAGCCTGAGGCGGTCGCCGCCGGCGCTCCACTCGAAGTGGTCGAGGACGTGGCGGACGCCGCCCTTGATCTTCTCGTCGCGGTAGACCTCTTTGGCGCGGCCGTACTTGGCTTCCATGCCCTTGCCGAAGTCCTGGAAGGTCTTGCCCTCGAGCGCGTCTTTGTTGAAGGCGAGGAACATCTTGTAAAGGCCGTCCTCGAAGAAGAAGAAGTAGCGCGTCCAGACGTCTTCCTTCGTGACGACGACGGCCTCGCCGGTGTTCTGCTCGAACTCGGGGCCGATGATAGAGACGTCCCAGCCGGACTTGTTGCCCTCGAACTTCGAGTAGCTCTTCTTGACGGCGCCGGTCTCGCGCAACATCTCTTCGCGGATGCGCGTCTGCTTGCCCGGGTCCTGCTTGGCCTGGTCGACACGCGCCTGGTACTTCTTCTCGATCTGCACGTCGACGAGCTTCTCGACCTCGTCGGGCTTCATCCCCCACTTGAAGGTTCCGGCCTTGGGGTCGCCGAGACGCACGGCTTTGAGCTTGTTCACTTCTTCGACGCTCGCCGCCGGGGCCGCGTCGTCGCGACCCTTCTTGGTCTTGCCCTTCGCGAGCGCCGCGGAGCCTTGGAGCGCCACGACCGCGCCGAGGGCGGACGCGACCAGAAACGTGCCGAATGTCCTCATCAGATACTCCTCCTCTTGGGCCAGATTCCCGGGGAGAGAGGGCAACTTAGCACAATCGAAACGTCAGCGCGTGGCGCTGTGCGGGGGCTCCGCGGCGTGCCCTGCCAGCGCGGGACCGCCCACGGCGCCAGGCGAAGCCGCCGCGGTCTTCGCCTCGGACTCGTCGTCCGTCTGGACGTTCTTGTCGGGCGGCGCATCGTTGAGCCAGTCGTCCCCGATCTTGGTGGGGTGATAGCTCTCGGCCCGACCCGTCTGGAGGTCCGCGGCGGGCGTTTGCGAGTACATGGCGCGTTCGCCGGGCCCCGAATAATCGATCCAGAAGGCCGAGCGTTCCTTGCGAACGTCGAGGTGGACGAAGGACGAGTTCGGGTAGTAGCCCACGCCGACCTTCTTCATGTTGCGCCGCAGGTAGTCGCGCAGCTCGGTGTTCTTGACGCCCGCCACGCGGAAATCGCACGCGAGGCCCTTCATGTGCGGGCTGCGCGGGTTCTTGGCGACGGTCGGGCTGCGGTAGCCCGAGACGACCTCGAGGCGCTGGCCCGGCCAGTGGCGGCCCGTCTGGTAGAGGAGGCGGACGAGGCGCGGGTTCATGGCGTGCTGCTTGTTCGTGTAGTGGCAGCGCAGGAAGCGATCGAAGCGCTTCTGAAAGCCCTTGGGCGGCCGGCCCTGCATGTCCCGCTGGCGGAGCGTGAAGGTATCGCGGTGGTTGAGGTGAAAGAGGACGACGGTCGTCGTGCGGGGCTTCTTGGGACCCTTCTTCTGACCTCTTTGGGGCCCTTTCACGGCAGACTTCGTCGTTCGCTTCGTCGCACCCTTCGTCGCACCCTTCGCCGATCCCGCGAGGGTCCTTGGGGTTCCCGCCGGCGCGGCCGGGGGCGGCGCCGCGACGCCCGGCGGCAGGTAGTGGGAAGGCTGGGGCCCGGCATCCGCCGCGTGGGCGAGCGTGCCCGTCAAGGCGAGCGCCGTCGCGAGAAAGAAGCCGAGCGGGCGGGTGACCAGCGACAAACCCATCGTGCGGTGCGCGGGCCCGGAGCCCGCGACCCATCAATCATGGTCGATGTTACGAGGGTGACGCCAATTTCTTCGTCAGGCGCGCCACGAGATCGAGGGCGGCCCGGGGTGACAAATCGTCGGGGTCGACGGCGCGCAGGGCCTCGATCACCTCAGCCGCGGCGCCCGCGGGCGCCGCAGGAGGGGCGGCAGGCGGCGGGCCGCCGAAGGCGAGGCCGAGCTGGGGAGCCGGGGCGGCGCTCGCGGGGACGACGGGGTGCGGGACCTCGGCGCCGCGGGCGCCGCCGTCGGACTCGAGGGTGCGCAGGATGTCGCGCGCGCGGTCGACGACGCTGGGCGGCAGGCCCGCGAGCTTGGCGACCTCGACGCCGAACGAACGGCTCGCTCCGCCTGGGGCGAGCTTGCGCAGGAAGACCACCTCGCCCTTCCACTCGCGCGCGGCGACGCTGACGTTGCGAACGCGCGCGTGCAGGCCGGCCAGCGCCGTCAGCTCGTGGTAATGCGTCGCGAAGAGCGTCTTGGCCCCCACGCGTTCGTGCAGATACTCGGCGACGGCCCAGGCGATCGAGACGCCGTCGTAGGTCGAGGTGCCGCGGCCGATCTCGTCGAGGACGATGAGGCTCCGCGAGGTGGCGTAGCGCAGGATATGCGCCGTCTCCCGCATCTCGACGAGGAACGTCGACTCGCCGCGCGCGAGGTTGTCGCCCGCGCCCACGCGCGTGAAGACGCGATCGCAGACACCCAGGCGCGCGGCGCGCGCCGGCACGAACGACCCCATCTGCGCGAGGATAGCCGTGAGCGCCACCTGTCGGATGAGCGTCGACTTGCCCGCCATGTTGGGGCCCGTGACGATGAGGACCTGCTCGCCCGCCTCGTCGAGGCGGACGTCATTGGGGACGAAGCTGCCCGCGGGCACGACGCGCTCGACGACGGGGTGCCGGCTGTCGGCGAGCTCGATGACGCCCGACTCGTCGACGAGGGGCCGGCAGTAGGCCCCGCGGTGCGCGACCTCGGCGAGCGAGGCCAGCGCGTCCGCGGCCGCGACGCGCGCCGCCAGCGCCAGCAAACGGTCGGCGACGGCGGCGATCTCGTCGCGCGCGTGAGTGAAGATCTCGAGCTCGAGCGCGACGCGGCGCTCGTCGGCCGTGAGGATCTTCTGCTCGAACTCGGCGAGCTCGGGCGTCGCGAAGCGCTCGGCGTTCGCGACCGTCTGCTTGCGCGTGTAGTCCGCGGGCAACGACTTCGCCAGGTGGCTGCGTGTGATCTCGATGTAGTAGCCGAAGACGTTGTTGAGCTTGACCTTGAGCGAGGGGATCCCGGTGCGCTCGCGTTCGCGCGCCTCGATGGCCGCCAGCTGCTCGCGGCCGCCGCTCGCGATGGCGATGAGCTCGTCGAGCTCGTCCGAGACGCCGGCGTTGACGTAGCCGCCGTCCTTCGTGAGCGCGGGCGCGTCGGCGCGCAGCGTGCGCGTCAGGCTCTCGGCGACGTCGGCCGCGAGATCATCGCCCACCCGCAGGAGATCGTCGTCGGCCGCGGAGCCGGGCACCTCGCCGGCGCGCGCCTCGTCGAGCGCGGCCACGAGCGCGGGCAGGCTCGCGAGCGAGCGGCCCAGCACGGCGAGGTCACGCGGCGTGGCGACGCCGAGGCGCGCGCGGCCCACGAGGCGCTCGAGGTCGGCGATCTCCGAAAGGTGCTTGCGCGCGCGGTCGCGCGCGGCGTGCGCGCCCACGAGCCGCTCGACGGCGTCCTGCCGGCGGCGGATGGCGGCGACGTCGACGAGCGGAAAGAGCAGCCAGCGCCGCAGGAGGCGGCCACCCATCGCCGAGCGCGTCTCGTCGATCACGTCGAGGAGCGAGCCCGCGCGCCGGCGGTCTTGCATCGACTCGGTGAGCTCGAGGTGGGCGCGCGCCTGCTCGTCGAGGACCAGCGTGTCGGCGCGCCGGTAGACCTCGAGCCGCCTCACGGGCAGCGGCGCCCCGGGCTGCGTCGCGCGCGCGTAGTCGAGGACGCGCGCGGCCGCCGCCGCAGCGAGCGGCGCACGCTCGGGCACGCCCGCGTCGAAGGCCCCGCGCAGGGCGGTGCGCAAGGTGTCCGCGGGCGAGCCCCCGGCGGCGGCGGGCGCGCGCGCTTGCGGCACGCGCGGGTAGGCGCGGCGCAGGAGGGCCGCGAGCTCGGCGTCGTCGGGGCCGTGGCCGACGATGAGCTCGCGCGGCTCGGCGCGCGCGAGCTCGTCGACGAGCGCGTCGGCCGTGGGCGCCTCGGTGGCGTGGAAGTCGCCCGTCGTGACGTCGAGGAAAGCGAGCCCGTACCCACGGCGCGGCTCGCCCGCGACCGCCGCCACGAAGCTGGGCACGCGCGGGTCGAGCGACTCCTCGTCGAGGTTCACCCCTGGCGTGACGACGCGGACGACGTCGCGCTTGACGATGCCGCGCGCGACCTTCGGGTCCTCGAGTTGTTCGCAGAGGGCCACGCGGTGGCCGAGCTCTGTGAGCTTGAGCAGGTACGACCGCACGGCGTGGTGCGGCACGCCGCACATGGGGACCGGGTCTTCCTTGCCCTTGTCGCGCGTCGTGAGCGTGAGGCTGAGCGCCTTCGCGACGTACGTCGCGTCCTCGTAGAACATCTCGTAGAAGTCCCCGAGGCGGAAGAAGACGATGGCGTCCGGATACCTCGACTTGACGTCGAGGTATTGGCGCATGAGCGCGGTGGGAGCGGCGGCGGTTTGCACGCGGCGCGCGCGGACGCGCCCCCCTTACTCTTTCGGGGCGGCCTTCTTCTTCGTCTTGGCGGCGGGCGCCTTGACGGGCGCGGCGGGCCGCTTGCGCTTGAGGCGGGCCTTGAGCTTCTTCTGGCTGATGCGGCGGCGCATTTTCATCGAGCGCCGGTTGTCACGTCTTCCCATGCGCTCGAATTACTGTTTTGCCGTCCCCGTGTCAACTAGTGGGCCGCTACTGGGCCTCGACGCTCTGCCGGACGCGCGCCGAGATCGCCGCCTCGCCGTGCTTGATGCGCACGTCGCCGCCGACGGGGACGCTGACGTGTAGCATGGCGAGGGCGACGCCCCGCCCGTCTGCGAAGCGGCCCACGCTCGTGATCTTGCCGGCGCGCGGCTTGACGTCGCTCTCGAGCGCGTCGCCGGCCGCCGGGTCCACGGCGCCCGCGACCTCGAGCTGAACCAGGCGCCAGTTGATGTGGCCGCGATCGCGCAGGCGCACGATGGGCTCCTGTCCGAGGTAACAGCCCTTCGTATAGTCGATGGCGCCCACGAGGCCGACCTCCATGGGGAAGTAGTCGGGCGTGATCTCGGCGCCCCAGCGGCCCTCGAGCGCTGCGATACGGGCCGCCTCGGCCGCGGGCTCGGAGAGCGTGGGGACCCCGGCCGTCCCGAGCGCGAGGCGCGCCAGGGCCACCACCTCGGGCGAGCCGGCCAGCCAGTAGCCGTCGGCGCCGAGCTCGCGGGCGCGCACGATCCAAAGCTCGCCCGCCGACGCGTGCGAGAGGAGCCCCGGACCGGGCAGCTGGCCGTCGCCGGGGACGAGCTTGGCCTCGAAGAGCGTGGGACCGGCTGCGGGCCCGAGCGCGGCGAGCTGCGCGAACGCGGGACGCCGCGCCGCCGCGAAGTCGTCCATGATGGCGTAGCGCGCGAGCGCCGCGGCCGTCCCGTCGCCCTGCCCCGCATCGGTCACGATCCAGATCTCGTCGGGCCGCACGAAGATCATCAGGTCCGCCACGACGTGGCCCTTGGGCGTGAGCAGCGCCGCGCGGCAGCCGCCGCCCACGGGCGTTCCGGCGACGTCGCCGGTCACGATGCCGTGCAGGAAGCGCGCGCGGTCGGCGCCCGTCGTGACGATGAGCTCGCGCTCGCGCCCGCCGAGCAGGACGGCGCCGGTCTGCAGGAGGCCGACGTCGTCGGTTTCGCCGTCTGCCTTCACGCCTTCGTCATAGCGCGGCGCTCGCGCAGGCGCACGGCGCGCCGGCGTTTCGCGTCCTGGAAGCGGCGCCGGTCCTCGGGCGTTGCGAGCACGAGCGGCGGCACGGGCCGCGGGTGCCCCTGCTCGTCGACCGCCACGAAGGTCAGGTAGGCGCGCGTCGTCTGCCTGCGTTTGAAAGTGGCCTCGTTTTCCGCAAACACGCGCACGCCCACCTCCATCGAGGTCGTGCCCGCGAAGTTCACCTGCGCCTGCAGGATGACGATCTCGCCGAGCTGCACGGGGCTGAGGAAGTGCAGGCGATCCATCGACGCCGTCACGACGGCGCCGCCTGAGTGGCGAGCGGACGCGATCCCCCCGGCGATGTCGATCCACTGCATGAGGATGCCGCCGAAGATCGTGCCGTGCGTGTTCGTGAGGCCCGGAAGGACCAGCTGGGCCGTCTCGACCCGGGAGGCGCGCGGCGTCTTTTTCGCGGGCATGTCGTGATGCGGGTAACACGGGCCGCGGGCGGGGGTCAACGCGCCGGCGAGCGTGAGGCAAATCAACGCACCGGCGAGCGGCCTGTGTATAGTGTTTCGCCATGCGCCGAACGTTCGAATCCCGACGGTGGCCCTCCGCGCTCGCTGCCCTGCTCGCGACGTTCGCCGTGCTGGGCGCGCGCGCGGCCCAAGCCAAGAAGATGACGCTCCCCGAGCTCCTCGAGCTCGCGCGCCAGGTGAGCCCCGGCATGCAAGCGGCCGCGGCGGCGACCGAGGCCATGGAGGCGCAGGTCTCCGAGGCGCGGCGCAACTGGTTGCCGCACGGCGACTTGCTGTCGATCCTCGCGCCTTCGCCCAGCATCCACTGCCAGCGCTACGAGCAGGACGCGAACGGCAAGCTCGGCCAGGTTCCCGACGTGACCAACTGCGTGAGCACGACCAACGGCGAGGCTCGCATCACCGACGTCAACTGGACGCGGATCTTCACGCGCACCGAGGTCAAGCTCATCCAGCCAGTCTGGGACTTCGGAAAGATCTCGGCGGGCGTCGCGGCCGCGCGCGCCGGCGTGGGCGTGTCGCAGGAGAAGCAGAACGCCGCGCGGGCCGACGTC
>DASXOE010000007.1:0-5022 GCA_036494575.1 Polyangia bacterium | reverse complement strand
TGTTGACCTTGTCGACGTTCTCGACGCGCAGCACGTCGAGGCCGACCTCCGGGGCGAGCTCGTCGGCGAGGCGGCTCAGCACGGCCGTGGCGACCGCCGCCGTGGGATCGAAGGCCTTCCCGGTCGAAGGCTGCCCGCCGGCCTGGCCCGTGAGGATCAGGCTCACGATCTGCGCCTCGTCGAAGACGGGCGGGTCGCTGGTGAGATGCAGTACCGGCTTCCGCGGCGTACCGCGCAGCTCGACGACGACGAGCGCGTCGGGGTATTGCCGCTCGATGCGGATGTCGAGCGCGGGGTTCAGGTCGGGACCGCCGTTGAACGTGATGTCGCCGCGGTCGAAGTCGAAGCGCTGGCCCTGGATGTTGATGCGTCCGCGCCGGATGTGAATGCCGCCCGCCAGCGTCAGTTGCCCTGCACGCAGGCCAGCGGGCAAGCTTGCCACCTTGAGGGTGCTGTCGACCTCGAGATCGAGGTCCTTCCCACGAACGTAGATGGTCCCCGTGCGCACGTGCACGTCGACGGCTCGAGGCGGTGGCCCCGCGGCGGCGTTGCGCGCGGCCGTTCGGCGGCTCTCGTCGGCGACGCGCGCGGCTTCGTCGACAAACCGGACGTCGTCGTGCTGCCCGATCTTCTGGAGGTTGCGACCGCCGCCCGTGGGCGTCTTGGGCAACCAGACCTCGGCGCGCGGCACGCGCACCTGGCCGTCGACCACGTCGCGCCTGAGCGCGGCCTCGACGGCGAGCTCTCCGTCGAGGAGCGCGCCCGTCGCCCCCGCCGCCGCGACGAGGAACCGGTGGGCGTGCGCCGTGAAGACGGCCTGCCGCGGCTCGAGGCCGTCGAGCGCGACCCAGCCCGCGCCCGACAGGGTGCCGCCACCCGAACGCATCTCGAGCCGCGAGAGCGTGGCTCGGGTCGGCGTGAGCGTCGCCGCGACGCGAACGTCGCGGAAGGTGGGCTGCCCGATGACGCCGAGGCGGCCGTTCTCCACGGTCAGCGAGGCCTCGATAGCGGGCGACCGCAAGGTTCCTGAAGCCCGCGCCGCGAGCTGGACGCGCCCGGCGGTCTCGCGCAGCGTGGGCACGAACAGGCGCACGAAGCCGAGGTCGAGATCGCGCGCGCTCGCGGAGGCCGAGAGGCGATCGCCCCGGGCGCGCTCGACGCGCGCGGAGGCCGTGAGCGTGCCGCCGGCGTCCTCAGCGAGATTCAAGCTCGCGTCGACCCGCGCGCCGTCCGCGCTGGCGCGCAGATCGACGTCCTTGAACGTGACGGCGTCAGCCTTGGCGTTGGCGATGGTGAGGTGCGCCGCGCCGCTCGGGCGGGCCAGCGTGCCGTCGAGCTGGGCGTGTCCCGTGAGCTGGCCGCTCACGCCTTGCAGTTCGTCGAGGAAGTTGGCGAGCGACGCGATCTGGATGGCGGGGATGTCGACGCTGGCGTGCAGAGGCGCGCGCGAGGGATCCGCGCCGGCGAGGAGATCGGCAAGATCGAAGCGCGCGCGGGCATCGGCGTTCAGGACGCCGGCGCCGCGAATCAGCAGGGAGACCCCGAGGTGTGTGAGGCCGGGGGCGGTCTCGAGCGTGAGCGAGCCTCCGAGCCCGGGCACCGTCTTGAGCTTGGAGTCACGGCCGAGGCCGTGGATGTTCCGAAACATGAGGTTGCGCACGTCGAAACGCCCGTGGGCGTCGGGGTGAGCGACGTCTCCGGTGACGTCGAGCGCGAGGCTCGCGCCCCCGCCCGTGACGCCTTGGCGCGCGAGCGCCTCGGCGACCACCGGCAACTCCTGCAGCCGGACGCAGCGGGCGTCGAGGTGCAACGTGACGTCGCCGCGCTTCGCGAGACGGGGCGGACCGCGCCGCGGGAGGACGATAGGAATCGAAGCGTCGACGTCGAGCCGCGCCTCGGCGCGCGGCAGGCTCGCGTTCACCTTGACGGCCGCGCGGCGGCTCGTGACCTCGACGGCGAGCGCGGCATCGACGGGCGGAGAGCCCGCGAACGATGCCTGGCGCAGCGCGAGGTGACCGGTGGCGAGCGGCGCTTGGGGCACCGGCGCGAGGCGGTAAGTCCCGTCCGTCACGGCCTCACCCGTGAACCGGTAGCCGCGGCCGCGCAGGGCCGTGGGCGCCCACTGAACGAGGCGACCGGGCTCAACGCGAATTCGCGTGGGCTGCTGCAGCACCAGGGTCTGGTGATAGAGCCGCGTCTCGAGGTCCAGCGAGAGCGCGTCGAGCGTCACGTCGGCGAGCGCGCTCGTGACGTGACCGTGCGCGCGCAGGCCGCCGCGCACGCGCGGGCCCGCGACGGCGACGCCGACGCGCAACGCGCCCCGATCGTCGGAGGCGTCGAGCACTGCGCGATCGATGCGCGGGGCCGTCGGCGAGACCGCGACGGCGCGCGCCGCGACGTGCAGGCGGCCGCGCGGCGACGTCAGCGGTCCCTCGAGCCTGCCCGCGATCGAGATCGCGCCGGCGCGCGCGCCCGCCACGCGCAAGCTCCTCAGGTCTCCCGAGACGCGCGTCTCGAGCGAACGCCACGCGCCGCTCGCGGCAATCGCGAGGACTCCCTGACCGCTCATCTGGGCGGCGCCGGTGGCGGCGCGGGGCAACGCGCCATTCAACGTCACCTTCAGGTCGGCGGCGTCGACGCGCGGTCCCTCGCCGTGAGCGCCGCCGGCGAGCGCGACGCCGACCAGTCGCGCGCCCACCTTCGTGACCTCCCAGCGCTCGCCCGTCGTCGTGGCGTCGAGCTCCACTTCCCGGAGGGCGATGCCCGCGACCTCCGAAGGCAATACGCGCAGCGTCGCAGAGCCGCGACCACCCGGTGCGAGCGGCATTCCGCGACCGCGCGCGGCGAGCGTCAGTGACAGCCGCGCCGGAGGGCCCGCGCCCGCGCGCGCGGGATCGAGCTCGGCGGCTTGGAGCGACACGTCGTAGTCGCCGAGGGACGTCGCCCCGCGCGCGTCCCGGGCCGTCGCTGCGCTTCCCCGCAGCGCGAGCGCGCCGGCGTTGCTCTGCACGTCGAGCCGCTCGACGGCCACACGGACGACGTCGTCCATCCGCAGGGCAGCCAGGAGGGACAGCGACGCGATCTCGACGCGTCGGCCGTCGAACGGCTCGAGCGTGGCGGCCCCGTCGACGACGATGCGATCGACGCGCACGCGCCACGGTGAGGGACCAGTCGCCTGGGGCGCCCGACCGTGCGGCGGGCTGGCGGGGGCGGGCGTCACGAGGTCGGCGAGATTGAGGCGCCCTTCGGCATCCGCGAGCGCGCGGACGCGCCCGCCCTCGATGCGCAGCTCGCTGACGGCCACGAGGTGGTGCAGCAGCGGCGCGAGCGTGAAGCGCACGAGGACGGCGTCGGCGTGCACGGCGGCGCGCCCCTCCCGATCGCGCACGTCGACGTCGACGAGACGCAGATCGTGCACGTAGTCGCCTTCGACGCGACCGACGTCGAGCCCGGGGACGACCTTCCGCGCCTGCGCGAGCGCGGCGCGTCGCACGTGGTCACGCCCCGCGTCGGTCCGGGCGTAGAGCAAGCCCAGGCTCGCGAGCGCGATCCCCGCGAGGAGTGGCCCAAGGATGAACCAGGCCACCCCGCGGGCCCCGCGCGCCCAGCCGCTCCGATGCGTGGGTGGTCGGGCGGCCATCCTCAAAAGGCCTCCCCGATCGTGATGTGGAACGCGAACCTGTCGTTGGGGTCGGGGTTGTTGCCGCCGAGGCGGTTGAGGCGGACGCCTACGCCGGCGCGCAGGATCCCGATGGGCGTCGTGTACTCGAGGGACAGCCCAGTCGCGACGTGAAGGTTGGTGAGGTCGAGCGCCGCGAACGTGAGCGCGACGTCTCCCGCGTCCACGAACGGGACGACGTCCAGCCAGTTGCCGCCGACCTTCGTCGCCTCGATGCGGAGGTCGCCCGAGAACAGCACCTCGCCGTCGCCGCCGTACGGAACCAGCGTTCCATCGCTGGCGCGCGCTTGCGGTGAGAGCCGGCCGAAGCCGAAGCCGCGGTGGCTCGAGGGGCCACCGAGGCGAAAGCGACGCGTGATCGGGCTCTGCTCGTCCCCGTACGTGTCGATGCGCCCCGCGAGGGCGCGCCCCGCAAGCACGACCCGGTGACCGAGCGGCGCGTAGAGCCGCAGCTCGGGAGTGAGCTTGAGGTAGCGGAAGGCGCCGCCGACCAGGGGATCCCCCTCCTCGACGTGCAGCGACAGGTAGCCGCCCAGGCTCGGGTTGAGCGGACGATTGCGCAGGTCGAGCTGGGCGAAGGCCTCGACGTACGCGAGGCGGTAGGGGTTCACGAAGCCGAAGAACCGATCGCCCGCGTCGCCGAAGACGTCCTGGGCGACGTTGAAGAAGTCGAGGTACTGCAGATTCCAGGAACCGCCCACGAGCAGGCGTTCGCGCAAGAGGGGCCGCTCGAGCCCGACCTGCGCGCGCGGGCCGTAGTAGCGATAGCCCTCGGCGATGCCGAGGTCGTAGCCCGCGAGCACGTGGCCCGTGATGCGGCTGCCGAGCAGGTCCGGCTGCGTGAGCTGCACGTCGTTCTCGGCGGCGGGGCCGCTGTAACGCGGATCCGACACCGACGGGATGACGACCCACGCGGGTTGCACCCGCAGCCGCAACCGGCGCAGGCCGCCGAGGAAATTGCTGATGGTCCACTCGAAGCGCGCCCGCGCCTCCTCGCGGATGCGCTCGAGGCCGAGGCCGGCGCCCGTGCGCACCTCGTGCAGCGGCCCGGGCTTGACGGCGATGGCCACGTCGGCGACCTCTGTGGGCGCGGGCGGCAGATCGACGCGGACCGACGAGAACACGCCCAGGTCGTAGAGGCGTCCCTGCGTCGTCGCGAGGTCGCGGGGATCGTAGAGATCGCCTGTCTTCCAGGTGACGCGGTTGAGGAGCTTGCGCGCTGGGATGCCGCCGTTGCCGCCGATGCTCGTGCGCCCGAGGTGCACGAGAGGTCCGGGTCGGCTCTCGAGGTCGACCGTCGCCGCGTGCTTGTCGCGGTCGATCGCGACCGTCCCATGCGCCTC
>DASXOE010000006.1:0-5950 GCA_036494575.1 Polyangia bacterium | reverse complement strand
CGACGCGCTCGTCGAGGTCGAGCTTCCCGACGGGCGCGCCCCCATCTACGTCGATCCGCGGCTGCGCCACGCCGCCTTCGGCTACTTGCCGCCGAACCTCGACGGCGCGCGCACGCTCTCGCTCCCGGACGGTCGACTGGGCGTGGCGCGCAGCTCGGGGACGGCCGATCATCGCTCCGTGGACGTCACGATCCGCCTCGACGAGCAGGGCGGGGGCGTGGCCGTCGCCACGGAGGAGCTCACGGGATGGCCCGCGCTCGAGTGGGCGGAGCTCGTCGAAAAGTTCGGGACCGATCGCGCGCGCTTGCGTCAGGACTTCGAGGAACGCTGGCTCGGCGTCCAGTTCCCTGGCGCGCGACTGCGCGATCTCGAGGTCACGCTGCCGAGAGACGCCCCGGGGGCCGCCGTGCAACCCGTCCACGTCCGTTACTCGTTCGTCAGTCCTCAGCTCGCCGTGAGAGGCGACCACGAGATGAAGCTGTTGCCGACCTTTTTCCGCTCGCAGCCGGGCCGCCGCTTCGCGACCGAGCCGCGGCGCTCGACGACGCTCGTGCTGGGCTTCGACGTCCCGTTCCACATGACGGCCACGGTCGAGCTGCCGCGCGCCGCCAAGCTCGTCGAGCCGCTCGGCGCCGCAGCCGACGGGCGCGTCGAGCGCAAGGGCGCGTACCGCTTCGTCGAAGAGCGCCGCCGGCGCGCCGGAGCGCCCGACGCGGACGTCCTCGTGCTGACGCGCGAGTCGACGCTGCCGCTCACGCGCGTCGAGCCCGCCGACTACCCCGGCGTCGCGGCCGATCTGCGTCGCGTCGACGGCCTCGAGCAGCAGGAGATCCGCATCCGCCTGCGCGGGGCGCGGGGCACGCGATGACCGGACGCGCGCCGCACGCCCCCGGTGGAAGGCGCGCTGCGCGCTTTCCCGCCGTCGCAGCCGTCGCGCTGGCCGCCGGTCTCGGCGGGTGCTCGGGCTCGGGCGCAACGTCCGCGAGCGCCGACCGGCTCGTCGTCGCGCGGGCCGCCGAGCCCGTGAGCCTCGACCCGGCGCGCGCCACCGACATCGAGTCGCTCGAGGTCGCCGAGCAGGTCTACGGGCGCCTCGTGCGCTTCGCGCCGGGCCGCCTCGAGCCCGAGCCCGACCTGGCGACGACCTGGTCCGTGAGCGACGACGGCACGGTGTGGACGTTCGAGCTACGGCCGGACGTCCTCTTCCACGACGGCACGCCCGTCGACGCCGCGGCCGTCGTCTTCTCCTTCGAGCGCCAGCTCCTCCCGGACCACCCCGCTCATGAGGCGGACTTCGCCTGGACGCGCTCGTTCCACAATATCCGACGCGTCCGGGCCGTGACGCCCCTGCGCGTGCAGTTCGACATCGATCGCCCTTACGCGCCTTTCCTGGCCAACCTCGCCATGGGCCCGGCGGCGATCGTCTCGCCCACGGCCGTGCGCAAGCTCGGCAGCCGCTTCGGCCGCCACCCCGTGGGCGCGGGACCGTACCGCTTCGTCGAGTGGATCCCCGGCGATCGCATCACGCTCGAACGCAACCCGACGTACTGGGACCGCGCGCCGCGCACGCGCTACCTCGTGCTGCTCGTCATGCCCGATTCGCGCCAGCGCCTGCAGGCGCTCGAGTCGGGCTCGGCCGACATCATCCAGCAGCTCGCGCCGGACGATCTGCCGCTCGTGCGCCTTCACCCCGATCTGCGCCTCGTCATGGCGCCAGCCGCGCTCGTCTCCTATCTGGCGCTCAACACGCAGCGCCGCCCGCTCGACGACGCGCGCATCCGTCGCGCCATCGCCACGGCCATCCGCCGCGACGCGCTCGTCAAGCTCGTCTACCAGGGCGTCGGCATCCCCGCGATCGGGCCCCTGCCGCCCAACGTCTGGGGCGCGCGCTCCGACGTCGTGACCTATCCTTACGATCCGGAGCGCGCGCGCAAGATGCTCTCCGAGGCGGGCTGGCGCGCCGATCGCGCGGCGCCGCTCAAGCTCTATGCGCCCTCGGCGGCGACCCCCTACATGCCCGCGCCCGAGCGCGTGGCCGCCATCATCCAGACCTGCCTGGCCGACGTGGGCATCCCGGTCGAGATCGTCCTCAACGAGGCGGTCGAGCACCAGCGAGCACTCTGGGCGGGCGAGCACGATCTGGCGCTGCACGGGTGGTTCAACGACAACGGCGACCCTGACAACTTCCTCTACACGCTGCTCGATTCCGACAACACGACTGGCAGCCGGCCCTCGAACATCGCGTTCTACAGCAACGCGTGGTTTCACGACGTCATCGGGGTCGCTCAGCGCACGACCGATCGCACCGAGCGCGAGCGCCTGTACTCGCAGGCGCAGGCCATCCTCGCGACCGACGTGCCGTGGGTGCCGCTCGCCCACTCGAACGTCATCTTCGCGACGCGGGCCAACGTGCGCGGCCTCGTCGTGCAGCCTTCGGCCATCGGCCTCTACCGCGGGGTGGAGCGCGTGCCATGAGCGAGTCATCCGGATCGTCTGGATCGTCGGGTAAACCGGACAAGATCTCCGGCGAGATCGAGGCGGCCGCGGGACCCGGACCGCGTTCGCGCTCGGGCTCGAGCGACGTGCACGCGTCGAGCCTCTTCCGATTGTCGGGGATCTTCGATCGCAAGCGTCACAGCGGCCCGGGAGCGTCCTTGTCGGCAGTCGCGCCGCTGCGCCGTCGCGGTCTGCGCCGCCGCGTGACGGCCGCGCTCGTCGTGGCCGCGCTCGCGCCCGTGCTCGCCGTATCGCTCGTTGCCGTGGCGCTCATCTTCTCGAGCGTCGAGCAGGGCATCGAGTTCGAGGCCGTCCGCGGCCTGCAGGTGGCGCGCGGCCTCCTGCTCCAGCACGTCCAGCGCATCGCCGCGGGAGCCGCCGCCGTGGGCGAGGACCCGGCGTTGTTGCGCGCGCTCGCGCGCCGGCCCGGCGACGTTCGGCGGCGCCTCGGCGAGCTGTCGTATGCGCAGCCGGCGGCGCTGCTCGAGGTCACCGACGGGCTCGGCAGGATCGTCGCCCGGTGCGCGCAGGGCGCGTGCAACGAGCTGCTCGCGGGCCCGGGGCGCGGCGAGCTCGCTCCCGCGGACCGGTCGCCCGTCGTGCGACGCGCGCTCTCCTACGAGCGCACGGTGAGCATCGAACCGGCGGGCCGGGCGCTCGTCGTGCGCGCCGCGCTGCCCCTCGTCGATCCGGCGCTGCGGCTGCTCGGGACCGTCGTCGTCACCGTGCCCATCGATGGCGCGGTCGTCGATCGCCTGCGCGCCGCCCTCGGCGCGGGCCGCGAGGTCGTCGTCTACCGCGGCCGCCAACCGAACGCCTCGACCTTCATGGGCGCGACGGGGGCCCGCCTGAGCGGCCCGCCCGTGCCCGCCGAGATCGTCGAGACGAAGTTCGAGGGCGGTTCGGCGCGCGTCGTGCCGCTCGAGGTCGACGCGCATGCCTATTCGGTGGCCTTCGGCCAGCTCCAGGACGTCAACGCGGAGCCGGTCGGACTGCTGGGCGTCGCCGTCGACCGCGAGCCCGTCGCCGCCGCCCGCCGTCGCGCCACGACGGCGCTCGCGCTCGGCGTGCTCGCGGCGCTGCTCCTCGCGAGCGTGCTGTCCGGGCTCCTCGCGCGCCGCATGACGCGGCCTCTGCAGCGGCTGCACTCGGGCGCGCTGTCGGTCGCGCGCGGCGATCTCGACACGAAGATCGCCATCGACACCGACGACGAGATCGGCGACGTCGCCGAGGCGTTCCGGGTCATGACCCGCAGCCTCAAGGAGAACCAGGAGGGCCTCGCCGCCCGCGTGCGCGAGCTCGTCACGGTCCACCAGGTCGGTCGCGCCGTGAGCTCGGTCGTCGACCTCAGCGAGGTGCTGCGCTCGGTCGTGCGCGAGGCGCTCAACGTCCTGTCGGGCGGCACCGTCGCCATCGCGCTCCGGGTCGACGAGCCGGCATCCAAATCGGATTGGACCTTCGCGGTGCGCGCCGTGGCGGGCGCCGACATCGGTCACGCGCTCGCGGGCCTCGCGGGCGCCGTCGCCGAGCTCGGGCGCGCGCGCCGCTCACCGGCCGTCGAGGCCGATCCGCAGCTCATGCAGAGCGCGCTCGCAGCGGGCCTCACGGGCCCCGTCATCGCGGCGCCCCTCACGCTCAAGGACCGCATGGTGGGCGTCATCGTCGTGGGGCGGCCGGGCGAGGCGCCCTTCGAGGAGGCCGACCTGCGCCTGCTCGTCACCTTCGCCGACCAGACGGCGACCGCCATCGAGAACGCGCGCCTCTACACCGAGGTGCGCGCGTTCTCCGAGGTGCTCGAGCGCCGCGTGCGCGAGCGGACGGCCGAGCTCGAGAACGCCAAGCTCGAGCTCGAGCGCACGCTGCGCGAGCTCGGTACCGCCCAGGGCCAGCTCATCAACGCCGAGAAGATGGCCAGCCTCGGCATGCTCGTCGCCGGCATCGCGCACGAGATCAACTCGCCCGCCGCCGCCGTGCAGGGCCTCGTCGACGCCCTCCAGGACACCGTCAAGCGCCTCGGCCATTGTTCGTCGGACCTCTTCGTCGCCCAGCTGCCGTCCGGCGCGCTACGCAAGTACTTCGAGCTCGTCGACGGCTTGCTGCCCGAGATGACGACGGCGGCGCTCTCGGCGACGCTCGAGTCGCGCCCGCGCGCCAAGCGGCTCAAGGTGATGCTCGCCGGGAACACCGACGCCGACGTCGCGGCCGCCATGCTCGCCGAGCTGGGCGACCTCGGCGAGCGCATCGCGCCCGAGCTGCCCGCCATCGCGGGCGGCAGCAGCCTCGCGCCGCTCGCAGGTTACCTGCGCGAGATCGGCTTCCTCGCGCGTTCGGCGGGCACGATCCGCACCGCCATCGGGTCGATTCGGCGCATCGTCGGCGCCCTCAAGCGCTACTCACGTTTGGACGAAGCACCCCTCGAGCAGGTCGATCTGCACGCCGGGCTCGACGACACGCTCGTCATCCTGTCGCATCAGTTGAAGTACGGAGAAATAGGCATTATTGTGAAGCGTTCTTACGGAAAACTTCCGCCGATCACGGCGTATGTAGGTGAGCTGAACCAAGTGTGGACAAACCTGATCCACAACGCGGCTCAGGCGATGGGGAACCGGGGGGAGCTGGTGATAGAGACCAAGGTCGAGGACGGGGACGTACAAGTGTCGATCCAGGATTCGGGACCGGGCATTCCGGCGGACGTGTTGCCTCACATCTTCGATCCATTCTTCACGACGAAGGGCAAGGGCGAGGGCACGGGCCTGGGCTTGAGCATCTGTGCGCGCATCGTCGAGAAGCACGGCGGGACCATGCACGTCGAGAGTGAGCCCGGACGCACGCGCTTCACGATGCGCCTGCCCGTGGACGGCCCGCCCGCGAACGCGCAGCGCGGATCTTCGGCGATGGACGCGACCGTCGGCGCCATGTTGTCGTCGTCGGCCCCGGGCACGAGCTCGCAGCCCAACCCGGCGCCGGAAGGAGCGGACGATGCGAGGACTCCCGACCTTCAGCCGCCCGAGGGCTCGCCGTCGTGACCGCGCTGCGCGAGCACATCCTGTGCGTCGACGACGAGGAGGGCATCCTCGCGGCGTTGCGCCAGCAGCTCTCGGCGCGCTTCGGCGGCGAGTGCGACATCGCCGTCGCGAAGAACGCGCGCGAGGCGCTCGAGCTCATCGACGATCTCCAGCACGACGGCGAGCAGCTGGCCGTCGTCATCGCCGACCAGATCATGCCAGGCATGAAGGGCGTCGAGCTGCTCGAGGAGGTCCACCGCCGCAGCCCCAAGACCGTGAAGATCTTGCTGACGGGCCAGGCCGGCCTCGACGCCGTCGTCTACGCCATCAACAAGGCGGGGCTAGACCAGTACATCCCCAAGCCGTGGGACGAGCCCGATCTGCGGCTCACGATCCAGAGCCTGCTGTCGCGCTTCCGGCTCGAGCGCGAGCGCGCCGAGCTCCTGGCG
>DASXOE010000005.1:0-5858 GCA_036494575.1 Polyangia bacterium | reverse complement strand
AACGCGAGCGTCGCCAGTCGCCAGGCAACGGCGGCGTCGAGGAGGACGGCGCTCACCGCGGCGAATTGCACGACCGTCGCGCCCTTGCCGAGGAGGCTCGCGCGGAAGTCGTAGCGCAGCCAACGGCGCAGCGTCGTGCTCGTGCGGTAGACCAGCGCCATCGGCAACTGCAAGAGCTCGCGCGTCACGATGAGCGCCAGCAGCGACAGCGGCGCGCCGCGCTCGACGTAAAGCGCCGCCAGCACCGATCCCACGAAGAGCTTGTCGCAGATCGGATCGAGCCAGGAGCCCATGCCCGCCGGCGACGTGCCCCGCCGGCGCGCGACCCAGCCGTCGAGGACGTCGGAGACGGCGGCCGCGGCGAGCACGCCGAGGGACAGCTCGGCGCGCTCCGGCCCCTGCGCGAGCGTGACCCAAAATAGCCCGCCGAGCGGGAGGCGGACGAGGCTGAGCGCGTTGGGGAGCGTCAGCAGACGATCGTTTGGGGCGAGCGACATCGGTGCCGCGCCAGCGTACCATCAGAGGAACAAAGCATGACGCGCGCAGAGCCCAGCGACGACCGCCTCGCGCCCGGCGGTGACGAGATCGTGCGCGGCATCGTGGCTGGCGGCGTCGCGCGCATCATCGCCGTCACGGCGACGGACGTCGCGCGCGAGGCCGTCCGCCGCCACGGCGCGACAGGCGCGGCCGCCGTCGCCCTCGCGCGCGGCGCGACCGCGGGCCTTCTCCTCGCGACCCTCACGAAGGACGAGGAGCGCGTCACGCTGCAGCTGCTCGGGGACGGACCGCTCGGCGGCCTCACGGTCGACGCGACGGCCGCGGGGACGGCGCGCGCCTACGTGAAGAACGTCGCGGCGGGACCGACCGCCCCCGCCGAGCGGCCGCGGCTCGGGCCCGCGGTCGGTACGACGGGGATCGTCAGCGTCCTGCGCGACATGGGTCTGCGCGAGAGCTTCCGCGGGCAGACGCCGATCGCGACCGGCGAGATCGACGAGGACTGCGAGCGCTACCTCACGACGAGCGAGCAGATCGAGAGCGCGCTGCGCTGCGAGACGGCGCTCGCCGCCGACGGCACGCTGACGGCGGTGGCGGGCATACTCGTGCAAGCTTTGCCGGGAGGTCGCGGCGCCGCCGTCGTGGCCGCCGCGCGGACGGCGCTCGCCGGGGGCGCGCTGCGACGCGCGCTCGAGCCCGGCCCCGGACGCGCCACGAGCACGCCCCTCGACGCCGGAACGTTGATCGAGGATGCGCTCGGCGACGTCCTCGGCGCGTGGCACGCCCTCGACGTGCGACCTGTGCGCTTCCACTGCCCGTGCTCGCGCGAGCGTGCGGGTGCCTCGCTCGCGTTGCTGGGCGCGCCTGAGCTCGCGGCGATGATCCTCGAAGATGGCCAGGCCGAGGTCATCTGCAATTTCTGCCGCGCCCGTCACGAGTTCACGGAAGCCGAGCTCGAGCTCATTCGCCGCGAGCTGCAGGGCACCGTCGGTCCGCCGAGCTGACGTCGCGGTTCAGCGCGAGGCGGTCGCGGATTTCGGGGCGTCGATCGACAGCTGGTCGAAGATGTCGCCCTCGGCGCAGTGGATGTCGTCGCGACCCGGGGCCGTGAGCCCACAGAACGCCTCGATCTTGAGCGAGGTAGGACGCACGGCGACGCGCACGAAAGCGTGGTGAATCGCGCGGAACGCCGTGAAGTCCGGCGCCACGCAGTCCTGCCAGAAGCACGCCGTCTCGGCGTGGTCGAGGTCGCCTCCGCCCGGGCTGGTCACGATGTGGACGACGTGTGTGATGGCCTTCGTGCGCTCGTAGGCGCCGGCGTGCCCGCTCAGATCGAGGACGTACTTGCGCGAGCGCACGCCGAAGCCGTCGAGTAGCCGGCGCAGCCGGGGATCGCCTCCCTCGCGCGCCGACGAGAAGGCCGGGCGATGGCCCATCGTAATCGTGAACGCGATGGCCGGGTCGCGCTCCGCCTCGTCGAAGAGCGGTCCGGCCTTGGCGGCCCAGTCGTCCCACGTCGCGTCGGTGTACGGCTCCGGGTACGAGATGAAGCGCGCGTTGCCGTAGTCGAACCAGTACCAGTCCTCGCCGCAGCACCCGGCCTTCGGCGCCCCGGGCGACGTCTGCGCGTGCGGCAGCGCGAAGCGGCCCTTGTAGTTGCGTAGGTCGTCGCGATTCTGCGTGCGCCACTCGTGCTCGCCCCAGACGGGCATGTAGGCGGCCTTGCGCGACCAGACCATGACGTCGTCGAAGTGGCGATCGACCGAAGGCTGCGAGCGAACGTCGGCGAAGGTCAGATCTCCGAGGCCGAGCACGAAGGCGGGATCCTCGAGGCTGATGAGTCTGTACAGCGGCCCCACCTCGGGGAAGTCGACGGCGGCCCCCAGACCGGCGACGGCGACGAAGCTGAACCCGGCCGTCCCGTGAGCGAGGGGCGCGCGAAAGAAAGAGGGCACGGGGAAGCGGGGACGGCCGATCTCGTAGCCGTACTCGACGCCGGGCTCGAGGCCCGCGACGACGGCCTCCTTCCACGGGCCGGGCCCGGAGAAGGGCCGCGGGTCGGGCTCGTGCGCCTCGATCTCGCGCGGCGCCGAGCTCCTCGACCAGATCCGCAACGTGCGTCCCGAGCCGTGCCAGCTGAAGGCCACCGAGGTCGGGCCAGTGAACGAGAAGTGCACCTCGCTCTCATCCTCTGCGGGGCTGGCTGGCAGCGGCGCCGACGAAGCATCCAGGCCCATGAGACGCGCGGCACGCTCGCGACATCCGAGCGCGGCGCACGCGAACGTCACGACGAGGGCCCGGGCCCGCGCGCTCATCCGCACTGGCCGCGCTGACGCAAGAAATGATCGGCCAGCACGAGCGCCATCATGGCCTCCACGATGGGCACGGCGCGCGGCAGCACGCACGGATCGTGGCGACCGCGCGCCTTGATCGTCGTGTCCTTGCCGTCGACGTCCACGGTCTCCTGCTCGCGCAGGATCGTGGCCGTCGGCTTGAAGGCCACGCGCAAGACGACGTCTTCGCCGTTCGAGATCCCTCCCTGCACGCCGCCCGAGCGGTTCGTGCGCGTGCGCACGCGCCCGCCCACGGGCGGGACGCCGGCGCCGGGCTCGAAATAGAAGGGATCGTTGTGCTGGCTGCCGAGGAGACGCGTGCCGGCGAAACCGCTGCCGATCTCGAAGCCCTTCGCCGCCGGCAAGGAGAGCATCGCCTTCGCGAGGTCGGCCTCGAGTCGATCGAACACGGGCTCGCCCCAGCCAGCGGGCACGCCGCGCGCGACCGCTTCGACGACGCCCCCGAGCGAGTCGCCCGCCTTCCGCGCGCCGTCGATGAGCGCGATCATCTCCGCCGCCACGGCGGCGTCGGGGCAGCGCACGATGTTGGCGTCGACGTCGGCCGTCGTGACGCTCTCCGCGTCGACGTCGGCCTCGAGACCCTGGACGCGGCCCACCCACGCGACGATCTGCACGTCGCCCGCGAGCGCAAGCGCCTTGCGCGCGAGCACGCCCGCGGCGACGCGGCCCAAGGTCTCGCGCGCGCTCGATCGGCCGCCGCCCTCCCAGGCCCGGACGCCGAACTTGGCCTGGTACGTGAAGTCGGCGTGCGAAGGCCGGAACTTCGTGCGCATCTCCTCATAGTCGCCGCCGCGCTGGTCCTCGTTGCGCACGATGAGCGCGATGGGCGTGCCGAGCGTGAGACCGTCGTGGACACCCGACAGGATCTCGACGCGGTCGGCCTCGCGCCGCTGCGTCGTGATGGCGCTCTGGCCGGGCCGGCGGCGATCGAGCTCGCGCTGGATGTCCTCGGCGGCGACGGGCAGCCGCGGCGGGCACCCGTCGACGACGACGCCCACGGCCGGACCGTGCGACTCGCCGAAGGTCGTGACGCGAAAGAGGGACCCGAAGGTGTTCCCCGCCATGGTGTCGTCGCCGGCGCGTTCAGCGCCCCGGCAACACCTCGATCATGCCGTGGTGGACGGACTCGCCCGCGAGCATGGCGACGCGGCCCGCGCCCTCCTCGAGCTGCAGGTAGAGATCGCCCGCGGCGCGGTAGCGCCACAGCATGACGCTGCCGCTCGAACGCTCGGGCACGCGCCCCTCGAGCGCGATCGTGGCGCGCGTCGCGACCCGCTGCACGTACGTCAGGTCGTGATAAGCGATAGCCGACGGCGGCGGGACCGACATCTCGAGATCGCGGATCTCACGGAGGACGAGCAGGCGCTCTCCCGTTTCGGCGTGGGGCGGCTCGATCCAGAGCACGGCCTCGCCATCGACGGCGCGCGCGAGCTGCCAGCTCTCGGCGCCCGTTCCGTAAGAGACGATACCCTCGATGATGTAGTCGCGCCCGGCGTAGCTCACGACGTCGTGATTCTGAAGTCTCATGCTCATGGAATGTGGGGCCGACCTTGACACGAAAACAGGGCGGCGATTATACGGGTCGCCATCCCCAGGACCAACGAGTAAACTGCCGCGCGCCAGGGGCCTCGAGACAGCCGCGTTGCGCACCGCACACACGCACTGCACATTGGAACGTACGTGAAGCTCGACGTCATTCGCGTCATGGACGACGAAGGCCGGGTCGTCCACCCGGACCGCGAGCCCAAGCTCACGAGGGACGAGCTGCGCAAGCTCTTCCGCACGATCGTGCAGATCCGCATCCTCGACGAGCGCATGCTGCGCCTGCAGCGCCAGGGCCGCCTTGGCTTCTACCTGTCCTCGATCGGCGAGGAGGCGACGCACATCGGCGCCGCGCACGCGCTCCGCCCCACCGACTGGCTCTATCCCGCCTACCGCGAGGTGGGCGCGGCGCTCTACCGCGGCTACGACCTGCGCACCTTCATGTGCCAGATGTTCGGCAACGCCCTCGACCCCGTGAAGGGCCGCCAGATGCCCGTGCACCACAGCGTGCGCAAGCTGAACTTCGTGTCGATAAGCTCCCCCGTCGCGACGCAGATCCCCCACGCCGTCGGCACGGCCTGGGCCGCCAAGCTCTCGGGCAAGGACGACGTCGCGCTGGCCTTCTTCGGCGAGGGCGGCACCTCGACGCCCATCTTCCACACGAGCCTCAACCTCGCGGGCGTCATGAAGGCGCCGGCGATCTTCCTGTGCCGAAACAACGGCTGGGCGATCTCGGTGCCACGCTCGGTGCAGACGGCGGCGCCGACCTTCGCTCAGAAAGCCATCGCCTACGGCATGCCGGGCGTGCTCGTCGACGGCAACGACATCCTCGCCGTGATCCACGTGGTCGCCGAGGCCGCGGCGCGCGGGCGTCGCGGCGAGGGGCCCACGCTCGTCGAGGCGCGCACTTACCGACGGGGCGCGCACAGCTCGTCCGACGATCCGTCCGTCTACCGCGAGCCCGCCGAGCCGAAGGAGTGGGAGCGCCGCGACCCGCTCGACCGCCTGCGCAAGTACATGCTCGCGCGCGGCGACGTCACGGCGGAGCTCGAGCAACAAATGCGCGCCGAGATCAACCACGAGATCACCGAGGCCCTCGCCTTCGCCGAGCGCCAGGACCCGAAGCCACCGCTGCGCACGATGTTCGAGGACGTCACGGCGCACATGGATTGGCGCCTGTGCGAGGAGGCCGCCGAGCTCGAGGCCGAGATCGCCAAGCACGGCCCCAAGGCCCCGCCCCACGGTTAGGGGCCGCCGTCCTGAAAACCGAGCCGGGCGGCCGTCATCAACCAGGGGTCCACCACGACGTCTTGCCACCACGACGTCTTGATTGAGCAGTGATTCCCCTGGCGTCGCTGACGGGTCTCCGACATCTCGAGACAGAATCCGGATCAGTGCTCGATCAAGATCCTTGCTGGCACGGGTCTTACAGCACGGTCGCGTAGACCGGCGTCTGTGCGACGACCT
>DASXOE010000004.1:0-31175 GCA_036494575.1 Polyangia bacterium | reverse complement strand
GTCAGCGTCTTGCCCACGAGCGGACTGACGGCCGCGGCGGCCTCGGGCATCGTCACCGCGTCGCCCGCGATGTCGAAGGCGACGTCCTTCAGCTGGTCGGCGTCGGTGAAGGCCTTGGCGCCGAACTTCCCGATGTCGTCGGCCGCGATCATCTGCAGCTTCGTGCTCGGCGCGAGGCCTCCGACGAGCTTGTCGCCGTTCAACGCCCACGGCGAGAGCAGGTTCTCCATGAAGTAGACGGGACGGATGATGGCGTGCGAGGGGAAGCCGAGCGCCTTGACCGTCTCCTCGACGCGGAACTTGTTGTCGAAGTGCGGGATGCCCGTCTTCTTGTGCGCCGAGCCCACGGAGGCATAGACGTAGCGCTGCACGCCGGCCTCGCGGGCGGCCTTGGCGATGCTCTTGCCCTGCACCTCTTCCTTCTCGACGCCGGCCTCCCAGGTGTTCTGCACGGCATAAACGCCCCAGGCGCCCGCGAGAGCGCGCGCGAGCGAGGCCGCGTCGTCCAGATCGCCGGCGACGACCTCCGCCCCGAGCGCCGCGACCGCCTTGGCGGCGTCGCCCTCGGGCTTGCGCGTGAGCGCCCGCAGCTTGAAGCCGCCGCGCTTCGCGAGGTGGCGCAGCGTCGCGCCCCCTTGATGGCCGGTCGCGCCCGTGATCAGAATCAGCTTGTCGGCCATCGGATCCTCCTCGGTGAGTGAGAGGGGCGCGAGGTTAGCAGGCGCGCCCGCCTTGTCGAGGTCCGCGCGCGAGCGCGAAGGCCTCGGTCACCGTTGACTGAACGCGGTGACTCGGCCACCTTCTGAGCGTGCGCCCGATTTGGTACGCTCTGGCCTTCGCCTTCGTCACCTGCCTCTCGGCGGGAGGATGCCACCGCGATCGGTGCGTCCCCATTTGCGAGCAGCGCGCCAAAGACCTGCACTGCATCCCGCGCGAGTGCAAGACGAAGTGCGCGGAGCTGCACGCGCCGCCCGTCTGTGGGAAGGAGCTGAAGCGCTTCGAGTCCTGCTTCCTGGCCGAGCCGACCAAGAACTGGATTTGCGACGAGGAAGGCCTGCCCGTCGTGCGGCAGGAGGTCTGCGTCAAGGAGCGGCAGGCCGTCGTCGGGTGTCTCCAGAGCGCACCCTCGCGACCAGCCCCGCCTCACTAGGGGGGAGGGCCCGAACCCCCGCGAGGGCTCCTGCCGACCAGGAACGTCACCCTGTTGACTCTCAGCACTTTACCGCGCAGAAACACGGGTCTATCCTACGCGGCCATAAACGCCGGCCCCCGCCGAACGCGCGTTTGCCGTTGCCCCCGGCCTAGCCCCAGGACGAGAAGTGAATCCCACAGACATCCACGACCCAAACTACTTCCATAAGGTAGTCGATTGTCAGTGGGCCTGTCCGGCCCACACCAACGTGCCGGAATACATTCGGCTCATCGCGCAGGGACGCCACACCGACGCGTACATGCTCAACCGCGAGTCGAACGTGTTCCCAGGGATCCTCGGGCGCACGTGCGACCGGCCCTGCGAGCCCGCCTGCCGCCGCACGCGCGTCGACGGGAAGGCCGTGGCGATCTGCCGGTTGAAGCGCGTCGCGGCCGACCTGCGCGACGACATCTCGGAGCGGCTGCCCAAGGCGCCCGCGATCAAGAACGGCAAGCGCGTCGCGTGCATAGGCGCCGGGCCGGCGTCGCTCACGGTGGCGAACGATCTCATGCCGCTCGGCTACGAGGTCACGATCTTCGAGAAGCAGGGCAAGCCCGGCGGCCTCATGCGCACCAACATCCCGTCGTTCCGCCTGCCCGAGCACGTGCTCGCGGACGAGTGCGGGCAGATCCTCGATATGGGTGTCGACATTCGCTACAACGCGCCCGTCGCGAGCATGAAGGCGCTGCTCGCCGAAGGGTACGACGCCGTGTTCGTGGGCACGGGCGCGCCGCGCGGCAAGGAGCTCGACATCCCGGGCCGCAAGGAAGCCTCGGCGAACGTTCACATCGGCATCGAGTGGCTCGAGTCGGTGGCCTTCGGGCACGTGACGTCGATCGAGAAGCGCGTGCTCATCATCGGCGTCGGCAACACCGCCATGGACTGCTGCCGCACCTCGAAGCGCCTCGGCGCGACGGACATCAAGGTCATGGCGCGCCGCCCGCGAAGGTTCTTCAAGGCCTCGCCCTGGGAGCTCGAGGACGCCGAAGAGGAGCAGATCGAGATCGTCATCAATCACGCGCCCAAGCGCTTCGTGCTCGAGAGCGGGAAGCTCGTCGGCATGGAGTTCGAGCAGCTCGCGTGGTCGGAGGACGCCAAGGGCAAGGCGCTCTCGACGGTCACGGGCACGGTGACCATCCCGTGCGACACCGTCATCCTCGCCATCGGGCAGGAGAACGCCTTCCCGTTCATCGAGCGCGACGCCAAGTCGGCCGTGGGCATCGAGTTCGACAAATGGGACATGCCCGTCATCGACAAGGCGACGTTCCAGTCGACGCGCCCGGGCGTCTTCTTCGGCGGCGACGCCGCCTTCGGACCGCAGAACATCATCTGGGCCGTCAATCACGGCCACGAGGCAGCGATCTCGATCCACAACCACTGTCAGGCCACGGCGCTCACCGAGCGGCCCAAGATGGGGATGAACCTCATCTCGCAGAAGATGGGCCTGCACGAGTGGAGCTACCACAACGACTACAGCCCCGCGAAGCGCACGCCCATGAAGCACGTCGACCTCGTCGAGCGCTTCAAGAGCCTCGACAAGGAGGTCGAGCTCGGCTTCGACGCCGAAGCCACGGCGCGCGAGGTGCAGCGCTGCCTCAACTGCGACGTGCAGACGAAGTTCACCGACCACCAGTGCATCGAGTGCGACGCCTGCATCGACGTCTGCCCGGTGCTCTGCCTCACGATCGCGCCCAACGGCGACGAGGCTGACCTGCGCAAGCGGCTCACCGTGCCCGCGCTCAACGCGGGCCAGAGCCTCTTCGCGTCGGGGCCGCTGCCGCAGACGCGAAGGATCATGGTCAAGGACGAGGACCTCTGCGTGCACTGCGGCCTGTGCGCCGAGCGCTGCCCGACGGGCGCTTGGGACATGCAGAAGCTCGAGCTCACGATTCCCAAAGCCGGAAGCAACGCGTGGAACACCTCGACACAGCCAAAGTAGATCGCGTCAACGACTTCGCCTTCAAGATCGCCAACACGAACGGGACCGGATCGGCGAGCGCCAACGGTCTCATCATGCAGGCGATCTTCCGCATGGGCGTGCCCGTGTCGGGCAAGAACCTGTTCCCGTCGAACATCCAGGGTCTGCCGACCTGGTACGAGATCCGCGTCAACGGCGACGGGCACACGGCGCGCACGCCCGTCTACGACCTCATGGTCGCCATGAACGCCGAGACCTATGCGCGCGACATCAAGGAGCTGCGCCCGGGCGGGTACCTGCTCCACGACTCGACGTGGCCGCTCTCGGAGGCCTTCCAGCGCGCCGACATCCACCTGCTCGGCATCCCGCTCGCCAAGATGAGCCGCGAGAACTTCGAGAAGCCGCGCGAGCAGGTGCTCATGAAGAACATCATGTACGCGGGCGCGCTCGCGGCGCTGCTCGACATCGACATGAAGGTCATCGACGCCCTGCTCGAGGAGAAGTACGGCGCCAAGAAGTCGATGATGGCCATGAACCACAAGGCCATCCAGCTCGGCTACCGGCACGCCAAGCAGCACTTCCAGTGCCCGCTGCCGTTCCACCTCAAGACGATGGACGGCAGCCACTCGACGCGCGACTCGATCCTCATCGACGGCAACACGGCGCTCGCGCTCGGCTGCATGTTCGCGGGCGCGACGGTCGCGGCCTGGTACCCGATCACGCCGTCGACGTCGCTCATGGACGCCTTCCGCGGCTTCTGCGCGGCGCACCGGCGCGATCCCGAGACGGGCAAGAACAACTTCTGCATCCTGCAGGCCGAGGACGAGCTCGCGGCCATCGGCATGGTGCTGGGCGCGAACTGGAACGGCGCGCGCGCCTTCACGTCGACCTCGGGCCCCGGCATCTCGCTCATGGGAGAGCTCATCGGCCTGGCCTACTACGCCGAGATCCCGGCCGTCATCGTCGACGTGCAACGCACGGGCCCGTCGACGGGCATGCCGACGCGCACGCAGCAGGGCGACATCCTCACGTGCGCGTACGCCTCGCACGGCGACACGAAGCACATCCTGCTCTTCCCGGCGAACCCCGAGGAGTGCTTCACGATGGCGCCGAAGGCCTTCGATCTTGCCGACCGCTTTCAGACGCCCGTCTTCGTGCTCACGGACCTCGACATCGGCATGAACGACTGGATGTGCCCGCGCCTCAAGTGGGACGACACGTACCGGCCCGACAAGGGGCGCGTCCTGTCGGCCGCGGAGCTGTCGGCCATGGAGCGGTTCCAGCGCTACTCAGACTCGGACGCCGACGGCGTCACGTCGCGCACGCTGCCCGGCGTGCACCCCAAGGGCGCCTACTTCACGCGCGGCTCGGGCCACAACAAGCTCGGCAAGTATACGGAGATCCCCGACGAGTACCAAGAGGTCGTCGATCGCCTGACGCATAAGCACAAGAGCGCCGCCAAGCACGTGCCGGGCCCCGACATCCGCACGATGCCGGGCGCGACCATCGGCATCGTCACCGTGGGCGGCTGCGACCAGGGCGTGCGCGAAGGCATCGAGCTTCTCGCGCAGCAGGGCATCAAGGCCAACTTCATGCGCGTGCGCGGCTTCCCGTTCGGCGGCAACGTCGAGGAGTTCCTGCGCGCCCACGACACGATCTACGTCGTCGAGCAGAACCGCGACGCGCAGCTCCGCACGCTGCTCGTCAACGAGACGGGCATCGACAAGGCGCGCCTGCGCTCGGTGCTCGCGTACGGCGGGTTCCCGCTGTCGGCCCACCACGTCGTCGACGGCGTCAAACGCCAGCTCACGCAGCAGATGGGAGAGGCCCTATGACCTTCATTCCGAAACCGCGGGTCGTCCACCCCGGGCTCCCGAAGAACAAGCTCGGGCTCACGGTGCGCGACTACGAGGGCGCGATGTCCACGCTGTGCGCGGGCTGCGGGCACGACTCCGTCACGGCCGGCATCATCCAGGCCTTTCACGAGCTCGACACGGAGCCGCACCGCGTGGTCAAGCTGTCCGGCATCGGGTGCTCGTCGAAGACGCCGACCTACTTCGTCAACGCCGCGCACGGCTTCAACAGCGCCCACGGCCGCATGCCGTCCATCGCGACGGGCGCCAACGCCGCCAACCGGGGCCTCACGTACATCGGCATCTCGGGCGACGGCGACTCGCTGTCGATCGGCCTCGGCCAGCTCTGCCACGCCATCCGCCGCAACCTCAACATGCTCTACGTCATCGAGAACAACGGCGTCTACGGCCTCACGAAGGGGCAGTTCTCCGCGAGCGCCGACGTGGGCACGAAGAGCAAGAAGGGCGAGGCCAACGCCTACAGCCCCATCGATCCGGCCATCCTCGCGCTCAGCCTGGGCGCGACGTTCGTGGCGCGCAGCTTCTCGGGCGACAAGCAGCAGCTCGTGCCGCTGCTCAAGGCCGGCCTGCGCCACAAGGGCTTCGCGCTCATCGACGTCATCTCGCCGTGCGTGACCTTCAACGACCACGAGGGCTCGACGAAGAGCTACAAGTACACGCGCGACCGCAACGTCGAGATCTCGCACGCCGACTTCGTGCCGCTCGCCGCGGAGATCACGGCCGAGGTGCAGCCCGTCGGCACGACGGCCGTGACGATGCACGACGGCAGCGTGGTGCGTTTCACGAAGGTCGCCGAGGGCTACGACCCGCGCTCGCGCGACAAGGCCATGGGCTACCTCATGGACCACCAGAAGAGCGGCCAGGTGCCGACGGGCCTCCTCTTCGTCGACGAGACCGCGCCCGAGATGCACGAGATCGCGGGCACGATCGAGCAGCCGCTCAACGAGGTCCCGTTCGAGAAGCTGTGCCCCGGCAACAAGGCGCTCGCCGAGCTGCAAGAGGCCTTCAGATGAAGGCGCGCGCCTGATGACCGGCGACGAGCTGCGCGCGCGCCAGGCGCCGCTGAAGGCGAAGTACAAGGACGATCCCAAAGCGGCGCAGCTGATTCTCAGGGCGCGCGCGAGGCTGGACACGGATTCGGTGACGGCCATCGTCGAGACCAGCCCATCTCCCACTGTCGCGGGCCTGCATCCGGCGACAGGCGGCGCGGGACAGGAAGCGTGCTCCGGCGACATGCTGCTCCAGGCGCTCGTGGGCTGCGCCGGAGTGACGCTGGGGGCCGTCGCGAAGGCCATGGCGCTGAACGTGCGCGCGGGCGACGTCCTCGCCGAAGGCGACATCGACTTTCGCGGGACGCTCGCGGTCTCGAAGGAAGCCCCCGTCGGCTTCACCGCCGTGCGCCTCCGCTTCGAGCTCGACACCGACGCGACCGACGAGCAGGTCGCGAAGCTCATCCAGCTCACGGAGCGCTACTGCGTCGTCGCGCAGACCATCCGCGCCGCCGTCCCCGTGACGTCGACGGCCGCCCGCCGCTGAGCCGCCGCTTCCGATCCGGGACCAGCTCGGCCCCCTCGACCAGACCGCGGGACCTCACGTCGTCCAGTTCTCGAGCCGGAGCCCCCCGATTCGGCGAAACTCGCGTTCGTTGTTCGACACCAGCGTGAGCCCGCGGGCCATGGCCTGAGCGGCGATCAGCGTGTCCAGCGGCCCTATCGGCGTGCCGGCGCGCTCGAGCTTGGCGCGGAGCTGGGCGTACGCGACGGCGTCCGCCGACACGAACTCGACCACGGTCAGCGGGCGGAGAAAATTTTCGAGGAGGCGCGCCGTCCGCGTGGGCGACGCGCTCTTGGCCGCCCCCGTGCGCAGCTCGGCCTCGGTGATCACGCTGAGCCCCACGTCGACGGGCTTCTGCTCGAGCAGCCGCTCCAGCACGATCGGATCCTGTTTGAGCGCGTAGATGCAGATGTTCGTGTCGACGAGAAACCTCATTCGAGCTTGTCGCGCTCGTCGACCTCACGTTGCTCGGGTCGGGCGAAGTCCGCCGGAATGCCGGCGAAGGACTCGAGGTAGCCCTCTGGCCAATCATCGGGCTCCAGAATCACAGCATGTCCTTCGCGATGAACCCGCACGGTGTCGCCGGAGAACCTGAACTCTTTGGGCAGGCGAACGGCCTGACTCCTGCCCGTCATGAAGATCTTGGCCCGTTTTGTGTCCATTGGTACATATCATGATATGTACCTCGCCGATCGTCAACGGTCCGTCGTTCGGCCCGTTCGCGCACGGCACCTCGGCCATGTAGGCTACCGGACGACATGATCGACCCTCTCGTCCCTCTCCGCGATCGCCTGCGGACGGCCACGCGCCTCGCTCTCGGCGACGACGCCGCCGAAGCCGATCCGGCGCTCCACCGCTCGCAGCACGCGGACTACCAGGCCGACCTCGCGCTCGCGCTCGCGCGCAGGCTCAAGAAGAACCCGCGCGAGGTCGCGGCCTCCATCGCCGCCAAGCTGCCGGCCGACGACGTCATCGAGAGCGTCGAGGTCTCGGGGCCGGGATTTCTCAACCTCGCGCTGCGGACCGATTACCTGGCGGCGCTCCTCGGCCGCATGCGAGCCGACGAGCGTCTCGGCGTGGCGCGGGCCGCCACGCCCGAGACCGTCGTCATCGACTACTCGGGCCCCAACGTCGCCAAGGAGATGCACGTCGGCCACCTGCGCAGCACGATCATCGGCGACTCGATCGCGCGGCTGCTCGAGTGGCAGGGCCACGAGGTCATTCGGCGCAACCACGTCGGCGATTGGGGCACGCCGTTCGGCATGCTCATCGAGCACCTGATCGACGAGGGCTCGGCCGGCGGCCAGGCCGGCGTGCGCGAGCTCGGCGCGTTCTACCGCGCGGCGCGCGCGAAGTTCGACGGCGATTCGGCCTTCGCCGACCGCGCGCGCCGCCGCGTCGTGCTGCTGCAGTCCGGCGATGCCGAGACGCTCGCGCACTGGCGGCGCCTCATCGACGTTTCGGTCGAGCACTTCTCGCGCCTTTACGCCGCGCTCGCCGTCACGCTGCGGCCCGAGGACGTCGTGGGCGAGAGCCGCTACAACGACGCGCTTCCCGAGGTCGTCGAGGAGCTGACGCGCAAAGGTCTCGCCGTCGAGAGCGAAGGCGCCATCTGCGTCTTTCCGCCGGGTTTCACAGGGCGCGAGGGCGAGCCCGTGCCGCTCATCATCCGCAAGCAAGAGGGCGGCTACGGCTACGCGACGACGGATCTCGCGGCGCTGCGCCAGCGCGTGCGCGACCTCGGCGCGAGGCGCCTCCTCTACGTCGTGGGGGCGCCGCAGCAGCAGCACCTCGCCATGGTCTTCGCCGTGGCGCGCCTCGCGGGCTGGGCCGACGACAGCGTCCGCCTCGAGCACGTCGCCTTCGGCTCCGTGCTGGGCCCCGACAAGAAGATGCTCAAGACGCGCGCTGGCGAGTCCGTGAGCTTGGCCTCGCTCGTCGAGGAGGCCGTGGCGCGCGCCGCCAAGGTCGTCGGCGAGAAGTCGCCCGATCTCCCCGCCGCCGAGCAGGCGCGCATCGCCAGCGCCGTGGGCGTGGGCGCCGTCAAGTACGCCGATCTCTCGAACGATCGCATCAAGGACTACGTCTTCGACTGGAACCGCATGCTGTCCTTCGAGGGCAACACGGCTCCCTACCTCATGTACGCGCACGCCCGCATCCGGTCGATCCTGCGCAAGGCGCACGAGGCAGAGGGCGAAGAGGCCGCGCCGGGCGCCATCGCGCTCGACGCCCCGCAGGAGCGCGCGCTCGCCCTCGCGCTCGTCCAGCTCGAGGGCGCCGTCGAGCGCGCCGCCGAAGGCTGCCACCCGAATCGCATCTGCGCATTCCTCTACGACGTCGCGAGCGCCTTCACGTCGTTCTACGAGGCGTGCCCCGTGCTCAAAGCAGACGGCCCGACGCGCGCCTCGCGCCTCGCGCTGTGCGAGGTCTCCGCGCGCACGCTCGCGCTCGGCCTCGACCTGCTCGGCATCAGCGCGCCGGATCAGATGTAGGAGCGATTGCTGCCGAGCGTCCCGAGACCGACGCACCAGGCTCTCGATGTCATTCGATCACGCGCATGAAGGGCTGACCCTTCTCCACCTCGACGGCGAGCACGAACTTTAGGGGCTCGGTCTGGCTTGTATTCTTGAATTGTAGAAACAAACCATCCCCAGGACGCTGCTCAGCAAATGGCGCATCGTCATCAGTATAACCGCGTCTGTCACCCTCGAAGGGTGGCGTCCGAACGCACCGCGGCTTGCCAGGCGTCGAGCAGCTTCATGTTGCCGAGGGTATCGGCGGGCGTCATGGCGGGCCACGGCGCCTCGAGGGCGGGCAGCGCGTCGGCGACGAGCTCGGCTTCGAGCGCGTAGGAGTCGAGCTCCGTCTCGAACGCGACGAGCTCGGGCGTGTGGCCGTCGCGGTGGATCGTGAAGCCGGTCTTGTGGCCGTGCCGGCGGCTCTCGGGCGCCCAAGGATCGGGCATCTCGATGGAGCCCGCCTCGCCGAGGATCATCGCGCTCCGCCCCGTCGCGTGGTGGATGGCGGTCCCGATCGTGGCCGTGACGCCCGACGCGAACGTCAGCAGCGCCGAGGCCAGCTCGTCGGCGCCCGTGGGACCGAGGTGCCCGGTGGCGTCGAGCTTCGTCGGCTCGGCGAAGGGGAGGCCCGCGGCGATGCCGGCCATGAGCCGCGCGAAGGACGCCGGATAGCAGCCGACGTCGAGGATGGCGCCGCCACCGAGGGCGAGGTTGTAGAGGCGGCCCGCCGGATCGCGCTCCTTGCGAAAGCCGAACTCCGCGCGCACGTGCAGGATGGGCCCGATGACGCCGTCTTGGAGCCGCTGGACGAGCGCGCGCACGAGCGGGTGGCACCGGTACATGAAGGCCTCCATGAGGAAGACGCCGCGGGCGCGCGCCGCCTCGATGACACGCGCGGCCCCGGCGGCGTCCATCGTCAGCGGCTTCTCGCACAGCACGGGCTTGCCTGCGGCGATCGCCGCGAGCACGTGCGACTCGTGAGCCGGGTGCGGCGTCGCGACGTAGACGACGTCGACGCCCGGGTCGGCGACGAGCTCGTCGACGGACGCCGCGGCGCGCGGCAGGCTCCAGCGCGCCGCGAAGGCGCGCGCCTTCGCGGGCGACGAGCCGGCCGCGTTCACGATGCGGCAGCGCGTGGACGTCTCCAGCGCCAAGGCCAGATCGGACGCGATCTGCCCCGTTCCGATCACGCCCCATTGCAGCTTGTCTTTCATGCGATTCGTCTCCTCCCGTGGTCTTGCTAAGCTGTCTTGCTCGTCGTGACGCTCACTCCCGATCAGGAACGCGCCCTCGTCGACGAAGGCTACCTGCTCGTGCCGGGCCTTGTCTCGCGCGAGCGCGTCGACATCGCCCTGCGCGCCATCAACCACTCCCTCGGCGAGCAGGGCATCGACAAGAACGCGCTGTGGACGATGCGCGCGCAGACCTTTTGTCCCGAGCTCGTGAGCGCGTCGCCCATCCTCGACCTCTACGCCGAGACGGGCCTGCGCGCGCTCGCCGAGGCGGCCCTCGGCGCGGGCAAGGTGCGCGCGCCCACGACCGGGCAGATCGCGTTGCGCTTTCCGCACGCGCTCGGCGAGGGCGCGGCGCCGCGTGAGCCCCACCCCCACATCGACGGCATGCCGGGGCCGCTCAACGGCGTCACGCCGAACACCATCTTTCATTTCACGGCGCTCGGGGGCGTCTTCCTGAGCGACGTCGAGCTGCGCTTTCGCGGGAACTTCACCGTGTGGCCCGGCACGCACATCGCGCTCGCGCGCCACTTCGCGGCCCATGGCACCGACGGGCTCCTCACGGGGTTCCCGCCCATCGCGCTGCCGGCGCCGCGCCAGCTGCGCGTGCGCGCGGGCGACGCGCTCCTCGCGCACTACCAGCTCGCGCACGGCGCCGCGCCCAATCTCGGGCCGCACGTGCGCTACGCCGTCTTCTTTCGGCTGTTTCACGAAGCGCACGACGTCACGTCGAAGGCGACGATGTCCGACCCGTGGCGCGAGTGGGAGGGATTGGGCCCGCTTGGCAGCGGGGGACTTTCCGCATAGCGTTCGCGTCGTGTCCACGGATTTCCCCGCAGCGCCGTCCCTCCCGCCCACGTTCTTCCGCCGACACCGCCTCAAGATCATTCCGCTCGCCCTCCTCGCCATCGTGCTCGGCGGCGGGGCCTTGTGGATGCTCGCCGCCCTCAAGTTCAGCTACTCGTCGGGCGATCGCATCGGCTACGTTCAGAAGCTCTCGCGCCGGGGCTGGATTTGCCGCACCTGGGAGGGCGAGCTGGCCATGTCGCCCGTGCCCGGGTCCATTCCGCAGATCTTCGCCTTCACGGTTCCCGATGAGGGCGTCGCGCAGAAGATGGCCGACGTGGAGGGCAAGAAGGTCGCGCTCCACTACGAGGAGAAGAAGGGACTCCCCAACTCCTGTTTCGGCGACACGCGCTATTTCATCACCGACATACGCGTCTTGTCGCCGTGAGACGCCGCGACGCGCCGGCGAAGCGTCGACAAGTCGAAAGTCGACGAGCGGCGCGCCGGCACGACGCGCCAGCGATAGGTTTGCGTTTCGGGGTGGAAAACCCTACTTTGGAGCTCGTCACGCACTTCTCCGACGAGAGGACGAGGCCCCAGGGCGACGATGTCGAGCGCAGACGGCCATAAAGGCGGCAGCGGAGATCCCCTCCTCGGTCAGGTCTTCCTCGACCGCTACCGCGTCGCGCGCAGGCTCGATGGACACGGCCGGGGCACCCTGTACGACGCAGAGCCCCTCTCCGGGGAACGGCACGTGATCATCGAGGTGCTCGCAGCGGAGCACGCACACCCGGCCGCCGTCGATCAGTTCCTCGAGCAGGCGCGGATCCTGGCGCGCATCGGCCACGAAAACGTCGTCCAGATCATCAACGGCGGTCGGTCGCCGCAGGGCGCAGTCTTTCTCGCGAGCGAGCCTGCCGAGGGCACGGACCTCGCGCAGCTGCTCGCGAAGGACGGGCCGCTGCCGTGGGACCGCGCGCAGGGCATCGTGATGCAGCTCGCGGCGGCGCTCGGCGCCGCGCACCGCCACGGCATCGTGCATAGCGACCTCGGCCCCGAGAACGTGCTCGTCGAGCCGCGCGCGGGCCGGCGCGATTTCGTCAAGGTGCGCGGCTTCGGAGTCGCGCGCCTCGAGGCCGAGCCCCCCGGCGCCGAACCCCAGCCGGGCGCCCTCGATCACCGCGTCGACGTCCGTGCGCTCGGAGCCCTCGCCTACCACATGGTGACGGGCCAGCCACCTCTTGCCGCCAAAGAGGCCGAGGCGCCCCCGGAGACGCCCGCGACGGAGGCGCCCCGCGCGCCGAGCGCGCTGCGGCCACCGGGCACGCTGCCCGTCGATCTCGACGCCGTCATTCTGCGCGCGCTCGACAAGGATCCCGACAAACGTTGGCCCGACATGGCGACCTTCAGCGAAGCCATCTCGAAGTGCCGGCTCACGCGGCGCCAGAGCGTGCGCGTCGAGGCGCTCGCCATCGCTGAGCTGTCGGGTCACCCCGAAGCCTTCGAGGCCGACGCGCGCCGCCAGCGCCGGTTTTGGTCGGTTGCGAGCGTCGTGGCCGGCGTCGCGATCGCCATCGGCGTGTTGCACGTCCTCGCGCGCGCTCCCGGGCACGTGCAGATCTCGACGACGCCCGTGGACGCCGAGCTGACCTTCAACGGGATGCCCGTCGCGGCGCGCTCGCCTGTCGTGCTCGACGCCGCACCTGGGCGCTACACGCTTATCGTCTCGCGCGCAGGCTACGTCACGGCCGAGCGAATCGTCGACGTGAGCGCCCGGGCCACGGTCGCCGTCCCCGTTCAGCTCGTCGCCGTTCCGGCGCCCGCCACCCCACCGCCCGCGGAGGCCGCGGCGGCCGCCGTCGCCCCGGCGCCCGGCCTTTGACTCGGAGTCGGGATCGATGCTCAGACGGGTAGGCCGCGCCGCGGCCTGGCTGGTGACGGCGGCGCTGCTCTTCCTTTTGTTCCGCAAGATCCCCTTCGCCACGGTGGTCGCCGCGGCGCGCGGGGCCGCGTCGTGGACGATTCCGCTGGGCGTCGCGGGCGTCGCCGCGATCTACTTCGCCGATTCGTTCGCCATCTGGAAGACCTTCGCCTGGTTCCTCGCGCCGCTGTCTTTTGCGCACGTGCTCGTCGTGCGCGGCGCGACCTACCTGCTCGCTGCCATCAACTACAACGTCGGCCAGGGCGCGATCGTCTACTTCGTACACCGCGCGACGGGCGCGCCGGTCCTGCGCGGCGTCGCGACGGTGCTGCTCATCATGGGGGTCAACGTCCTCGCGCTGCTCGTGCTCGCGAGCGTGGGCCTGGCCGTCGCGCCCGACGTCCCGCACGCGGTGGCCGTCATCGTGAGCGTCGCCTACGCGGGCCTCGCCCTCTACGCGATCGCCGTGGCGCTCAAGCCGGCCTGGCTCGCGCGGCGGCCGGTCTTCGACGTACTGCTCGCGGCGGGCCTCCGCGGACACGCCCGGGCGTTGCTCGTGCGCGTCCCGCACATCGTCGCGCTCGTGGTGTACCAGACCTCGATGCTGCGCGCCTTCGGCGTCGCCGTCCCCATCGCTCAGGCCGTCGTGGCGCTCCCCATCGTGTTCTTCATCGCCGTGCTGCCCATCTCCGTACAAGGTCTCGGCACGACGCAGGCGGCGATGGTGTACTTCTTCGCCCGCTATGGCCCGGGCAACGTCGAGGCCCAGAAGGCCGCGGTGCTGGCGGCGAGCCTCGTCGGGCAGGCCCTCTCGCTCACGCTGCAAACCTTGCTTGGCATCGGCTGCCTGCGCAGCCGCGCCGGACGCGAGCTCAAGACCGCGGCTGCCAACGCCGCCGAGCCCGCGGCGCCCGCCCCGCCCTAATCGAGGCCCAGGCGGCGGTTGAGCGTCGCGAGCTCCTCGCCGAGCGCGAAGTTCACCAGCTCGATGACCTCGATGTTGGCGGAGGCGGCGCGGAGGAGCTCCTCGGGCGACTGCACGATGGCGGCCGCGAGGCGCCGATCGAGGCGCGCGATGTGGTCGAAGGCGCCGAGCACGTCGCCCGACGTGACGATCGACGCGCGATGACCCGTGTGCAGGAGCGCGGCCCGCCACCGGTCGCTGTCGAACACGCCGCCGTCGCGAAACGACAGCGCCGCCTGCTCGAACGCGCGGCGGTGCCGCCGCGGCAGCGCGCGCGCGATCTTCTGCGAGACGTCGTTGAGCTTGTCCTCGGGCAGCGCGCCGCGGCCGTAGTCCGGATACACCGTGCGGACGCCGGCCGCGATGAGCAAACCGAGGTCCTTGAGCGGCACCCGCAGCGCCGCGTGCGTCGCTGCGCGGATGCGCCCGAGCTGCCGCCCGAGCTGCAGGTAGGCCTCCTGCCGCGGCATCGCGGCCAACGTCGTCGGCACGAGCACGGCCGGTGGCTGGCTGGCCTCGACCTCGACCTGCGTCGTGCCCGTGCGCGCCAGGTAGATCTCGAAGCCCTCCGTGAGCCCCAGCAGCGCGGCGACGCGCGAGATGATGGGGAGCAGGGGCTCCTCCGAGCGCGGCCCGAGCCGGTCGGCCTTCGTGACGCCCCAATCCTCGAGGCTCATCGCGTAAAGGCGCGGCAGCACCTCGACCATGGAGGCGAGCAACGCCGTCGCCGGGTGACGTTCGTCGGGGTGGCGGATGACGGCCTCGAACTCGGCGGTCGTGACCGCCCCGACGGTCTCGTCCGTCCAGCGCACGCGCGCCTCGCGCACGGCGCGAATCTCGGCGGCGTCGGTGGCGCCGAGCGCCGCGAGGGCGGCGACGGCGCGCGCCGAGCGGTGGGGCTGGCCCGTGCGATCGAAGAGTCGGCGGAGCGCGCGGAGCGAATCGAGGCGCAGGGCTTCGACGCTGAGCAAGCCGAGGTGCTCGGTGATGGCCTCGGGCAGGCGCTTGGCTTCTTCGAGAACGCGCGCGAGCTCGGCGCGCGCCGGCACCTCCTTGGGCGATTCGGCGACGACGATGCGGAGCTCGTCGACGGCCCGATGGGGCGACGCGAGCGGGCCGCTCCACAGGGACGCGAGTCGCATGCGCCGCGCCTTGGCGTGCGGCTCGATCTCTAGGAAGCGCCCGAGCGCCGCCGCGAGGCGCGAGGGCTCGTCGAGCTCGGTGAGGATCGCGTCGAGGCGGTCCATCGCGCCGGCGTGGCGCGAATCAAGGAGCAGCGCCTGCTCGAGCGCGTCGGCGGCGCCCTCGGGATCCTCGGCGGCGCCGGCGAGCAAGTCACCGAGCGACATGAAGTGAATCACGCGCGCGTCGCGATCGGGATCGACGGTGGCGAGCCGGCGCAGCGTGAGCGCCGCGTTGGCCCAGTCGCGCCGGCGCGAGAGGCCGCGCACGAGGCCCGTGAGGGCGCGCACGTCGTCGGGCGTCGACAGGAGCGCGCTGCGATAGGCCTCGACGGCGGCGCCCACGTCGGCCAGGTTGCGCTCGGCGAGATCGCCGATGCGCACCCAAGCGGCGCTCACGACGCGCGGATCGGGCGAGGCGGCGATCACGCGCTGGAGAGAGGCGACCGCCTCGGCCGGTCGACCGAGCTCGGCCTGCACCTCGGCGAGCCGCGCGAGCGCCTGCACGGAAGACGGGTCGAGCTCGACGGCCTCGGCGAGCGCGGCCGCGGCGTCGTTCGCGTCGCGCTCGCGCAAGAGGGCGGCCAACGCGAGGAGGCGATCGCGGCGCTGGACGACCGTGCCCGTGCCGGCTCGCCGGCGCATCACCTGCGCGAGGCGATCGGTGTCGGCCCGCGCGCGCAGGATGGCCTCGAGCGCCTGGAAGTCGGCCTCGGCCTCGGGCTCGAGGGCGAGCACCTCCTCGAGACAGCGCGCCGCGAGCTGATCGTCGTTCTCGTCGCCGCCCTCGCTCGACTCGCTGGCGGCGTAGAGGCGGGCGGCGCGGCGAAAGGCGTCGGCGGCGCGCGTGGCGGCCTTCGTGAGCCGCGCGAGCCGCGCGAAGAGCTCGGCGGCGGAGCGCGCCTCGCCGGTCGCCTCGCGCAGGCGACCGAGCGCGCGCAGCGCCGGCAGGAAGCTCGCGTCCGCGTCGATGGCGCGCTCGAAGTCCGCGTCGGCGCCGCGCAGATCGCCCGCCGACAGGTGCGCCAGGCCGAGCTCCCATAGGTAGACGGCGCGCGTCGGACCGTCGGGGGCGATCTCGGCCAGCTTTCGCCGCGCGAGCACGACTCGCGGCCAATCGCCGCGCCTCACGGCGTGTCTCTCGAAGACGGTGAGCGCTCCCACGGTGGGCTTCGCGTCGACGATGCGTTCCCACAACAGCATGGCCTCGCCGAGGCGGGTCCCCGTGCGATCGCGCGCCGCGGCCGCCGCGCGCCACAGCGCCGCCTTCGCCTCCGGCTGCTGGGCGATCTCGGCGAGGCGCTCGAGCGCGAGGCCCGCCTCGCGATCGCGCCCGAGGCGACGCAGGAAGGTCACGTGGGCCTCGAGCGCCACGACCTCCGTGGGCGCATCGTCGAGCACGAGCTCGAGGACGGCGACGGCGTCGGCGGCGTCGGCGAGGCGCCAGGCGAGATCGACGCGGCGCCCGGGCGAAGCCGCGCCCAGCGCGGGCGCCGCGCCTCGCGCCGAGGACTCCGCCGTCGTGGCGGCGAGGCGCTTGTGCTGGAGCGTCGCGACCTCAGCCGAACGCCCGAGGAGCTGATAGAGGCGCTCCTGCACGAGCTCGGCCGTCGCCGTGCCAGCGGGCCGCGCCTGCATCGCCACGGACAGCGCCCGCTCGATCGCGAGCAGCGCCTCGCGCGGGCGGCGCAGCTGCCACTCGAAGATCTCGCTCTGGCGCCGGTAGAGCGCCGCCTTGGCCGCCGGATCCGCGATCAGCTGCGCGAGCGCGCCCAGGGCGGCCGCGAGCTCCTCGCCGCGGCCGAGCCGCGCCAGCACGCGGACGTGCTCGGCGTGCGCCGCGACGTTCGTCGGATCGAACGTGAGCGCGCGCGCCACCGACGCGAGCGCCTGTTCGGGGCGGCCGATGCGACCGAGCGCGAGCCGCGCCGCCTCGACCTCGAGGGTGCTCGCTTGCGCGGGGTTGGTCTCACTGGCGGCCTGGCGCGAGAGGACCTCGACGAGCGCTTCGAGGTTCTTGCGACGCTCGTGGGCGCGCGCGAGTCCTTCCATGGCTGGCCGGAAAGCGGGCGCGAGCGCCAGCACGGCGTCATAGGCGCGAATGGCTTCGTCGTCAGCGGCGGCGCGCTCCTCGTAGATCGTCGCGGCGCGGTACCGCCAGGCGACGCTCGCGTCATCCGCCAGGCCGGCCACGTCCGTACCGAGCCTGAGCGCCGCCTCGGCGGCGACGAGGGCATCGCCGGCCTTCTCGGCGGCGCGCAAGAGCGCGCGCAACGCCGCGGGCTTGCGCACGCCGGAGGTCGCCCACTCGCCGAACAACGCCAGCGCGCGTCCCGGATCGCCGAGCCGTTCCTCGTAAAGCGTGCCGAGACGCTCGAGGCGGAGGCTGCCGTCCTCGCCGGCCGGCGGCGTCTCGCCGGCGGACACCGCCTCGGCACCGACGCGCGAGACCGTCTCGGCCTCGACCACGCCCACCATCTCGTCCCACCGCCCGAGCGCCGGGTAGAGCCGCTCGAGCAGGTGCAGCGCGGGCGCGTAGCCGGGCACGGCTTCGAGCGCCCGCCGCGCGAGGGCCGCCGCCTGGGTCGCGTCGTGCAGGGCGGTCTCGGCGAGCTCGGCGGCGCGAAGCGCCAGCCCGGCGCGCTCGGCGGCGTCGACGCTGCGCCCGACGGCCGCGACCGCCAGCTCGACCTGGGCGCGCGCGTCGCCCGTGCGCGAGGCGATGCGCTCGAGCGCCAGCAGCGTCACGGGGTCAGCGGCGCGGCTCGCGAGCACCCGGTGGTGCCGCGCGGCGGCCGCGTCGTTGTCGCCTTCGTGCTGCTCGGCGATGTGAGCCGCGAGCCCGAGCAACGCCGCGGCCCAATCGCGATCGCCCGTGAGGGCCGCCTGCTGGTCGAGCGCCTCGCGAGCGCGCGTCCAGCGCCCGGCCGCTCCGTGATCTTCGGCGGCGATGGCGAGGAGCGCCGCGTCGTCGGGCGCCTCGGCGCGCGCCGCCTCGACGAGCTCGCCCGCGCGCTCGGCCGTGCCGAGGCGGTGTCGCGCGAGGCCGGCGGCCATCGCCAGCCAGGGCGCGCGCGCGCCGCCCACGGGGGTGGCCTCGGCCTCGAGCACGAGGCCGCGCAGAAGCTCTGCATCCTTGCCGATGCGCGCGGCCGCTCGACGCAGGCCCGCGCGCGCGACGGCGCCCGCTCCGTCGGCCGGGTCCTCGGCCTCGTCGAGCGCACGCCCGTAGAGCGACAGCGCGTCGCTGATCCGGCTCGGATCCGCCTCAGCGAGCTGGGCGAGCCGAGCCAGGAGGCGCGCCCGCTCGGGCGCAGAAGCCGCACCCGCGAGCCTGCGCTCGAGCACCGAGCGGAGAAGCGCCGCGTCTCCCGTGCGATCGGCGATCTCGTGCAACGCCTCGAGCGCGCCGCGATGCGCGGGCACGAGCCCGAGCGCCTCCTCGAGCGCCTGGCGCGCCGGCTCGGAGGCGAGCAGACCGTCCTCGAACAGATAGGCCTTCTCGACGAGGAGGTCGGCGCGCTCGGCCACCGACGCCGCGGCGGCGGCCTCGGCGTCCAGGAGCTCGGTCGCGGCCCAGGTGCTGCCTGCCTCGACGGCGTGGACGCGCAACGCCCCCAACACGGGCCGAAAGGTCTGCGTGGGCTGCACGGCGACCGCCATCTGCAGATGATCGGCGGCCGCGACGACGTCGCCGACGCCGTCCTCGAGCATGCGCGCGGCCGCGTAGCGCAACGCGCCCGCGGCCACGCCCTCGCGCGACTCGGCCTCCTCGGCGGTCGCGAGGGCCTCGGCCTCCCACTGCGCGGGCGACCGCTCCAGCACCCGTTTGCCGTCGGAGCCGTATACGGCGCCCGCGGGAATGCTGGGCTGGGTCACCTCATCGGTGCGGCCGATTGGGATGGGGGTCGGGGTCAACGAAGACATGAGAGATTTCGGCTCGCCGCGGGGCCAGCCTTGCCGGAGTGTAGATCGATGGGCGGCGGACCGGAACCCAGACCCGACGGACTGTCCGGGTTCGGAATCCCAGCCGGCGACCGGGCGGTTTGGGGTTATGATGCCGGCCGGGCTCCCCGGCATGGGCAAGATCATCGTCACGGGCAACGACCAGCGGCGCGACTACGAGCTCGGGGCCGTCAACACGGTCGGTCGGCACCCCGACAACACGCTGCAGATCCTCGATCGCATCGTGTCGAAGGAGCACGCGCAGATCATCCGCCAGCCCGACGGACGGTTCTTGTTCCGCGACCTCGGCAGCCTGAACGGCTCGTTCCTGCGCGGCGAGCGACTGAACGAGCACATGCTCATCGACGGCGACGAGATCACGCTCGGCTCGACGCGCCTCACCTACCAGGAGCGCTCGGCCGAAGACTCGCTCCTCCAGAAGGTCACGATCGCGCCCTCGGCGACCGAGGCGCTCATCCGCCAGAAGATCCAGGCCGCGCCCGCGACGCGCGAGTTCCTCCCCGAGAAGGAGATCTTCGACGTCGAGGTCCTGCGCCGCGACTACGAGAAGCTGCGCCTCGCCAACGAGCTCGGCCGCTCGATCGGCCTAGAGGTCAACCTCGACGTCCTGCTCGAGAAGATCATCATGAAGGCCTTTGAGCTCATCCCGGCCGACCGCGGCGTCATCCTGCTCATGGAGGACGGCGTCCCAACGCCCAAGATCGCCCGGACGCGCGACGGCAAGAACGAGCAAATCGTGCTGTCGAAGTCGATCCTGAGCGAGGTCGTGAACAACAAGGCCTCCGTGCTGTCCTCGGACGCGACGATGGACAGCCGCTTCTCGGCGGCCCACTCGGTCATCATGCAGGGCATCCGCTCGACGATGACGGTCCCGCTCATCCACCACGACGAGCTGCTCGGCATCATGCACCTCGATTCGATGATCGCGACCAACGCCTTCACGGAGAAGGACCTGCAGATCTTCGGTGGCATCGGGAGCCAGGCCGCCGTCGCGATCCACAACTCGCAGCTCGCGCGCACGATCGAGCACGAAGCCAAGACGCGCGCGCAGTTCCAGCGCCTGCTCTCGCCCAACCTCGTCGATCAGGTCGTGCAGGGCAAGCTGCAGCTCGAGAAGGGCGGCGCGCTGTCCGAGGTGACGCTGCTCTTCTCCGACATCCGCGGCTTCACGTCGATGAGCGAGTCGCGCGCGCCGCAGGAAATTGTCCGCATGCTCAATGAGTACTTCGAGCTCATGGTGGACGTGATCTTCAAGTACCAGGGCACGCTCGACAAGTTCGTGGGCGACGAGATCATCGCGCTCTTCGGCGCGCCCGTCGCCATGGAGAACGCCGAGGTCAAGGCCGTGGAGTGCGCGCTCGACATGATGCAGGTCTTGTCGGAGTTCAACCGCGTCCGCCTCGACGAGGGCCAGAACGAGATCAAGATCGGCATCGGCATCAACACGGGCATGGTCGTCACGGGGGCCATCGGCAGCTCGCGCGCGCTTCAGTACACGGCCATCGGCGACGCCATGAACACGACGGCGCGCCTGTGCAGCGTCGCGCAGCCTGGCCAGATCATCCTCTCCGAGGCGACCTTCAAGAAGGTCCAGGGCGAGATCGCCGCCGTGCCGCTGCCCGACGTGCGGCTCAAGGGCAAGGCCGATGAGCTGCGCATTTACAACGCCGTCGGCCTGCGCGATCGCCGGCGCGCGGGGGACAACACCCGGCCCGGCTGAGACGATGGGACGACCGGCCCATGCCGGGACGGCCGCGCTCCGTCCGCGCGCCCTGGGGACACGGTAGAGGCACCATGCCTTCCCAGACGGCAGACCAGGCCTTACACTCCAGTCCTTGGACGGCGCCACCAGAACCCTCGCGCGGGAGAAGACTCGAATGAAGCTCGGAGCATCGCTGGCCTTCACGTTTCTGTTCGCCTTACCACGGCTCACCTCCGTCGCGCGCGCCGAGGAGCGGCACGACGAGCGGCAGGGTGTCCACCAAGAGCGTCACGAAGAGCATCAGGAACAAAAGCGCGAGGTCCGCCACGACGAGCGGCTGCCTCCGCGCGCCGCGCCTCCGGCGTGGCGGGGGCACCCGCCCGGCGGCCACCCGCCCGCGGCTAACTATCACCCCGCCTATCATCCTCACGCAGTCCGCGTCCTGCGCCCGCGCGTCACCCGCTACGGCGAGCATCCCTGGCGCCACTGGGGCCACGCCGAGTTCGCGCGGCCCATTTACTACTGGGATTGGGCGATCATCCGCAGCGTGACGTGCATCGCCGAAGACTCTTACGGCGATCAGTATCCGGTGACCGAGTCGACGTTCGCGGGCTTCGGCCTTCAGAACATGACCGCCGTCGAGGACGACGCGCTCGACCGCTGCTACGAGGAGTCGGGCGGCGACACGAGCTGCTTTCTGACGACCTGCTCGAACTACTGAGCCGCGCCGGACGCAGCGTCAGCTCGCCGCGAGGAGCGAACGCACCCAGGCGTCCGTGAGCTTCTCTTGAACGGTGTTCTGGCGCAGGCGCGCCGCCAGGTTCTTCCAATCGACGAAGTCCTGGAGCTGGTCCTGGTTCGAGCAGGAGAAGATGATCGTCTCCTTGCCCGACGTGGGATCGACGTGCTTCTGCAGGCACTGCGCGCAGATCTCCTTCATCATGCACTGCATCGGCGAGTTGATCGACGCGATGGCGACGTGGCCCGGCTTGAAGTGCGGCGCGAGGATGCCGTGGCGCGCCTCCTTGACGGCCGCCATCATGCGGTCGCTGCCGATGGCGATGATGCGGCTGCAGGACGGCAACGGCACCTTGGCCTCGCCGAGCTCGCCCTTGGCGAACGCCAACATGGCCTGCACGACGTTGCCTTCGAAGGCGCGATCCTGCGGTCGGCTCACGGCGGGCAGCGGGCCGCCGTCGACGCTCCAGATGACCTGATCGGTCCCGGCCTCGATCTCCTCGACCTTGTAGATGTCCTCGCGGCGGCGGTAGGCCGCGAAGTAGAGGACCTTGTTGCCGTGCTCGCGCAACGCCTTCGCGATCGAGAAGAGCACGGCGTTGCCGAGCCCCCCGCCGCACAGCACGACGGCCTGACCCGACGGGATCTCGGTGGGCGCTCCCGTCGGGCCCATGACGACGACGGGCTCGCCTGGTGCGAGCGTCGCGCACTGGCGCGAGCTGCCGCCCATTTCGAGCACGATGAGGGACAGCAGGCCCTTTTCCTTGTCGACCCAGGCGCCCGTGAGCGCGAGGCCCTCCATGGCCAGGCGAGAACCGCGCACGGCGGCCGCGTGGGCCTCGAAGTCCTGCAGGCGGAAGAACTGCCCGGGCTCGAAGCGGCGCGCCGCCGCGGGGGCGCGCACGATGACGTCGACGATCGTGGGCGTCAGACGGTCGACGCGCACGACCGTGGCGCGGAGCTCGTCGTCGAGCTTCGCCGTGAACGCCGCCCAGGCCGCGTCGCGCGCCGGTTGGCCCTTCGCTCCTGCGTCCTGCTGTGCGCGCAGCTCGCCCGCGAAGAGCTCGGCGACGTGCGGCGCGCCGTCCTTGGCAGACGCCATGGCGCGCACGACCGAGCCCGCGTACACGGGATGGTTGTCGCCATAGAAGCTCACGGTGCGGCCCTCGCGGAGGTAAGACGTAAAGAAGCCCACCTCGCCCTCGTGCGGCAGGCGCAGCTGGAGGTGGCCGCTCTCGGAGCGCACGGCGACGAAGGGCCGGAAGCTCTTCGTGCGCGGCTCGACCTGGAACGTGCCGGGCCGCTCGTGCTCGTACGTGATGTTGGGCTGCGTGCCTGCGGCGACGAACAGGCTGCGCGCCGGGAGCCGTACATTGTCCCCGACTTTCTTCCAGCTCACGTTCCCGTCGTCACCCACGGGCTCGTGGCGCTCGAACTCGACGGCCGCGAGCGCGCCGGTCTCGTCGGGGATGCAGGCCACGGGCGAGAGCTTCTCGATGAAGCGCACGCCCTCCTCGTGGAACTTCGTGATCTCCTCGTGGTTGAGGCGGTAGGCCGGGCTGTCCTTGAGCGCGCGCCGGTAGACCAACGAGACGCCACCCCACGCGTTGACGAGCGTCGCGAAGTCGGGCGCCTCGCCGGCCGCCGCGGCGCGCGCCCGCTCGGCGCGCACGGCCCCCCCGTGCGCGAGGAACTCCCGCGCGACGCCCGCCTCCTCGGCGTCGTAAACCTTGAACGCGGCCGCCTCGTCGCCGCCGTTGTCCGCGACGAGCGCCTCCCAGCGCGCCAGGAACTTCTCGACCTGCACGGGGTAGTAGGCCGCGGCCTCGGTCGTCGTGTCGATCCCCGTGAGGCCGCCGCCGATGACGAGCGCGGGCAGGCGCACCTGCAAGTTCGCGAGCGAGTCCCGCTTGAAGCCGCCCGTGAGCTGCAGCGCCATGAGGAAGTCGGACGCCTTCCGCACGCCGCGGATGAGGTTGTTCTTGACGTCGATGATGGTCGGCTTGCCCGCGCCCGCGGCGAGCGCGACGTGATCGAAGCCGAGCGCGAAGGCGCCCTCGACGTCGAGCGTGCCTCCGAAGCGCACGCCGCCGTAGACCCGGAACGTCGCGCGCCGCGCCAGCGTCAGGTACAGCGCCGTGAGGAAGTTCTTGTCCCAGCGCACGGTGATGCCGTACTCGGCGACGCCGCCGAAGCCGGCGAGGGGTCGTTCGTCGAGCGGGACGCTGAGCTCGCCCCAGCTCTTGACGGCGCGCGGCGGCCAGGCGTCGGCGCCCAGGAGATCCGCGCGCAAGGGCTCGATCTTGAGCCCGTCGACCCCCACGACGCCGAAGCCGTCGTTGAGCAGGTGCTGGCAGAGCGTGTACCCCGCGGGACCGAGGCCGACGACGAGCACATTGCGGCCGCGGTAGGGCAGCGCGAAGGGCCGCGCGCGGTTGAGCGGGTTCCAGCGAGTGAGGAGGCCGTAGATCTCGAAGCCCCACGGCAGGCAGAGCACGTCGGTGAGCACCCCGGTCTCGGCCTGGGGAATGTTGACGGGCTCCTGCTTCTGGAAGATGCACCCCTTCATGCAGTCGTTGCAGATGCGGTGGCCCGTGCCAGGGACCATCGGGTTGTCGATGACGACGACCGCGAGCGCCGCGATCGAATCGCCGCCTTTGCGCAAGACGTGCATCTCGCCGATCTTCTCGTTGAGCGGGCAGCCCGCGAGCGCGACGCCCAGCGGGTTGCGCTTGAGCGCGCCGTGCTTGTCGTGCATGCCCTTCGAGCACGAGTCCTTCTCGCGCTCGTGGCAGTACATGCAGTAGTCGGACTCGTTCGCGACCTCGCGCGCGGACATGCGCGCGTCCGTGAGGGCGAACCCGTCGCGCCGGCGCCGGTGCTCGGGCGGCCCGTCGGTGACGTTCGGCAGCTGCGCGTCGGGCCGGCGCAGCGGCACGAGCTCGTGGTGGTCCACGTTGTGCGGCACCTGGAACGACACCCAACCCTTGACGGCGGCGCGACCCGACGGCTCGAAGCGATGCACGGCCGCCCAGCGCTCGAACAGATCGATCCGATTCGCGAGCAGCTCGCTCGCCGGCGCGGCGCTCTTCTTGCCGGCGTCCGACTTGCCTTCGCCGGCCAGCAGCACCGCCAGGACCGTCGCGAACGTCAGCTCGTCGTCGCCCGTCGCGATGAGCTCGGGGAAGGCCGTCGCGCAGAGCGACCGCACCTGCGTGCGCAACGTCGCCGCGGTCTCGGCCGGCGGCGCCGTCTCCGGGTACTTCTTGATCGCGCGCCGCGAGATGAAGGTCTTCATCCGGAAGATGACGTCTTCGCGCGCCGCCCGGTCGACGAGCGCCTGGTGCTCCTTCTCGACCCGAAAGAGCCGCGCGACGAAGGTCCCGAGCGGCCGCGCCACGGCGATGAGCAGCTCCGACTCCTGCGGCGGCGTGAGCATCTCTCCCGCCCGATACGCCTCGAACTTCTTCGCGAGCTCCGCGTCCGCGGCCCCCAGCTCCGCCCGGAACCGCGCATCAAGCTCGGCGAGCTTCGCCGGCTCGTACAGATCCCCGTACCGAAACCCCTCGAGCCCCAGCCCAAAATTCCGCTCCCCGCTCTCCGGAGCGCTCCCTTTTCCAGCCGCAAACGCGAACCCTTCAAACATGTTGGCGCGATCTCATACACCGAATCCGAGCGGGCGGGGTGACGCTCCGAATGGCGACGTCCGCGGTCGCGGGCGAGCGGGTCTACGCGCTGACGTTGCAGAACGCTTGATAATCGATGAGCTCGATGTTCTCGGGCTTGATGCCCTCGCCGCAGGTCGGGCACGTCGCGACGCGGTGGCGCTTGAACTCGCGGAACTTGAGCCCGAGCGCGTCGAAGAACAGCGTCCGGTCGGACAGCGGCTTGCCGATGCCGAGGAGGATCTTGATGGCCTCGACGGTCTGGAGCGACCCGATGACGCCACAGAGCACACCGAGGACGCCCGCCTCCTGGCACGACGGCGCCATGTCGGGCGGCGGCGGCTCGGGAAACTGGCAGCGGTAGCAGCCCTTGCCGGGGATGAACGACGTCACCTGACCCTCGAAGCGGTAGATGCTGCCGTGAACGATGGGCTTGCCGAGCTTGAGCGACGCGTCGTTCAGCAGGTAGCGCGTCGGGAAGTTGTCGGCGCCGTCGACGATCAAGTCGTAGTCCTTGATGATGTCCATCACGTTCTCAGATGACAGGCGCGTCTGGTGGCCGATGACCTTGACGTCGGGGTTGAGCTTGGCGATGGCCTGCTTCGCCGACTCGACCTTGGGCATGCCCACGCGATCGGTCGAGTGCAGAATCTGGCGCTGCAGATTGGACGCGTCGACGATGTCGTCGTCGACGAAGCCCAGCGTCCCCACGCCCGCCGCCGCCAGGTAGAGCCCGGCCGGCGACCCGAGCCCGCCCGCGCCCAGGCAAAGCACCTTCGACTTGAGCAGCTTGACCTGCCCCGCCTCGCCCACCTCGGGCAGCATCGTGTGCCGCGCGTAGCGCAGAGACTGCTCGGGCGTCATGTTGTACGGGCGGTCGAAGGGCAGCCCGGCGCGCTTCCACGCCGAGAACCCGCCCGCCATGGACTTGACGTTGGTGTAGCCGAGCTCCTCGAGCGTGCGCGCCGCGAGCGCCGAGCGCGTGCCGCCCGCGCAGTAAAGGACGATTTCGGCCGACTTCTCCGGCACCTGATCCTCGATGCGCTGCTCGAGGAACCCGCGCGAGATCCAGCGCGCGCCCGGGATGTTGCCCTCGTTCCACTCGTCCTTCTCGCGGACGTCGATGAGGATCGGGCCCGCGCCGTTGCCGTCGCCTGATTTCCCCTTCGCGGCCTCGACGACCTTGCGCACCGACTCGACGTCGGTCTCGCGGATCTGGGCCTTCACGTCCTTGAGAACTTTTCCGAAGCTCATCTCTGCGCGCTCCTACGACCGGCTCCCCGCCGGCACCTTTTGATGTCGGTCACTCTCGGGAGTGACAAATCCCCCTCGAGAGTCGGCTATCTTTGCCGAGAAGCAGGATCCCGGCAAGCGAAGCTGCAATCTGTACGGTGGAACGTGGAACGTGGAAGGTGGAACGTGGAAGGTGGAACGTGGAAGGTGGATTTCGCCCCTGGACGTTTGACCTCTCGCGCCATTGGCGTCGCGGGTGCCTTCGACTATACTTTCCGGCAAGGAGACACGATGTCAGTAGGAGCCCTCGAGACCCAGACCCCGGAGTCGCAGAATCTTCCCGCCCAGCCCGAAGGCCAGGAAGGCCCCTTGGTGGCGCTGTCCGACAAGGCAGCCGAGAAGGTGCGCGAGATCCGCACGGAAGAGAACATAGAGGAGACCTACGCTCTGCGCCTCAAGGTGCAGGGGGGTGGCTGCTCGGGGTTCTCGTATGACCTCTACTTCGACCAGCCCCAGGAGACGGACCGCGCCTTCGACGTCAAGGGCGTCAAGCTCATCTGCGACGAGATGAGTCTCATGTACCTCGTGGGTACGGAGGTCGACTACGTCGAGGGGCTGCACGGCGCCGGGTTCAAGTTCCAGAACCCGAACGTCAAGTCGACCTGCGGGTGCGGCAGCTCCTTCAGCGTCTGAGGCTTTCAGCGAGGCGCCGCGCCCGGACTGGTTTCGGACGCAGCGATCTCGAACTTTTCACCCGGCGGGAGCACCTCGTGCTTCCGCCTTTTTATTTTCCGGGGACCCATTGGCCGTCGACGTCGCTGAGCTGCTGAGCCGGGAGTTGGGCGGAGACCGCGTCTTGCGGGCGCCCGAGGCCCTCGAGCCCTACGGGCGCGACGAGTCCGGGCGCGGCGTCTTCCCGCCCGACGCAGCCGTGCTGTGCGAGTCGCGCGCGGAGATCGAGCTCGTGCTGCGCCTCGCGTCCGAGCACGGGATCCCGGTCACGCCGCGAGGCACGGGCACGGGCATGACGGGCGGCGCGCTGCCGGTGCGCGGCGGCCTCGTGCTCTCGACCGAGCGCATGAAGAAGATCGTCGACATCAGCGTCGACGACCGCATCGCCATCGTCGAGCCGGGCGTCATCAACGCCGACCTGCAGGCGGCCGTCGAGGCCGAGAGCATGTTCTACGCGCCCGATCCCGCGAGCCTGGCCATGTGCTCGATGGGGGGCAACGTCGCCGAGAACGCGGGCGGTCCGCGCGCCTTCAAGTACGGCGTGACGCGCGACTGGACGCTGGGCCTCGTCGTGACGCTTATGGGCGGCGAGACGCTGCGCCTCGGCCGCAAGACTCCCAAGGGCGTCACGGGCTACGATCTCACGGCGCTGTTCGTCGGCAGCGAGGGAACGTTCGGCGTGACCTCGGAGATCACCGTCAAGCTCGTCGGACGGCCCGAGGGCGTGGGCACGCTCGTCGCCATCATGCCCGACGCCGCGTCGGCGGGGCGCGCCGTGAGCGCCGTCGTCCGCAAGGGGTATCGGCCCCGCGCGCTCGAGCTCATGGATGGCGCGACGATCGATCACGTGCGGCCGAAGGCGGCGTTCACGTTCCCGGCGAACGCGGGCTCGCTCGTGCTCATCGAGCTCGACGGAGAGCCCGAGGGCATGGAGGCGAGCCTCCTGCGCTGCGGCGGCGTGTGCGAGGAGCTCGGCGCCACTGACGTCATCATCGCGCGCGACGACGCCGACCGCGAGCGTCTCTGGAGCGCGCGGCGCAGCTGCTCGCGCGCGCTGCGCGAGGCGCACGCCTTCAAGGTCTCGGAGGACATCGTCGTGCCGCCGGGCTCGATCGCCGAAATGCTCGCGCGCATAGACGGCATCGCCGCCAAGGAGCGCCTCATGACGGCGACGTTCGGACACGCGGGCGACGGCAACCTGCACGTCAACGTCCTCACCGACGAGAACCACCGCGACGCCGCCGTCGCGGCGCGCATCGACGCCGCGCTCGGCGGCGTGTTCCGCGCGGCGCTCGACCTCGGCGGCACGCTCTCGGGCGAGCACGGCATCGGCATCTCGAAGGCGCGCTACATGGCCTGGGAGCAGTCGGCCGAGGTCCTCGGCTGGCAGAAGCGCTTGAAGCGCCTCTGGGATCCGCGAGAGCTGCTCAACCCGGGCAAGATCTTCACCTGAGCCGGGGCACACACGCCTACTTCACGTCGACGCCGTCCTCGGCCTTGAGGCGCTCTATCTTCGATTGGCACTGCGAAAGGATGTTCGAGCGCATCTCGGGCGAGGAGTCGTGCTTGGACTCGTCGACAATGGCCTCATACGACTTGCACGGGAGCCCCACGGGGTCCTTCTGGCACAGGTAGCTGTGGACGCGCTCGCACGGGTTTCTCTTGCCGTCGATCATCGCCATGATGAGCGCCGTCAGCCCCGCGAGCGACGCGCCCAGGAGGATCGCCTTGAAGAGGCGATAGCGCCGCCGGTGCTTGTAGATGTCGACGCCGTCGGCGTCGCGGCGCGCCTTCGCCAGCTCCTCGTCCATGTCTTCGAGCTTTTCCACGCGGGCTCGATGCTATAACGCCCGTCGATGTCGGTCCAAGCAAAGGCGAAGATCGTCAAGGCGAGGCTCGTCACGAAGGCGACGCGCCGGCCGCGCCGCGGGCCGTGGCCGCCCGATCCGGCGCGCGTGCGCTCCATCCTCGACGGCCTCGAGGAGCTCTACCCCGACGTCGACTGCGAGCTCGATCGGGAGACGCCCTTTCAGCTCGTGTGCGCGACGATCCTCTCGGCCCAGTGCACCGACGACCGCGTCAACCTGGTCACGCCCGCGCTGTTCAAGAAGTACCCGACGCCGGACGCCATGACGAAGGCACCGCTGCCCAAGCTCGAGGCGCTCATCCGCACGACAGGCTTCTTTCGCCAGAAGGCCAAGAGCCTCAAGGGCACGGCGACGATGATCATGAGAGAGTACGGCGGCGAGGTGCCGCGCACCCTGGCCGAGCTCGTTGCGCTGCCGGGCGTCGCGCGCAAGACGGCCAGCGTCGTGCTCGGCACCGCCTACGGCCTCGCCGAGGGGGTCGTCGTCGACACGCACGTTCAGCGCCTGGCCATGCGCCTCGGCCTGACCCGCTCGCCCGACGTGAAGAAGATCGAGCAGGACCTCATGAAGGTGATCCCGCCGGAGAGCTGGATCCGCTTCTCGCACCAGATCATCTGGCACGGCCGGCGCGTCTGCTTCGCGCGCAAGCCCGCCTGCGAGACCTGCACCCTCGCCTCTTTCTGTCCGAGCGCCGGGCTCGAGACGTGATTGAATGGAGATGATGGGGCGGGCCAGACCAGCGCTGACTCTCCTTGCGCTGCTCCTCGGTTGCGGCTCGGGCGCAGGCCGCTCACCCGCGGACGCAGGAATGAACGACGCGCCAGGGACCACGGGCGCGGCGGGCGCCTCCGCCGGCGGCGGGGGCGGCGGCGCGATGGGCGGCGCCTCGGGGGGCACGAGCGGCGGAAACGCGGGCGCGGCCACCGGTCAAGGCGGCGGGAGCTCCGCGGCGGGCGCCGGCATCGACGCGGCCGCCGGCGGCACGGGCGACGCCGCCGCCGAGCGCGCGGACGCGCCTCCCGTCGACGCCGGACCATCCTCGACGCGCCAGACGGCGCGCACGCTCGGCACGGCCGGCGCGCCCAACGGCTACCTCGAGTACCTGCCGCCGGGTTACGACGGCTCGAGCGCGGCGCCGCTCCTGGTCTTCTGGCACGGCATCGGCGAGGACGGCAACGGCACGACCGATCTCCAGAAGCTCGTCGCCTGGGGTCCGCCGAAGATCATCGCGAACGACAAATGGAGCGCGGCGCGGCCCTTCATCGTGCTGTCGCCTCAATACACGGCCACGAGCGGGCAGATCGCGCCGGGCGCCGGCTGTCCGTCGGGCGCGACCATCGACGCGTTCTTCACCTGGGCGCTCGCCCATTACAAGGTCGACGCCAAGCGCGTCTACCTCACGGGCCTCTCCTGCGGCGCCATCGGGTCCTGGGACTACCTCACGAGCCATCGCGACGTCGTGGCCGCCGCGGTCGTGCTGTCGGGCAATCCCGGCGATCCGGCGCAAGCGAGCAGCGCCTGGAAGCGCGTCGGCTGTCCGCTCGGCGCCGTCGCGCTCTGGGCCTTCCACGGCGACGCCGATCCCACGGTCCCCTACGCGCCCGAGCACGACACCTTGCAGGACATCATCGCGTGCCCCGCCCCACCCCGCCGCGAGGCCCGGTTCACGGACATCCCGGGCGGCGGTCACGAGATCTGGGATCCCGTCTACGACCTCAGCGGCGGCCGCGGCGACATCTACGCCTGGATGCTCACCAACGCGAAGCCCTGACCCCTTCAGTCCGCGGGACACACCAGCGGAATGACCTCCCGCTTGTTCCGCCGATAGACGCGGAAGTCCTTCTTGTCGATGGTGATCACGGGATGGCGCGGGTAGAGCTCGCTCATGCGGATGAGACAGAGGTCGGCCAGATCTGGACGTCGGTCTTCATATCGAACGGCGAGCGCTGATAGCTGTGAGAGGTGCGCCTTGCATTCGAATGCAACGGCGACCAACCCCTCGCGGATCATCGCGAGCACGAGCGGCACGTTGCCCAGGTGAAAGGCTGCCTCGGCGAGAACCGCTTCACAGGTCAAGAGCGGGCTGGTGACCTCACTCGCGATCTCGACGGCCCAAGAATGGTACTGGTC
>DASXOE010000003.1:0-34261 GCA_036494575.1 Polyangia bacterium | reverse complement strand
GCCTCCAGGAAGGGCACGGACATACCACGGATTGTCGGCGACCGTGAGGGGGCTAGGCCTTCATGGGTTGCTGCTCCATGGTATGAATTACGCACCAGCTACCACGATGGCATCACGAGTCCAAAGAGCGCTCTGCTCCCGACCGGAAGTTCGACGGCTCTTCACTCGGCGGCGTGACGTGGGGCCTCGCTCATGAACGTCTGCGTCTACGGGCTGTGGCACCTCGGCTCCGTGACGGCGGCTTGCGTGGCGGAGCACTTTCCCACCGTCGGCCTCGATCCCGACGAGGCCGTCGTCGCGGGTTTGCGCGACGGGGGCCGCCCGCCCATCCTCGAGCCGGGCCTGCCCGAGCTCGTGCGCGCGGGCCTCGCCTCGGGGCGGCTCCAGTTCTCGTCCGACGTCGCGCGCGTGGCCATCGCCGACGTCGTCTGGATCACGTTCGACACGCCCGTCAATCAGGACGACGAGGCGGACGTCGAGAGCGTCGTGCGGCACGCCGAGGCGCTCTTCCCGCACCTCCGGGACGGCACCGTCGTGCTCATCTCCTCGCAGGTCCCCGTCGGAACGACGGCGCGCCTCGAGAAGGCCTTCGCGGGCGTCGCGGCCGGCCGCCGCGTCGAGTTCGCGTGCTCGCCCGAGAACCTGCGGCTCGGCAAGGCCATCGAAGTGTTCCGCAAGGCGGACCGCATCGTCGTCGGCGCGCGCACGGCCGAAGCGCGCGCGCGCATCGGCGAGCTCATGGAGCCGCTCGCGCGCCCAATCCAGTGGATGCGCGTCGAATCGGCGGAGATGACGAAGCACGCCGTCAACGCCTTCCTCGCGACCTCGGTCGTCTTCATCAACGAGATCGCGGCCGCCTGCGAGGCCACAGGTGCCGACGCCAAAGAGGTCGAGCGCGGCCTCAAGAGCGAGGCCCGCATCGGGCCAGGCGCCTACCTCGGGCCGGGCGCGGCCTTCGCGGGCGGGACGCTGGCGCGCGACGTGGCGTTCCTGCTGCGCATCGGCGCGCGCGGGGGCTTCGCGACGCCGCTCTTCGCGGGCGTCAAGCAGAGCAACGACGGCCACCGCCTCTGGGCTCGCGGCCGGCTGGGTGCCCTGCTCGGGGACCTGCGCGGCAAGACGATCACCGTCCTCGGCCTCACCTACAAGGCGAACACCGATACGTTGCGCCGGTCGGAGTCGGTCGCGCTCTGTCACTGGCTCATTGGCGAGGGCGCGACCGTGCGCGCGCACGACCCTGCCATCAGCCAAATGTCGCCCGAGCTCCCCGTGGGCCTCACGCTCGCGCCGAGCCTCGACGACGCGATCCGCGGCGCCGACGCGATCGTCGTTGCGACGGAGTGGCCCGCGTTCCGCGAGCTCACGAGCGAGCGCGTCGCGGCGGCGGCACGGCGCCCCTTCGTGCTCGACGCCAATCGATTTCTGGCCGGCAACCTCGACGACGACGCGCGCGTGCGCTACGTCGCCGTCGGAACGCCCGAGCGGATGGGGTGACCACCAAATGAAGCTCCAAGGGCGAAAGATCCTCATCACGGGCGCCAGTCAGGGCTTCGGCCTCGCGGTGGCAGAGCGCTGTCTGGCCGAGGGCGCCCACGTCGCGGTCTGCGCGCGGTCGCGAGAGCAGATCGAGCAGACGTCCGCCGCGCTGCGCGCGAAGGCGGCGAAAGGCCAACGTGTCGCCGCGGCCGTCGCCGACGTCTCGAATCCGAAGGACGTCGAGGCGCTGGTCGCCGACGCCACGCGCGAGCTCGGGGACCTGGACGGCCTGGTCAACAACGCGGGCGTCTACGGTCCCAAGGGGTTGATCGAAGAGGTCGACTGGGCCGACTGGGCGAAGGCCATCGAGATCAACCTCCTCGGGACCGTCCTTCCCTGTCGCGCGGTGCTTCCTGCCTTCCGAAGGCGTGGCTCGGGCAAGATCGTGAATCTGTCGGGCGGAGGCGCGACGGCGCCGCTGCCGCGCTTGAGCGCGTACGCGGCATCGAAGGCGGCGGTCGTCCGCTTCACGGAGACGCTCGCGGAGGAGCTGCGCGGCACGCACATCGACGTGAACGCCATCGCTCCGGGCGCGCTCAACACGCGGCTGCTCGACGAGGTGATCGCAGCGGGACCGGACAAGGTGGGCAAGGCGTTCTACGAGCGTTCGCTGAAACAAAAAGCAGACGGAGGCGCGCCCCTCGACAAGGGCGCGGCGCTCTGCGCCTTTCTCCTGTCGAGCGAGAGCGACGGGATCGCGGGCCGCCTCCTGAGCGCCGTGTGGGACCCCTGGTCGGAGTTGCCCGGGAAGCGCGCCGAGCTCGAAGGAAGCGACATCTACACGCTGCGGCGAATCGTCCCCAAGGACCGCGGGAAAGATTGGGGCGAGCCATGAGATTCGCCATCGTGGGTTGCGGGCTCATCGGTCAGAAGCGCCTCCGGTCTTTGCGACCGGAGGACGAGGTCGTGGCCGTGGCGGATCCCGTGAAAGAGCGCGCGCAAGCCCTCGCCGCGCAGGCGGGCGGCGCGGCCGCGTTCACTGACTGGCGGCAGGCGGTCGACCGGCCGGACGTGGACGCGGTGTTCGTCTCGACGAGCAACGACGCGCTCGCCGCGGTGACGATGGCCGCCGTCGAGGCTGGCAAGGCCGTCCTCGTCGAAAAGCCGGCCGCGCGCCACCCCGACGAGCTGGTCCCGATCATCGCCGCCGCGGAGCGCGCGGGGGTTTGCGTGCAGGTCGGCTTCAACCATCGCTACCATCCGGCGTTCCAGCAGGCGCGCCGGTTGCTCGACTCGGGCACGCTCGGCCCGCTGATGTTCATCCGCGCCCGCTACGGACACGGCGGCCGTCCCGGTTACGACAAGGAGTGGCGGGCGCGGCCGGAGATCTCGGGCGGGGGCGAGCTGCTCGACCAGGGCGTGCACCTCATCGATCTTTCGCGCTGGTTCCTCGGCGACTTCGCGGAGGTCCAGGGCCACGTCGCGACGTTCTTCTGGGACATGCCAGCCGAGGACAACGGATTTCTCTTCTTGCGGACCGCCCAAGGCCAGGTGGCCTGGCTGCACGCGACCTGGACCGAATGGAAGAACACCTTCTCGTTCGAGATCTTCGGACGGGACGCGAAGCTTCACGCCGAAGGGCTCGGCGGCAGCTACGGCGTCGAGAAGTTGAGCTACTACAAGATGAAGCCCTCGATGGGCCCTCCCGAGACGACCATCTGGGAGTACCCCGGTGACGACAATTCCTGGCGCCTCGAGCTCGAGGCCTTCGTGCAGGCCGCCGAGGCCAAGCGAAGCCCGCCCGTCACGCTGCGCGACGCGCACGCCGCGCTCACGATCGTTCACCAGGTTTACGCGTCCGCCCGGCAAGCCGCGAAGGCCTGAGCCGCGGACCGCCGACCTATGCTGGCCGCTTCCCGTCCGTCGGGAACGGAACGACGGCCCCCGCGGCGGTCGCGGGCAGGTTGACCTCCTCGCCCACGATGTAGACGGCCTTGTGCTGCGACTCGTGGTAAGTGCGCACGAGGAGCTCGGCGACGAGGCCCATGCCGATGAGCTGCATGCCGACGACGAACAGCATGACCGCGAGGAGCAGCAGCGGGTTGCGGTGCGCGTAGTGCGTCGGGTCGAGGAACTTCTCGATCAGCGTGACGGCGCCCGAAATGACGCCGAAGATGATGCAGACGACGCCCCAGAAACCGAACAGGTAGAGCGGCTTCGTGGAGTAGTCGCCGAGGAACTTCACGGTCATGAGGTCGAGCAGGACCTTGAGCGTGCGGGCGAGGCCGTACTTGGACTTCCCCTCCTTGCGCGCGTGGTGGCGCACGACCTGCTCGGTGATGCGCGCGCCCGACCACTTCGCGTACACGGGGATGAAGCGGTGCATCTCGCCGTAGAGCCGAACCGGCGCGAGCACCTCGCGGCGGTAGGCCTTGAGCGTGCAGCCGTAGTCGTGCAGGCGGACGCCCGTGACGCGGCCGATGAGCCAGTTCGCGATCGTCGACGGCAGCCGGCGCGTGAGGGCCTTGTCTTGCCGGTTCTTGCGCCAACCCGAGACGATGTCGTAACCCTCCTCGAGCCGCGTCAGCAGCAGCGGGATGTCCTCCGGGTCGTTCTGCAGGTCCGCGTCCATGGGCACGACGTACGGCCCGCGCGCCCGATCGAAGCCCGCGGCCATCGCCGCCGTCTGCCCGAAGTTGCGGCGGAAGCGCACGAGGCGGAGCCAAGCCCGCGTCGCGGCGGCGGCCCGCAGCCGCGGGAACGTGTCGTCGGTCGAGCCGTCGTCGATGACGATCACTTCGGTTGGCCGGCCTGCTGCCTCGAGCTTTCTCACGGCTTCGTCGAGCGCCGCGACGAGCCTGGCGATCGTCTCCTCCTCGTTGAAGCACGGGATGACGATCGAGACCTGGGGTTGGAGCGCCGTCACTGACTTTCTTATAACCGAAGACGATTCGGCGGGCGAACCGCCATCATGACAACCCGCGGTGGGCGTGTTAAGAGCGCCTTCCCTTCATGTGCGGCATCGCGGGGTTCATCGGGCGGCGCGCGAATCCGGAGGCGTTGCCGCGCATGCTCGCGCGCATCGCCCACCGCGGCCCCGACGGCGAAGGACAGTGGCTCCGCGACGCGGGGCCGTGGCAGGTCGCGCTCGGGCACCGGCGGCTCGCCATCATCGACGTCGCCGACGGCGCCCAGCCCATGGAGAACGAGGACGGGTCCGTCGCCATCACGTACAACGGCGAGGTCTACAACTTCCAAGCACTGCGCCCGGCGCTCGAGCGCGCGGGGCACCGGTTCCGCACGCGCTGCGACACCGAGGTCATCGTCCACCACGTCGAGGAGCACGGCGTGCCGGGCGTCGCCACGCTCGACGGCATGTTCGCGTTCGCGCTCTGGGACGCGGCGGCGCGGCGCCTCGTCCTCGCGCGCGATCGCGCGGGCATCAAGCCGCTCTATTACGCCGCGCTCGCCGACGGCGGCATCGTCTTCGCGTCCGAGCTCGGGAGTCTCCTCGCGCACGGCGGCGTCCACGCCGAGCTCTCCGTGCCGGGTCTCGCGTCGTACTTCTTCTCCGACTACGCGCACGCGCCAGAGACCATCGTGCGCGGCGTGCGCAAGCTGCCGCCCGGACACACGCTCGTCTGGACCGACGGTCATCTCGAAGAGCCCCAGGCGTACTGGCGCGTCGGCGCGCCCGCGCCCGCGCCAGCGCGCACCGACGCCGAGCTCGCCACGGAGCTGTGGCGCGAGCTCGGGCGTGCCGTTAAGGCCGAGCTCGTCTCCGACGTGCCCGTGGGGATCTTTCTCAGCGGCGGCATCGACTCGTCGTGCGTGGCGGCGCTCGCGGCCGCCGCCGGAGGCCGCATGAAGGCCTTCTCGATCGGCTTCGAGAACGCCACGTTCGACGAATCGAAGTACGCGCGCCTCATGGCCGAACGGCTCGACGTCGAGCTCATCAGCGAGACGCTCGACGAACGCAACCTCCTCGACGTGCTCGACGACGCGCTCGACAAGCTCGACGAGCCCATGGCCGACCCCTCGTTCTTGCCCACGTACCTCCTCTCTCGGCTGGCCGCGCGACACGTCAAGGTCGTCGTGGGGGGAGACGGCGGCGACGAGCTGTGGGGCGGGTACCCGACCTACCGCGCGCACCGCTACGCGGCTCTCTACGCGCGGGCCCCCGCCTGGCTGCGAACCGGCGTCGTCGCGCGCGCGATCGCGCAGCTCCCGATCGACGATCGGTACCAGAGCCTCGAGTGGAAGCTGCGCCGCTTCACCGAGCGCTGGGACGACGATCAGGTCACGCGCCACCTGCGCTGGATGTCGAGCGTCGACCTGCCGGAGCTCGCGCGCGCCGTCCCGCCGGCGCGCGGGCTGCGCCCGGGTACGCTCGACGCGCGGCTGCCCGAGACCGACGACCATCTGCAGCGCATCCTGGCGCTCGACTTCTCGACCTACATGCCGGGCTCGGTGCTCGCCAAGGTCGATCGTGCCTCGATGGCCCACGGGCTCGAGGTGCGGCCGCCGCTCCTCGACAATGGCCTCGTCGACATGGCCTTCGCGCTGCCTTCGCGCTACAAGGTCCGCGGCGGGACCGGCAAGTATCTGCTCAAGCTCGCGGCCCGCGGGAAAGTCCCCGACGAGATCATCGACCGGCCCAAGAAGGGCTTCGGCATCCCGCTCGCCGCCTGGCTGCGCGGCCCGCTGCGTTCCCGCTGCGAGGCGGTCGTCGGCGGCTCGCCCCTTTGGGACACCGGCCTCCTCGACCGCGGCGTCTTCGCGAGCTGGCACGGTGAGCACCAGGAGAGGAGCCGCGATCACAGCAAGCCGCTCTGGGCGCTGCTCGTGCTGGACCACTGGTACAGGCGGCACTACACTGCGCCGCCCTCCCCTGCCCGAGGTTCCGCATGAGCAACGGCGACGATCAGCGCACGCGAGCCGGCTCTCCGGATCGGTTCGGGTACGAGTGGGCGACGTACTCGCAGATTCTCCCGGAGTCGCAGGGGCAGCTCCAGCGCTGGCTCGGCTCCACCTCTCTCGAGGGCTTCCGCGGCAAGCGCGTCATGGACGTGGGCTGTGGCATGGGCCGCAACCCGTACTGGTATCTGCGCGCCGGGGCCGCGTCCGTGCTGGGCGTCGACGTCGACGAGGGCAGCCTCGCGGCGGCGCGCCAGAACCTCGCGGAGTTTCCGAACGCGCGCGTCGAGAAGTGGTCCGCCCACGACCTCGACCCGGCGGCGCTCGGCACCTTCGATCGGATCACCTGCCTCGGCGTGCTTCACCACCTCGCCGACCACGAGGCCGCGCTCCAGAGGATGTGGAGCTGCGTGGCCCCCGGCGGCGATCTCGTGCTCTGGTGCTACGCGCTCGAGGGCAACCGGCTCCTGCTGCCCACGATCCAGGCCTTCCGGGCGCTCGGCTCGCGCGCGCCCATCAAGGTCACACACGCCGTCGCCAAGGCCGTCACGGCCCTCGCGTGGCCCGCCATCCGCCTCGTGCCGTGGCGCACCGACTACTATCGCACCTTGCGGACGCTGTCGTTCCGCAACGTCGAGTCGATCGTGTTCGACCAGATGTTGCCGCACATCGCGCACTACTGGACGCGCGCCGACATGGAGCGCCTGTGCGGCCAGCTCGAGGGCGGAACGCCGCGCCTCGAGTTCGTGCAGGGCAACAGCTGGCACGCCGCCATCACGAAGCGCCGAGACTGACCGCGCCGAGGACCCCTCACCCTAACCCTTGCCCGCTCCGCGGAAAGAGGGGGATGAGCCTAGGGCATCCGCGGGTGCGGGACGTCGAGCGGCTGGAGCTGCGCGTGCGGCGCCAGCAGGCGCGGCAGGCGCGCCGTGACCGCGCTCTGGAAGCTCGGCCGGTGCAGCAGGTGCGCGCGCCAGGCCGCGTAGGTCGCGAGCCCCATGCCGCTCATGAGCGCGGCCGCCGTGCCGAGGGCCCACGGCAGGAGCACGGGCGCTAGGCTCTTCGACTCGATCGTCAGGACGGCCTCGTGCAGCTCCGGGCCGCGCGACGTGCCGCGCAGCAGCCCCGCCCCCACGGCGGCGTCGAAGTCGCTGAGGACGCCCTCGGCCGACAGCGCCTCGCCCGCGCGAATGACCACCTCCTCGACGGAGAGCGGCCCCGCGAGACCGAAATACCTCGCGGCTGATTCGGCGCCTGGCGTGCCCTCGCGGTGAAGGACGGGCTGCGCCTGGATGCGCGCCGCCTCCGGCTGGACACGGGCGCGGAGATCACCGAGCGCGCGGTCCGGATGTCCCCACCGCAGCTCGAAGGCCTCCTCGGACTCGATCTCGTGCACGAGCTGCGAGCGGTCGGTGAGCCGCTGCTTGATGCGCACCCGCCAGTAGACGCAGGCTTGCCCCGATACGGGCGAGCGCAGCAAGCTCGCGCCGGCCGAGGCGAGCGCCTCGAAGCTCACGAGGGCGGGTGCGAGGGCGCGGGGGTCGGTTTCGGCGCTGGCCATCTTCTGAGTATCTTCTGGAGGTGTCTTGGGCTGGGTGTCTTCGCTAGGTCTCTTCGCTAGGTCTCTTCGCTAGGTCTCTTCGCTAGGTCTCTTCGAGGGGCTTGTCGTCGGGGGCGCCTCCGTCCTTGACCTCGGCGGCGCCCGACTCCGCGGCGTACTCCTCAAGCTTGCGATACAAGGTCTTGCGGTCAAGTCCGAGCCGCTGCGCTGCCCGCGTCTTGTTGCCGCCCTCCGCCGTCACCACGCGTTGGATGAACTCGCGCTCGAGCTCCGCGAGCGTGAGCCCGCGCGCGAGGGCCGTCTGCAGCGTGTCGGGCTCGTTGGCGCGCCGCTCCCGCACGGCCAACGGCAGGTCCTCGACGCCGATGACCCCCCCCTCGCACAGGGCCACGGCGCGCTCGATCGTGTTCTCGAGCTCGCGAATGTTGCCGGGCCAGGTGTGCGCGAGCAACGCCTTCTTCGCAGACTCGTGCAGCCCGCGCACCTCCTTGCCGGCGCGCGCCGCGCTCGCGGACAGGAAATGGTCCGAGAGCGCGAGCAGGTCCTCGGCGCGCTCGCGCAGCGGCGGCAAGTGAATGTGCACGACGTTGAGGCGGTAGTAGAGATCCTCGCGGAAGGCGCCCGTCTTGAGGCGTGCGTCGAGGTCCTTGTTGGTGGCGGCGATGACGCGCACGTCGACGCGCTCGGCCCGCGAGGCGCCGAGCGGCCGGATCTCGCCCTCCTGCAGGACGCGCAGCAGCTTGGCCTGCAGCGCGGGCGACAGCTCGGCGATCTCGTCGAGGAACAGCGTGCCGCCGTCGGCCTCGACGAAGAGCCCGGCCCGGTCGGAGCGCGCATCCGTGAAGGCGCCGCGCTTGTGGCCGAACAGCTCGCTGTCGAGCAGCGTGTCGGGGATGGTCGCGCAGTTGAGCGGCACGAAGGGCCGGCCCTTGCGCGGGCTGCTTCCGTGGATGGACTTGGCGACGAGCTCCTTGCCCGTACCCGACTCGCCCGTGACGAGCACGGTGGCCGCCGAGGCCGAGAGCCGGCGGATGAGGTCGAACAGCTCGCGCATGGCAGGCGACTTGCCGACGATGTCTCCCGACCGGTAGCTGCGCTGCACCTCGGCGCGGAGGCGCACGACCTCCGAGCGCAGCGCCCGCTCGGCGAGGGCCTTCTCGACCGAGAGGATGAGCTGATCGATCTCGAAGGGCTTCGTGATGTAGTCGAACGCGCCCAGCTTCACGGCGCGGATCGCCGTGTCGATCGAGCCGAAGGCCGTTATCGTGATGACGTGCGGCGAGGGGCTCACGGCCTTGATCTCGCGCAGCATGTCGAGGCCGTCGAGGTCGGGCATCTTGACGTCCGAGATCACGAGGTCGATGCCGCCGCGCCGGACGCGCTCGACGCCCGCGCGCCCGCCGCCCACGGCCTCGACGGTGTAGCCGTCCTCCTCGAGCGCCTCGCGCAGCATGTCGCGCATGGCCTGGTCGTCCTCGACGACGAGGATGCTCGCGCCCTGCGCGCCGCGCGCCCGCGCGCGCTCGGCGATGCTCTGGGCGGCGTCGGCCACGGTCAATCCTTGCCCATCGGATCGGCAGGGGCAAGCGCGGCGTCGGCGGCCGGAAGCGCGCCCGCGAGCCCGGGGGACGTCAGCCCGGGAGACATGTCGAACGGCGAGCCGACCACGACCGCACCGTCCGCGGGCGCGGCACCCGTCGGTAGATACACGCGGAACACGGCGCCGGGCGCCCCGCTGCCCGCCGCCCCACCCGGGCTCTCGAGCTCGATCCAGCCGTCGTGGTCCTTGACGATGCCGTTGCTCACGGCGAGGCCAAGGCCCGTCCCCTGCCCCTCGTCGCGCGTCGTGAAGAAGGGCTCGAAGATCTTGTCACGGTGCGCCTCCGGGATCCCCGAGCCCGAGTCCGAGATCTCGAGGACGACGTACTCGGCGGGCGCCGCCAGATCGAGGCCGCCCTTGCGGCGCACGACGCTCTCGACGGCGATGCGCAGCGTGCCGCCGCCCGGCATGGCGTGGATGGCGTTCATGAGCAGGTTCAAGCACACCTGCTGGATCTGATCGGGATCGCCTGGGATGTCCGGCAGGTCGGCGGGCGCGGCGGTCGCCTCGACGGAGATGCCCTGGCGCCGCGTCGTCTCGCCCAGGAACTCGACCGCCTCGGCAATGATCGCGGGCACGCGCACGCGCGTCACGGTCGGCCCGCGCTGACGCGAGAAATCCAGCACCTGGCGGATGATCTTCGTGATGCGCTCGACCTCGCCGCCGATGATGCCGGCGTTCTTCGCGATCTCGCCCGCGTCGCCGGCCTTTTTCGCGATGGCACGCGCGCGGCCGCCGATGACGTTGAGGGGCGTGCCCACCTCGTGCGCGATCTCGGCGGCCATCTGCCCGATGGTCGCGAGCTTCTCCGATTGCCGCAGCCGCGCCTCGAGCGCGAGCCGCGCCTCGGCGCCGCGCTGCCCCTCCTCGCGCACCTCGCGCAGCGAGCCCGTCATGGCGTTGAAGCGGCCCGCGAGCGTGCCGATCTCGTCGTCGCGCTGCGCGAGGATGACGCGCGACAGATCCCCCTCGCCCACGGCGTCGATGCCCTCGAGCAAACGGCGCAGCGGCGTCACCGCCGTCTGGCGCAGCGCGAAGCTCACGACCACGCCGACGACGGCCACGACGACGATGAAGAGCGAGAAGAGCCGCCGCGCCGTGGCCCACATCTCCGCGCCGATGAACCCCGCGTCGCGCCGCATGCCCAGCATGGCGACGGCCTTGCGCGCGGGGTGTCGACGCGGCAGCTCGAGCCCCGCGGCGTCGTAGAGGGGAACGGCCATGGCGAACGAGCGCGCGCCCGAGGCCGAGTCGAAGAGACGCCCCACGGGCGCGTCCTCGATCTCGGCGCCCTGCATGAGCAGCAGCCACGCCGGATCGTCCGTGCGCTTCTCGTCACCGACGCGCAGGATCTCGAGCTGGAAGATCTCGTTGTTCTCGCGCGCCGAGTAAGCGCGCCACTCGAGCGTCTCCGTCATCCCCTCGGCGTCGAGCGGCTCGAGACCGGCCCGGAGCGCCGCGGCGATCTCGCGCGCCTCGCGCGACAGATCGGCCTCGAGATCGGCGCGCCTCACCTGCAACGCACCCAGCCCCGACGCCGCGAGCACGACCGCGACGAGCACGGTCGTCACGACGGTCACGCGCGTCCCGAGCCTCATCGCCGTCAATTATACGTCGGCGGCGACCGGCGCGGCCCGCGCGGGGGCCGCGTGGTATAGGATCGGCCTCGATGGCCATCTCGCCCGACGACATCCGCGCGCTCATCCGCGCCGCGCTGCCCGACGCCGACGTCGCCGTCACCGACACGACGGGCGGCGGCGACCACTACTCGGCGACGGTCGTCTCGGCGGCCTTCGTGGGCAAGGGCGCCGTCGACCGGCACCGCCTCGTCTACGCCGCGCTCGGTGACGCCATGCGCGGCCCCATCCATGCCCTCGCGCTCGTGACCGAGACGCCCGAGGAATACCAACGCAAATAGGCAACAGGCAACAGGCAAGTCAGGAGAAAACCGTGAGCCCAGAGCTGCACCAGCGCATCGCCGACACCATCGCCAAGGACCGCGTCATGCTCTTCATGAAGGGCAACCCGCAAATGCCCCAGTGCGGTTTCTCGGCCGCCGTCGTGGGCATGCTCAAGGAGACGGGCGCGACCTACGGGTCCTACAACATCCTCTCAGACCCCGAGCTGCGCGAGGGCCTGAAGGAGTACTCGAGCTGGCCGACGTTCCCGCAGCTCTACGTCGACGGCAAGCTCATCGGCGGCGCCGACATCGTGCGCGACCTGCACGCCCAGGGCGAGCTCGTGAAGCTCGTCGCCAAGTAGGCGCTAGGAGCGCGGCGGCGTCATCCGACGTCCGATGATCCTCCGGAGCGCGACCGCCACGCCGAGCACCGCCGCGACACCGACGAGGCGCGTGGCGAGCGCCGCGGACGGCGGCCAAAGCTCGGCGAGCTGCACGACGAGCGCGATGCCGACGCCCGCGGGCGCGACGACGAGCAGCTTCGCCCAGTCGGGCGCCCGCTTTCTGTAAAAGAGGACGTACGCCACGGCGAGCGCCGCGAAGGCCCACAGCTTGACGCGAACGGCGTCGTCATCGGGCGTGCCCTTCTGCATGGCGAGGGGCGGCCACCGCGTCGGGCACTCGCGCCACGCGCTGACCTCGCTGATGGACCAGCGGCCGTCGCCGCCCGCGGCGGACAGGCGCAGGTAGCGGCCCGCGCCGCGCAGACCCCGGCCTGCGCGCAGCTGCTGTCCCGCGTCCTCGTCGGGCGGCGCCGCCCACAGCGGCGCAAACGTCCGCCCGTCCGACGAGACCGAGAGCGTGTAGGTGTCGCCGCCGTCGGCGTCGACGAGCGCGCAGCGGACGGGCGTCTCGGCGCCGAGATCCCAGGTCGCGAAGGACTGCGGCGAGGCGAAGACCGCCGTCAGGTCGGTGCGCCACGAGTCGCCGGGCGACGCCGCGATGCCGTCGGTGAGGCGCCCGACGTGCGAGACGCCCCGCGAATCGCCCGGGAGCTTGCCGCGCAAGATCCCGGCCTCGGGACCGACGCCCCCGCTCAGGTTGCTCGCGAGGCGATCGCACGCGGCCACGGCCGCGAGCGCGCACGAGAGCGCGGCAAGCCGGGACGCCAGCGAACGGCCCTTCACGGCGCTCCGGGGGCCGGGACCGGGCCGAGCGCCTCGACGAGCGCGTTCACGAGTCGGCGCATGACGAAGCTCTTTTCGGGCATGACGTCGACCCGCACGCGGCGAGCCGCGAGCGCCTCGAGGACGACGGGACCGATCGCGGCCACGCGGACCCGCGCGAGCCCCGCTGCCAGGCGCTCCTCGGCGCCCACCTCGCGCGCGACCTGCCACAGCCGGTCGACCTGCGACGCGCTCGTGAACGCGACGGCATCGACGCGCCCCGCCGCGAGCGCGTCGATGAAAGACGCGACGCGACCCGCGTCGCTCGCCGACGCGTACACGTACGGCGCGACGACGCTCACTGTCGCGCCCGCACGCTCGAGGAACTCCACGAGGGGGCGGTTCGGCTCCTCGCCGTAGAGCTGCACGCCCACGCGGCGGCCCCGCAGATCGAGGGACGCGAGCGCCTCCATGACGCCCGCCGACGTCGGGACCGCCGCTGGCAGCGTGGGGCCGAGCCCGAGCTCGTGTAGCGCGCGCGCCGGCTTCGGCCCGCGCGTGATCGTGCGCGCCCGGCCCAGCGCTTCGACGACGGGGGCGCGAAGCCCGTGCCGCTCGGCCAGCGCGACGAGCCGCCGCAGCCCTTCGCCCGTGAGGAAGATCAGGTCGTCGAGCTCGCCCGCCGCGAGCGCCTGCAGCCAGGCGAGCCCGGGGCGCTCGTCGGGCGCGTCGAGGATGGCGACGAGTGGGCAGCGCAGCGTGCGCGCGCCTTCTTCTTCGAGCAGCTGGGCGAGCCGATCGAGCTCGCGGGTCTCCGGCAGCGCGATCGTGCGACCGACGAGCGGGCGCGGCGACGGAGGTGACTCGCTCATGGGCTCGGGTCACCTTTTACGGTATCGTCCCGCTCCCAACAAGGACCCCCATGGCGACAAAACCCGCGAAAAAAGACGACAAGAAAACCCCCGCCAAGACCGCCCCCAAGGCGAAGAGCGCGGCCAAAGGTGAGCCAAAGGGCGCCGCCCAGGCAAAGGAGGACGGCGTCGCGTCTGCCCCGGAAGCCGCGTCCGCGAGCCCCGAGGCGCAGGAGAAGCGCATCGCCGAGGCGAAGAGCCGCCTCGCTGCCGCCGATCGCAACGATCCCTGCCCGTGTGGCTCGGGCAAGAAGTACAAGAAGTGCCACCTGCGGGACGACGAAGCGGCCTCGATGGCGCCCGTCGCGCCACCCGACGCGCAGGAGCTCATCATGGAAGGCTGGCGCCTCTTCGAGCAACGCCGTCCGGGGGCGGCCGAGCGGGAGTTCGCCGCAGCGTTGAAGATCGATCCGGCGCTGCAAGAGCCGCACGTGGGCATCGGGATGGCGCGGCTCGCCGCCGGCAACCCCGACGGCGCGAAGGAAGAGCTCGCGGCCGTGGTGGCCGCCGGCGAGAAGACCGTCGCCAAGCTGCGCGCCGACAAGGTGAAGGACGCCTTCAGCAACACCGAGGCCCAGCCTTTCATCCGCGCCGCGCACGCCCTCGGCTGCCTGGCCTACGACCAAGATCGCTTCGAAGACGCCGTGAAGGATCTCGAGCGCGTCTACGAGATCGACGAGGGCAGCGTCGGCACCGAGGCGCGCCTCATCGCCGCCAAGGCGCTCATGAAGCTCGAGCGTCCGGCCGACGCCGTCGCCGTGCTCGAGCCCGCGACGAAGTCCGAGACGGGCGCCGGCCGCGCCCAGCTCGGGCTCGCGCTCGCCCACATCACCGCGGGCGCCGAGGCCAAGGCCCGCGCCGCGCTCGACGCCGCCCTCGACGCCAACCCGCACTATGGCAGGACCGTCCTCGGCCGCGTGCGACGCCGCGTCGAGAACCTGGCGGGCACGCAGCCGGGCTCGCTCGAAGAGGCGCTCGTCTATGCCCAGACCTACGGCGACGTTTGGACCGAGGCCGCCAAGACCTTCCTCGAGAACGCCATCGACGATCGCATCACGAAGAAGTACGTCCCGCGGCCCAGCGAAGAAGGCGACGACTCCGCCTCGCCCGAGGAAGACTCCGCTTCACCTTAGGTGGTCATTCCATACTACCGGTAGCTTCCGGACGTCGGGTGCCGCGGGCTGCCGGTCGCGATTGCCGCTCCCTTGGTTTCGTCTTCGGACGCCAGCTTCCCATGATGCCGGCCGATGGACCGTGGGCGGAGGCGCCCGCCCGCGCCTTCAAGTCGCTGGCGCGATGAGGTCGACTTGGGGAAACGACTCGGCCGTCTTGGCACGGACCTCCGAGTCAAGGGTGAGGAGGGCCGCTCGGCGATTCAGCGCCAACGCCACGTAGACCGCGTCGTAGGCGCGCAGGCGGGCTGTTCTCGCAACCTTCGTTGTCCGGTCGAGCAAGGAGTCGTCGAGCGCGACTGCGTAGAAACGTGGGCCTGACACCAGGACGTCGACGGTGTCGAGCAGCTCCGCGGGCTCATCTCGACGCGCGAGCGCGGCGAGCACCTCGACCCGAAAGAGCGCGGGTACGACAAACGCGCGATCCGCGGCGTGCAAATCGAAGAGCCTGCGCGCCGTTGCGTGGTGGACCTCGCGCGGAGAGATCGCTGCCACGAACACCGAAGCGTCGAGGACGACGTCGCTCACCGGCGACCGTCGGCCACCAGCGCGACGGCGTCGAACGCGTCGGTCGGTCTCGGGATCCGACCGACGGCGTCCATCAATGCCCGGACCGTCGCTGCCTCAGCGGCCGTCAGCCGCCGGGGCTCGGCTTCGACAGCATTGATTCGCGCCGCCGGCTCGCCATCGACCGTGATTACGACCGAATGACCGGTTCGACGAACGTTCCGGATAATCTCTGAAAGGGCTGCTTTTGCTGCGGAAAGATTCATCGTTGGAGAAATTTTCATGATGATGACTAGTATGGTCAGATCGGCCTATTGGGTCAATGTGATGTCGCGTCACTTCTTCTCTTTGAGCTCCCCGATCCACGTCGTGATCTTCTTCTGCCGCTTGTCGAGCTCGGCCTTCTGCTCGCCGAGCGCCTGGTTGGCGCCGTCGATCGACGCGATGAGCGCATCCGGGTAGTCGTTCGCGAGCGCGTTGAGCATCACGTCATAGTCGGTCGTGACGTTCGAGTTGCCGCCCTTTGGATCGATCGTCGCCATCTTCTTGCCCGCGGCCACGATGCTGGGCCGCAGCGAGGCGGCCAGCTTCTCGACCTCGGCCTTGGCTTTGGCCTTGTCGGCCTCTCCCGCGAGCTTCTTCTCGAGCGCGTCATACTGCCCACGCGTCCTTGTGATGAAGGCGAAAGTCTGGACGTGCAGCGGCAGCTTGCCGCGATCGTACTTGACGAGCCGATCGTGCTCCGCGACCGCGAGATCGGCTGCCACCTTCTTCTCCGCGGCCTCGCGCTTGGCGATACGCTCGGCGAGGCTGAGCCCGTCGGGGTTCGCGATCATCTTCGGCTTGGCGGCGCCGGCGTCCGCCGGGGGCGGCGCCGCCTCGGGCGGCTTGACGGGCGACGTCGCCGGCGGCGGGACGACCGGCTGCGGCGCCTGGTTGCAAGCGCCCGCGAGCGCCCACGCCCCCGCGAGCACGAAGGACAGCCCGACCCGCCTGCCGACCGAGAGTGCTCTCGCCATGACCACCTCCCGCGCCGCTCGCCCGACGGAGGTGTCGGGACTGGGACGCCGGCCGCAGTATTGACAGCATCGCCGCCACACGCAACCTTGGCGCATGCCTCTTTCGGGTGACCGCGCGCGCGCCGTCGCGAGCCGGCTCGCGGCGCTCGGCATTCGCGAGGATGATCTCGATGAGAGCTTCGTCCACTCGGGCGGCAAGGGCGGCCAGAACGTCAACAAGGTTGCGACCTGCGTCGTGCTCGTTCACCGGCCGAGCGGCACGTTCGTGAAGTGTCAGCGCGAGCGCAGCCAGGGTGCCAACCGGCTCATCGCGCGCGCGTTGCTGGCCGACAAGATCGAGGAGCAGCGCCTCGGCAAGCAGAGCGCGCGCCAGCAGGAGGCCGAAAAGGTCCGCCGCCAGAAGCGCCGCCGCTCGCGCCGCGCCAAGCAGCGCATGCTCGCCGACAAGCACGCGCATTCGACGAAGAAGTCGACCCGGGGCCGCGTTCACGGCGACGACTGACGGCTCGGCGATCTGAGCGAAAGCTTGCCCTTATCGTGACGGACGGATGTCGTATGCGTTTATGACGCAATAAGCAATATGCGCACTGTGAGGCCCATTTCGATGGGCTGATAAACTATTCTTATCAGGCATCGCGTCAAAATGGTCTAATTCGCCAAGCTATTTCCAAAAGGATTCGAAAAGTGCTCGACGGTGGTGCCATTTCGTCCTAGCCTCGTCGTCGCCTCCCCGAAAGGAGAATTCCAGTGCCGACTCCCGTGACCACCTCACCGACCGCTCGCGATTCATCCTCGCTCCGCGAAGCAAACAAAGACGCGAACAAGAACGCGAACACAGAAGCGACCAGGACCGCCGCGCCGGCGCTCGCCAAGGCCGTGACCGGCGCCGAGGCGCTCATCCGTTGCCTCGAGGCGCAGGGAGTCGAGTACGTCTTCGGGCTGTCGGGCGGCGCGGCCATGCCGATCTTCGACGCGCTCGTCGACTCGAAGATCAAGCTCATCCTCGTGCGCCACGAGCAAGGCGCGACGCACATGGCGGACGGCTACGCGCGCGCTACCGGGAAGCCGGGCGTCGTGCTCGTGACCTCCGGCCCCGGCGCGACCAACACCGTCACGGGCCTGCTGACGGCCCTCATGGACTCGGCCCCCATGATCGTTCTCACGGGCCAGACGATCTCGCCCATGCTCGGCAAGGACGCCTTCCAGGAGGCTGACGTGACGGGCATCACCTACCCGGTCGTGAAGCACTCGTACCTCGTGAAGAGCCCGAACGACATCCCGCGCATCACGCGCGAGGCATTCCACCTCGCGACGACCGGCCGCCCCGGCCCCGTTCTCATCGACCTGCCGAAGGACGTGACGAGCGCGCCCTGCACGGTGTCGCTGCAAGACCCGCTCAAGATCGAGATGGACCTGCCGGGCTACCACGTCCCGGGGCATCCCGACGCCGCCGCCGTCAAGAAGGCCGCCGCGCTCATCGCGCGCAGCCGCCGCCCCGTCCTCTACGTGGGCCACGGCGCCGTCATCTCGGGCGCGGGCGACGCCATCATCGCGCTCGCCGAGAAGCTTCAGGCTCCCATAGTCAACACGCTGCTCGGCAAGGGCGCGTGCACCGAAGAGCACCCGCTCCACCAGGGCATGCTCGGCATGCACGGCACGGCCTACGCCAACAAGACCGTCACGAACTGCGACATGATCATGGCGATCGGCGCGCGCTGGGACGACCGCATCACGGGCAAGCTCAGCGAGTTCTGCGTGGGCGCCACGAAGATCCACGTCGACATCGACGTCGCGGAGTTCAACAAGATCGTGCGCCCCGACGTGTGCCTCGCGGGCGACGCGCGCCTCTCGATCGAAGACCTGCTGCCGCACGTCTCGAAGCTCGACTCGGCCGACTGGCTCAAGCAGATCGCCGATTGGCGCAAGCAGTACCCGCTCAAGTATCTCAAGAAGGGCGGCCTGCGCGCGCAGCACGTCCTCGATCGCCTCGACAAGCTGGGCGGGCGCGACTCCATCATCACGACGGACGTCGGCCAGCACCAGATGTGGGCGGCGCAGTTCTGCCTCACGACGAAGAACCGCCACTGGATCTCGTCGGGCGGCGCCGGCACGATGGGCTTCGGCCTCCCGTCGGCCATCGGCGCGCAGTTCGCACAGCCCAAGAAGAAGGTCTGGACCGTGTGCGGCGACGGCGGCTTCCAGATGACGATGCCCGAGCTCGCGACGGCGGCGCTGCACAAGTTGCCCGTGAAGATCCTCATCATCAACAACGCCTACCTGGGCATGGTCCGCCAGTGGCAGGAGCTGTTCTTCGACAACCGCCTCTCGGGCGTCGACCTCGAGGGCAACCCCGACTTCGTCAAGCTCGCCGGCGCCTACGGCATCAAGGCGTTTCGCATCCGCCGTCCGTCGGAGGTCGACCGCATCCTCAAGGCCGCGCACGCCTACGACGAAGGGCCCGTGCTCGTCGAGGCCGAGGTCATCAAGGAGGACAACGTGTTCCCCATGATCCCCGCCGGCGCGCCGCTGCGGGACATGATCATCGACCGCCCCAAGCACAAGATGGCCAAGCCGGAAGGATCGACCTAGTCATGTCGGCGTCAACCGCAGCCGTGAGCCCCATCTCCGCCCCCGCGCTCGCGCCCTCGTCGCCGCTCAACACGATCTCGATCCTCGTGCGCAACAAGCCGGGGGTCCTCGTCCGCATCGCCCTCGTGTTCTCGCGGCGCGGCTACAACATCGAGAGCCTCGTCGTCAGCGCCGACGCCGCCAACGCGGCGTTCTCGCGCATGACGATCACGTGCAGCGGCGATCCCGAGACGCTCGAACAGATCATCAAACAGCTCACGAAGCTCATCGACGTCGTGCGCGCCATCGATCACACGGGCCAGGCCGTCATCGAGACCGAGACCGCGCTCGTCAAGCTCCGGTGCAAGCTCGACGAGCGAACGGAGCTCCTGCAGATCAGCGAGCAGTACAACGCCAAGGTCGTCGACTACGGCCCCGACTCGCTCGTGCTGCGCCTCTACGGCGTCTCGGCCAAGCTCGACGCCTTCTTCGAGCTCATGGGGCAGTACGACGTCGTCGAGCTCATGCGCTCGGGCAAGGTGCTCATGGCGCGCGGCCTCGAGACGACTTGAGGACAGCGGCTCAGGGTGCGAAGACGAGCGGATTCAAGTCGCGGATCCGAGCAAAGTCGGTGTCGAAGGTGACGAGCTCGGCCCCGAGATGAAAGGCCGTGGCGGCGATCCAGACGTCGTTCGTGGGAATGGGAGTGCCCGCCCGGCGCAGCGAGGCGAACACGCCTCCGTAACGCCGGGCCACGTCCTCGTCGATTGGCTGCACGCCCACGAATGGCTCCGCGAGGAAGTCGCGTAGCGCGCTCCGGTTCTCTTCGAGCCTCGTTCCGAGCATGAATCCGGCCTCGAGCTCACCGAGCGTCACAGTCGACAGGAAGACCCGCTCGGCGAAGGTGAGCAGATCCACGACGGAGCCCTGGCCACGCCGAAACTGTGCGTAAGCGGAGGTGTCGAGGAGCAAGCGTCGACCGGCCATCGTCGCCGGTCAAGTCCAGAGCTTCACGTCGACGACCCGCTGAGCGGCAAGTCCCTGCTCGAACTCGCGCAGATCGTCGGCGGTCCACGTCGTGTATCGCGACAGGCGCGCGCGCCGCGCCGCCTCATCGATGCCGGAAGCCTGCTCCAGGATCTGGAGCACCTTGGCGTTGACGCTCGTTCCAGACTCCTTCGCCATCTGCTCCATGCGGCGCGCCAGCTCCGGACGAACGCCACGAATCGTGATCTGCTTCGCCATGACACTGAGAATGTATTATTCTGACTTTATGATGTCAATATAATAAATACATATACTTACTTCATACACGGGCGCATGAGCCCCGATGGTGCTCGACACCAGCCGTTCCGCTGATGGTCGGTGCGGCGCGCCCGGGCCCGGTGGTACCATCGGCCGTGCTCGCTACACGCTCGCCCGTCGCCGTGGCCGCCGCGGTGTTGCTGACGGTGGCCACGTCGGGGCGGGCCTGGAGCGGTCAGGGCTCGGACGCGGAGCGCGTCCGGTCGGCCCGCGCGCACTACGAGCAGGCCGTGTCGCACTACAACCTGGACGAGTTCGCGCCCGCCCTCACGGAGTTTCGTGAGGCGTACCGGCTCAAGCCCGATCCGTCGTTCCTGTTCAACATCGCGCAGTGTCACCGAAAGCTCGGCGAGAACGCGTCGGCACTGGACTTCTACCGAAAATACCTGCGCAGTCTGCCCGACGCGCCCAACCGGCCCGAGATCGAGCGCATGATCGCGGAGCTGCGCGAGCGCGGCGCCGAGGCGGACACGGCGCCCGTGGTGCCGATCGCGCCCGCGGCCACGCCGGCCCAGGCGCCGGCGCCAGAACCCGCCGCCGCGCTCACGCTCGCCCCGCCCCCCGCGGACGCGGCGGGCCCGCCCGCGACGGTGCCGCCGGCGGCCGAGGCTTCAGCGGTCTATCGGCGCTGGTGGTTCTGGACGGGGCTCGGCGTCGTCGTCGCCGGCGCGGTCGTCACCGGTGTCGTCTTGGCCTCGTCCCCCGACAAACCGTACGCGGGGACCTTGGGCCCCGGCGTCGTTACGCTCCGGTCTCCGTAGGATGGACGGACGGCGCCGCGCGAGGAGCTTCGGGGCCGTGGGCGTCGCCGTGCTCGCGCTCGCGGGTTGTCACGGCCCGGTCACCGAGGTGGTGGTCGTCATTGACACTGACCTATCGCTGCCCGCCGAGGCCGACACGCTCGAGCTCCACGTCGCCACCCAGAGCCTCGACCACGCTTACGTCTACGGCGCCGCATCGGCCGCGGCCGCGCCCGGCGCCTCGGCGCAGCCACTGCCGACGTTCCCAGCCACGCTGGGGCTCGTGCCCGGCGGCGCGCTCGACGCGCCGTTCTCCGTTACGGCGTCTCTCGCGTTCGCGCCCGCGGCGGGCGCGGCGCCCAGGCTCGTCGTCAGCCGAACGGTCTCGGGCGTCAGGTTCGTGAGCGGCGAGAGACGGGTCCTGTTCGTCTCGCTCCTGCGCGCGTGCGTGTGCGCGGGCGGCGCGTGCCCCGACGTCGCGGGCCCACCCGCGTGCGCGGACGTCACGAGCCCGAGCTTGCCCACGTTCGACCCGGCTCACCTGCCGCGCGTCTTCCCCACAGACGGCGGCGCCACCGCCGACCCGTCGGACGGCGCCACGAGCGAGGCCGGGCCGGCCGATCGATCGGCGGACGCCGGAATCGAAGCCGCGATGGACGCCGTGGCCGACGCGAACGCCGAGCGTCCCGATGACGGAGGACGCGTCGACGCCCCCAGCGACGTCAGCGCCGCGGACGCGACGCCCGACGCGGGCGACGGTGCCGTCGAGGCGCCGCCGCTGTTGCCGCGCGGGCACGCCTGCACGGCGAATGGTCAGTGTCAGGACACGTTTTGCGTCGACGGCCATTGCTGCGAGAGCGCGTGCGCGTGCGGCACCTGCGGCGGCGCGACGCCCGGCGCGTGCGCGCCCGCGACGGCCGGCACCGATCCCCACGCGGCCTGCGGCGCGTTCACGTGCGACGGGGCCGGCGCGTGCACGACGGCGTGCGGTGAGAGCTTCGGGTCGTGCTCCAGCGCCTGCGCGAGCGGCTCGCACTGCGACGGCCAGGGCCGATGCGCCGTCAGCAACACTGGAGCCGGCCTGTTCTGCATCGCCGGCAGCTGCTTGTGCCAAAGCGGGCTCACCTGTGTCGCGCCCGACGCGGGCGGCGCGGGGCAATGCCAGTAGCGCCGCCGGCGCGGCGCCGGACAGTCACCTATTCTTCCGTGATGCGCACCGCCGACCAAGCGGGATGGCCCGGACAGGTCGGGGGGTTGAGCTTGCGCAGCTCGAGCCGCACCCGCTTCACCGCCGGAAACCGCCCTCGCACGTTGTCGACCATCCGGCGCGCGAGCGACTCGAGCAGGTGGTGCGGCTCGCCCACGCCGATGCCGACGATGACGTCGGCGACGCGGCTGTAGTCGATCGTTTCCGCGAGCCTGTCGCTGCGCTCGGCGTCCGCGACGTCGACGTCGAGCTCGACGTCGACCTCGAACTTGCGCGTCGCGCGGCGCTCGACGGCCGTCGCGCCGTGCCTTCCGTCGAACTCCAGGCGCGAGAGCGAGATCGTGAGCATGCTAGCCCGCGCTCGCGGCGCCGTTCTTGTCGTCCGCGTCCTCTTCGCGCTCCGCCTCGAGATCCTTCCGCAGCTTGCGCTTGATGATCTCGCGCTTCACAGGGCCGACCTGATCGATGAGCAGGCGGCCGTTCAAGTGATCGGTCTCGTGCTGGAGGGCGCGCGCGAGCAACCCCTCGCCCTCGGCCTCGAACGTCTCGCCGTCGAGCCCCATGGCGCGGACGCGCGCCTTCATGCCGCGCTTGACGGGCACGAAGATGCCCGGAAACGAGAGGCAACCCTCGTCGCCGGTCTGGCTCTCCGCGGAGATCTCGACGATCTCGGGGTTGATGAAGACCTTGGGCGGCGAGCCTTCGCCGCCGCCCGCGACGGGGCCGTCGATGATGAAGAGACGCACGGGCGCGCCGACCTGAATCGCGGCCAGCCCGGCGCCGTTGGCGCCGTCCATCGCCTCGGCCATGTCGGCCACCAATTGACGCACGTCGTCGTCAACGTCGGTCACGGCGACCGAGCGTTGGCGCAGCTTCGCGTCAGGAAATCGGAGAATCGTCCGCCGGGCCATTTCGTCCTTAAGATAGCCAACAAGGCGGGGTTTGACAAAGCGGTGCGTGGCCCCGTAACTTCGCCGCCCCGTCACCATCAATACCTAGGCACATGAACCTCATACGCTACGCGGACGCCGAAATCCCTACTGCGCACGGCCCTTTGCGCGTGTTCGTCTATCGGGACCAGTCCGCGCCCGCGCATGCCTTGGCCGAGGAGCACGTCGCCATCGTGGCCGGCGACGTCTCGGGCGCCAGCAACGTTCTCACGCGCGTCCACTCCGAGTGCTGGACCTCGGAGGTGCTGGGCTCGCTCAAGTGCGATTGCCGCGAGCAGCTCGACGCCGCGATCGAACGCATCGCCGCCGAGGGCACGGGCGTCGTCGTCTATTTGCGGCAGGAGGGGCGCGGCATCGGCCTCGGAAACAAGGTGCGCGCCTACGCCCTGCAGAACGACGGCGCCGACACCGTCGAAGCCAACCTCGCCCTCGGCTTCGAGGCCGACGAGCGGCGCTACGACCTGGCGGCCTCCATCCTCAAGGACCTGGGCGTCCGCTCGGTCCGCCTTCTCACGAACAACCCGACCAAGATCGCCGGGCTGCGGGCCTCGGGCGTGGTCATCACGGAGCGCATCTCGCACTGGGTCGGGGAGAACCAGTACAACTCGGAGTACCTGGCCGTGAAGCGCCGCAAGATGGGGCACCATCCCGACAACCAGGTCAAGCTGCGCGCGCTCACCTCGGCTCGCAAAGGGTGAAGTCTCCCCCCGGGACGGCGCGATCTCGCTGGCGTCGCAAGCGTCCAGGACCTAGGCTGCGCGCATTCCAACTCTCGAAGAGAACGTCCGGGCCGCCCTCGGCCAGGCGAAGGATCCCGCGCTCGGAACGGACTTCGTCTCCGCCGGGATGGTCAAGGAGGTCACGATCGCCGGCGGGCGCGTGGGCGTCACGATCGAGCTCACGACGCCGGCTTGCCCGTCGCGCGAGGCCATCACGCGCGCGGTGACGGACGCCGTCGCCGCCGTCGCCGGCGTGAGCGGCGTCGACGTCAAGCTCACCGCCAAGGTGTGGGGCAGACCGAACCATCCCTCGAACCCGCGGTTGCCAGGCGTGAAGAACATCATCGCCGTCGCGGCGGGCAAGGGCGGCGTCGGCAAGTCGACCGTGAGCACGAACCTCGCGGCGGCGCTGTCGCGGCTGGGCGCCAAGGTCGGCATCCTCGACGCCGACGTCTATGGCCCGTCCGTCCCGCAGATGATGGGCGCGCCCGAGAAGCCAGCGGGCATCGAGACCGGCAACAAGATCGTGCCTGCCCTGCACCACGGCATGCACGTCATCTCGGTCGGGTTCTTCGTCGAGCGTGGCGGCGCCGTCATCTGGCGCGGGCCCATGGTGCACAAGCTCCTGCAGCAGTTCATCGAGGACGTCGAGTGGGGCGAGCTCGATTACCTGGTCGTCGACCTGCCGCCGGGCACGGGCGACGCGCAGCTCTCGCTCTCGCAGCTGCTGCCCATCACGGGCGCCGTCATGGTGACCACGCCGCAAGAGGTGTCGGTCATCGACGTCGAGAAGGCGCTCGCGATGTGGCAGCGGGTCGAGGTGCCCGTCCTCGGGCTCGTCGAGAACATGAGCGGCTACGTCTGCCCGAGCTGCGGCCACCACGAGGAGATCTTCCTGCGCGGCGGCGGCCGCAAGCTCGCCGAGCGCAGCAACCTGACCTTCCTCGGCGAGATCCCGCTGCAACCGGCCGTGAGCCGCGGCGGCGACGAGGGCACGCCCGTCGTACTCTCCGACCCGGGCTCGAAGGTCTCTGAGATCTTCATGGGCATGGCGCGCACGATCGCCTGCCAGCTGTCGGTGAAGAACGCTCCCATGCCAGGCGCGGGCAAGCGCAGCGCCAAGCTCACGCTCATTCGTTAGCGCGAGCGGTCGCCTTCCACGCGAGCGCGAGATCGGACACGAGCATTTCGCGCAGCTCTTGCCTGCGCGCGGAGGTGGGCGCGCGCAGCGCCGCGGACGGATGCACGGTGAGCACGGCCTGGGTGGACCGAGCGTCGTCGTCGTCGTCGTCGTCGTCGGAGGGCAACACCAGCACGCGGCCTCGATCGCGCATCACGCTCGCCTTGCTTCCGAAAAGCGCGGTCGTCGCCGTCGCGCCCAGCGCGACGACCATCCGCGGCGCCACGAGGCGCAGCTCGTCCCGCAGCCAGGGACTGCAGGCGCGGATCTCGCGGCCCTTGGGCTTGTCGTGGAGCCGTCGCTTGCCGCGCTCGATGAACTTGAAGTGTTTGACGGCGTTCGTGACGTAGACCTCGGACCGAGACACACCCGCGTCGGCAAGCGCCCGATCGAGCAACGCGCCCGCAGGCCCGACGAACGGATGCCCACGCCGATCCTCCTCGTCGCCGGGTTGCTCGCCCACGAGCATGAGACGCGCGTGAATCGGACCTTCGCCGAACACCGCCTGCGTCGCGTGCAGATAGAGCGGACAATTGCGGCAGCCGCGACAGGCCGCGGCGGCTTCGGCTAAGGACGAGGGTCTCGCGGGCGCGTGCACGACATCTATGACGTTTTGCAAATGCGAGGCCGCGACCTGGAGGCGGTGGCTCGGCCCCTGCATCTCGAGAAGGCGTGCGGACGGGGCGCATCTTCGTCGGCCCGAGCGGCTGGAGCTATCGGTCCTGGACCGAGACGGTGCTCCGCGGCGTGCCCATGCGGCAGCGGCTGCCGCACGTCGCGCGCCTGTTCAACGCCGTCGAGGTCAATGGGTCTCACTACCGCCAGATCGCGCGCGAATGCTACGCCGCGTGGGCCGCGCAGACACCGCCTGGGTTCCGCTTTGCCGTGAAGGGTCACCGCTTCGTAACGCACTACAAGCGGCTGTCGGATTGCGGTGACTCGGTCCGCCGGCTCCGAGAGCAAGCGAGCGGCCTCGGCGACAAGCTCGCGGTCGTCGTGTGGCAGCTCCCGGCGACGTTCGCCCGCGACGTCAAGCGCCTCGACGACTTCCTCGGCGTGCTCGGGGGGTGGAGTGAGGTCGGACACGCCCTCGAGCTGCGGCACGCGAGCTGGTTCACGGACGACGTCCGGGAGCGCCTGCGCGCGGCGCGCGTCGCGAGCTGCCTCTCGGACGCGCCCGACTTTCCCATGTGGCCCGTCGTTACGACGGATCTCGTCTACGTGCGGCTGCATGGCCATACGCGCAAGTACGCGTCGAGCTACGCGCCCGCGAGCCTGGCGCGGTGGGCCGCCCGCGCGCGCTCATGGGCGCGCGAGGGCCGCGACGTGCACATCTACCTCGACAACGACGCCGAGGGCGCCGCCATCCCGAACGCCGAGACGTTGACGCGGCTGCTGGGGCTGGGCGCCGCGCTCAATCGGCGATCGCCGACGCGAAGCTCGGGCGCGCGCGCACGCGGTCGTACCAGCCCCGGACGCGCGCGAGCTTCGCGAGCGGCTCGTCGGGCAGGCGGCGCTCGAGCGCGAAGACCATCGAGGCGTTCGAGAGATCGGCGAGCGAAAAGTCCTGCGTCGCGATGTAGGGGCGCGCGGCGAGCACCGCCTCCATCACGCCCAGGCCGCGGTGGATCTTGGCGAGCGCGGCGTCGGCCGTCGCGGGGACGCGCTTGGCGGCGGCGCCGAGGGCGTGGTTCCACCAGTCGGCGTAGGCGGCGTAGAGGGTCGTCTGCGCGAAGTCGATCCATTGCGCAATGCGCGCGCGCGCCTGGAGCGCCACGGGCGTGCCGTCGTTGCGCGGCACGAGCCCCGAGGCGGGATGCGACTCGGCGATGTACCAGAGGATGGCGTTCGACTCCGGCAGCGCGAAATCGCCGTCCACGAGCACAGGGACCTTGCCGTGCGGATTGATGGCGAGGAAGGCGGCCGTCTCGTTCTCGTCCCTGTCGAGATCGACCGGCACGAGCTCGTAGGGCGCGCCCACCTCGGCGAGGGCGGCTCGAATCTTGAGCGTGTTGAAGGACTTCTTGTTCGTCGTGCCGTACAGCTTCACGTGGAACCTCGGCTTCAGGGTTTGGTGAGAAAGCGCGCCAGGATCGTCTTCACGCCCGTGCCCGGGAAGCGCATCGTGACCTTGAGATCGGCGCCCGAGCCCTGCCAGCCGCGGATCTCGCCGACGCCGAACGAAGGATGGCGTAGCTTCGCGCCCACTTGGAGGCCGGGGCCGTCCGAGTCGTGGTCAGCGTCACCGCCGACGGCGTCGTAATGAACGGATATCTCGCCCGTGGACTTGATCGCGAGCTTGGGCTTGGGCGTCGCCGAGGCCGAAGAGCCCCGCAGCTGGAACGAGGGCTCCGGCTCGGGCTTCGACCAGCTGCCGCCCCAAGGGCCTCGCCCGCGCGTGTCGCCGTAGTACATCGCCGGGCGCTCCATGACGATCGCGTCGACGCCGTCCGCGGGCAGCTCGCGCAGGAAACGGCTCGGGATGCCGGGCAGCTCCTGACCGGAGAGCCGGCGCCGCCGCACGCGCGACAGGTAGAGCCGCGTCCGCGCGCGCGTCACGGCGACGTAGCAGAGGCGGCGCTCCTCCTCGACGGCCGAGTCGTCGTCGACGCTGCGCGCGTGGGGAAATATCCGCTCTTCGAGCCCTGTGATGAACACCGTCGGAAACTCCAGCCCCTTGGCCGTGTGCACCGTCATGAGCGAGACGGCGCCCTTCGCGGCATCGTAGCCGTCGACGTCGGACTGCAGGGCGATGCGCTCGAGGAAGCCGTGCAGCGTGGGCTCCTCGGCCTCGCGCTCGTACTCGCGCATCTGCGCGATGAACTCCATGAGGTTCTCGCCGCGGCCCTCGGCCTCGAGCGACGCCTCGGCGGCCAGCGCGTCGCGGTAGCCGCTCTCCTCGAGCACCTTCTCGGCGAGATCGGCGGGCGCCAGGCCCGCGCTCTCTCGACGCAGCTTCTCCATGAGCTTCACGAACGCCGCGACCTTCTTGCGCGGCCCGGGGCCGAGCAGCGGCTCCTCGAGCTCCGCGCGCTCGACAGGCTCGAAGAGGCCGTCGGCCTCGTCGATGCCGGCCGGCTCGGCGGCCGCGAGCGCGAGCGCGTCCCAGGCCGAGACGCGCCGCTCGTAGACGAGCGCGCCGATGCGGTTGACCGTCGCCGCGCCGATGCCGCGCGCCGGGACGTTGACGATCCGCTGCAGCGCGATCCCATCGTCCGGGTTGGCGATGGCGCGCAGGTAGCAGACGAGGTCCTTGATCTCGGTGCGGTCGAAGAAGCGCGTTCCCCCGACGACGACGTAGGGGATGTCGCGCGCGCGCAGCGCGTCCTCGAGGACGCGCGACTGCGCGTTCGTGCGGTAGAACACCGCGACGTCGCGGGGCGACAGCTTCTCGCGCAGGCCCTCGTCGATGCGCGCCGCCACGAAGTCCGCCTCGTCGCGCTCGGTCTCGCCCTCGAAGAGCACGATGCGATCGCCCTCCCCCGCCTCGGTGTAGAGGACCTTGGGGCGACGCTCCGAGTTCTTCTCGATGATGGCGTTGGCGGCGCGCAGGATGTTGCCCGTCGAGCGGTAGTTGCGCTCCAGCTTGACGACGCCCGCGCCTGGGTGGTCGCGCTCGAAGTCGAGGATGTTGCGGATGTCGGCGCCACGCCATTTGTAGATCGACTGATCCTCGTCGCCCACGACGGTGATGCTGCGCGTGCGGTGCGACAGGCAGCGCACGAGCTTGTACTGCACGCTGTTCGTGTCCTGGAACTCGTCGACGAGGACGTGATCGAAGCGCTCGGAGAGCATGTGCGCGACGGGTGTGTCGCCCACGCACAGGCGGAGCGTGTGCAGGAGCAGACCACCGAAGTCGGTGGCGTTCGCGGCCGCCATGCGCTCCTCGAAGAGGTGATACGCCTTCGCGACGACGTCGTCGAAGTAGTCACCGGGCTGGAACGCCGCCGCCGTGACGCCCTGGTTCTCGAGGCGGTCGACGGCCGAGAGCACCTGGCGCACGGGGAACATGCGCTCGGGCACCTTGAGATCCGTCAGCACGCGCGCCATGAGGCGCTTCTGGTCGTCGGTGTCGTAGATCACGAAGTCCTTACGCAGACCGACGGCCTCGCCGTACTGGCGGAGCAGCCGCGCGGACATCGAGTGAAACGTCCCGACGGCGAGGCCCGCGAGTCCGACACCGATGCGCTCGCGCAGGAGGTCGCGCACGCGCTCGCGCAGCTCGCCGGCGGCCTTGTTCGTGAACGTCACGGCGAGGATGCGGCGCGGATCCGCGCCGGTCGCGACGAGCCGCGCCAAGCGGTACGTGATGACGCGCGTCTTGCCGGAGCCCGCACCCGCGACGACGAGCAGCGGCGCCGCCGGATACACCACGGCGTCGAGCTGCGCCGCGTTCAGCTCGCGCGCGAGCGCCTCGCGCGAAAAGGGCTCCAGCCGGGGCCGCGCGTCGCGTCGTTCGGGGTGCTCGTCATGCCCCACATCGGGCTCCATCCGGGCTTACTTTGTCAGAGCCAAGCGCAGGATGCGACGACGAAATCGGGTCGCACACCTCGGGTTCGAGCCGTTCTGTGGCGGGCGGCGTCTTCATGCACATGCGCCGCCCGCTCCTCGTGCCGCTCCTCGTGTCATTCCTGGAACGATCGATGTCGCCAAGCCTGCTCGGCCTGCTGGCTATCGGCGTGCTCTCGCTGGCCGCCGTGACGGGATGCGGCTCCGGCCGCACGACACCCGGCGGCACCGCGACGGGCGGCGCGGGTGTCGGCGGTGTGGGCGGCGGCGGCGCTGGCACGACGGGCGGGGCGGGGACCGTGACGGCGGGCGCCGGTGGCGAGATGGTCGACTCGGGCCCCGACGTCGGCGCCGCAGGTGCCGGTGTGTCCGACGCATCCGACTCCATGCCCGTGACGGGCGACGGCGGAGGGTTCACCGATCCTGGCGTGGAGGGCGACGGCACCTTCCCGATCTCTTCGCCGTTCATGACGGCTCCCGAGATGACCGACCACGCGGGCATCGCCAAAGGCCAGATCATTCAGTTCACGATGGCGAGCAACACGACCTTCAACGACGGCGGACGCAAGGTCGCCGTCTACATTCCCGCGAGCTACGTGTCGGGCACGGAGGTTCCCTTCATGGTGGCGCAGGACGGCGTCAACCCACAGAACGGTGGCAGCTTCGGGCTCGACGATCTGCGCCCGCTCATGGACAACATGATCGCCGCCGGAACGATCCCGGCGATGGCGGGCATCTTCGTCGATCCGGGCAACCAGCGCGGCGTCGAGTACGACACCGCCTCGGACAAGTACTACCAGTTCGTCGAAACGGAGCTCCTGCCCTTGGTCCTGACGCAGGTGCAGATGAAGAACATCACGCTCAATCTCACGAAGGACCCGCAAGGACGCGGCGCCTTCGGCGGCAGCTCTGGCGGCGCGGCCGCCTTCACGATGGGCTGGTTCCACCCCGAGTCGTACACGCGCATCCTCACGATCTCGGGCAGCTTCGTGAACCTGCAGACCCCCGGCGCCGGCGCGTACCCGAAGACGCTGATCCCGAGTTCCCCCGTGAAGCCGCTGCGCGTCTTCCTCGCGGCGGGCTCGAACGATCTCGGCGGCGGGCAGTGGCGCACCGCCAACGACGCCACGGCGATGGCGCTCATGGCGAAGGGCTATCACTACCGCTACGTGACGGCCGCCGGCGCCGGGCACGAGGACGACGGCGCGCGCCGTCAGTACTTGCCCGCGGCCATGGAATGGCTCTGGCGCGGCTACCCGATCGTCAAGAAGTGACTCTCGCGGCGCCGACGCGGAGCTGGCAGACCTCGAGATAGCGGGCCGCGGGCCACCCGAGCATCGTCGGGTAGTCCGGGGGCAGCCCGCCGAGCTCGAGCACCTGCGCGTGCCGCTTGGCCAGCGTCATCCCGGCCGCGACGTGCTTGAGCACGCTCGGACCTCGGTGCGTGTTCGAGGAGATCCAGAGGTGGCCGCCCGCATCGGGCAGCACGGCGCAGGCGGCGTCGATGAGCTCGGGATAGTCGCGCTTCTGCGCCCACAGGGCCGCGCGCGCGCCCGAGACCGTCGGCGGATCGAGGATGACGACGTCGTAGGTCTCGCGCCGCGCGCGCGCGGACTCGAGGAAGCGGAAAACGTCCGAGACCTCCCAGCGGTGCGCCGCGGGATCGAGGCCCGAGAGCGCGAAGTTCGCGCGCGCCCACGCGAGCGGGCCCGCCGCCAGATCGACGCTCGTGATGGTGGCCGCGCCGGCGCGCGCCGCCGCGAGCGACAGCGCGCCCGTGTACGCGAAGGTGTTGAGCACCCGCTTTTCCCGCACGAAGCGCGCGAGCCCCGCGCGGTGCTCGCGCATGTCGGTGAAGAGGCCCACGTTGATGCCGCCGCGGAGGTGAACCTCGTAGGGCACGCCCAGCTCGCGCACGACGAGCTTCTGCGGCGGCGCCTCGCCGACGACGTCGTCTTTCGCGCGCTCGGGCGTCGCGCCGGAGCCCTTGAGCCGCGTCTTGAGCACGGCGCCGCGCAAGGGCACGCCCGCTTCCGGCAGCACGTGCAGGGCGGCCTGCGCGAGGAGGCGGGCGTGCCCGAGCAGCCCGCGCGAGAGCGCCGTGACGACCGCGTAGGCGCCGTAGACGTCGGCCGCCAGCCCCGAGAGACCATCACCCTCGCCGTTCACGAGGCGATACGCCGATTCGCCGTCGGCCAGACCGAGCGTCCGCCGGAGCGCGAGGGCTGGCGCCAGACGGGCGCGGAAGAATCCGGCGTCGGGCGCGCGGCTCTCGTCGCCGTGCGCCCAGATGCGGACGACCTCGTTCTCCGGATCGGCCACGCCCGACGCGCGCGTTCCGCCGCGCGCGTCGAGGAGACGCACCGGCCGTCCCGGCTCGAGCGCCGTGGCGGCCTCGAGGTCGGAGAGCATGAGCTGCGGCGGCTCCGCGGCGAGCCGCTCCTCGCCCGCGAGCGTGAGGGTCACGCCGAAGAGGGACATTGGTAGGTCCTACCCTTTCATGTTCGGACGATTTGTCGTTGATGAAAGGGCAGGACCCCCTTTCAAACCGTGCATGCGGTTTTCCCGCACACGGCTTAACGATGATCTTATTGGTGTGGCTTGCGCCGGGTATTTTACGGTGCCCATCAACTTGTGCAGTCCCATTCCATGTAGCTGATCGCCGGTGAATGGAGCCCGCTTCGTCGGTCGCTGCCCGCCCGCCGGTACTGCCAGCGGCGCAAGCTCGCGATCACAAAGTAGTCCATCTTATTGAACTCCCGGTCGGCATTCCCCGTCCGGAAATAGTTCCCCCAGCCGCGAAGCACGGGTGTCAGTTCCGCGATAATCTGCTTCACATCCTTCCCGCTTTCCCGCTTACTGGTCAACTCTCGTACCCGGTCTCGCATCTTCTTCGTCGCCTTTGGGCTGGGCCACCGCTGCACATAATGCCGCCGTGGGTTCCGCTGGATACTCCGCTTCTTGCGAATCGTGCATCCCAGGAATACGAAGCTCTGCTTGCCCTGCCTTAAGTCCACCATCCGCGTCTTCACTGGATGCAGTGTCAGACCCAGCCGGTCCATCACCAGCCCGATCCGCCGAAGCGCTTCCCTGCTCGCCGATTCCGTGCGGCACATCGCCACCAGATCATCCGCGTATCGGACCAGTACTCCGAGCTGGCTACATCTCGCCGCCCAGATCCGATCCAATTTGTTCAGGTAGACGTTGGCCAGCAACGGCGAGATCACTCCGCCCTGCGGTGTCCCCGCCAGCGTCTCCCTCACCGTCCCATCCTCCATCACTCCGGCTTCCAGCCATTGGCGCATTAACTTCAGCACCTTTCGATCCGAGATCCGCTCCTTCATCAACTCCATCAGGGTTTCCCTCTGAATGTTGTCAAAGTAGCCTTGAATGTCTGCGTCGACGACAAAATTGTGGCCCTGGTTGCCTGCTACTCGTATCGCTTCCAACGCCTGGGTCGCACTTCTCTTCGGACGGAATCCATAACTGCATTCATGGAAGTCCGCCTCAAAGATCGGTTCGATCACCAACTTCGCCGCCATCTGCACCACTCGATCCCGCACCGTCGGTATCCCCAACGGCCGCTGCTTCCCATCTGCCTTCGGTATGTACCGCCGCTTCACCGGGGAAGGGCGATATCGTCCTGCCCTCAACGCCGCTTCGATCTCCGCGAGAAATTCTCCAACCCCTCGTTGTGCGATGGCCTGGATACTTTCTCCATCAATCCCCGCCGCACCTCCGTTGCTGCGCACCCGCCTCCATGCTTCCCACAGAACGTCACTTCTGTAGATCCGGTCGTACAGCGCATGGAAACGCCGTGTTCTACTCTGCTTGGCACACACCCATAGCTTGCGTTGGAGTTGTCGTACTTTTTCATTGGGGGTGTTGGCCGTTTCCAGCATGCCCTCGCACTTACCTCCTCACAAGCCTGATCAAAGCAGGGCCCCTTCCCTCCAGCGCGTTGTCTTACACGCCTTCTTCGGTACTTTGAACCCCTCGGACTCCCTCCCGGCTCCGTTCGCTTTCCGCCTTCCGGCCTTATACGCCCGGTCTTTGCCCGACTCGGCTGCCAGGTAGGGCCTCTCCTGTTCCGCATCGTTCTGTCCCAACGTGCCACCGCCTGCGACCCCGGGGAAGTCCAGCATCCGTTCCGATCCAGAATGCTGTCTCTTGCCTTCGCCGTGAAATGAGCGGCTCGGCCCTCCCAAACACCTTTCGGCTGATAATATGACGAGGCTATTGCGTTCACTGATTGTTGCGGCCCGCTGGTTTGCTCCCCTCTCTTTCAAGGGCTCTTGACACTCCGCTCGGCTCGGAAAGATCTCTCCTCCCGGCTGGAGTCCGCTACCGGGCGCTCCGGCGCTTACCCGGACAGGACTTGCACCTGCTAGAACAACGCGTCTTTCAGGACGCACCATCTCCACGTTCTATACTTATCACATTCGAGCATGGCTCGCAGACTCTGCACAATTTGTGGCGCGGCCCTTACGGAGGCCTCTTGGGATTGGAGCCTGCCCCCGTTTTTGGCGTACAGCCAGCTTTATTTGGGCGCGAAACAGTTTGGCTCCTCAGGTAGGACTCGAACCTACAACCCTTCGGTTAACAGCCGAATGCTCTACCATTGAGCTACTGAGGAGCAAGGCAGGCAGGTGACTTCCTGCTCATTACATCAAACCTTCGCCTTCTCTGTCAACCCGCGCGACACCCGCGCGACTGCCCGTCATCTTCTTTTCATACTCATTTGATACCCTGCCAGCACGATGAAGCTACCCGTACTCTCACTTTGCTCTCTCGCGCTCGTCCTGGCGCAAGCTCCGCATCCGATTCCGGGCGGGTATGACCTGCCGAACGGCT
>DASXOE010000002.1:0-13412 GCA_036494575.1 Polyangia bacterium | reverse complement strand
CGGGCACGAGGTCGCCGATGGTGCCGCTATTGACGAGGAGGCTCACGAAGGGCGCCGTCGTGAAGAACGCGTGGTGCGCCTTGAGCGCGCGCGCGACCTGCTTGCCGTCGACGAGGGGCGGGCGGTCGTCCTGCACCTTGACGTAATTGCGTGGGTACCCGCCGATGTTGAAGTTGAGGTGGTGCGTGTCGGAGTTACCCGTGGCCGTCACGAGGTGCTCGTGGTTGAGCAGCGAGAACCAATCGTCGACGACCCGGTCGACGCTGCGCCTCACCGGGTCTTGGTAACCGTTCATGACCTCGACGGCGTCGAAGTCCCACGAAAAGCCGTTCTTTTCGGCGCGGTCGCCCCGCGCGTCGAAGTGGGCGATGTCGAAGTACCCGATCTCCGAGTCGATGCGCGGGTGATGCACGTCGATGATGGCGCCGGGCGCGTTGACGCGCACGTCGTTGAAGAAGTCGGTGGGCTTACGGCCGTGCACGAGCACGGCGCCCTGGCCCGGGCGCTCGAGATCGTGCGGCAGCGGGAACGCGCCGAAGTGGCCCCAAACGGCGGTGGTCATCTCGTCGCCGACGGCGCTCGTGATGAAGCGGCCGGCGTCCAGCTCGCGGATGAACGGGTCGTAGTCCGACACGACGTTGTGATCGGTCGAGACGATCATCTGCACGTCGTCGGCGACGAACTCGTAGATGCGATCCTGCATGGGCACGCGCGAATCGGGCGAGCGCGCGGCGTGGACGTGAAAATCGGCTGAGATCCAGCCGGGCGTCTCGATGACGTGCTTGAGGACGGCCCGGACGATGGCCCCTGGCGCGCCGATCTTCACGTGGCGACTCGTGCTGATGTCCCACTCGGGGCCGCGGCTCACCGTGATGTCGTAGGTGCCGAACGGCACGTGCACGGCGCCCACGCCCTTGAGCGACATGATGCGGTTGAAGGCCAGGAGCGCGTCGCTCTCCTCACGTCCGATGTCGACCTTCGTGAATTGGGGATCTGGTGAGCCGTCGCTGCCGACGAGCGTGAGCTTGCACGGGATCGGGTCGCCGGTCTGGGCGTCGCGAACTTCGAAGGAGAGGCCGCCCTCGGGCGCGACGACCGGGAGCGGGGGCCGCGGGGGTGCCTTCGCGGCGGACGAGGCGCGCGGTCCCAACGCGACGACGGCGAGGGCCGCGGTTGCCGCCACGGCGCTGCCGGCGATGAGCAGACTGTGGGTCGGGCGAGGCAGCATGTGCCGCGCAGCATCTCACGAGTTCGCGAAACCGACACTTGCGTCGCGGGCGCTCGCCGTCGCTGGATCCGCGACCGGCTCGCGGACCGCGGCGGCTCAGCCGGTCGCGACCACGCGCACGACGAAGAGGACGACGCCCGCCAGCGCGATCGTGCCGCTCACGGCGCGGACGCCGCGCTCTCCGAACCGGGGCGCGCGACGGGCCGCGAGCACGAGCGGCAAAGCGAGCGCGAGGACACCCAGTTGGCCGAGCTCGACGCCGAGGTTGAACGAGACGAGGGCCACGGGGACCTGCGCGTGCGGCAAGCCGATCTCTCTCAGCGCGCCCGCGAAGCCGAACCCGTGGACGAGACCGAACGGAAACGTGATGCGCCAGCGCCGGCTCGCATCCTTGACGAAGAGGTTCTCGACGCCGACGTAGGCGATCGAGAGCGCGATGGCGGGCTCGATGAAGCGCGGGCTCGGGGCGAGCACGCCCGTCGCGGCGAGCGCCAACGTGATCGAGTGCGCGAGCGTGAAGGCGGAGACGACGCCCACGAGCGAGCGCAGGCTGCCGCCGACGATGATGAGGCCGAGCAGGAAGACGAGGTGGTCGTAGCCCGTGAGGATGTGCTCGACGCCGAGCGCGACCATCGACCACGCCATTCCGGCCGTGCTCGAGGTTTGGCCGGCCTCGTCCAGCGTCCAGGTCGAGTGGGCCCTATCGAGGACCTTGATCTGCGCCTTGCCCGCGCGGAAGACGCGCGCCAGGTGGCGATGCCCGGGGACGAGGGATTCCAGGATCGGCGCCGCCAGCGTCAGCCGCCGCGGAACCTCGGGACACGTGTACCGCACTTGGAGAACGACGCCGCCCTCGCCCTCGAGCGCCCACGCGCGGTCGAGCGAACCGGCGCAGGCTCTTCCGTCGGCCTCGACGGTAAAGCCGCCCACCACGACCCGCGCGAAGGCGTCGTGACCGGCGGCGAGCTCCTCAGCGTCGATCGACCCATCGTGGTCCGTGTCGATCGCGGGCACGAGGCGGGCCACCTCCCGAGCGGCCATGCCGAGGTCGCCGCTCAGCACCTTTCCGTCGAGGCGGTACTCGCCGCTCGAGACTCCGACGGCGTGGGCGAAGGCTGAGCGTTCGGACGCGAAGGCGGCGAGGCCGAGCGCGGCCGCCGCGATGACGGCGGCCCGCTTTGCCCGCGCACGCCCAGGAAGCCTAGTCATCGGGCCGCCATCTCACTTCACGGGCGGCTGCGCGACCTCGGCGCCGGCCGCCGCCACCGCGAGGTAGGGTGCATCGGTCAAGGTCCCCAGGAAGGCCACGACCGCATCGATGTCGTCGTCGCCGAGCGGAGGAGGGGAGCCCTCCTGCCTGTTGTAGATCGGGGCGTAGACGTTGACGTTGCCGCGATACTTCGGGGGCACGTCGTCGAACTTCTGATCCGGCGGGTAGACGAGACCGGGCGCCACAGCGCGGCGGGCGTAGAAGACCACGACGTCCCGCAGGCTCTTGAACACGCCGTTGTGCCCGAACCTGTCGCGGACCGCGACGTTTCGCAGCGACGGCGTGCGGAAGCTCGAGCACCACTTGCCGTCGCTCGACGGCGTCTTCGCGTCCTTTCGCTCGCAGAGGCCGAGATCGAAGGATGCGGCGCTCACATTGCGCGGCAGCTCGCGGTTGCGGGGGATGGCGATCGGATCGTACCCGTAGTCGGTGAACATCGACTCGGCGGGGTTGGTCGAGGTCTCGGCCATGCGATGGCAACCCGAGCAGGCGCCGCGCCGGCGGTCCTTGAAGATCTCGAGGCCCCGCTTCTCCTGCTCCGTCAGGGTCGCCTGGCCGCGCACGTACGCGTCGTACTTCGAGCGCGCCGGCGTCATCTCGTCGCTCGTCAGGTAGGCCTCGAGGGCGGCTCCGACCCCGCGAAGAACCGCTTCAGGCTCGGAGGACGGGCCGAGCGCGCTTCGGAATTCCTTCGAATATGGTCCCCGCACGATCTTGCCCGCGAGGAGCCGCGGCGTCCCGGCGTTCATCTCGTCGGGGTTGAAGAGAGGTTGCCGGACCAGCTGCGCGAGGCTGTCGGAGCGCCCATCCCAAAAGAATCCGCCCCGCGGCTCCGGCGCCGGGGCCTCGTCGTCCTCGAAATAGTGGAACTTGGGCACGTACCTCAGGTAGAGGACGGACGGTGTCGAACGCCTGGCGAAGTGCGCCGGGCGGCTCCCGAGTGGAACGCCGAGGCTCGAGCCGTGCCGTCCCGAGAACGCGCGCGCCGAATCGTGGCAGCTCGCGCAGCTCGTCCCGGGCGGCTCCGACAGGCGTTCGTCGAAGAAGACTCTCTTGCCGAGCGCCACGAGCACCGGATCGTCCGGTGGTCCCTCCCGGGCCGGCACTGGAAGGACGTTCGTGCGGCGGGCGGGGATGACTGGCCCGCGAGGCAGCTCGGGCAGCTTCGCCGCCGCCCACGCCTCCTTCGCGGTCGGCTTGCGCGCGGCCGGAGGCGCGCTCTTGGCGCACGCACCCAGCGCCAATAAGAACGCAGCGCCCGTCGCCGGGCGCCGCCAGGATGCTCGTCGTCGTTTCAGGTTTGCGCCTTACGGGACGTCGTCGTAGAGGCCCACGGTGTTGCCCGTGCCGTCCACGCAGCTGATCTGACTGCCCGGCGTGCTGTTGCAGGTGCCGCTGCAGGCGATCGGAGCGGCCATCGTGCACACCGCGATGATCGAACCGTTCGTGCGGTACGAGGTGAACTTCCAGTTCTTCGCGCCCACCGCGCCGACCCGATCCATGACCATGAAGCCAAACTCCTGCGAGTAGGCGAACGCGCTGACGACCGTGCCCGGCGCCGGCAGGTCGGCGTTGGGGTTGAAGGTGGTGGGAAGCGCAGCGTCCAGGTTGTCGCCGCCGTTTCCGGCGACGAAGGTCGCCGGGTGGTTGCTCGAGAAGTTGAGCGCCTGGAAGTCGTGCACGTGACCGTGGACGGCGATGCCGGTGTTCGGCGGGTAGTAGTTGCCGGGGAAGGCCGCGTTCATGACCGACTGAAGACCCGCGTTGCCGACGGTGGGCGGGTTGGCGGCCGAGTAGCCGAGGACCGGGTGGTGGACGGCGAAGATGTTCAGCAGGCTGGCGCTCGACAACATGGCCGCCTCCGCGAGCTCGGCCGTGTACGGCTGAAAGGCGGCGGGCGAGTAGGCGGTCTTCGAGGCGTTCGACGAGTCGAAGGCGATGAAGTTCGTATCGCCAATCGAGACGGCCCACGGATCGTTGAAGTTGGCCGCGTTGTCGTTGGCCGCGAGATCACAGGTCTTCGTGCCCGTGGTGTCGTACGGGTTCGGGTCGAGGTATCTGTACCAGCCCTGGCCGGCGCGGTTGCAGACCTCGTGGTTACCGCGGACCATGATCCACGGAGCCGCCGCGAGCAGGGGCGCCGCCGGCGTGAAGAAGTCCGCCATCCACGTGTCCGTGCCGTAGCCCCAGGGCGTGCCGGTGCAGGCCGTGTTGCCGGGCGGACAGGGGTTGTCGCGATACTGGTAGTCGCCCACGTGAAGGACGAGATCGGGCTGCATGGCCGCGGTCGCCGATGCGATCACGGGGAAGGGCCATTGGGTCGGATCGCCGCAAGCCTGGTAGACGTTGCCGATCGAGATGCGGCACCCGGTGTCGCCGATGATCACGACGCGGTTCACGACCGCCTTGGGCAGCGGCAGCTTGATGCCGGCCACGGTGGCGGTCGTCGCGCCCGCAGGGACGAGGAACTCGCACGTCGTCGTCGTGAAGACCGACGGCTTCGAGTTGCCGGACGTCTGCGCCGCCACGAGGGTCGTATCCGTGCTGGTCGGGCGGACCGGAACGGTCGCCGGCAGCGCGCGGAGGGTCATGGGGCTCGTGGACCCGTCGACGGTGATCGACGGGCACGCGGTATAGGGCGTCAGAAGCCTCGCGATGGTCTGGTTGTTGGCGCCGATCTCGACCCACGCCGATTCTGCGAGCGCGGAGTCCGGCGGGCAGTCGAGAAGCAGGTTGAACGTGTCGCTGCAGGCGGGGTCGCCGTCCGTAACCGTCAGCGTGAGCGTGACCGTGCCGGGCTGCGTGCAGGTGAGCGTCGGGCTCTGCGCCGCGGCGCTGGAGAGCGTGCCTGAGCTCGTCGTCCAGTGGTACGAGACGGGGCCCGGCTGACCGTCGGGATCGTCGGCCGTGCTGCTGATCGCGATCGCGGCGCCCACGGGCGGAGCGGCCATGACGGCGCTGACTGACGGGCAGACATTGATCGTGCCCTCGACGAGGACGCTGCCCGTCGTGTGGGCGCGGTTGCAGGAGATCGCCACGTGGACAGCTGTCGTCTGAGCCGCCCCGATGTCGAAGAGCCCGGATGCGCCGGTGCAGGTCGTCGTGCCATCGGTGGCGGTGCCGTTCAGCGCCACCTGGTAGCCCATGCCGGCGGGGACGGCGCCCACGAGCGTGCTCACCGTCGTCGAACTGGCGACGTTGATCGAGCCCATGCGCGAGCTCGGCCCCGTGAGCGAGTACGAGAACGTGTTGACGGTGATTCCGGGCGCCAGCTGGAGGGCGAGCACGACGGCGCCGACGTCGCCGCCCGGGGCGCCGGTCGTCGCGCCGTCAGACGCCCCGACGCCGCAGCCGGCGAGCAGCGAGCCGCCCGCGCAGAGCGCGGTCAGGACCAGGGATGTTCTCTTGTTCATCGTGATCGTCTCCGTGATGTGATTAGAAGAACGCGCCACAGGGAATCGAGCCGCGCCGGATGGAGTGCATGTCGAGCGCGCTGTCGTCGGACCAGAAGAAGTGCTTTTGACCGCCCACGCACTCGGACTCGGGGGCGATGCCGATGCCCTCGAAGTTCGAGTTCGGGAGCGAGGGCGGGCGATCGAAGACCCGCGAGATCTGGAAGCGACCCTGCGTCGGCGACATCGGGGTGGTGTCGAGGCGGAAGACGGTCGCCTTGTTGTTGCAGGTGTTGTCGCACTGGCCCCACAGGAGGCCGGTCTCGCGGTCGTACGAGAGATCCATGATCGCGACCTGGCCGCTCGAGAAGGTCGCGACGCGCGTGAAGGTGTTGTCGGCGTGGTCGAGCGCGTAGCCGTAGACGAAGCCGTTGGACTCGAGGCCCACGAAGAAGAGGCCCGTGCCGTGGTTGGAATAGAGCGCGGGCACGTACGCCGCGCCCTTCGACTCGTCGAAGAAGCCGCCCGCGACGAGCGCGGCGTCCGAGACGTACGTGATCGCCTCGAGCCCGAGGTTGATGCCCATCGCGGGCAGGTCGGCCGTGACGTCCCACTCGTTCGTCGCCGTGAGGTCGGTGCCGCCAGAGCTCGTGTCGTAGCGGAGGATGCTGAAGCGGTTCACCGTGTTCGCGTCGTTGTCGCGCTCGGTCGACACGTAGATCGCGTTGTCGGCAAACTCGGCCTTGCTGACGCCTTCGGAGTCGGGGTTGCCGGTGGCCGTCGGGTAGTGGATGTTCTTGCCGGCGCCCCAGCTGTTGGTGGGATCCGACTCCCAGGTCAGGGTCGTGGCGTTCCAGAGCAGGCGGTAGAGCTTCGACGGCCCGTTCTGGATTCCCCAAAGCACCGCGGGGTCAGTGGACGTCGCCGGCTGGTACTCGAGGCCCGACAGGTTGGACGCGAAGGCGCCCAGGTCGTCGACCGTGATGACGGTGTCGGTTCCCGGCCATGCGGCCTCGTTGCCCGCGAGGCCGCCGCCGCCACCGCTGCCGCTCGCGCCCCCCGCGCCGCCGCCGCCGCCCGTCCCGCCGCCGCAGACATTGGCCGCGCCGCGCGAAGGCGTCGTGTCGACGAACGGGCCCGTGCCGTCGGGGCAGCGGCTGAGCGTCCCTGCCGCGTGCAGCGACCAGCTCTCGAGCTCGACGAGGTTCCCGGCCGGGTCGAAGAGGCGGGCCTGGTCGGGCGCGCCGAGGCCGAAGGTCTGGAACACGTAGATGGCGAAGAAGCCGCCCGGAGCCAGCGTCGTCCCCGCGGGCACGACGACGAAGGCGTGCGTGTCGTCGTTGTCCTTGAGCTTCCAGCCCGAGATGTCCACCGTCGCCGCGCTCGTGTTCGTGAGCTCGACCCAGTCGCCCGTCGTGTCGCCATTCGACTCGATCTCGTTGATGACGATCGGCGACGAAGACGAGCCGCCGGCGCCGCCGGTCCCCGTTCCCGCCGCGCCACCAGTTCCGGCCGCGCCACCGGCGCCCGAGGCCCCCGTCGTGCCGGCCGCGGCGTCGGACCCGCTGGTCCCCGCGCCCGCGTCGGACCCGCCGCCGCAGACGTTGGCGGCGTTCATCGACGGCGTCGCGTCGACGAACGGACCCGTGCCGTCGGGGCAGCGGCTGAGCGTGCCGGCCGCGTGCTGCATCCAGCTCTCCGTCTCGACGAGGTTGCCGGTCGGGTCGAAGAGGCGGGCCTGGTCGGGCGCGCCGAGGCCGAAGGTCTGGAAGACATAGATGGCGAAGTGGCCCCCCGGGGGGAGCAGGGTCCCCGCGGGCACGACGACGAAGGCGTGGCTGTCGGTGTCGTCCTTGAGCTTCCACCCCGAGATGTCCGCCGTCCCCGTGCCGGTGTTCGCGAGCTCGACCCAGTCGCCCACGGCGTCGCCATTCGACTCGATCTCGTTGATGACGACGTGCGGGGCGCCCGTGCAGGTGACGACCGTCGACAGCGTGTCGCCGCAGTCGCCGTCGCTCACGGTGAGCGTGACCATCACGGGGCCGCCCGTCGTGCAGGTCAGCGTCGGGCTCTGAGCGGCGGCGTCACTCAGCGCCCCGGCGGTCGCCGTCCAGTGATAGGTGAGCGCGGCGGGCATGCCATCCGCGTCGCGCGCGAGGCCGCCGAGCGCGAGCGTGCCGCCGACGACGACCTCGGCCGGGCTCCCCGAGATGCCGTCGACCGTCGGGCAGATGTTGAGCGAGCCCGTGACGAGCACGCTGCCCGTCGTCTGTGTCTGACGGCACGCCACGTGAACGGTGAGGCTCGTGGTCGAGTGGGCCAAGACCGCGAAGGGCGCGGAGCCGGAGCAGGTCGTCTGGCTGTCGGTGGACGCCGCGGCGAGCGAGATCGAGAAACCGGTCCCGACCGGCAGGTTGCCGATGACGGCCGAAACCGCCGCGCTGTGGGTGGTGTCGATCGAGCCCGTGCGCGAGAAGGCGCTCGGCCCGGTGATTGTGTACGAGAAGGTGTCGAGCGCGATGCCCGGGCCGGCGAGCAGCGCGACGCTGATGGAGCCGACGTCGGCCCCACGGTCACCTCGAGGTGCGCAGCCGAGGGCGACGAGGGCGAGAGACGAGACCGCGAGGACCGCGCGCCGCACGATGGGTGTCCGCATGTCCCATCGGGCAGCAAGGTGTACGCCAACGTCACAGCTTCGCGTGCTGGCTCAAAACGAGGAGATAGCGAGCATGCGAGCCGTGCGGTCTCCGAATTCCGGAGAGTGGCGACCGATTTTCGGTGTCGACGTCAGTGGCGGTGGCGATGGTGCAGATCCTCGCCGTGCTCGTGCTCGTGCGTGAGCGCTTCGTGGCGATGGACGTGGCTGTGGGGAGCGATCGGCGGCACGGCGTGCGGGTGGTCGTGGTGGAGATCGTCGTGCGTGTGCACGTGCTCGTGCTCGATCGCGGCGTGCGCGTGCGCGTGCGCGTGGCGCTCGGAGACGTGGAGCCCGACGCCGACGAGCATGAGGCCCATGGCGCACCAGAAACGCCAACCCGGCGAGGGCGCGCCCGCCGCCAGGGCGACGGCGGCGCCCACGAAGGGGCCGGCGGCGAACACCGAGGCGGTTCGCGCGGCGCCCATGAGGCTCTGCGCGCGCAGGTACAGTTGCAGGCTCACGCCGTAGCCGAGCGCGCCGAGCGCCATCAAGGTGAGCGCGCTCTCGAGGCGCGGCGGTCGCTCGGTGAGCGCGAGGGCCGTGAGGGCGGAGGCGGCGCTTCCGAGGAGGCCTTTCCACGCGACGACGACGACGGGATCGTCGTCCGCGAGCGCGCGCGACAAGAGGTTGTCCGTGGCCCAGGCGAGCGTCGCGGCGGCCAAGAGGGCGACGCCGACGCCGCTCGCGGGGGCGCGCCCCGGCGCCGCGAGCAGCGCCGCCGCGGCGAAGATCAGCGTCGCCGCCGCCAGCACGCGCCGTCCGAGACGCTCGCCGAGGAACAGGCGCGCGAGGAGCACGGTGAAGGGCGCCTCGAGGGCCAGCAACAGGGAAGCCGACGCGGCGTCGGCGCGGCCGAGACCGGCCACGAGCAGCGCGGGCGCGAGCGCCCCGCCCACGAGCGCGATGGCGCCGAGTCGCCACGCCGCGCCGCGGATGAAAATAGGAGGAGCGTCGCGCCCGCGCCGGCGCGACGCGAGCGCGGCGATCCAGCTCTCGAGGCTCGCGCCCAGGTACAGCAGAGCGCCCACGACGAGCGCGCCCGTGTCCGCGCTCGCGGCCTTGATGAGCGGCGTCGCGGCGCCAAAGAGAAGCGCCGCGAGCGCCGCCAAGGCTACGCCTCGACCCACGCGAGACGGGCCCGTCTCGGTCACGCGCGCGCTCCGCTCAGGAGGAGGGCCGCCTTCAGCTTGGGATCCATGAAAGAGGTTTCTCTCGCGCCCGATGTGCCGTAAGAAGTGTGGCACCGAATTCAACGGAGGTCTTCCATGTCCCGCGCCCGCCCGCACGCCGTCCTCGTGCTTTGCGCGTTCCTCTGCGTCTCCCTCTCCGTCGTTGCCCTCGGGCCCGCCTCCGCGCGGGCCGCGGCCCCGGCGGGCGGCCCCGCCAAGACGACGGGCAAGGGCACGACGACCGCCTCCGGCCTGAAATACTGGGATCTCAAGAAGGGCACGGGCGCGGTCGCCAAGTCGGGAACCGTCGTGAAGGTCCACTACACGGGCTGGCTGACCGACGGCAAGAAGTTCGACAGCTCCGTCGATCGAAACGAGCCGTTCGAATTCAAGCTGGGCGCGGGCATGGTCATCCGCGGCTGGGACGAGGGCGTCGCCGGCATGAAGGTGGGTGGCAAGCGTCAGCTGCAGATCCCGCCCGATCTCGGCTACGGCGCGCGCGGCGCCGGGGCCGCCATTCCTCCGAACGCCACGCTCGTCTTCGACGTCGAGTTGCTCGGCGTCAATTAGGCGCGTCGCCGACGCTCTACTCCGGGGACCGCGCACCGTGGCCGAGACCGTCCACACGTTTCACGCGCTCGCCTTCGTCGAGAACTTCTCGCTCAAGGACCTGGCGGCGCTCTATCCCGAGGCCAAGCGCACGCACCACCAGCTCTGGTACGCGGCGTCGTCCGGCGGCACGGTCTATTTGTTCGCCTCGGGCGCCGTCGTCTTCCAGGACGTGGGCCAGGTGGGCCGCGAGATGGAGGTGCAGCGCCTGCGCCGCGCGCTGCCGAAGCTCAGCGACGCGCAGGTGCTCACCGAGGAGTTCTCGGTGCGCGAGGTCCCGGGCGCGCGGCCCGACATCCAGAGCGGCGTGCTCGTCCTCGACGAGCTGACGTTCGAGCGCGCGGGCGTCGTGACGCTCACCATCGCGCAGAGCGCGGCCATGGAGTACTACGAGCGCATCGTCGACCAGATGTTCACGGAGACCGACCGCCTCGTGGAGCGCCTCGAGAAGAGCGGCACGATGCCGGTCTTCACGCGCAAGCTGCATCAGTTCATCGGCGCGGCCATCGGGACGCGCAGCGAGGTGCTCTCCGTCCTGCACCTGTTCGACAAGCCCGACGCCGCTTGGGACGACCCCGGCGCCGAGAAGATCTACGAGGAGCTGCGCGCCGAGTTCGATCTCGTCGATCGCCACAACGCGCTCGAGCTCAAGCTACGCAGCGTCCAGGACGCGCTCGAGCTCGTGACGGATATCGCGCGCGACAAGCGCCTCGTCTGGCTCGAGGTCTCGATCGTGCTGCTCATCGTGCTCGAGATCGCGCTGCGTTTCGTGGGCCACTGAGGCAGAGGCTCACGACCGGCAGGCCGCGGCGCGCGCCCCGAGGAGCGCCTTCTCGCGCGCGTTTCGCGTGAGCGTCGCGGCGCGCTCGAACTCGGCGCGCGCCTCGGCGGCGCGGCCGAGCTTGGCGAGGAGATCGCCGCGCACGCTCGGCAGCAGGTGGTAGCCCGCGAGCGCGGGCTCCTTCGTGAGGGCGTCGACCAGCGCCAAGCCGGCGGCGGGGCCCGCAGCCATCGACACCGCCACGGCCCGGTTGAGCGCCACGATGGGAGAGGGCGTGACGCGCAGCAAGAGCTCGTAGAGCTCGACGATGCGCGGCCAGTCGGTCTCGGCCGCCGCGGCGGCGCGCGCGTGGCAGGCCGCGATCGCGGCCTGCAGCACGTACGGTCCGGCCACGCCGCCGAGCGCCGTGGCGCGGTCGAGGGCCGCGAGGCCGCGGCGGATGAGCAGCCGATCCCAGAGCGCGCGGTTCTGCTCGAGGAGCAGCACGGGCTCGCCGCCAGCGCCCGCGCGCGCCACCGTCCGTGAGGCCTGGATCTCCATGAGCGCGACGAGGCCGTGCACCTCGGGCGCGTCGGGCGCGAGCTCGGCCAGGACCCGGCCGAGGCGCAGGGCGTCCTCGCACAACCCAGGGCGCATCCAGTCGTCACCCGCCGTCGCCGAGTAGCCCTCGTTGAAGACGAGGTAGATGACCTCGAGGACGGACGCGAGCCGACGGGCGAGCTCGTCGCCCCGGGGGACCTCGAACGGCACGCGCGCGTCCGCGAGGGCGCGCTTGGCGCGCACGATGCGCTGGGCGATCGTCGGCTCGGGCACGAGGAAGGCGCGCGCTATCTCGTCGGTCGTGAGCCCGCCGAGCACCCTGAGCGTCAGCGCGACGCGCGCCTCCGTCGACAGCAGGGGGTGGCACGCCGCGAAGACGAGCCGCAACAGATCGTCGCCGATGTCGTCGTCCAGATGGGCCTCGATGACTGCCTCGATCTCCTCGGCGCCCCGCGCCTCGCGCGCCTCGACGTCTCGCCCCAGCTCCTCGTGCTTGCGCGCCGCCATCTGCTTCTGGCGCAGGTGATCGAGGGCGCGGTTCTTGGCCGCCGTCATGAGCCAGGCGCCCGGGTTGTCCGGCACGCCCGTCGCGGGCCAGCGCTCGAGCGCCGTGACGAGCGCGTCTTGCGCCAGCTCCTCGGCGAGCCCGACGTCGCGCACGAGCCGCGCGAGCGCCGCGATGAGCTTGGGCGACTCCATCCGCCAAACCGCGCTGCAGACGGCGTTGATCGTCCCCGGCTTCGCCTCGGCTGTCACGCCGCACATGAGAGCACGCCCAGGCGCCCGCGCAAGCGGGCGCGGGCGCGCCGGTCCCGGGTCTCAGGAGCGCGCGTGCTTTTCGATGCGCTCGATCGTCGCGCGGACCTCCGGGCTGTCCGCGGCCTTCTGGACGTCGGCTGGGAAGTCGGTCATCTCGAAGACCTGACGAAGCTCGACCTTGCGCGCGTCGTGCGGCGGCACGCGCTTGGCCCACTCGATGGCCTCTTCGCGTGACTTGACTTGGATCATCCAGTAGCCGCCGATGATCTCCTTGACCTCCGTGAACGGGCCGTCCGTCACCATGGGCTTGCCCGCGGCGTCCCAGGTGATGCGGGCGCCCTTGGCGGAGGGCTGAAGCCCATCGAGCGCGAGCAGCACGCCGGCCTTCGCCAGCTCCTCGTTGTACTTCATCATGGCCTCGACGAGCTTGGGATCGGGCATGACGCCGGTCTCGGCCTTCTCGCTCGGGTACATCAGCATCATGAATCGCATGGTCGTTCTCCTCGTCGGGGTTTGTCGGTTCCAGCCTCTAACACCACGACGAGCGAGCTGACGCGAAATCGACGGCGTGGCAAAGAAAAATTTCGGCGACCGTGGCTGATGGCGCTAGCCGGGACGGGGGCGCGCGGTAAAGTGAGCACGTGACCGCCAGCGCCGCACCCTCGGATCCGGTCGCCCTCGTCCTCGAGCCGCGGGAGCGTGAGCTGGGCGACGGGTTCTTCGTGCGCCGCGTGCTGCCCGCGGGAAAGCGGCACGCCGTCGGGCCGTTTCTGTTCTTCGATCACTTCGGCCCGACGGCCCTGTCGCCGGGGGTCGGGATGGACGTGCGGCCGCACCCCCACATCAACCTGGCCACGGTGACCTACCTCTACGAGGGCGAGATCGATCACCGGGACAGCCTCGGGTCGCTGCAGACGATCCGCGCCGGCGACATCAACTGGATGACGGCCGGACGGGGAATCGTGC
>DASXOE010000001.1:0-9845 GCA_036494575.1 Polyangia bacterium | reverse complement strand
GAAGCTCATGCGGCGCCCGCTCGTGCCCGTCCAGCGCCTGGCGGCCCAGCTCCTCGTCAAGCGCCACGCCAAGAGCACCTTCGCGGCCTTCGGCGCCTTCCTCGAGCCTCCGTCGAGCGACCCCGAGCTGCGCGGCATGGCCCTCGTGGCCGCCGACGACGCCAAGCTGGCGAGCCTCGCGGCCGATCCCAAGCTGGGCCCGTGGGTCTACCGAGCGCGCCTCGCGCGCGGCGAGCGCGACCGCGCCGCCGACTGGCTGCTGGCCGCCCTGCCCGCCATGCCCCCCGCGACGCAGGCCGACGCCATGGTCGAATGGCTCGGCACCGCCGAGCCAGCCGTCGCTACCGCCAGCAAAGGGCGGCGTTAAGGAGCGAGCGTAGCGTGGCTTCGCCACGCGGAGCGAGGGGGGCCCGGGGGCCTGCGAGCGGCAGCGAGCCAGGCCCCCGTCAAGCCGTCACCTGCGTGACCGGCACGGGGCCGCGGTCGAGTAGGACGCGGCCGTTCGTCGCGATGACCTTGCCGTACCACTCGAAGGAGTCCTTCGGAATGCGCTTCTGGTTCGCGTAGTCGACGTAGACCATCCCGAAGCGCTGCTTGTACCCGTCGGCCCACTCGAAGTTGTCGAGCAGCGACCAGGCGTAGTACCCGCGCACGGGCACGCCGTCCTTGATGGCGCGCGCGAGCTCGAGCAGCACGCGGTGCATGTAGTCGACGCGCTGGGGATCGTGGACCTTGCCGTCGAGGAAGACCTGGTCGCGCGTCGACAGGCCGTTCTCGGTGATCATGAGGGGCAGCTTGTAACGCTCCCAGAAGAAGCGCGGGCCCCAGTAAAGCGCGCCCGGCGTGATGGGCTGCCAGTCGACGCCCGAGCGCGGGTAGCCGGGCGGAAAAGGGACGTGCTCCGGCTTGCCGCCTTTGCCCATGCGATAGCTCTCGGCCTTGTAGATGTTGAGGCCGAGATAGTCGAGCGGCTGCTTCATCTCGTCGAGGTCGCTCGCCTTGATCTTCGGCATGTCCTTGCCGTAGTAGGCCAGGCCGTCCTCGGGGTACTTGCCGAAGACCACGGGATCCGTCCACCAGGCGTTGCACCACTCGCCGCGGTTGTTGACGGCGAAGATCGCCTGGCGCGCCGCCTCGAGATCGCCCGTGCCGTCGCCCGCGGGCTGCGTGATCTGCGCGGCCAGCACGTAGCCGACCTTGGCTCCCTTGACATGGGCGCGCAGTGCCTGAACGCCCTTGCCGTGCGCGCGCATCGAGTTGTGCGCGGCCAGCAGGTACTCCGGGAACTTCAGCTTGTCGCCCGGCGCGTGCACGCCCTCGAGCAGCGCGAGCCCGATGTAGCACTGGGGCTCGTTCTGCGTGGCCCACGTCTTGACGCGGTCGCCCAAGCGGTCGGCGATGATGGCGACGTAGTCGGCGAACCACTCGGCAGAGTCACGGTTGAGCCAGCCGCCCCGCTCGTACAGCGCCTGCGGGTAGTCCCAGTGAAACGCCGTGCAGAGCGGCTCGACGCCGTTGCGCAAGATCTCGTCGACGAGGCGGTCGTAAAAATCGAGGCCCTTGGCGTTCACGGCGCCCGCGCCGCTCGGCAGGATGCGGGGCCAGGCGACGCTGAAACGATACGAGCGGGCGCCGAGCTGCTTGAGCAGCGCGAGATCTCCCTTATAGCGGTGGTAGTGGTCGCAGGCGACGTCGCCCGTGTGCCCCTCGAAGACAGAGCCCTTCTTCTTGCAGAAGACGTCCCAGATCGACTGGCCCTTGCCGTCTTCATTGGCGGCGCCCTCGATCTGGTAGGAGGCCGTCGCCGCGCCCCAGACGAAGTCCTTGGGAAAGAGGTCCCCGCCTTTGCCCGCGTCTTTCAAAGTCGCTTTCTTGGACCCTTTGTTCGCGGCCTTGGCCGCCGTGGCCGCTGCCACGCTCACTGCGGAGACGCCGAGGAACTTCCTCCGGCTCACGCCCCCGGCCACGATCCGCTTGCTCATCCGGTCTTGTGTATCACGCGGCACGCATGGCCGTGATTCGTTCAAAGGTGCCCGGTTGCAACACCTTCGAGGCGGGCCGTCGACGCGGCGCAAGAGCCGAAATGGCCCTTTGCCGAGGCCTTTCGGGTCGCGCAGAATCAGCCGATACTTGCCGGGGAGGTCCCCATGAACGCGCGCCCGCTGGCCCCATCGACCGTCCTTTGCCTCGCGCTCGGGGCCGCCTGGCTCTCGTCGGGCGCCTGCGGCGACCGCGCGTTGAAGGTGGCGGGCGCGGACGGCGGTCAACCCGGTGCTGCCGGCGATGGAGCAGGTGGCGGCGGAGCAGGTGGCGGCGTCGCGGGCACGACCGGGGCCGGCACGGGCTCCGCCGGCACGATCGGCGCGGCTGGCACCACCGGTGCCGCGGGGGCCGGTGGTGGTCTCGGCGGAAAGGGTGGCGCGGGATCGACCGGAAAAGGCGGCGCTGGCGGCTCCCAGGCGTGCGGCCCGTGTCCCGCTCCCCTGTGCAAGCAAGGCTACATGAGCGTCGTCGACCCCGCCGTGTCCTGCTGCCCCGTGTGCAGGCCGATCGACTGCCGCGCGGTCGACTGCGCCGACCCGAAGTGTCCCCCGGGGGACCACCTCGAGACGCCCCCCGGAACGTGCTGTCCGGTGTGCGTCGCCGGGCCCTCCGAGGCGTGCAACGAGGGGCAGCAGAGCTACCAGAGCCTTCGTCAGCAGCTCATCGAGAAGTACAACGCTTCCGCCTGCAAGCTCGATTCGGACTGCACGCTCGTGGTCGAGCAAAATGCCTGCGTGAGCGACTGCGGCACGGCCATCTTCGCGGCGCTCGCGTCCCAATACGACAGCAGCTTGAAGAGCGCGTCCGCCGACTGCGCCAGCTGTCCGCCGCCGGACAGGCCGCCCTGCGTTTTCTTGGTGGCGCTCTGCTCGAACGGCCAGTGCGTGAGCGGGACCGGCAGTCCCTGACGCGCGGCACCAGCGGAAGGCCCGTCGGGCCGCCCCCCTACCGCGCGCGCAATGCGTGCGCATATTGCCGGCATGCGTGGATTCATCCTCACCGTCACTCTCGCGCTGTCCCTCTCGCCTTCGCTGGCCCAGGCTCGTTTCTACCGTGGGCCGTACGAGGCGCCGCCTCCGCCGCGATCCGAGGTCATCCGCGAGCGCCACGGGTACGTCTGGGTTGGTGGACATTACGGCTGGCGCCACAACCACTATCTCTGGTCCCATGGCCACTACGCTCGCGAACGGCCCGGTTGGGGCTGGCGTGAAGGTGCGTGGGAGCACCGCGACCGCGACTACGTCTGGCGCCCCGGACGCTGGGAACAGCGCTGAGGACTCGCCGCGCGTCGGGACGGAGCTGCCGCTCGCGTCAGCCTTCGCGCCGGCCGCGCGCGGCTTCGATGAGGGCGCGCGCCTTCGCGCCGTCTATCTCGTCGGTCTCGGGCTCGCCTGACGAGAACACGACCGCGCCCGGAAGCGCCTCGGCGCTGGGCGCCGCGGCCCGCAGGGCCTGCAGCGCGCGGCGCTCGCGCGCCTCGGTGGCGAAGCGATAGACGACGGCGTCGGAGGCGTCGAGATCGACCTCTCCGCCGAGGGCCCGAACGGCCGCCTCGACCTCGGCCGTGACGGAGCCAGAATCGCTCACCTGGGCCGCCGCCACCCAGGCGCGGCGCGCCTCCCCGGGCGACAGCTCAGCCACGCCACCGGGCTCGGCGAGCACGAGGCGCATGAGCGCGAGGCGGCCGTTCTCGGCGGCGATCTCGGCCTTCTGTCGTCGCCGGCGCAGGAGCCGCCGCGCGGGAAGCAGAAACAGCCCCGTCGAGAACACGAGCGGGACCCAGCCGAGGAGCATGGGGACGCCGTGGGCGGCGACGAGCGGCGGCGCCTCGGGGCCGAGCGCGGCCACGAGGCGCGCATGCTCGATGATCTGGAAGACGCGCTCGACCGTGAGCCCGGCGGAGACCGCGACGCCGCTCACCATGAGGTTGAACCCGTTCAAGACGCCGAGGAGGAGGTTCGTCGAGGCGCCGTTGCCCGTGAGCGGCGGCACGAGACGACGCTCCGACCACGCGGGACGCGGCGACAGAGCGCCACCGCCCCGCCCCGCGGTCGTGCGCAGGGCCTTGAACACGTACACGATGGCGCCGTCCTCGCTGACCTGGATGTCGCCGTCGTAGTCGACGACGAGCCGCAAGAGGTCGCGCTCGGCCGACTCCCGATCGCCGCCGGTGACGCGCATGAGGTCGCCCGGGCCCACGCGGCCGTCCTGGCGCCGGATCTCGTCCAGCACGCGGCGTTCACGTTCGCGCCGGTCCTCGACCTCGGGCGGCGGTCCGAAGACGAAGCGGTTCACGCGCTCGTAGAAGGGCAACCCGCGCTTCCGGCGCCGGCCGCCCCAGATCCAGCGCGGCTCGCGGCCCCAGTTGATGGGCGAGAACGGATGGAAGGTCCAGTAGAGCGCCTCGACGATCACGTCGAGGACGCCCACGAGCGCGTCGCCGATGCCGTCGCCCTCGCGCGAGCTCGCCATGGCCACCGCGACGGCCACGAAGATCACGGCGTAGCTCACGAGCACGACCGAGACCCACGCGCGCACGACGAAGCGGCCCACGCTGGAGAGCGCGCGGCCCGTGGCCCGCAGCGCGCGCGTGAGCCCGCCCGGCCTCGGCGCCGCCACGAGCCCCCGCGGAAACGAGTAGAGCAGCTCGCCCGTCTCCGTGGCCTTGAGCTGTCCGCCCCGCTCGCTCGCGAGCCAGCGCAGGCCGACCTCGGCGTCGCGCAACGCGAGGCCCCCGCGCGCCGCCCCGTCGGCGACCGTCAAGTCGCCCCGAAAGCCGGCCAGTCGGGGCTCGATGATCGCCGCGGCGCCACGTGCGCCCAATGGGACATCCGCCATCGCATCCACTCTGACACGCGAAGCCGACGCGCGCGACTGCTCACGCGAGCGTGTCTCGTGAAAGGCCGTGTATCATGTCGACGCGCCGCCTGGGACGCCGAACCACTTTCATGAAGGTCACGAAAAACTTCGATCTCTTTGGGGCGCCGGGCGCCGTCTTCCTGGCGCTCCTGTCGGGTTGCACGGCGTCCAGCGCGGGCCCGCGCGCCCTCGCGCCCGGGCCCGACGGAGGCTCCGCCGACGGCGGCGGATCCTCGGTCCCGACGGGCGCCGGGGGCGGGTCGGGAATGACGGCAGGCGCCACCGGGAACGCGGGGAGCCCGCCTGACGACGCCTCCTCCGGCGATACGCCGGTGGCCGACGCGGGCCGGCCCCCGGACGCGAGCACCGGAGGAAGCGCGCCGGATTCGTCGGGCGGCGGCGTCATCCCCGGGTGGCCCTCCTCCGACGCCGCCGCGGTCGCGCCACCCGACTTCGGTCCGAACGTCTTGATCTTCGATCCCTCCATGTCGGCGACGGCCATTCAGAGCCAGCTCGACATGGTCGCCGCGAAGCAGAACGCCAACACGCCGCAGACCCCCGTGGGCTTCGGCTATGGCGCGGAGTACAGCACGAGCCGGTACGCCTACCTCTTCAAACCCGGCCAGTACACGGCGGACGTCAAGATCGGGTTCTACGTTCAAGCGCTCGGGCTCGGCCGCTCGCCCGACGACGTCACGATCATGGGCGCAGTGCGCTCGAAGGCCGATTGGCGCACGGACGATCCAGGCGACGCCTTGCTGAACTTCTGGCGGGGCGCGGAGAACCTGGCCGTCGTTCCCACGCTCGCGGCGGACGCCCGCACCGACGTCTGGGCCGTCTCTCAGGCCACCCATCTCCGCCGCATCCACGTGCAGGGGAGCGTGGTCCTGTCCGACGGCGGCTATTCGAGCGGAGGGTTCATCGCCGATTCGAAGATCGACACCAAGATCTCGGCCGGCTCGCAGCAGCAGTTCTTCACGCGGAACACGGACCTGACGAGCTGGCAGGGCGGCTCGTGGAACATGGTGTTCGTCGGCGACGGGCAGCCGCCCACGGGCACGTGGCCGGCTACGCCCAACACGGTCGTCCGCACGACGCCCGTCGTTCGCGAGAAACCCTTCCTCTTCCTCGAGAAGAGCGGCTACTACGTCATGGTCCCGGCACTGAAGACCGCCAGCATGGGACCGAGCTGGGCGACGGCGGCGGCGCCCGGGAGCTCCGTGTCCATCGACCAGTTCTATCTCGCCAAACCCGCGATCGACACGGCCAGCACGCTCAACGCGGCGCTCGCGCGCGGCCAGGATTTGCTGCTGACGCCCGGGATTTACCACCTCACCGAGAGCCTCCAGGTCTCGAAGCCCGGCACAATCGTGATGGGTCTCGGGATCGCGACGCTCATCCCCGACAAGGCGACGCCGACGATCGTCGTCGCCGACGTCGACGGGGTGACGCTCGCGGGATTCATGGTCGACGCCGGACCCACGAGCTCTCCCACGCTGTTGCAGGTCGGCCCGGCCGGCAGCTCCCAGACTCACGCGCAGAACCCGACCGCCCTCTTCGACGTTCACTGCAGGATCGGCGGCGCCGAAGCCGGAACCGCGAGCAGCTGCTTCACGATCAACAGCAACGACGTCATCATCGACAACACCTGGTTGTGGCGCTCCGACGACGGCGAAGGCGTCAGCTGGACCGGCAACAAGAGCGACAACGGCCTCATCGTGAACGGGAAGAACGTGACGGCGTACGGTCTGTTCGTCGAGCACTTCCAGCAGTACCAAACGTTGTGGAACGGAGACGGCGGCACCGTCTATTTTTACCAATCGGAGCTGCCGTACGACGTGCCGACTCAAAACGACTGGGCGCACGGCGGCGTCAATGGATACGCGTCGTACAAGGTCGCGGACTCCGTGACCTCGCATGACGCGCGCGGCCTGGGGGTCTACTGCGTCTTCGACAACGCCATCTTGGGCGCCAACGCCGTCGAGACGCCGATGGCCGCCGGCGTGTCGATGCAACACATCGTGACGCTCCGTTTCGGCGGCGCGAGTGGCAGTGGAATCGCGCACATCATCAACGGGACCGGGAACGCCGTGAGCAGCAGCAACATGTCGGCGCGCACGCCGAACTGACGGGCCTGTTTACCTATTGAACATAGTTCGATACCATCGCGACGATGCGCCGATGGGCTCCGGCCATGGTTCTTTGGGCAGCGGCCGGCGCGGGCGCTTGCGGCGGCGGCGCGGCGCGAGACGCGGCTGAGGTGGGCGCGGCGGGCGCGGGCGGCCCGCCCGAGGCGGCGTCCTCGGACGGCTCCGGGCCCACAGACGCCGTCGTCAATCGCGCCACCCCCGAGGTCGGTGGCGACGGACCTCTCGACGCGGCGCGGACGCTCGACGGTAGCGACGCCGTCGTTGACGCCGGCGCACTGACCGCACCGGACGCCGCTGACGGCCCGGCGCCCATGCGTTGCAACGGGTACGAGGCGCTCTGCGACCGGCGCTTCGACGAGGTGGTCTTCCCCACCGCCCACAACGCCATGTCGAACGCCGACGACGGCTGGATCGCGCCCGATCAGGTCCACGGCATCCCGCGCCAACTCAGCGACGGGATCCGCGCCATGCTCATCGACAGCTACGACTGGCTGGGCAGCACTTACCTCTGCCACACGTCCTGCCTCCTCGGCAGCAAGCGCCTGGCCGACAGCCTCGGCGAGATGGCCGCGTTCCTGCGCCAGAACCCGAACGAGGTGCTGACGTTGGTGTTCGAGGACTACATAACGGCCGCCGAGACCAACACGGCGTTCGTCGAGAGCGGCCTCGACGCGCTCGTGTACACGCACGCGCCGGGCACCCCGTGGCCCACGCTGCGCGCCATGATCGAGGGAGGGCACAGGGTCTTCGTGGGAGCGCAGACCGCGGGCCCGCCGCCCGCCTGGTATCACCACTTCTACGATCTGGCCTGGGACACGCCGTACACCTTCAAGACGCCCAGCGACTTCTCGTGCGCGCAGAACCGCGGCAAGATCCAGAACGACCTGTTCCTCCTGAACCACTGGCTCGAGAATCCGCTGCCCAACGAGATGTCGAGCGCCACGGCCAACACGCGCGAGGTCCTGCTGGGACGAGCGCAGCAGTGTCAGAAGGAGAGCGGCAAGCTGCCCAACTTCGTGGCCGTCAATCACTACTCGATCGGCGATCTCTTCGACGTCGTGCGCGCGCTCAACGGCCTCTGACGACGACCGAGGGCTCGGGCTCGGGCTCGGGCTCGAACGCGCGCGCCGCGGCTCGATGCGAAATGCAGGCGCGCCGCGCTCAATGCGAAATGATCGAGCAGTGGTGCGTGGTCGCGTCGCAAGTCGCGCCCTCCACCGTGCACCAGCAGTCGGCGGTCGTCGCGCACCAACCTGGATCTCCGATGGTGGCCAGCACGCAGCCGTGGGGCATCGCGTTGTAGCTGCAGACGTCGCCGCCGCAGGCCTTGCCGCTCGCGATGCAGTCCGTGTCCTTCATGCACGGACCGCTCGTGCTCGAGGTGGTGCCGATGCTGCTCCCCGTGGCACTGCTCACATTGCCGCCGCCCATCAAGTTGCTGATGCGCGCGATCGAGTCGGCATCCTGTTCGGCAAACCAGATGTTCTTGTCAGCCCCGGTCGCGATTCCGGCCGCGTTCGTGTTCGGGGGAATGGGGTATTCCGAGACGCCGCCCATGGGCGTGATGCGGCCGACGGCGTTGACGAGGCGCTCGGTGAACCACAGATTGCCGTCGGAGCCGGCCGTGATCGCGTAAGGCCTGCCGCCCGAAGGGATGCCGAACTCGCTGATGGTCCCGGTGGGCGTGATGCGGCCGATGTTGTGGGCGTCGTGCTCGGCGAACCACAAGTTCCCGTCGGGGCCGGTCGTGATCGCGCTCGGGAAGCTCCCGGGGGTGGGGATGGGGAACTCGGTGACCACGCCGGCCGGCGTGATGCGGCCGATGTTGTTGGCTGTCGTCTCCGTGAACCAGAGATTGCCGTCGGGGCCGAGCGTGATGTCGCCCGGCGTCCGCGCGGTCGTCCCGGTCTTCGGGAGCGGAAAGTCGGTGGCCTGACCGGCTGGCGTGATCTTGCCAATGCGATCGACGTCGCGCTCGGAGAACCACAAGTTGCCGTCCGGGCCTTTGGTGATCCCGGCGGTCTGCGCGCCTCCGGGCGCCCCGAACTCGGTGTCCTGGCCGGCCGGCGTCATCCTCCCAACTCCCTGCTGCTTCGTGTACCAGATGTTACCGTCGGGGCCCGCCGTGATGGCGATGGGCCCGATATTGGTGGTGCTGACCTTGTAGACGGCGGAGAAGGTTCCGTCGGTCCCGATGGCTTCGTTCGCGTTCGGGCCCGTGTCTTGATGCAGAAACCAAATCCTGCCGTCCGGGCCGGCGCAGACCCCGCCCGGCGAGGCGTTCGTGGGAACCTTGAACGCGGTGAAGGTGACGTCGGGGCCCTTCACGCTCGTGGCCGGCGCGCTCTTGACCGGGACGACGGCGCCGCCGGCGCCCGTTCCCGTGGCCGGGATGCCCGCGGCGCCCGTGCTGCCCGCCGTCCCAGCGCCAGCGGTGCCCGTCGTGCCACCGCCGCCGCCAAGCCCCGCGCCGGCGCTGCCGGTCGGGAGGACGCTGCTCCCCGCGCTGCCGCTGCCCGCGCTTCCTGGGCCGCCCGCGGTCCCGGGAGCGCCGCCGCCCCGATCGCCGCTCGGCGAGCATGTGCCCACGCCACCGGCGAGCGCCAGCGCCACGGACGCCGCCAACAAAGAGTTACGCCTCACGCGAGTAACGCCGGAATGCCGCTGGAGACCTGACCCTCTTTCAAACCGAAGGTCGGGGCCGTGCCGCCGAAGGCCTGGTAGATCGTGTACGGAACCATGCTCGAGTTCGCGTCGATGAGGCGAATGTGCTGGTCGCCTTTGAGCTTGCCG